>CBDUYN010000028.1:0-71919 GCA_965371445.1 uncultured bacterium | reverse complement strand
GCGATCCGCTGGTTCGGGGGCTGGTCGCCCCCGAAGACAAGGGCAAGCCTGCCTGCGTGGTACAGCCTTGAGGAACCTTCCGACGTCCGAGACTCGAGCCACCGACTGTGTCGCTTGCCCTTGCCACCCAGATCTCGGGAGCCAACCAGAGCTCGCCGGTCTGAGGTGCTGCCCACTAGCGATTCAAATGTTACAGTCCACTAGGACTAGGTAGTCGAAGGTCATGAGGTCCGACGGCTCACCGCTCTACGTCGAGGCCCGCGACCTGGCGGCCTGGGTGATCGCCCGCGCGAACACCTGGCCGCCGGAGCGGGATCGTTACGTCGCCCCGGTTGTCGTGACCGTGGCGAGCGAGCTGGTGACCGACGTAGCCTTGGCGCTGACTTTCCCGGCGTCGCGCCGCGAGCACTTGGAGCAGGCCGACTGGATGCTCGTCCGGCTGCGGGAGCTTTTGCGTCTCGCCCGGGTCCTGAACCTGGTGTCCGCGGGCGGCTTACGTTTCTCCACCGGCCGGCTGCAAGCGATCGGCCGCATGATCGGAGGTTGGAAGAAGAGTCTAAGAGGCAAGAAAGGCAAGAAGAAACCAGGGGACGGGCCACCGGCGGCGGTCAACGCGTGATCCGCGGCGGCAGCTACAGGAACGACGCCGACAACGCGCGCGCTGCTTACCGCAACAACAGGAACCCGGATATCAGGCACGAGAACCAGGGCTTCCGGCTTTTGCTGCCGCCCGCGCCCCCCGAGCCCGCGACCGGACCGAGCGCGGTTCAGGTACCGAGCAGGCCCGTCCCCGGCGTTGGGCTTCGGCCCACACGCAGGTGCCGTCCGTTCTGGTAGAGGCGACCTGACGGCCGTCTTCGAACGTCCGGACGTGCGTTTTTGATCGGAGGTCGAGATGCGAACCGTGGTCAACCTCTTCCCCCGTTTGTGTGACCCCGGGCATCTCGACGAGGCGGCCGACGACACGGTCCGTGGCAAACGGCGGTCGCTCAGCTCGCGGGCCGGGGGTCTACTCTTCTGACGGGACCTACTCTTCTGACGCGCTCCTGATCAGACAAAATTGCTGTCCGCTATGAAGACGCTGATTCTGCCGACTCCGACCGAATCATGCCGCTGTTGAGGATTTCGCCGGCAAAGTCGGGGCATTCCGATTCACGAGCAGGGTCGTCGGAGTCGTGAATTCCGGCGGTATTTGCCGGCCTGTCGGCAGCGGTCGGCAAATTTCTCTCAGGCGATTGGCCGCGAACGGCAACTATTTCCGCACAGCGCGGCAACATCCGCCTTCGGCTGCCGCGCGTGCCGCCAGATGACAACATCTCAATGATCTAAGATCCCGACTCGGGGGGCGCGGGCGGCAGCAAAAGCCGGAAGCCCAGGTTCCCGCGCCCGATATCCGGGTTCCCGTTGCCGCGGCAAGCAGCGCGCGCGTAGTCGGCGTCGTTCCCGTAGCCGCCGCCGCGGATCACGCGTTGACCGCCGCCGGAGGCGGCGGCACGATCGACCGAACGCGGATCCAGCTCGAAACCGTCCTTCTTCGCCGAGTAGTCGCTGGTCCAAGGGCTCAGCGTCCACTCCCAGACGTTGCCGTGGACGTCGTAGAGCCCCCAGGCGTTCGCCGGCTTCTCGCCGACGGCGTGCGTCTGATGTCCTGAGCTCTCCGAGGTCCACCCGACGCGATCAAGATCTGCGGCCTTGTCGCCGTTCCAGTACGCCGTCTCGGTCCCCGCCCGGCAGGCGTACTCCCATTCCTCCTCCGTCGGCAGCCGGACTCCTCGCGCCCACGGAGCCGTGGAAGAAAGCCACTCACAAAACTTCATCGCGTCGTGCCACGTCACATGGACCACGGGATGGTTTGCTCGATCTTCTTCGCCCTTCTTCGCGTCGAAGGCCGCGTACTGAGCGTTCGTCACCGGCACCGCGGCCATCCGGAAGGCCGAATGGATTGTCACGCGATGCTGCGGATGTTCGTCGCCATGACCGACACCCTCCGGGCTCCCCATCCGGAACGTCCCCGCCGGGATCTCCCGCCAGAGCTCGACGCGCCCGTCGTGCGGCGTCTCGATCCACCGAAAGAGATCCTCCGACGGCCCCGTCCACTGCGGCGAAACGACCGTAGGACCGACGACCACCTCGTCCGGCGGATCTTCCTCTACGGCAGCGCGGGCAAAGGCCTCGGTAAACGCCCCCGCCGACGGATACCGATCGTCCGCCTCGTGTGACGTCGCCCGCCGCAGCACCTCGGCCAGAGCCTTGGGGATGTCGAGCTCCGCGACGGCCTTGCCCGGGTTCAGGTAGTACCCGGCGGGCAGCGCCTCCCCCCGCAGGACGAAGATCGCGGTCGTCCCCAGGGCGTAGACGTCAGCCGCCGGTCCGGCGTCGCGGGGCGAGTGGAGAAGCTCGGGGGCGGCGAAGTTGAGCGTCCCCATCATGGCGTGGGTCGCCGTGTAGGGCGTGTCGGTGTCGTCGGCGCGGACGAGGTCGAAGTCGGTGAGCTTCGGCTCAAGGTCCGCGTCGAGGAGCACGTTCGACGGCTTGACGTCGCGGTGGACCAAACCCTTGGCGTGAGCGTGCTCCAGGGCTTCGCCGACCCGGCGGACGATGCGCACGCCGTCGGCGCGGGAGAGGCCGCCGCCGAGCACGGCCCGCTCCAGGTCGGGACCGTCGATGAGCTCCATGACGAAGAAGCACCAGCCGTCCTCGTCGACGAGCTTGGGCTCGCGGATGGCGACGACGTTCGCGTGGCGTAGCTCCGCCATCCAGCGGGCGCCGCGGAAGAAGCGCTCGACCTTGCTGCGCTCGTCGAGGTGTTGGGGGAAGAGGACCTTGACGGCGACGCGGCGGTGGGCGTCCTCGTCCCAGGCTTTCCAGACGCGGCCGAAGCCGCCCTTGCCGAGGCTTTCGACGAGCTCGAAGCGTCCGCCGAGGAGGCGGTCGCCGGGGGCGAGCTCGGGGCCGCGGCGGAGCCGTCGGCGCTTCTTGCGGATTTCGGCGTCGACGACTTTCGTGTCGTCGCCCCCCAGGCTCAGGGCGCGTTTCTCCTCGTAGAGGGCCGTCAGCTCGCGGGAATGGCGGTCGAGCTCGGCGTCGTCGAATTTGGGCCGTGGCGGTGCGGGAGCGACGTCCGGTGGCTTGGAGGCGTCTTTTTCGAGCTCGGCGATTTTGGCTCGGGCTTCCTCGATCTCCTTCCTGAGCGTGAAGCGGCGCGCCGGGTCGGAGCCCTTGGCCTCTTCCCGCTCAAAGTGCGCGAGCCTTTCGCGCCAGATCTCCAGAGGTGTCTGTAGCGTCTCCATCCCGACTCGTGTGGCAGAGCTACCGCGGAGCCACCTCAGAAGAACGCGCTCGTCAGTCTGAGGCGCCGCCTCGCTAGCGTTCCGCCGCGACGGCCGCGTCGACGTGGTCGTAGATCGGGAACAGGTTGTCGATCTGTGCGACGGCGAGGAGCTTCGTGATCCGCGGCGACGGGTTGATCAGGATGAGCTTGCGGTCCTCGTTCTTGAACTGGGTCATGTACCCGACGAGCTCACCGATGCCCGTCGAGTCGATGTAGTTGATCTGCGAGAGGTCGAGCAGCACGTGTCCTTCGTCTTTCTCGAGCACCCGCTTCAAGGTCTCGGCGAGGAAAGCGGCGCTTTCCCCGAGCTTGATGATACCTTCGACGCAGAGGAGCGTCATCCCTTCGACACGGCGTTTTTCGACGATCACGGCTCGATTCTCCTAGTGGAGATCCCGGAGGGCGCTTGCCGCCAGCCTAGCAGCGGCCCCGTAGAGGGTCAAACGACGGTCGCCGGGCAGATTGCGCGGCGGGCTCGCCCATCGCCGCCGACTATGACATAGAATGCGGCCTCAATCGACGCGATGGTGGGGGAGGCGCCACTGAGCGTCCAGGAGAAGACGGTGAGCGCAATCCTGGTAGTGGAAAAAGACCCCGTGTTCGGCGCCGTCCTCGAGGACCGCCTGCACGTGGCCGGGCACGAGGTCGAGCTCCTGATGGACCGCGAGCGGGCGGTGCAGAAGACCTTGGCCGGCCAGGCCGATCTGCTGATCCTGGAGATCCTCCAGCCCGGCAACGCCGGCCTCGACATCGTCGGCGACCTGCGAGGACGCGCGGAGACCCGGGCGCTACCCATCCTCGTCCTGTCGAGGAGCGTCGAGAGCGTCGACCGTGTCGCGGCGCTTCGCGCCGGAGCCGACGACTACCTCACCAAGCCGTGCGACCTGGAGGAGCTCGTCCTGCGCGCCGAGCGGCTGGTCGAAAGCCGCGGCGTCCAGGCACCGTTGCTCCAGGGGGACCTGGCGAACCACCCGCTGTGGGAGCTCGTGCAGTACGTCCAGCAGACGGCGAAGAGCGGCAGCCTGGTGCTGCGAGGTCCCGCGGGCAACGGCAGCATCGGTTTCCGAGCGGGGCAGGTCGTCGATGCGAAGTGGGCCGAGCTACCGCGGCGCGAGGCGCTCTTGGCGCTCCTGGGCATGAAGAAAGGGCGCTTCCGCTTCGCCGCCTCAGAGGAAAACGGCAGCACGCGGGAAGCGCTGCTGCTTTCCGAGGCCCTGATGCAGGTGGCCTGGCTCGAGGACGAGCTCGAGAACCGCCGGGACCTCCTACCGGGGACCGGCGTGCCACTCTCCGTTGCCAGCGGCGAGGTTCCTGCGCTCGGCGAGGACGACGAGCTGACGAGCGCCGGCCTGCCCTTCGTCGAGGTCTTCGACCTGTTGCGAAAGAACCCGGGATGGCGCCTTTTCGACATCGTCGCCGAGCTCCCGGTGGCGCCCCAGAAAGTCCGCCTGGCCGTCGCCTGGCTGGTCGAAAAAGAGGCGGTGTCTCCGCCCGACGACGACGCCCTCGACTCCTACCCTTCGACCGGCGAGATCACCTCCACCCAATTGATGGACCTTTCCGTCCAGGAGCTTCTCGTGGCCGCCAGGGAGGCCGGATTCGGGACCTCGGCCCTGCCGTTCCTGATCGCCTTCGAGCCCGGGGTCAAGGCGGAGCTCGTCGCGCTCCTCCAGCGCGTCCCCGGCTTCCCGCACAACGAGCCGTTGCGGGCCCTGGTCCTGGAGCTTACGACCTCGAAGGCCTGCAAGACGATCTTCGCCACCGAGGCCGGCAAGCTCGTGCTTCACCTCCAGGAGCTTGACCCGGAGGTCAGCGGCGAGCTCGAGGGTGTCGTCACGGTGGCCGCCGGCGTCCTCCTGTGGCTTGACGACGGCTCCGCCTCTGAAGTCTTGCGACGCCTCGTCGTCGAGCGCCTCGACGCGAGCGCCGCCGCGACCGGCGTTCTGGTGGCGACGAGCCCGCAGATCCGTGCCCTGGCGGAGAAGCTCGTCGCCGATCGTCGACACTGGCAGGTTTCGACTCATGCTCCACAGAGCCTGCTTGGAGTCTTGCGCCTCTTGCAGCCTGTTGCCGAGAAAAGCTGACGAACCGTGACCGGCGCTCCGCGCCCTTCGACGGAGGAACGACGATGACCCGTAAAGCCTCGTTTGCCACCCTTCTGGCTTTCGCCGTCCTGAGCTCGACGGCCGCGCCCCTTGCGGCAGCCGGCGACGAAGGAGCGACCCCCCTTCTCGGCTTCAGCGCTGAGGAGGCTGCCGCCCAGCGCGCCCTCGAGGAGCGTTTCGACTCGCACCTCGACGCCGGGAACCTCCGGGAGTGGATGAAGCGGATGACCGCGCATCCCCATCCCGTGGGCTCGCCCCACGGCAAGGTCAACGCCGAATTCATGGCCGAGCTGTTCCGCTCCTGGGGCTACGAGACCCGTGTCGAGACTTTTGAGATCCTCTTTCCTACGCCCAAGACCCGGGTCCTGGAGCTGCTGGAGCCGACGACGTACCGCGCCAAGCTCGTCGAGCCGGCGCTTGGGGAAGACACGACGTCGGCCCAGCAGGACGAGCAGCTGCCCTCCTACAACGCCTTCTCGATCGACGGCGACGTAACCGGGGAGCTCGTCTACGTCAACTACGGCGTTCCCGACGACTACGAGCAGCTGGCGCTCCACGGCGTCGACGTCGAGGAGAAGATCGTCATCGCGCGCTACGGCGGCTCCTGGCGGGGGATCAAGCCCAAGGTGGCGGCCGAGCACGGCGCCGTCGGTTGCATCATCTACTCCGACCCCGGCGGCGACGGCTACGGCGCCGGCGACGTTTACCCCAAGGGCGGCTGGCGCAGCGCCGGGAGCGTCCAGCGCGGCTCGGTCATGGACTTCACGCTCCACGACGGCGACGCGCTGACTCCGTTCGTCGGCGCCACCGCCGACGCCGAGCGCCTGCCGCGGGACGAGGCCCAGGTCTTCACCAAGATCCCCACCCTGCCGATCTCCTACGAGGACGCCCAACCGCTGCTCGCCGCCCTCGGCGGCCACGTCGTCCCGAAGGGCTGGCGCGGTGGGCTGCCGATCGCCTACCACCTGGGCCCGGGACCCGCCAAGGTCCGCCTCAAGGTCGAATTCAACTGGGACCTGGTCCCGGCCTACGACGTCATCGCCGTGCTCCCAGGCGCCGAGCACCCCGATGAATGGGTGATCCGCGGCAACCATCACGACGGCTGGGTCTACGGCGCCACCGACCCGGTGAGCGGCATGGTGGCCGTGATGGAGGAAGCGCGTGCCGTCGCCGAGCTCACGAAGAGCGGATGGCGGCCGAAGCGTACCCTGGTCTACGCCGGTTGGGACGCTGAGGAGCCGGGGTTGATCGGCTCGGTCGAGTGGGCCGAGACCCACGCCGAGGAGTTGCGCGAAAAAGCCGTCGTCTACGTCAACTCCGACAGCAACAGCCGCGGCTTTTTCTACGCCGGCGGTTCCCACACCCTGGAGAAGATGGTCAACCAGGTGATGCGCGACGTCGTCGACCCCCAGAAGGGGATCAGCGTCTTCCAACGCTCCCGGGCCGCCGCGATTATCTACGGCGACCCCGAGAGAGCCAAGGAGGCTTTGGAGCGCGAGGACCTTCGCCTCTATCCGCTGGGCTCGGGGTCCGATTTCGGACCCTTTCTCCAATTCCTCGGCATCGCTTCGCTCAACGTCGGCTACGGCGGCGAGGACGAGTACGGCCAGTACCACTCGATCTACGACTCTTTCGACCACTACGTGAGGTTCATGGACACCGACTTCACCTACGGCGTGGCCCTCGCCCAGGCCGGTGGCCGGATCATGCTGCGCCTCGCCAACGCAACGATTCTGCCCTTTGACTTCGACGGCTTCGTCGACTCGATTGGCCTCTACGTCGAGGAGCTCGCCAAGCTCCCGGACGAGATGCGGAGCAAGACCGAGGAAAAAAACCGCAAGATCAAAGACGGCGTCTACGAGGCGGTCTTCGATCCGCGCAAGACCTTCGTCGTCCCGGAGCTCGAGGGCGAGGTGCCGCATTTGAACTTCGCGCCGCTCCAAAACGCCCTCGGCCGGCTGCGCAAGAGCGCCAAGGCCTATGGGGAAGCCTATGCACCGGTCGCCTCCGGCGAGAAGACCCTCGCGGAGGAGAAGCGCCGGGAGCTCAACGAGATCCTGCGGAAGAGTGAGCGCGCCTTGACGCGCGAGGAAGGCCTGCCGGGTCGTCCCTGGTACCGCCATCAGGTCTACGCCCCGGGCGTCTACACGGGCTATGCGCCGAAGACCATGCCGGGGATCCGGGAATCGATCGAGCGTCGCGAATGGCAGCAGGCCGAGGAGCAGATCGTGGTCGTCGCCTCGGTTCTGGAGGCTTTTGCCGGCGAGGTCGAGCGGGCCACGGCGATCCTTGGCGGGGCTTCTTGAGGCGGAAACCCTCTCCGGTTCCACGCGTATTCAACCAGAGGTTCATCGAGCACAAGGAAAGGAAAGGGACCATGAAGCTACGCAAAAGCCTGCTTACGACGTTACTGATCTTTGTGATCATGACTTTGTCGCCGTCCGAGGCGACGGCCAGGAAGAAGGGTGCCAAGGGCGCCGAAAAACCCGCCGCCGAGGCGTCCGCGGCGGCCGGAATGAGCCGTGACGACCTCCTCAAAGACACCGAGGAGATCCCGGGGCTTCTCACCTTCCACCGTTCGCCCGAGAAGCTCTACCTCGAGCTTCGCGCCGAGCTCCTGGGAGCGCCGCTCGGCTTTTCCACCGTCCTCGTCGGTTCGCTTGGCGACTTCTATCCCCGCGGCGCCGCGATCGAGACCCAGCTGGTGCGCTGGGAGCGAGTGGGCGAGCACCTGGTGCTCTACAAGGTAAACGTCGACTTTCGAGCGGGGGAGGGCTCGTCGCTACGCCACGCGGTGCGCGACAGCTTCCCCGACTCGCCGGTGTTTTCGGCGCGTCTGGAACAGCTCTCAGACGAGCCTGCACCCTTGATCGTCGAGGCCACGAAGCTCTTTGCGGCCGAGACGAGCCCTATCCTGCGGTCCTCGGCGGCCAAAGCCCGCGGCGACGGCACGATCGTCGAGTCGCTCAAAGGCTTCGAGGACAACGTCGTTGCCCGGGTGCGGCACCGCTTCGAGCGCAAGCCGCGAAGCGGCGGTGAGGGCGGCAATCCCTTCGAGCGCTACCTTTCCCCGGGACGTCTCGCCGACGCCCGCTTCTTCGAGGCCACCGTCGACTACAACTTCTACCGCCTCCCCGACGACGGCTATCGTCCGCGGCGCTTCGACGAGCGCATCGGCGGCATGACGCTCGAATACAAGGACTACACCGGCATCGACCAGAAGGACACCGCCTTCCGTCACCTCCTGTTGCGCTGGGACCTGCGCAAGGCCGATCCCGCGGCCGCCGTCTCCGAGCCGGTCGAGCCGGTCACCTTCTACCTCGACCCCTCGGTGCCGGAGGAGTGGCGTCCGCTCGTCAAAGAGGGCGCCACCTGGTGGAACACGGCCTTCGAGAAAATCGGCTTCCGCAATGCCGTACGCGTCCTCGACCCGCCCGCGGACGGCGAATGGGACCCGGCCGACATCCGCCACTCGGTGATTTACTGGAACCTCTCTGACGACCTGGTCTTCTCCGGCATGGCGGGGCCGGCCTTCGCCGATCCGCGCACCGGCGAGGCCTTGAAGGGCGTCGTCTACTTGAACGGCGAGTTTTTCTCCTTCGCCCGCAACCGGTATCTCGTCTACGCCTGGTGGCGGGCACCGGAGCCGGGGCAGGAGCACCTGGTGACGAAGCGTGAGCTCCTGGAGGGGCTGCGCGCGATGCCGGGTACTTGTGACCGGTCGCTTTCCTTCTCCTCGCAGATGGCTTTCGCCCGCCTCGTCCTCGGCGCCCGGGGCATCCTGGAGCCGGAGACCCCCGAGGCGGACCGCTTCGCCCGCGAGGCTTTCCTGGAGCTCGTCGCCCACGAGGTCGGCCATGCTCTGGGCTTTCCCCACAACTGGAAGGCGAGCCTTGCCGCGAGCTGGGACGACGTACGCTCCGGCCGAGTCACCGGACGCCGCGGCGAGCGTCCGTTCTCGGCCTCGGTCATGGACTACAACCCGATCTTCCTGGCGCCTAAAGGGGCGGAGCAGGGCGACTACTTCCTGCAGGAGCTGGGAGCCTGGGACGACTTGATCGTCGAGCACGTCTACCGTCCTTTTGACGGCTTGAGCGCCGAGCAAGAGGAGGCGGAGCTTGACCGCATCGCCGCACGGGCCGAGCTTGTGCCGGGTCTCGTCTACGACAGCGGCGAGCTTGGAGCGATCGATCCGACGACCAATTCCGACGATCTGGGCGACGACCCGATCGCTTTTGCTGCCTCGCGGCTCGCGATGATCCACGAGGAGGTGCTGCCGAAGCTGCCGGAGCTCGTGCTCGGCGAAGGACACGACTACAGCCAGCTGCGGGCGGCGCTCGACGCGGCGATCTTTTCAGTTGCCCTCGACTACGTCGACATGACGGCGCGTCACGTCGGTGGGCAGGTCCTGCTGCGCCGGGTGGTATCGCCGGCCTCGCCCGAGGGCGGGCCGCCGCCGATCGTCCCGGTGCCGGTGGAGGACCAGCGCCGGGCTCTCGCGGTGCTCGACGAGAAGCTTTTTGCCCAGGGGCTTTTCGCGCTGCCGCCGGAGACCCTGGCGCTCCTGAAAGCCGACCTCTCGTTCGACTGGAACTATCCGTGGCGTTACGGCTCCGACTACAACCTGGGCCACCGTATTGCCGGCCTCTACGAGGCGGCCTTCTCCACCTTGCTGGAGCCGGCGCGTCTCGCTCGGGTGCTCGACAACGAGCGCCGCGTGGCCGACGGTGAGGCCTTCACCTTGCCGGAGCTTTTCCGTCACCTCGAGGCGACGGCTTTCGGCGAGATCGATGGGGCGATCGGTGCCGACCGGCGGGCTTTGCAGCGTCTGCTCGTCGACCACCTCGTAGGGCTGGCTCTGAAGCCGCAGCCCGGTACGCCGGCCGAAGCGTCGCAGCTTGCGGCGTGGAGCCTGGGCTCGATCGGCGAGCGCCTTGCCGACGCGCTTGAGGGCTCAGCTTCGGCCGACGGTTATACCGAGGCCCACCTCGCGGACCTGGCGAAGCGTGTGCGTCGTACGCTCGAGGCGGAGGTCGACATCGAGTAACCTGTGTGCCTGAGGGTGGCAAGGTCAAGCAGACAAGAGCTTCGAACGAAGCCTCAGGAGATGGAGGCTTCATCTCAGGACGTCGGGACGGCTCGGCTTGGCCTTGTCCGAGCGCGCGCAGCGCGCTCGGCCGACGGCCGAGCGAAGGCAAGGCTGCGTGCCCCGCCATTCACAAGGCGGGCATCCTGCATCGCGACCTGAAACCCGCCAACGTCCTGCTCGACGGTGTCCACCGCGTTCGGATCTCGGACTTCGGGCTGGCCCGCGACACGGAGCGCTTGGTCGGACGCCGGGTCGCCGTACCGCCGGCCGCCGGCACACCCGGCTACATGGCGCCCGAGCTCTTTGACGACGGCTCCGCGTCTGTCCAAAGCGACGTCTACGCCCTCGGCCTGGTGCTCTACCAGCTCTTCACCGGACGGCTGCCCTTCGAGCAGGAGGGAAGCCTGAGCTTGAAGGAGTGGGGCGCTCTGCATAGCGGATACGAGCGGCGTCCCCCGGCGGCGTTCGAAGCGACCCGAGCCATGGAGACGGAAGGTTGGCAAGCACGCCCGGCGCGTCCGGGGGGACGAGGGGAAATGGGCGGAGCCCTATGCGTTGCTTGCCGGAAGGGTGGAGTCGCCGGACGACGCGTGCCCCGCGGCGGCAGCTGCTGGCTCAACGCCGACATCGCGCGCGCTGCTCACCGAAGCTTCTGGATCCCGGATTTCAGGCTCCAGTACCGGGGCTTCCGGCTTCTCCTGCCGCCCACGCCCCCCGAGCCGGGATCTTAGATCATAGAGATGGTTTCTTCCCGGCATTGTCGGACCATGCCGGGTGGCAATGTCAAGCAGACGAAGGCCGTGGATCGTGGTACATCCTGTGATCTTCACCTCGATTTTTCTGCGCCGCTCGGCTTGGCCTTGACCGAGCGCGCGACAGCGCGCTCGTGCCAGCCGAAGACAAGGCCAAGCCGTGCCACCTCAACGCTCCGAGGTGAACACCCACCCTCAAAGGCTCCGTTGTCAGATTCTCGTCTGCTTGACCTTGCCACCCAGACGCAAGATCATGTCTCCTTGCCTGGGTGGCAAGATTGAAGAAAATAAAAGAATCCTTGACTTCTTGCTCCCGCTACTCTAGATTAAACCCATGCTCAAACGAAGGGGAAAACCATCATGATCATGGACGACGACACCATCCGCCGCCTCCGAAAGGACTTCAACGATCCGGGCCACGCCCCCCTGTGTCAGGGTAGTTGTCGTACCGAGCTGAGGAGAAAGACCATGCAGAAAGCGCTGGCGAAGAGCTATGAAGACCCGTGGCGCCGATGCTCGTCATCGAGATCCTCTCGGCGACCCAGCCTTCCCTGGAGACGATCGTCGTCCTTGCCCCTGGCAAGAAACCCGAGCACCATTCGAGCGGTGTCGTCTTCGACCCGGCCACGGGGATCGAGGTGTCGGTCGATGAGATCTTCCAGGAGTAGTGCAGGCAGAGCCCTCTCTGGGTGGCAAGGTCAAGCAGACATGAGCCTTGAACGGAGGCTCAGGATCTGGATGGGTCACGAAAGTTCGGGAGAGCTCGGCTTGGCCTTGTCCGAGCGCGCAAAGCGCGCTCGGCCGACGGCCGAGCGAAGACAAGGCCAAGCCGAGCCATGACGACCTTCCGAGGCTTGCCATTCACCTCCAGAGGCACGTCGCCGGTCTCGAGCAGGCCTTCTCGGGGCCGCCGTTCTAGCGGCCCGACGCCTTGGCCACCCGTCGCGAGACGGGAGCGAGGGGGTCTCGCCGGGCGGGGAGGGGGTTATTTGCCCAACGGCGACGTCGTCATGCTGCCGTCGTCGGGGGTGACGCCCATCTCCTTGATGAGGTGGTCGGCCTCGTCGACGAAGTCCATGACCCAGAGGACGTAGCGCATGTCGACGTGGATCGAGCGCGTGACCTTGGGCAGGAAGTCCCAGTCGGAGATGATCGACTCCCAGTTGCCGTCGAAGGCGAGGCCCACGAGCTCGCCCTTGCCGTTCAGAGTCGGCGAGCCCGAGTTGCCGCCGGTGGTGTCCAAGTCGGCGAGGAAGTTGACCGGCACGGTGCCGAGCTTCTTGTCGGCGTAGCGGCCGAAGCGGCCGGCGTGGATCGTATCCAGGAGCTTCGGCGGCGAGTCGAAGGGATCCTCGCCCGTGTCCTTTTGCAGGATGCCGTCGAGCGTCGTGAAGGGCGTGTAGGTGACCGCGTCCTTGGGCGAGTAGCCCTTGACCTGGCCGAAGGTGACGCGCAGTGTCGAGTTCGCGTCGGGGTAGATGGCCTGGCCGCGGCTTTCCTGGAAGGCGATCATCGCCTCCATGTACTTCGGGCGCAGCTCGTTGAACTTGCCGGCGCGCTCCTCGCCTTCCTCGCGAAGCTTCTTGTCGCTGTCGTAGAGCTTGACGGCCAGTTGGATGAAGGGGTCCTCGCTGGCCTTGAAGGCTGGCGCATCGGCCTCGAACCACTCCAGGCGCTTCGCCTTGTCGTCGAGCTCGCTCAACTCGTACATCTCGGCGCTGACCTCGGCCACCTTATCCATGTCGATCTCGTTGCCTTCGATGCCGAACCGCTCGTCGAATTCGGCGACGTGCTGGTCGGTGGGGATCGCGGCGTAGAGCTCGAGCCCACGGAGCCAGAGGGCGCGGTCGACCTGGGCGTCAAACCGTTTGTCGAAGCGCTCGAGGCCCTCTTTGCGGCGGCGCATGTCGCGCTCCTGGTAGCCCGGCCGGCGTTCGGCGTCTACTTTCTGCTTCTCGCGGGCCAGCTGGTAGAGGCCGACGGCCGTGCCGAGAAGGCGCGAGCCGCGCGCTCCACGGCTGTAGTAGACACCGCGCTCGCGGGTCGAGCGGAGCTCCTCGATCAGCGCGAGCAGCTCCTCCAAGGTCGAGCCGTACTTGGCCCTGCGGCCCTCGTCGGCCGCGATCCATTCGAGGAGGCCTTCCTCGATCGACTCCTTGCGCTCGACGATGTCGCTCTTGGCGTAACCCGTCAGCATGCCGTCGTAGTTCTTCATCACGTTGCTCAAACCCGCGACCATGCCCGCGTACTTGATGGCCGCGTCGGGCCGGTCCTTGGTCTCGGCCTCGATGATGTCGAGCATCTCCTTGAAGCGCTCCTTCATCAGCGGGTAGCTCCAGCCGAACGTCGACTCGACCTCGTCGGCCAGGCGGTAGCGGTTGGTGCGGCCCGGGTAGCCCGTCACCATGACGTAGTCGCCTGCCTCGACCCCCTGGTCGGAGACCTTGAGGTAGTGCTTCGGCTTGTAGGGCACGTTCTCCTCGCTGAAGTCGGCGGGCTTGCCGTCCGGTCCGACGTAGGCGCGGTAGAAGGCGTAGTCGCCGGTGTGGCGCGGCCACATCCAGTTGTCGACGTCGCCGCCGTACTTGCCGACCGAGCCCGCTGGCGCGTGGACGAGGCGCACGTCGCGGATCTCGAGCTGCTTGAAGAGGTAGTGCTGGAGGCCGCCGTGAAACGACGAGACCCGGCAGCGGTGTCCTTCGTCCTCCTCGCAGGCCTTGACCAGCTCTTTCTGTCTGGCCTCGATCGCCTTGTAGCGCTCGCGGCCGGCGAGATCGCCTGCCGCGGCCTGGATCTCGTCGGTCACCTCGTCGAACGACACGGTCACCAGCACCCGGCTGCCGGGGCCGGCGAAGACCTCCCCGGAGCGGTTCTCGGCGACGAAGCCGTTCTTCATGAGGTTCGCCTCTTCGGTGGAGTTGTACTGCAGGGCGCCCATCGCGCAGTGGTGGTTGGTGATTACGAGACCGTCGGGCGAAACGAACGAAGCCGTGCAGCCGCCGAGCCAGATGACGGCGTTCATCGGGTGCTCCGTCAAGCTGCTCATCTTCTCGGGAGCGATCTCCAGGCCCAATTCCTTCAGGCGTTCTGCCAGCTGCGGGAGCTGGTGGGGCTGCCACATTCCTTCGTCGGCGCTCACCGGGCTGGCGAGGGCGACGACGGCGAGCGCGGCAAGCAGGAGCGAGATTCTCTTCATGGGGTAACCTCACGTGTTGATGAGAGTTCTGTGTAGATCTCGAAGCGGATGTCCTGTTTCCAGGCGAGGACCCCGGCAGCCTAGCCAAGACGGCGGGAAGGCGTCAAGGTGAGGCCCGGTCTGGACGATTCCGTATCGGCTTGAAGAGGGACCCACGTCCCTGTAGACTCGTCCCGAGGACACAGCATCGGAGGCTTAGGAGAACGACCATGCATGCAGCGCTGGCTACCATCTACGGAGAGGAGCGGGGAAAGCCCATGCCGAGCAAGAACCACGCGATCGTCCAGAGCTACTTGACCGGTGCGCTCTTCAAGTACAGGGACAAGCTCACCGTCCTCTCGGGCGGCAACATCCTCGATCCAGGTACGGGAATCGAAGTCTCGGTCCAGGAGATCTTCCAATAGGCCCCGACGCCCTCGCCGCGCCGGAGCGCCAGGACTTTAGCTCCGGAGACGGGAGAACGCCGTGCTGAACAAGATCTGGGGTGGATTTTTTTTCGTCGCCTTTGCCGTCGGCCTGGTGCGTTGGGCCTTCTACGGCGAAGCCGAGGTCTGGGCGGCCATGGTCGCCGCGATCTTCGAAATGTCTAAAACGGGTTTCGAGATCGCCCTCGGTTTGACCGCGGTCATGTCCCTGTGGCTGGGGGTGATGCGCCTGGGCGAGAAGGGAGGCGCGGTCGACTTGATGGCCCGCGCTTTCGGTCCGCTCCTGCGCCGGCTCTTTCCCAGCATTCCCGAGGGTCACCCGGCCATGGGCTCGATCGTCATGAACATGGCGGCCAACATGCTGGGCCTCGACAACGCGGCGACGCCGCTCGGCCTGAAGGCGATGAAGGAGCTACAGTCCTTGAACCCCGATCCCGAGCAAGCCTCGGACGACCAGATCCTCTTCCTCGTCGTCAACACCTCGGCGGTGACGCTCATCCCGGCGACGATCTTCGTCTACCGGGCCCAGATGGGCGCCGCCGACCCGACCGACGTCTTCATCCCGCTCCTGATCGCGACGTTTTGCAGCACGCTGGTGGGTCTCGTGGTCACCTCGGCCGTCCAGAAGCTGCGGATCTGGGACCCGGTGGTGCTGGCCTACCTGGGCGCCATGACGGCTTTCGTCGCCGGCATCGTCTTCTACTTCTCGCGCCTTCCTCGGGAGGTGATGGAACGGCAGTCGTCGCTCGTTTCCAACTTTGTCATCTTCGCCGTGATCGTGGCGTTCCTGGGACTCGCGGCCTGGCGCCGGCAGCCGGTCTACGAGACGTTCGTCGAGGGGGCGAAGGAGGGTTTTCAGGTCGCCGTGGGGATCATCCCCTATCTCGTGGCGATGCTGGTGGCGATCGGCGTGTTGCGCGCCAGCGGCACGCTTGAAGCCGTCCTCGACGCCGTGCGCTGGGGGGTGGAGGGTGTCGGCCTTGACGCGCGCTGGGTCGACGGCTTGCCGACCGGGCTCATGCGTCCGCTCTCGGGGAGCGGCGCGCGCGGGCTCATGCTGGAGACGATGCAGACCCACGGCGCCGACTCCTTTGCCGGACGGCTTGTCTCAACCGTCCAGGGCAGCACGGAGACGACGTTCTACGTGATGGCGGTCTACTTCGGCTCGGTCGGCATCCGGCGGACGCGCCACGCCGTCGGCTGCGGCCTGGCGGCCGACGCCGCCGGCTTCGCGGCCGCCGTTTTCGTGACCTACCTCTTCTTCGGATAGACGTAGTCGTAGCGCCGCTTGACGCGGACGACCTTGCCGTCGTCGTCCGTCTCGAAGACCACGAGCTCGCCGTCGCTCATGCGGAAGGTGTTCTCCGAGACCGGGGTGAGCTTCGTGAGGCCGTCCCTCGGATCGTCGTCGGGCGGGTAGCCCTGCGAGTACATGACGAGCTCGTCGCCGAGGATCATGACCTTGTACTCCCAGCCCCAGGGGTCGGTGTACTCGCCGAGGAAGCGTTGCCAGGCAGGATCGGCCCGCTTTTCTTCCGGCTTGGGCGCCACGGCCTCGGCGATCGCGCCGCCCAGGAGGTCAAGCGCCTGGTAGGTGAAAACGGCCGGACTCGCGTCGTCGGCGTTGGTCATGGCGACGACGGCAACCAACTCGTCGGGTACGAGGAGGAGGTGGCTGCGGTGTCCCGCCACCCAGCCGCCGTGGGAGACGATCGTCTTGTCGTCGCGCCGGGAGACGGCGAATCCCAGTCCCCGGCCGCGGGTCCAGTCGGCGTAGATCCAGTGCGGACGGTGCATCTCGCGGATCGTCGAGCCCTTCAAGATTTGCTCGCCCGCCGCTATGGGCGCGTCGTCGCGGAACTGGAGGGCGGCGAAGCGGGCCATGTCCTCGACGGTCGAGACGACGTTCGCCGCTGGCGCGAGCCCCCGGGTCTCGTAGTAGTCCGCGACGCCGCGGCTGCCGTCCTCGGTCCGGCGCAGGTAGGCGTTCGTCATCCTCCGCAGGTGCTCCTCGGCCGGCGCGAGGGTCGTGCTGGTCATGCCGAGAGGCGCGAGGACGTTTTTCGTGAGGTAGCCCGCGAAGGGCTCGCCGGAGACCTCCGCGACGATCTCGCCGAGCAGAGCGATCCCCAGGTTCGAATACTTGTACCGAGTCGCCGGCGCGAAGACGGCGCTCTGGCTCGGCAGAGCTTCGCGGATCTCCTCGCGGGTGGGGAAGTCGTGGTCGGTCCAGTAGGGGAACGCCGCTTCCCGGGGAAGGCCCGAGGTGTGGGTCAGGAGATGGCGGACGGTGATCTCCGGCTCGCCTCCGAAAGAGCTCTGCACCTCGAACCAGGGCAGGTGCTCCGAGACCGGGTCGTCGAGGCGGAGCTTGCCCCGATCCCGGAGTTGGAGGACCGCGACCGAGGTGAAGAGCTTGGTGATCGAGCCCATCCGGAAGATCGTCGCGGGGGTGACGGGCGTTTTCTTCTCCTGGTCGGCGAAGCCGTAGCCCTGGGCCCAGATTAGCTCCTGGTCGTAGACGACGCCGATCGAGAGCGCCGGCAGGTGGTGGTAGGCCATCTGCTCCTCGATCCACATGTCGAGCAGGACGGCGGCGTCGGCGAGCGGTGGGTGTTGCTGGACGAAGTCGCTCGTGTCGGCACGGAGCGGGCCGGCGAGCAACGTGAGCGCGAGCACGATGGTCGTCTTTCCTATCACGGTGTAGCTCCCTTTCAGGCGATCCTCTTCGTAGGGCGGGCTCCGCCCGCCATGGCAGGCGGAGCCTGCCCTACTTTCCGAAGTATACTGATGGCGTGAAGCAGATCCTTCTATCTCTGTTGCTCTTCGTGTGCCAGCCCGTCTTCGGGGCGCCGATCGTCGAAGTCGGCCTCGAACGCCTCGCGGCCGACGGTGCGCCAGAGCTCGCCGGCAAGCGCCTCGGGCTCGTCGTCCACGCCGCCTCGGTCACCGCCGACGGACGCCACGCGATCGACGTCGTGCGCGGCCTGGGGCTCGACGTCGTGCGGCTCTTCACCCCCGAGCACGGCCTGCGTGGCCGCGCGGCGGCGGGGAAAAGCGTCGAGAGCGGACGCGACCCGGAAAGCGGCCTACCCGTCACCAGCCTCTACGGAGAACGGCGAAAGCCTACTCCCAAGGACCTCGCCGAGATCGACGTCCTCGTCTTCGACCTCCAGGGCGCCGGCGTCCGCTTCTACACCTACGTCTCGACGCTGATCCTCTGCCTCGAGGCGGCCGCGGAGTCAGGGAAGGAATTCGTCGTCCTCGACCGTCCGAATCCTCTGGGAGGCGTCCGTGTCGAAGGGCCCGTCGCCGCGCCTCGTGACGTCGTGGCGTCGAGCTTCGTGAACCTGGCGCCGGGACCGCTGGTCCACGGGCTGACCCTGGGAGAGATGGCCCGCTACGTCAACGCGAGCCTTGAGCCCAAGGCGCGGCTCACCGTGATCCCCATGCGGGGCTGGAAGCGGGAGATGGCGTGGGCCGACACGGGCCGGCCCTGGGTGTCGCCGTCGCCCAATCTGAGGAGCGCCGAGGCCGCCCTGGCCTACCCGGGAACGGGCCTGCTGGAGGCCACCAACGTCTCCGAGGGCCGGGGCACGGAGGCGCCGTTCCTGCGGCTCGGGGCCCCATGGCTCGACACGGCGAAGCTTACCGTCGACGCTCCGGGTTATGAGCTCGTCCCGGTGAGCTTCACGCCGCGCAGCTCCGTGGCCGCATCCCGTCCCCGGTACCTCGACGTGGAGTGTGCCGGACTGCGCGTCCGGGTGAGCGGTCCCTGCGTGGCGGAGCCTTACCGTTTGGGCATCGCTCTGCTCAAAGCGCTCTCGCTCCAGGACGGCTTCGTGTGGCTCCGGGACGGCGCCGTCCTGACGCGTCTTCTCGGAACGCCTCGCGTCCTCGAGGACCTGCGGCGCGGCAGAAGCGTCGAGGCGATCGTCGCCGCCGACCGGGGTGACCACGACACCTGGCGCAAGGACCGGCGACCAGCTCTCCTCTACGGTCAGGAATCGCGGTAGGTGGCCCGTGAATACGTGTTGAAAGGCCGATTTTGGCCGTGCTACTCTGTTCTTTCCTCGGTAGCGCGCTGGCTGGATCCCCCTGGAGGAGGAAACGGGGTCCGTCTCCAAGCTTTGAGAGCCGGTGGAGAAGGCGCTGCCGTAGACTTCGACTCCACCCTACGGACGACTTCGAGAAAGGACTTGGCATGAAAAGACTCGCGACGTTCGGTTTGCTTTTTTTCTTCCTCGGCTTGCCTGCCCTCGCACAACAGACGGGCTCGATCTCCGGGACCATGACCTCTCCAGACGGCGAGGGGCTCCCCGGCGTCACCGTCGAGGCCTCCGGCGACGTCCTGCCGCTGGCCCGGACCGCCGTCACGGTCGCGAGCGGCAAGTACCGCTTCCAGCTTCTACCGCCCGGCAACTACGAGCTCAGCTTCTCCCTGGAGGGATTTACCCCCGTGACGCGGTCGCTGAAGGTTCTGTTGCAGCAGACCGCCACGGTCGACATCGTCATGCAGCTCGCGGGCATCACCGATACCCTTTTGGTGACCAGCGAGGCACCCATGATCGACATCTCCTCGTCGGAACTCAAGACCGCGATCGACAACACGGTCATTTCCAAGCTGCCGGTGGGCCAGGAGTACCAAGATCTGGTGAAGCTGATCCCGGGGGTCCAGTACACCGAGGACGAGGTCCGCGGGCCGAGCGCCGGCGGCAGCGGCCAGGACAACGTCTACCAGTTCGACGGCGTCAACGTGAACCTCCCCCTCTTCGGAACCCTCTCCTCCGAGCCCTCCTCCCACGACATCGACCAGATCGCCATCGTCAAGGGCGGGGCCACGGCCGTCGACTTCAACCGCTCCGGCGGCTTCACCATCAACTCGGTCTCGAAGTCGGGGAAGAACGCGTATCACGGCACGGTGAGCTACCAGATCCAGAGCGCGGGGATGACCGGAGATCTGGACACGGGAAGCAGCGAGGAGTTCGACGAGGACAAGGACTGGGCCGTGGTCAACATCGGCGGCCCCGTCGTGAAGGAGAACCTCTTTTTCTATGCCTCCTATTACCGGCCCACCAAGAGCCGGGACAGCGCCTCCAACGCTTACGGCGAGGTGCCCGACCTCGAGGACGAGCGCGACGAGCTCTTCGGCAAGCTCACCTTCACTCCCACCGACAGCTTCCTGCTCAACGCCAGCTACCGGGACTCGGATCGCAAGTTGACCGGCCGGGGGGTGTCCGAGTTCGAGACAGCCTCGCGCTCGGTCGGCGACGACGTCACCCTGGAGATCGCCATCGCCGAGGGCTCCTGGGTCCTCAGCGATACGAGCTACCTCACCTTCAAGTACACCGACTACGGTAACGAGAACTCGGCGCGGCCCGACAACCTGCTCGGCTTCCCCGTCACCGTGGGCTCCGGCGGCACGCGGCTGGACGTCGACAACCTGGACCAGCAGGGTCAGCTCGAGGTGCCCACGTCCGATACCTGCGGCGACGACGCGGCCTGCCTCGCGTTCATCGATCCCATCATCAACCGCTACGGCTATCTCGACAACGGGGTGCCCACCGGGGGCGGCTTCGTGGGAGTCGACGACCAGCTCAACAACGACGACTTCTTCCGCCAGAGCTTCCAGATCGGCTACAACCACCTGTTCGGCGACGACGTCACCCACGACCTCCACGTCGGCTACCAGTGGTACCTCGACGAGGAGGACCTGCTCCGAACGTCCAACGGGTGGGGGGAAATCGAGGTCATCGGAGGCCTCCCGTCCGACGGCCCCGACGGGACTTTTTACCAGGCCAGGATACAGCAGGCGGGCACCGTGGGCTTTCCGGCGGGAGTGATCAACTCCCAGTACGAGTCCCAGAACTTCGAGATCAACGACACCATCGCCTGGAAGGACTGGACCTTCAACGTCGGAGTGCTGGTCTCCAACGACGAGCTCTTCGGCCAGGATCTGAGGGAGAACCCCAGCAACCTCTCCGGCTTCGAGCTCGACATCGGCAACAAGTACAAGATGTACGAGATCGACTGGGAGGACATGATCCAGCCTCGCCTGGGAGCGATCTGGGCCTACGACGGCGGCAACACCGTCTACGCCAACTACGCCCGCTACCATCCGGCGGCCAGCTCGCTGCCCCGGGCCGCCTCGTGGGCCCGCAACTCAGGAAACCAGGTGCTCGAGGTCTTCTTCGACGCCGCCGGCAACCAGATCGGCGACCGGCAGCTGGGGGGCTCCTCGGGGAAGTTCTTCCAGGAGGACATGAACCCGCGCGCGATCGACGAGTACCTGGTGGGTACGGCGCGCCAGATCAACAGCAAATGGACGGCCCGGGCCCACGCTCGCTACCGCTACGCCTACAACTTCTGGGAGGACACCAACAACACCGGCCGGTCGCGCCTACTCGCGCCTGAGCCGATCTCGCAGGAGGACTACATCCCGAACCTGAACGACTTCCGGGCCGAGATCGGCGGCTCCTCCTACGTCATCGCCGAGCTCGATTTCGCCGTCAACAAGTACTACGAGGCGAGCCTGGAGGCCGAGTACCGGTCGAGCAACGCCTACTTCCGGGGCACCTACGTGTGGAGCCACTACTACGGCAACTTCGACCAGGACAACACGTCGGGGGTCAACGACGCGAACCGGTTCATCGGTTCCTCGTTCATCGCCGACTTTGCCGGACGCCAGCTCTGGAACGACAAGGACGGCAACCTCCGCGGCGATCGCCGTCACCAGCTCAAGCTCTTCGGCTACTTCAACTTCGACTGGGACGGCAGCGTCGGCGTCTTTGCCATCTACCAGTCGGGGCAGCCCTGGGAGGTCTGGAACGCGGACTACTACCGGTGCTTGGATCCGATAGCCATAGATCGCAACGACCCCGCTTGCCAGGTCGGGGGCACCGGGAGCTCGAGCGACACATACCGGTTCGGCTCCTGCCTGGACCCAGAGTCGGGAGGGCCGGGAACGGGCGTCTGTCCCTATCCGCGGGCGGAGCCGGCGGGCAACCGCACCACCAGCGACCATTGGCAGGTCGACCTCAACTACACCCAGGACTTCCGCCTTGGAGATCGCTACAACGTCCAGCTGAGGTTCGACGTCTTCAACGTGTTCGACCAGCAGACCGGCTACAACATCAACCCGGACGAAAAGGAAGCCGGGTTCGGGGAACCGAGATCGTTCTTCGATCCCCGGCGCCTGCAGCTGGCGGTGATTTTCAAATTCTAGCTGGCGAACGCCCCAGAACAGCTGCTCGTTCTCGATCAGCCGCCGGGTGGTGGATCCGCCTTCTCGTAGGCGAGGCGAATCCGCTCCTCCCGGTCGGGCTCGGTGAGCAGCACGCTCACTTGGGCGCGTTTGAACAGCGCCATCGGATAGCCCGGGTGGCTTGGCCGCACCCGGTCGAGGGCTTCGCGCGCTTCCGGGAGCCGGCGGCTCGCCAGGTACAAGGCCCAACGGATAGCGGTTAAGCGGCCAGGCGTCCGGGGCCTTCGCTCGTGCCTCAGCCGGCTCTCCCCGAAGATCGCCCCAGGACGGGCAACCCCCGGTTCCCCAGCCCGCAGGGCGACATCGGGTAGCCTGGGGTGTAAACCCCAGGACCGGTTAAGGTCATTCGGTATCCGTGATCGCGAGCCCATGCCGTGCGAGCAGTCGATGAAACTCCTCTGCGAACGACACCGCCCGATGGTGTTCTTCCTGGCGTTGGACATAATCTCGCACCACGGGAATTTGCGACTCGCTGACGCTGAACGCGCCGAAGCCACGCTGCCAGCCGAACGGTGCTCCGGGGTCACCGTGATCGTTCATCCATGCCGAGGTGTTGGCCTTGACCGAACGAAGCATCTCACTGACGCAGAGTCCCGGAGGGATGTCGAGCAGCAGATGGACGTGATCGGGCATGCCACCGATCTCGAGCAGGGTCCCGCGTTCATGCTCGACGATGCCGCCGGCGGTCCGGTAAAGCTCGGCCTGCATTTCGGGCGCGATCAGCGAGAATCTCTGCTTGGTGGCGAAAACAATGTGGTATCTCAACCTGCTGTAGGTATGTTGACGTGGCTCCGGAGCCGTCTCGTCCATTTTGAGCTCATGAAGCTCGAGCAATCGCCGGAATTCGTCCGCGTACGAGAGCTTTCGGTGATGCATCTCTTGATCTCGGATGTACTGCCGCACCCGCGGCACCTGTGACTCGCTGACGGTGAACCCGGCATAGCCACGTTGCCACGCGAAGGGCGTCTCGGGAGTGTTGGTCCATTTCGAAGAGTTGGCTTTGATCAAGCGAACCATGTCGGCTACGGCGAGGTCTTTGCGGATACCGAGAAGCAGATGGACGTGATCAGCCTGACCGCCGATATCGAGCAGGCTTCCACGCTGCCGACGGATGATGCCACCGATGTAGCGGTATAGCGGATCCTGGATTTCCGGTCTGATCAATGGATGGGCGTTTCGGGTGCCGAAGAGGATGTGGTATCTCAGCTTGGTGTAGGTGGTGGCCATTCGTCTGGTCCTGAGACGCCGTCCTGGGGTTTGCACCCCAGGCTACCCGATGCCGCCCTGCGGGCTGGGGAACCGGGGTTCCCGTCCCGGGGTTTGCACCCCCAGGCTACGCGGCGATTTCCCGGCGGACGGAGCCCGCCGGGAAATCAGCAGTCCCTAGCTAGCTCGACACGCGCCGCGTGGTGCGCATCGCCCGGAAGGCAAAAAGCGCCAGCAGAGAGACGAAGAGGATCAAACCCCATTCGTCGAGGGTCGGGATCAGGGAGCCGACGATCAGCCTACCGCTCGCCGGTCCGCTGTTGCCCGCCGAGGACGTCAGGTCTCCCGTCGTGTTGTCGTAGACCCCGGCGACGCCGGAGGTGGCGTCGACCTGGACGGTGCAGATCGCTCCCGCACCCACCGTGCCGCCGGTGTAGGTGACGGTGCCCCCGCCGTCGGGCGCTGTCAAGGTGCCGCCGGTGCAGCTGGTCGAGGCGTTGGCGGGCGTCGAGATCACAACGCCCGCGGGCAGGACGTTGGCGAAGTCGAGGGCGCTGGCCGCCGAGGGTCCCGTGGTGTTGTCGATGGTGTAGGTCAACGCGCTGATCCCGCCCTCGACGATGGATCCGGGGACGAAGCTCAGGCTGAAGTCCGGTATCGGCGGAAGGATCGTCAAGGTGGCGATGGCCATGCCGCTCGAACCGGCGGAGGACGTCAGGTCGGCCGAGGTGTTGACCAGGATTCCGTCGACCGAGGAGACGACGTCGACCTGGACGCCACAGCTCGTCGAAGCCGCCACCGTGCCGCCAGTGTAGCTGACGACGCCCGTGCCCGTGACGGCGGTCAAGGTGCCGCCGGTACAGGTGGTCGAGGCGTTCGGCGGGTTGGCGACCGTTATGCCGGCCGGCAGGTTGTCGGTGAAGTCGAGGTTGGTCGCCGGGATCAGGTTGAGGGTGTTGTCGATGGTGAAGGTGAGCGTGCTGACGGCGCCGAGGGGGACGGTGGCGGGGGCGAAGACCTTGCTGAAAACCGGCGCCCCCGGCGCCGCGACCGTCAGGGTGGCGCCGGCCGTACCACTCGTCCCCGAGGACGAGGTCAGGTTCCCGGTCGTGTTGAGCAGCGCTCCGGGGACGTTGGCCGTCACGTCGATGCTCGCCGTACAGCTCACGAGGCCCGCCACCGTGCCGCCGGTGTAGCTCACCACACCCGTGCCCGCGACGGCCGTTAAGATGCCGCCGCTGCAGGTCGTCGAAGCGTTCGGCGGGCTAGCGACCGTCATGCCCGCCGGCAGGTTGTCGGTGAAGTCGAGGCTCGATGCGGCGAGCACCGAGGCCGTGTTGTCGATCGTGAAGGCGAGCGTGCTGACGGCTCCCGCGGCGATCGCGGCGGGCGTGAAGCTCTTGCTGAAGGCCGGCGGCGGCACGATCGTCAGGTCGGCGGTAGCCGCCGCGGCGACCGAGAGCCCCGCCAGGAAGAGGTCGCTCGTCGTGTTGGGATACGTGCCGGGCGCCGCCGCCGCCGGCACCTGGAGCGTGACGAAGATCAAGCAGTTGCCCGACGGTCCGAGGTTGCCCCCGGTGAGCGTCAGGAACGACGTCCCCGTGAGCTGAGATCCCGGGCCGCAGACGTCGTTCATCGGGAGCCCCGTTGCGACGAGGCCCGTCACGACGGCCTCGAGGTCGTCGGTGAAGGAGATGTCAGTGACGCCCGAGGCCGCGTCCTGGTTCTCGATGGTGAAGGTGAGGACGGGACTTCCGCCCGCCACCGTGGGACCGTCGAAGGCCTTGGTGAAGGTCAGAGCTTCAACCCGCAGGTCGTCGCTGGCCGGATCTCCGTTGACCGGCAAGCCGCCGATCAAGCCGGTCACCGGACCCGTCGTGTTGATGTAGGTTCCGGCCGGGGCCGCGGCCGGAACCGCCAGAGTGGCGCTGAACATGCACGACGCCCCCGCGCCAAGGCTGGCACCGCTCAGAGTGATGGGCGTGGGGACGTTGCTCAGGGTGCCGCCGCAGGCGGGTTTCGGCAGGTCGGTCGCGGCAAGGCCGAAGAGCGTCGCGCCGAGGTCGTCGCTGAAGGCGAGGTCCGTCGCGGCCTGCAAGGCGGTGTTCGTCAGGGTGAATTCCAGCGTCACCGTGCCGCCCGGCGCGACGGGATCGTCAGTGAAGGACTTGGAGAGCAGAAGCGGGTTGCCGGCGACGATCAACGTGTCGGTCGCCGGCGGCAGCAAAACCAGCGCGGGGAGGTCGGCCCGGGTGCGCTCCGTTGCGTTGGAGTAGAAGCCGTCCACGGCACCGGCCGGCACCTGGAGCGTGACGGAGAACGAGCACGACGCTCCCGCGGTCACGGTCGCCCCGCTGAATCGCAGGAACGTGTTACTGGCCAAGCCGACGAGGGTGCCGCCGCAAGGCGCTGCCGGTATCACGAGGGCTGCCATGTTGTTCAGGGTGGAGTCCAAGTCGTCCTCGAAGAAAACGTTGGCGGCGTCGACGGTCCCGGACGTGTTGTCGAGGGTGAATTCGAGCGTCACCGTGCCGCCGGGCAGCGCCGGATCGTCGGTGAAGGACTTCGTGACGACGAAACCCGTGACCACGAGATCGTCGGTGGCCGCGTTGCTCGTCGTGGCGAGGCCCGACACCGTGGCGCCGACGGTGGACGTCGTATTGGTGTGAATTCCCGAGACGTTTCCTGCGGGCACCTGAAGCGTGACGCTGAAGGTACACGAATCTCCCGGCGCCAGGGTTCCGCCCGTGAAGCTCAGAGGGGAGGTGCCGGTGATCTGGGAGCCCGCGCCGCAGACGTCGTTCTGCGTCGGGCTGATCGATACGAGGCCGGAGAGCGTGGCGTTGAGGTCGTCGCTGAAGGAGATCCCGGTGGCGTCGGCGGGAGCGAGGGCGTCGTGGGTGAGCGTGAATTCCAGGGTGACGGTGCCTCCCGGGAGAACGGGGTCGTTGGTGAACAATTTGATGAGCGACGGCCCCGCGACGACGTTCAAGGTGTCGGTGGCCGGCATCCCGACCACAGTTTCGCTGTCGACCGTGGCGATGATCTCGCTCGTCGTGTTGAGGTAGGCCCCGACCGCGGCGCCGGGGTCGACGTCGAGCGTGACGCTGACGGTACAACTGGCACCCGCCGCCAGGCTGCCACCGGAGAAATCAAGTTGTGCCGGGATCACGCCACTCGGTGGCGGTGGATTGATCAACGGAGTAAAGGACGCCGACCCTCCCGGGCAGTCGGTCACCGGCGGCGGTCCCGGGGAGCTCGGTAAGATGATGTCGAAGACGTCGGTGAAAGCGATGTCGGTGGCCGCCGAGGTCAGGCTGGTATTGGTGATCGTGAGCTCGAGGGTGGTCGTGCCGCCGGCGGCCACGGTATCGGGCATGAAGATCTTGGTCAGGATCGGCGCCGGCGAGAGGAAGAGGATGTCGGACGCCTGGTTGGCGATCACGGCCCCGCCGCCGACATCGCCATTGAGCGCGGTGGTGGTGTTCGGGTAGGCCCCGGTCGCCGCGCCGGCGGGGACCTGGAGCGTCACGGTGAAGGTGCACGAGCCTTGCGGTGCAACGTTGCCGCCGGTCAAGCTGATGGGGTTCGCCAGGCTCAGCGACGAGCCGGCACCGCACGGAGGATCCGGTGTCGGCGGGCCCGTGGCCGCGAGGCCCGCGAGCGTGGCGTTGAGGTCGTCGGTGAAGCTAAGATTGGTCGCCGGGTCGAAGCGCGTCAGGTTCAAAATCGTGAACTGGAGGTCGACCGTCCCGCCGGGTGGAACGGGATCACCGAGGAACTCTTTGATCAGGGCGATCTCGGCCGCGGTGACGGTGAGCGTGGCGTTCGCCTTGCCGCTCGAGTCCAGCGGGCCCATTCCGGCATTCGACAACAGCTCGCCGCTCGAGTTGCCGAGCGCGCCGACGCCGGTGGCGACGACGTCGACGGAGATCGTACAGGTCCCGCCAGCGGCGACGAAGGCGCCGCCATGGGAGATGACACCCGAACCCGGGACGGCCGTCACAACGCCGGACGTGCAGGTGGTGGAAGCATTGGCGGGATCGGCGACCTCCATCCCGACGGGCAGGTTGTCGGTGAAGGTCAGGTTGGCGGCGACCGAGCCGTTCGCGGAGTTGTCGATGGTAAACGTCAGGGTGCTGCGGTTGCCCAAGGGGACCGAGGACGGCGAAAAGCTCTTGGTGAACCCCGGACGATCGGTGGCGACCGTCAAGTCGTCGGTCGCGGCCGCCGGGCTGTTACCGGCGCTCGACGACAGAACCCCGGCGTCGTTCATATGCGTCCCCGGAGTGCCCGACGTCACGTCGACGCTCACGGTGCAGCTCCCGAAACCACCGACACCGCCGTCGACGAGGGTGATCGTCCCCCCGCCGTCCGGGGCGGTCACGGTGCCGCCGCAGTCCGACACCACGTTGGCCGGTGTGGCGATCGTCACCCCGGCCGGCAGGTTGTCGGTGAAATCCATCATGTCCACCGCGACGCCGGCGCCGTTCGTGATCGTGAAGGTGAGCGTCGAGACGCTGCCCGGACCGATGGTGTCGGGGGCGAAGACCTTGCTGAAGGTCGGTTGCGCCTCGGCCGCCGTCGCGCCGAGGAAGGCTGCGAGGACGAGGACAAGAAGTGGCCGCAGCCACCGGAGATTCGTCTTGGGTTCTACCGTCGAGTCTGTGTGCATGGATCGCTCCTTATCCGTCAAGGCACAAGTAATCGCCGTTTCGTATCATTGCCTGCTCCGCCTCTCTACGGCGACGTCCTCCCAAAGGGACCCCAAACATCGACCGCGCCGCGGAAAGGGAAGCTCGAAAGGCGAGAATAGCAGATTTTGCGGTCAAATGCTCTCGTTCAAGCCGCCGGCTCGTCGAGCAGCTCCTCGACGAGCGTTTCCATCTCCGCCACCAGGCGCTCGTGGTGGGCCCCCGTCGCCGGTCCCGAGAAGCCGCTGTGAATGCGGCGTACTCGGCCGCCGCGGTCGATGAAGATCGTCGTCGGATAGGAGAGGACGGCGGTCAAGTCGGGCAGCGTCTCGCCGGCCTTCTGCTTGTCACTGGTCCCGGCGAGCAGCAGGGTGTAGCCGATCTCGTGACGGTCCGCGAAGCGCAGCAGCATCTCCGTGTCGCGATCGGCGTCGCCGGAGAATTCGTAGGCCAGGCCGACCACAGCCAGGCCCCGGTCGCGGTACTCCCGGTCGAAGCGGGCGAGCAGCGGCGCCTCGTCGTTGCAGTTCGGACACCAGGAACCGAAGATGTTGACCAGGACGACCTTGCCCGCGAAGCGCTCGTCGGCGAGCGAGACCTCGCGGCCCTCGAGATCCGGGAAGGCGAAGGAGAAGCGCCCCCCGTCGTTGGTCAACCCGACGGCGTTCCAGGCGTCGGGCAGGATGGTCTCGGCTTCGTCGACGGGACGCCCCGTCCAGGTGGCATGGTAGCTGTCGCGCGACCAGAAGTCGCCCCGAAGCGTCCCCCGCGCAGAAGCGTCGCTTCCCTCGGCTCGGGCGACGAAGAGGAAGGCGTGGGCGCCGTCGAAGGTCGAGAGACGCAGCACCCCGTCCTCGTAGCTGCCCTCCAGGTAGCGGTAGTCGCCGACCGGGGTGAGGAAGGTGCCCGTGACGTGAGAGCCCTCCTGGTGGAGCTCGGCGCGGGCCGGCTCGGTGCCGTCCTGGTCGGTGAATTCCACCGCCCAGTGGCCGTCGATCGAGCCCGGCGCTCCGGGGACCGCCGCGAGGCCCGACTCCGCCAGGGGTAGAAAGCGCGGCGTTTCGGGAGTCGCCCGGTGGGCGGTGAAGGCGAGGGTCGAGTCGCCCTCCGGCACCGTCTTGCGCCAGATCCCGGTCAAGGTCCCGCCGTCGCCTCCGGCGTCGGTGGTGATCTCGGAGTCGTAGCCGGAGAAGTGGAGCGAGAACCGGACGCCGTCGCCCTCGTCGAACGTGAGCACCCTGTCGATCGGCAGCTCCTCCCCTCCGGTGACGGTCACGGCCCGGAGGACGGCGTTCTCTACCGTCACTCGGAGGAGGAAGGGGAGCTCGCCGCCGGGGGAGGCGAGGACCGCCCTCCAGGTACCGGCGAGCTTCGAGCCGTCGACGTCGGCCGATGCCTGGTTCCGGGGCTCAGCGCCGCAGCCGGCCAGTAGGAGGAGAGCGAGGAGAGAGACGGTGGTGTCGTTTCGCATGGCGCGGATTATGTCACGGCCTTGCTCAACGGCACCGAGAAGGTGAACCTTGAGCCCCTGTCGGGGACGCTCGCCACAGCGATCTCGCCGCCCATCTTCTCGGCGAGGCTGCGGGCGATCGCGAGGCCCAGCCCGGTCCCCCCGTAACTTCGGGTGGCCGACGCGTCGCCCTGGGTGAAGGGGTCGAAGAGGGTGGCCCGCTGCTCCTCGGAGATGCCGATGCCGCTGTCGCTCACCACGAAGCGCAGGAGGGCAGTCGTCTCGTCGTCTCGGTCCAAGGCCACCACCAAGGTCACCCTGCCGGCGCGGGTGAACTTGACGGCGTTGCTCAAGAGCTCATGGAGGACCTGAGCGAGGCGCGCCGGGTCGCCGACAAGGTGTGTCGGCACCTCGGGCTCGATCCGGCAGCTGAGCTTGAGACCCTTTTCGGCGACGGCGAGCTCCAGGAGGTCGATCGCCTCTCCGACGAGAGAGCGCGGATCGAAAGCCGAGCTATGCATCTCAAGCTCTCCGGCCTCGATCTGAGAGTATTCGAGGATGTCGCCCAGCGTCTTCAGCAGGCCCTCGGAGCTCGACTGGATGGCTCCGACGTACTCCTGCTGCTCGGGCGTGAGGTCCATGGCCAGCAGCAGGGAGGTCATCCCGAGGACTTCGTTGAGCGGTGTCCGGATCTCGTGGCCGATGTTGCTCAAGAAGGTGCTTCGCGTACGCGCTTCGCCTGTCTGCCGCTCCTCGACGGCGGCGCGTAGCGCCTCGAGCTCCCGGCGCACCTCTTCGAGCTCGGCGCGGAGCTCGTCTCGCGAGTTCACGGATTCACTCGGACCAGGTTGGGACGGCTTCATGGCTGGCACCTCAGAGAACCCCCTCGACCTGGCTGATGCTATAGCACTGGGGAGAGATCGCTTGCTGCGCGGCGGAGGTTCCGGGAGAAACCGGTTGTAGTAGGCTCACCGGGTTCGGCCATGGAGCTTGCATGACGTGAAAGTCCTGAAATTCGGCGGCCCTGGAGGTGAGCGATGTTGATCGGACGTGAGGCAAATCGTTCCGACCCGGTCTGGTCGGAGGTGGCGAAGCTCCAAGGTGGCCGTACGCCGGTGGCGATCCTGGGGGCGACGGGAAGCGTCGGTCAGACGTTCATCGAGCTCTTGGGCGATCATCCCTGGTTCAAGGTCGAGGCCCTGGCCGCTTCGGAAGGCTCCGTAGGGCGCAAGTACGGCGAGGTCGTTCGCTGGATCCAGAAATCTCCGCTCGCGCCGGAGGTCGCGGATCTCGAGATCCGCCCCACGGAGCCGGCCTCGGCCAAGGGGTGCCGATTGGTCTTCTCGGCCCTCGACTCCGATTCGGCAGGACCGATCGAGACAGTCTTCGCGGAAACCGGCCACGTGGTAGTCTCCAACGCTGGCTACCATCGCCTCGACGAGGACGTACCGCTCCTCGTTCCGGAGGTCAACGCCGACCACCTGGCGTTGATCCGTGCCCAGAAGTTCGGCCACGGCGGTGCGCTCCTGACCAACCCCAATGGCTCGACGATCGGCCTTGTCCTGGCCCTGAAACCCCTCGTCGACCACTTCGGCGTCGAGCGGGTCCACGCCGTGACCATGCAGGCGGTCTCGGGAGCCGGGGTCGCCCGGCTGCCGAGCGTCATGGTGCTCGACAACCTCATCCCCTTCATCCCCCAGGAGGAGGAAAAAATCGAGCAAGAGACCCGCAAGATTCTCGGCAAGGTGGTCGACGGCAAGGTCGAAGGGCACGACCTGGTGGTGAGCGCGGCGTGTAACCGGGTCCCGGTGTCCGACGGGCACACGATCTGCGTGTCGGTCAAGCTGCGCGAAAAGGCGAGCCTCGACGAGCTCAAGCTCGCCTGGGAGAACTTCGCCGGCCAACCGCAGCTTCTGAACCTCCCCCTGGCGCCGGAGCAGGCCATTCACTACATCGACGCTCCCGACGCTCCCCAGCCGCGGCTCCACCGCTACAGCGACCGCGGCATGGCGATCGTCATCGGCCGGGCGCGGACCTGTCCACTCTTCGACTACAAGTTCGTGACCCTCTCGCACAACACGCTGCGTGGCGCGGCGGGCGGCGCGCTCCTGATCGCGGAGCTGGCGATCGCCCGCGGGCTCGTCGAGGGGCTCCACGTCGAGCAGTAGGTCGCAGGATGGGTGAGGAGAAAAGCTCCTGGGTACGGGCCTATGCGCCCGGCTCGGTCGCCAACGTCGGTTGCGGCTTCGACGTCTTCGGCTTCGCGCTCGAAGAGCCGGGCGACGTCGTGGCGGCGCGCCGGCAGGAAGAGCCGGGAGTCGTCCTGACGGCGGTCGAGGGCGACGGCGGCCGGCTGCCGCGAGAGGCCGCGAGAAACACCGCCGGCGGCGCGGCGCAGTGGCTCCTCGACAACGTCCTGAACGCCGCGGCCGGCCGAAGCTCGGGCGTCGAGCTACGTCTGGAGAAGGGTCTGCCGCTGGCGAGCGGCCTGGGCTCTTCCGCGGCGAGCGCCGTGGCGGCCGCGGTCGCCGTCGACGCCCTCTTCGGCCTCGGCTTGCCGCGGGAGACGCTTCTCGCCGCCGCGGTCGAGGGCGAGCGCGTCGGCTGCGGCGCGGCGCACGGCGACAACGCCGCCGCCTCGCTCTACGGCGGCTTCGTCCTGGTGCGCCAGGACCTCGGCGGCGGTGCCTTCACGGTCTTGGAGCTGCCGGTTCCGGAGGATCTCTCCTGTGCCGTCGTCCGTCCGCACGTGGAGGTCGACACCGGGCAAGCGCGTCGGCTCCTGGGAGACCGGGTGGGGCTGCGAGAGGCGGTGGCCCAATGGGGCAACACCGCCGCTTTCGTGGCGGGCCTCTACCGCGGCGACCCCGGCCTCTTGCGCAGCGCCCTTCACGACGCGGTGGCCGAGCCGCTGCGCTCGGCGCAGGTTCCGGGTTTCCAGGAGATGAAGCAGGCGGCGCTCGCCGCGGGAGCCCTGGGCTGTAGCCTGTCGGGCTCGGGACCTTCGACCTTCGCGCTGGCGATCCACCGTGCCGCCGCCGAGACCATCGGCGAGGCCATGGCCGAGGCCCTTTTCGGGGCGGTCGGTGGCTTCGACGTCTTCGTCTCCACCGTCGGCGCGCCGGGAGCGCGAGTGCTGAGAGAGAAGGACGCGCCAACGTAAGCCATGCGATACTCAAGCACTCAAGGCAAAGCTCCGGCCGCCGATTTTGCTACCGCCCTACTGCAAGGCCTCGCCCCCGACGGCGGCCTCTACATGCCCGAGAGCCTGCCACGCTTCTCCAACGACTTCTTCGCCCGTCTCGCCGGCGCCGACATGGCCGAGACGGGCGCTCGGCTCCTCGCTCCCTTCCTCGCCGACGTCGACGCCGACGAGGCTCGTCGCTTGATCGCCTCGGCCCTCGACTTCGAGGTCCCGCTGCGCCGTCTTGAAGACGGCCTCTACGTCCTCGAGCTTTTCCACGGTCCGACGCTCGCCTTCAAGGACGTCGGCGCGCGGTTCCTGGCCCGCTTCCTGGGCTACCTGAGCCAGGGAACGGCCGAGGACCCGCTGACGGTCCTCGTGGCCACCTCGGGCGATACCGGCAGCGCCGTCGCCCAGGCCTTCCTCGGTGTCGAGGGGACGCGGGTCGCGGTCCTCTTTCCGCAAGGAAGGGTCACGCCGCTCCAGGAGAAGCAGCTCACGACCCTGGGCGAGAACGTCGAGGCGCTCGCCGTCGACGGCAGCTTCGACGACTGCCAACGCCTCGTGAAGGCGGCGTTCGCGGACCGCGAGCTCTCGCAGCGGCTGTCGCTGACCTCGGCCAACTCGATCAACGTCGGACGCCTCCTACCGCAGATGGTCTACTACGTCCACGCGGTGGCCCAGCTTCCGGCGGGCTCGCCGCCGCCCTGGATCGCGGTGCCGAGCGGCAATTTCGGCAACCTGACGGCGGGTTTGATCGCTCACCGCTGCGGCCTTCCGGTCACCAGGTTCGTCGCCGCGTCGAACGCCAACGACGTGGTGCCCGAGTACCTGGAGACGGGAACCTACCGCGCCAGGCCGTCGGTCGCCACGATCTCGAACGCCATGGACGTCGGCAACCCGTCGAACTTCGTCCGTATGGAAGCGCTCTACGGCGGCGTGGAGGCCCTGCGCCGCGCCGTCGCCGGCAACCGCCACGACGACGAGGCGACGCGGCGCGCGATTCGTGAGGTCTACGATCGCTACGGCTACGCCGTGGATCCGCATACGGCGGTGGCGTTTCTGGGGCTGCGCGAAGCGCGGCAAGCGGTGGGGGAGGGGTCCCCCGGGATCTTTCTTTCGACGGCTCACCCGGTCAAGTTCCGCGAGCACGTCGAGCCGCTCGTCGGACGCGAGATCGAGGTTCCGGAGCGGCTTGCGGTGTGTTTGGAGCGTCCGAGCCGGGCGGTGCCGCTGGCTGCGGAATTGGCGGCATTGAAGGATTTCTTGCTGAGCTGGTGAGGACGCTTTCCGCGTCCCGAAGGCTACTCAGTCCTGCCGTCCGAGTAGGGCCTCGAGCTGCGCGATCTTCTCTTCGGCGGCCTTGGCACGTTCTTCAGCGGCCTTGCGGGCGGCCTCCTCCTCTTCCGCCTTCACCTCGGCGACCTTGCGGGCGGCGGTCTCCTCTTGCGCCCGGCGGCCTCTTCCTCGGCCCTCGACGGCTTCGAGAGTGGAGATACTTCGATGTGCTCGTCCACGGTGCCGTGAGCGGTCCCGCCTCCGCCCGCCGCCACGGCGGCGAGCAGCCCGTGGTGAGGGTCAGTCGCAGGCGCGTCGCGGATTGCCATCCCGAGCCAGTGGTATATACTTCACGATCTGGTAGCTTGTCGAATCGCTCCGACCCGGCACGGATGATTTCCCACCGCTGGAGAATCTGACCCATGAGACTTTCGAGACTCTTGCTCGTGGCGCTCGGCGTCCTGATAGCAGCCCCGATCTGGGCGATTTTGCTCAGCAGCGGATCCGATTTTGAAGACGGCACCGTCCAGGACTGGATGGGTGATGCTCCCACGAATGTGCCCGATGGCGGCCCCACGGGGAGCGGTGACAACTACCTCCGGATCATTGCGGACGGAATGGGTGGGCCTGGAGGCAGGGCGGCCGCGTTCAACTCCAGCGGCACTTGGATCGGCGACTACGCGACCGCGGGTGTGACGGCCATCAACCTGGACGTCAAGGTGTTCACTGGCGCGGCGCTCGACATGCGCGTGGTGCTGGTCGCGGGCAACGCCCGGTGGACGAGCACGAGCTCTTTTGCGGTTGCCGCCGATGGCGCCTGGCACACCATCGGGTTTTCCCTGGCAGAGATCGATATGACCTCGGTGGGCACCGCGGGCCCCTACAGTGCGACCATCGGCGGCGTCACCCGGCTCGTGATCCGTCATCAAACGGGTGCCCCGAGCTCGAGCGGAACCCTTTACATCGGTACCGTGGGATTCGACAACATTTCGGCGGATTCGATGGTCGTCGGGCAGATCTTCGTCGACGGCTTCGAGAGTGGAGATACTTTGATGTGGTCGTCCACGGTGCCGTGAGCGGTCCCGCCTCCGCCCGCCGCCCAGGGCGGCTAGCCTACGTTCCGACCCGCCGATGGGCGCCCTGGCGCGGCTCGAGCAGACCTGTGAGCTCTTCGCCTGCGCCGGCGCCAGCCTGGGCTCGGCGCCGATCGTGCCCGTCACCGGGCTCGCCGTGTTGGGGTAGATGCCGTCGGCAGCCGCGCCTGGAACCGACGACGAGCCAGCGCTCGCCGAGTCCCCGGTGACCCCGCGGCCGCCGATCGTGCCCGTCACCCCGCTGGTGCCCAGTGTCGTACTTGACACGGTGCGCCCGCCTGGCCTAGGCTCGGCGAAGCATGAACCGGTGGAGTCGCCTCCTTGAATCGCTCCCATGATCCCATTCAGGTGACTTCCCAACAAGCTGGAGGTATCTGACCCATGAGACACATGCTATGGGTGCTTGGCGCTCTGATGGCAACACAGGCACTGGCACAAGATACAGGCTTCGTCTTCCACCTCGACGCCGGCCAGGAGGTCCCTCCCACAGTCAGCTCCGCGACCGGAGGGTGCAGCGGGAAGCTCGACGAGGCAGCGAAGACTTTCACCCTGACCTGCAGCCATAACGTGGATACCGCCACGAACTTTCATGTTCACAAAGCTCCAGCCGGAGCAGACGACGAGGCGACGGTAGTGGAGGACCTCGGCGATCCAGCCACCAGCCCGGTGACGGCTGTCTGGTCTGGGCTGACGCAGGGGAACATCGACGATTTGTTGGCGGGTGCGCTCTACGTCCACTTCCATGCGGCAGGGCGGCCGGGAGGTGATATCCGCGGCCAGATCCGGGAGCGGACCATCAACTCCTTCTCCTTCACGATGGATGCCGGCCAGCAGGTCCCGTCCAACCTGTCGCTCGCGATGGGCGTCTGCTTGGCCGATCTGAACGACGCCGCGACGGAGCTGTCCCTCAATTGCACTCACGACGTGACGAGTCCGACGGCCGCCCATATCCACAACGCACCGATCGGTGAAAACGGAGATCCCGTTTTAGGCTTCGGCCTTGGTGCGAGTCCCCTTTCCGGAGTGCTGAGCCCGTTGACGGATGTCTTTAAGGCCGAGCTCGCCGCTGGTTTTTTCTACGTCAACGTCCATTCTCAGGATTTTCCGGATGACAAAGAGGACCCGGTGGGTTCTCCTGGGGAAATCCGTGGCCAAATCGTCGACGTTTCGATTTTCACGGACGGCTTCGAGAGCGGAAACACGTTGGCTTGGTCGACACAAGTGCCGTAGCAGCCCGTGGTGAGAGTCCGGTTCCGGTGAATGGCCACCCCTCCCCGCCGGTCTGCTTCTCGGAATTCTCGCCTCGACCCTCACCGCCTGGGTCGCCCTGGCAGGACCACCCTCACCTCCAACGGCACCAGCCGGTCCTCACCTACCCGATCCTCCCGCCCGGCATCTGCCAGACCTGTCACGGCGACTTCGACGTCGTCGTCCTGTCCTACCCGTCCGGGTGGTGCGACCCGGTGGTGTTCGGCGTAGGTTGAGATCTGCGGTTTCGGGGACCGCCGGAGAAGCCAGGCCGAATGCTCTGAGCCACGGGCGTGCCCCGGAAGGGAGGTAGCATGCAACAGGGCACGACGGAGGTGAATGGCGAAAAATGGCACGCACATGATCGACAAGACGTTCGGCTCTCCCGCGGAGGCGGACCCCTGGATGGAGTCCAAGATGAACGCAAATAGAGCTCTTCCGTTGATCCTGAGCCTGCTGTCGCTGTTGGCGGTAGCGATCCCGGCCGCCGCCGCCACGACCTTCGTCGTCAACTCTGCCCACGACGCCACCGACGGGCTCTGCGACGGCACGCACTGCAGTCTGCGCGAGGCCATCCTCGAAGCCAACGCGGGCTTCGGTCTGGCGACCATCGTGTTGACGGGCGATTTGCCCGAGATCCTCGACACGGTCACGATCGACACCCAGCCCGGCGGGCCAAGCTGCGTCGGCAATCTTCTCATCCGGATCAACGGCGCCGGGGCCATGGGCGACGGGCTGGTCCTCAGGGCCAGCGGCAACACGGTTCGCGGGCTGGTGATCAACGGCCTCCCGTCGCCGGCGCCGGCGATCACGCTCACGGTGTCCGTGGATCCGTCGACGTCGGGGATAATCACCAACACGGTCTCGGTGTCGTCGCCGACGACGGACCCGAACCCCGGCACCAACGACACCAACGTCACTCAGCAGACGACGGTCGACCCGGCCCTGGGCACGATCACCATCGTCAAGGACGCGGTGCCCGACGATGCGCAGGACTTCTCCTTCAGCGGCGATCTCGGCACTTTCAGCCTCGATGATGACGACGCCGACCCAATGCTTCCGAGCAGCATGTCCTTTGCCGTCGCCCCCGGTTTCTACTCGGTGAGCGAGGATCCGGTGGCGGGGTGGCTGCTGATCCATGCCCTCTGCGACAACGGCGACCCGGCCTTCGACATCTTTGTCGGCGCCGGGGAGACGGTGACCTGCACTTTCTTCAACGCCGCCCCGCCGACGGTCCCGGCCGGAACGGGCATCCTGTTCGGCACCGACGCCAGCGACGGCAACCTGCTCACCGTCGGCTCGATGACGGGCATCGGCACGGTCGTCGGGCCGATGGGCGTGGAGCAGGCCTTCCCCTCCCTGGCCTTCGATCCGACCACGGGCACCCTGTACGCGGGCGAAGGCGCGGGCGAGCCGAACCTTTACACGGTCGACCCGGCGACCGGCACGACCATCCTGGTAGGGAGCTCCGGTCTGGGTTTCGCCTCGATCGGCGGCATGGACTTCGACTCGAGCGGCGTCCTCTATGCCAGCGTCAACATGGCCGGTAACGGCGGTACGGGTTCCGATCACCTGGCGACGCTCGACACCGCGACCGGCCTGGCGGCCGTGATCGGTCCTTTCGGCACCTGCACCGGCGTGGTCTTGCCGGCTCCGCTCCCACCGTCCGGCTCCTGCGACCTCGAAGGGATGGAAGCGATCGCCTTCGACGAGTCGGGAACCCTGTGGGGCGCCAAGAGCGAGCGCGGAGCCGCTGGCGCCCCCGGCCTCTACACCATCGACCCCGGTACCGGCGTCGCCACTTTCGTGGCGCCGATCGAGGACGCCTTCGGCTTTCCGGCCTCCGGCGGCATTGTCAGCCTCCAGTTCGCCCTCGACGGCACCCTCTTCGGAGGGACCGCGAGGTCCCTGTTCGGGGAGGGTCCCGGACCCCAAGGGCTGCTCAAGAACCTGGTCTTCGACGATGGCGGCTTCCTGGTCACCATCGATCCGGCGACGGGGCTCATGAGATACGTCGGCGGCATCTCGGCGACCGGCGGATCGAGCCTCGGCGGCCTGGCCCTCGGCGTTGGCACGATCGTCATCGAAAAGGCCACGGTCCCGGCGGGGGGGACCGGCTTCGGCTTCACCGACGACGTCCCGGGCTCCGGGGGCTTCACCCTCGACGACGGCGGCTCGGTGTCGTTCAAGGCCGAGCCCGGCACCTACACGGTGACCGAGTCGTCGCTACCCTCGGGTTGGAATCTGACCGCCATCGATTGCGTCGATCCGAGCGGCGGCACCAGCACCGGCGGCGCTGCCGCTTCGATCGCTCTCGCCCTCGGCGAGACGGTGACCTGCACCTTCACCAACTCCGCCGTGTCGATCGACATCCAGAAGACGCCGGACACCCAGACGATCCTCGCCGGCGGCACCGCGTCGTTCACCATCACTTTGACCAACACCGGCGCCGCCGAGCTCACCAACGTGGTGGTGAGCGATCCCGCAGCGCCCAACTGCGCAACGACGATTACGACCCTTTCCGTCGGCGCGCCGGTCGCCTACGGCTGCACCTTAGCGGGCGTCACCGCCGACTTCACCAACACCGCCAGCGTCATCGCGGACACCCCGGCCGGGACCCAGGTCAGCGACTCCGACAGCGCGGAGGTCATCGCGGTCGTCGCGGCGATCGAGGTCTCCAAGGCGTCGCTGGTGCCGCAGGTGTTCGCCGGCAATACGGCCACCTTTACGATCGGGCTGCGCAACGTGGGCTTAGTGGATCTGACCAACCTCGCCGTGAGCGACCCCCTGACCCCGGACTGCGACCGCGCCACGGGCGACCTGCCGGCGCTGCCGCCGGGAGGCGCGACCTCCTACACCTGCGAGACGGCGCCCCTCTTCGCCGATCTGACCAATGAGGCGACGGCCAGCGCCGACGTCCCCGAGGGACCACCGGTGAACGATTCGGCCATCGGTGTGGTCGAGGTCGTCGACCCGGCGATCGAGATCACCAAGACGCCGGCGCAGCAGCAGATTCTCGCCGGCGAGACCGCGGCCTTCACCATCACGATCACGAACCCCGGCGACACCACCCTCGTCGGCATCAACGTCTCCGACGTCCAGACCCCGGATTGCGAGGCCCCCGGCGGCGTCGAGAGCACCGACCCGCTGCCCAATCTCGGCCCCGGCCAATCGATCTTCTGGGACTGCGAGACGGAGCCCCGCGTCGCCGACCTCACCAACGTGGCGACGGTCACCGCCGTCACGCGGGAGGGCTTGCCGGTCGACGCCTCGGCCAGCGCCTTCGTCGAGGTGATCGCGCCGATCGAGATCATCAAGTCGCCGACCGAGCAGGAGATTCTGCCGGGCGAAACCGCGACGTTCACCATCACCCTCAACAATCCGGGGACCGTGGAGAAGACCAACGTCGAGGTCACGGACCCGCTCACCGACGCCTGCGATATAACCCTGCCGAGCCTGACGGCGGGCGGGACCTTTTCCTACGGCTGCACGACCGGCCCGCTGGCCGGCGACCTCACCAACGTGGCGAAAGTGACCGCCGAGACCGAGGCAGGAACGGTGGAGGCGGAATCCACCGCTGTCGTCCGCGTGATCGACCCGCCGATCGCGATCACCAAGGAGCCGGCCGCCCAGGTGGTGGATCCGGGCGGCATCGCGAGCTTCACTATCACGGTGTCGAACCCGGGCACGACGCCGCTGACCGGGGTCTCGGTCGTGGATTCCCAGACGGCGGCCTGCACGATGGCGCTACCGGACATTCCAGCGGGCGGAGAGGAGTCGTACAACTGCAACACCGGGGCGCTCGGCGCCGGCTTCACCAACGTGGCGACGGTGACCGCCACCGCCAGCGGGGTGACGGTGAAGGCTTCGGCCAGCGCCGAGGTCAACGTGCGCGAGCCGATCGTGATCGTCAAGACGCCGGCCGAGCAGTCGGTACCTTTCGGCGCCGCGGCGACCTTCACGATCACGATCACCAACGAGGGCACAGACGAGAAGACCGATGTCGCGGTGGCCGATCCCCAGACCCCGGACTGCGAGCGCGCGGCGGGCGAGCTGCCGGCTCTGGCGCCGAACGGCGGCTCGGTCACCTACACGTGCACCACCGATGCCCTTAGCGCGGACCTGGTCAACGAGGCGACGGTCACCGCCGAAGGATCCGAAGGTACGGTCACGGCCTCGGACAGCGCCCTGGTCGACGTGCTGACCGAGATCCTGATCACCAAGACGCCTGCATCGCAGCAGCTCGAAGCGGGAACCCCGGCGACCTTCACCATCGAGGTGACCAACGGCGGGGACGAGGCCCTGACCGACGTCGCGGTCGCCGATCCCGCCACCCCCGCCTGCGAGAGCGATCTGGGGAGCCTCGCCCCCGGCGTCTCGGTCTCCTACGACTGCACCACCGAGCCCCTGTTCGCCGATCTGAGCAACGTCGCGACGGCGAGCGCCCTGTCGTCCGACGGTCTGGTGACAGCCACCGCCACCGCCGAGGTGGAGGTGATCCAGCCTCTCGCGATCACCAAGGAGCCGCCGGAGCAGGAGATCCTCGCCGGCCAGACCGCCACCTTCACCATCACGGTGTCCAACCCGAGCGCCGTCACGCGGACCTCCGTCGCGGTCTCCGACCCGCTGACCTCCGCCTGCGACCGCGCTGTCGGAGTGCTGGGCGACCTGGCGCCCGGGGCATCGACCTCCTACGACTGCACGACGGTTTCGCTCTTCGGCAGTTTCACCAATGTGGCGACGGCCACCGCCGAGGGTCCGGCGGGCACGGTGACGGCGTCGGCCAACGCCCTCGTGCTCGTCCTCAACCCGGTGATCGAGATCACCAAGACGCCGGCCGCGCAGCTGGTGAGCCCGGGGGATCCGGCGAGCTTCACCATCACCGTGACCCATCCCGGCCCCGGCGCGCTGACCGGCCTCGCGGTGTCGGATCCCCTCACCCCGGCCTGCGATCGCCTGCTGGGCGAGCTACCCGACCTGCCGCCGGAGACCTCGACCTTCTACGACTGTCAGACGGGACCGCTCACCGCCGACTTCACCAACCTGGCGACAGTGACCGCGACCTCGGAAGCGGGGCTGGAGGTCAACGCTGCGGCCAGTGCGGTCGTCAACGTGGTGAACCCGATCGAGATCGTCAAGGGACCGTTCGAGCAGCAGGTGGTGGAAGGAGCGAAGGCGGCCTTCACCATCACGGTCACCAACGACGGGGAGCTCGAGAAGACCAACGTCGCCGTCGCGGATCCTCTTTCGCCGGACTGCAACCGCGCGTTGCCGGATCTGGCGCCGAACGGCGGCTCGGCCACCTACACCTGCGAGTCGCCGCCTCTGTTCGCTGATCTGGTCAACGTGGCGACGGTCACCGCCGACTCGGAGGAAGGGCCGGTGACGGCTTCGGCCAGCGCCTTCGCCGAGGTGATCCCATCGCTGCCGCCGGTGGTCGCCGGGGTCGCGACCGAAACCGGACCGCTCGCCGCGTGCGACACCGTGCGCTCGCCGGTCCGCCGGCTCCAGGTGGCGATCAGCGGCAGTGAGCAAGCTTTCGTGGGCGCCGACGATCCGGCGAGCTACCTCCTGGTGGGCGCCGGCCCGGATGGCGACTTCGCGACCGCCGCCTGCGCGGGCGGCGCGGCCGGCGACGACGTCCCGATCGAGATCGTGAGCCTCTCGCTCACCGGCGTCGATCCCGTCACCGTGAACGCCGGGCTCGTCCTCGGCGGGGCGCTCGATCCGGGGCTCTACCGCTTGCTGGTCTGCGACACGATCACCGACGCCGCCGGCAACGCGCTCGACGGCGACGGCGACATGAGCCCCGGCGGCGACTTCGTGTTGCCGTTCTTCCGTGCCGACCCGTTCAACCGGTTCGAGAACGGCCACTTCGACGACTGCCCGGTGACCCTGGATCCGTGGATCACGCTGGCGACGGCGCCGAACGACGTCGAGGCCGGCGTGCCCGGAACCGACGACTCCGACGGCTCACCGCTCTCGGCCTCGGCGCGGGTCGCCCACGCCTTGGCCGAGCCCGCCAGCGCCCTCGCCCAGTGCGTGGCGGTCGAAGAGGGCGCCACCTACAACCTGGTGGCCCGGGTGCGGTTCAACCCGCTGATGGGCGCGGTGGCGCTCTTCGAGAAGACCTGCGAGTTCTTCGCCGGCGCCGCCTGCACCGGTGCCAGCCTGGGCCCAGTGGCGATCGCCTCGGTGCTCGAGGACGAGGGGGGCGCCTGGATCTTCATCGCGAGCGAGGTGGTCGCTCCCGAGGGCGCGGTCACGGCCCTTTGCGACTTCGTGGTCGAGGGCGTCGGCGAGGGCAGCGACAGTTTCGACGTCTTCTTCGACGGCCTCTTCCTCGGCAACCTGGGATTGATTTTCGCCGACGGTTTCGAGTCGGGCGACGTCTCGGCGTGGTCGAGTAGCGTACCCTAGAGGCTGGCTGGACGCTCCACGATCAATTGGAGATTGCGTGCACATGCTGCAAGCTGCTGAGAAAACGGTCACCCGCCGGTCTCTGGCGCTCCTGACCTGCGCCGCGCTTTCGATCGCCTCGGCCGCTTCCACCCTGGCCGAGCCCCGCGACCCCGCGGACTTCGGGCTCACCTTCGAGTCCCTGCCTTCTTCCTTCAGGGCGAGTCCGCCGCTGCCCGACCCGGCGGACTTCCCGATCCAGCTGGTGCTCGACGACAACAACGCCGAGGGCGTCTTCGGTTTCGCCGGCGGGTCGGCACGGCAGTTTCTGTGGTTCAACCGGTTCGCGAACCCCGGGCCGTTCAACCTGGAGGAGATCTGGGTGCTCTTCCCCGCCGGGCTGGACGTGCCGGTCGGCGGCGACGTCCAGCTCGTGGTCTATCGCGATCCCGACGGCGACCCGGCCAACGGAGCGCAGCTCCTCGCCACCTATGACGAGGTCATCCAGGCGCCGCTCGACGGAGACACCTTCTCGGTCTACTCGCTGCCGGCGCCGCTTTCGATCGGTGGCACGGGCGACATCCTGGTCGGCGTCGTCAACCGCTTCTTCATGACCGGCGATCCGCCCCCGACCCGCCCGGCGGCGCTCGACGTCACCCTGAGCCAGGACCGCTCCTACTTCGCTCTGTGGACCGGCAATCCCCCTGATTCGCCGGACCTGGCCATCGCCACCGTGGTCGACGTGCTCGATGGCATGGTCTCCGGCAATTTCATGATCCGCGGCTTCGGTACGCCGTCGCTGACGGCGTTTGAGATCCCGACCCTGGGAGGTGCAGGCCTGGCCGTCCTGGTCGCGGTTCTCGGTCTGGCCGGGGCCACCGTCGTCCGCCGGAGGCGATGACCCCGAGGGCACGGCGAGCGATCGTCCCGCCCCCGAAAAGCGTCCTCTTCGGCGATTTTCTACTTCTGGCAACTCTCGGAGCCTACTAGCGCGGCCCGACGGGATCGATCTCGAATCTCGCGCTGCAACCCGGTGAGACCGTGTCGCCACGCTGCAGCAGCTCACCGAGCGGCGTTTCCATGTCGATGTCCCGCGGCAGGTAGAGCTTGATCTCGACCAACTGGCCCCGCGAGCAGGACAGGTTGACGTGGTGGTGGGCGCCGGCACCGAACGAGGCGTCGAAGGCGGAGAAAAATTCGTCACGGGAGACGGTCTTGCCGATGTTCGGCTGGATGAGCTCCCGGACGAACGTCGACTCGTTGACCTCGCGCAGGAGGTCCATCGCCAGAAGGAAATACTCGTTGGGATCGGTCGTCCGGCAGGCGCCGTGCTTCCAATACTCGTGACGTTGCAGACAGCTGCAGGAGCGGTTGCAGCTCTCGGGCTTGCACTCCTCGGGATGGCAGAACTCGAGCCGGGCGCTCGGCATGATCTGGCCGAGGGCCTCCCGCACTTCGTCCCTCAGGTCGAGGGTCGGGTACTCGCAAAAAGGCCTGGCTTTCTTGCGGGCGGTTCCACAGAAACCGTAATTCGTGCCGCAGCCCCGTTTGTTGGGCCATAGTCCGTGCAACGCGAAATGCGAGCTGTCGAAACGGTCGGGATCGTCGACCTGGCACTCGGGCTTGTCCCGTTTGGTCTCGCAAAAAGCCGGCTGCCAACTGATCGCCAGGACGTGGGAATCGTGGAGGTTGGCCGTCTTGCAGGGGTTGCCGGGCGGAGGAGGGGGAGGGGGAGGTGGCGGTGGCGGCGCACCTCCGGAGGACGCGTCGAAGTGGAGCTCGATGAGCTCGCACTCGAAGTCCGACGCGTCGGAGATCTCGGTGACGACCAGCCGTCCGGTGGCCAGGCGCGCTCCGTCATGGCGGCCGGGGGTGCCCTTCTCGCCGGGATCGCGGTGCGCGGTGAAGGTCTCGGCGTCCGTCGCGTCGCGATGGTAGGTGTTTTTCTTCTTGATCGAACGCCTCGGCAGATGGCCGCCCGCGCTCGGGTCCACGACGCGCCCCTCGCCGTCGAGCACCCGGAAGCGCTCGCCGCCGTTGATCTGGGGAAAGCCGTTCCCGCCCGCGACCTCGGCGCCGTTCAGGTAGACGACGTCCTTGCCGAGCTCGCTCCAGCAGGCTTCGAACTCTTCGCGCGTCGACTGGCGTCCGATGACGAGGAATCCACTCGCCGCGACCTGGGTGCCGGCGGGAATCCTGAGCTTCACCGTGCCGCCGGTCTGCTCGACGCTCCAGCCGCCGACGTCGAGCGGCTCGACGCGCGGCCCTTCGTCGGCCGCCAGGTCCTGGCCGCTGGCGATGCCGATTCCTGCGACGGCGACAAGGGCCGCCCACAAGAGGATCGGGGTCCTTGACATGGTTCCTCCCTTTCTCAAGAAGATGGTTGGATTCAAGGCCGAAAGGTGACGGTCGATCCGCGAATACTACCACCCTCAGGGCGGCTCGGGAACCTCGCCGCCGCCGACGTCGCGGCTCAAGAACGAAGCGCTGCGGGAGCGCGGGTCGACGAGGCCCACGGCCAGGCGCTGCGGCCCCGGCCTCAGCAGCAGGTCGATCTTGAGGACATGGACCGCTCTCAGGGCTTTCTCAAGCTCCGTCGTCGGCACCTGCATCCGCAGCGGGCGCATCCGGGCGGGCGCGACCTTGCCGTCGCTCGCGCGGGCGGCGACGTAAAGCTCCACTTCGGCGGCGTGGACGCCGCCCTCCTGGGGAAGGAATACGAGACCTTTCAGAGGGATCGAAACCTCGATCGGTACGACCCGGGCGCCTTTGTCGTCCGAGGGACGTGGCGTCCCGATTCGGAGTCCGAGGCCGAGGGGGTTGTCGTCGAGCCCGAGCAGCAGGGCGGCGTTGGTACGGTCGGCGAGCCGCGCGTCGCGCGGCCGGTCGAGGTAGCCGGTGCGGTGGCGAATTCGAGTACCGCGGCGACGGACCTTGACCTTTAGGCTGTGGAGCTTGGAGTCGCCCCAGGTGGGCCGGCGGCGTCGCCACGGCTTCCGAGGCCTCGGGCAAGGCCGGCACGATCTCCTCCTGGGAACGCTCTCGGGGCTCGACGAACAGGAAGTGGGTGATCTCGACTTTCTTGCCGTCCTCTTGGAGGACGAAGTCCGTTGCCTGCAGGCCGGTCACCGAGCGGCCTTGCCGGTCGGTGACGTAGACCTCGACGTTGACCACCTGGACCTCGAGGGTCTCGAAGTAGGCCGAGGGCGCGTCCTGGGCACCCAGGCCCTGGACGGCGAAGGCGGCCAGCAAGGCGCCGGCCAGGATCACGGAGTGGCGAGGGGTGTCGTTCAACGTCACAGCGCGCTCCATCCTATCTCGACGAGACCTGGTCGGGACTCAGATTTGCTTTTCGGCTCAAAGATCGCTAGCATCCGTTGCCAACTTCCCGAGACTTCGCGAGCCCATCGCCATGACGCGGCCCGAATCCGGAGCCGACCGGGGATGTAGAGAACGGGGAGGATGTGTGAACTGACGGCAGGTGGCCAACGTACGGAGGAGATAGCGGCGCAACCTGGCCAGCAGCGAAAGAAAGATCCGCCGGGAGCTCCCCGGCCTCAGGCACGAATCACACCCGGCTCAGAGGTTTCGATGAGGCAGCCAGAACACCCTGTGCTCTTGGAGAACGACTACCTGGACGACGGGGCCGGCAACCCGCGGTCACGCCTCCGGCGGGCCGTGGAGGCCGCCCGCGACAGCCTCCTGGACCTGCAGCACGAGGACGGCCACTGGTGCGGCGAGCTCGAAGGCGACACGATTCTCGAGTCGGAGTACGTCCTCTGCCTGCATTTCCTCGGACGCACCGGAGAAGAGCGGGTGAGCAAGGCCGCCAACTACATTCGGCGACGGCAGCTGCCCGGCGGCGGTTGGGCGATCTACCCCGGCGGTCCCGCCGACGTCAGCGCTTCGGTCAAGGCATACCTGGTGTTGAAGCTGGTCGGCGACGACCCCGAAGCGCCCCACATGTTGAAGGCGCGCGAGACGATCCTCGCCGCCGGCGGGCTCGAGGCCTGCAACTCCTTCACCAAGATCTACCTCGCCATCTTCGGCCAGTACTCCTGGTCCCGGTGTCCGGCGGTGCCGCCGGAAATCATGCTGCTGCCGCGGTGGCTGTACTTCAATCTCTACTCCATGGCCTCGTGGTCGCGGGCGATCGTGGTCCCGCTCAGCATGATCTGGTCGTACAAGCCACTCTGCGAGCTGCCCGAGCCGGCGCGGATCCCCGAGCTCCAGGTGAAATGCGGCAAGTCCGTCCATCCCGCCGTCGCCGGTTTCTCCGGACGCTTCTGGGGCTGCTTTTTTCACCTGGTCAATGTCGCCAACAAGACGGTCGAGGCGCTCGGCATTCTGCCGCTGCGCCGCCGCGCTCTGGCGCAAGCCGAGGCCTGGATCCTGGAACGGCTCGAGGCGAGCGACGGCCTGGGCGCCATCTATCCGCCGATCATCAACACCTTGATCGCCTTGCGCTGCCACGGCTATCCGATCGACCACCCGGTGATCCACCAGCAGATGCACGAGCTCGAGAAGCTCGAGATCGAGGAAGGCGACACGTTACGCGTCCAGCCCTGCAAGTCGCCCGTGTGGGACACCACCCTGGCGCTCAACGCGCTCCTCGAGTCGGGTCTCGCGGCCGATCGCCCGGCAGCTCGAAGGGCGGCCCGCTGGCTGATCTCGAAAGAGGTGCGCCAGCCGGGCGACAGGAAGATCATCGACCCGGAAAGCCCCGTCGGCGGCTGGTACTTCGAGTACGCCAACGAGTTCTATCCCGATTGCGACGACACCGCCGAGGTCATGAAGTGCCTCAACAAGGTGAGCTTCGACGGCGAGCGCGAGGAGTCGCGGCGCCGGGCTGCGCTCGAACGCGGCGCGGCGTGGCTGCTCTCGATGCAGAACGGCAATGGCGGCTGGGCGGCTTTCGATCGCGACTGCACCCGCGAGATCCTGACCTACGTCCCGTTCGCCGATCACAACGCGATGATCGATCCGCCGACGGTCGACATCACGGCGCGATGCCTCGAGACTTTTTCCACGATGGGGATGGACCGCGATGCGCCGCCGCTTGACCGGGGGCGCCGATTCGTGCTCGGCGAGCAGGAAGCCGACGGCTCCTGGTACGGACGCTGGGGCTGTAACTTCCTCTACGGCACCTGGCTGGCCCTGCGCGGCCTGCGCGAGGCGGGCTGCGACATGAGCGCGAGGCGGTTCCAGCGCGCCGCCGAGTGGATCCGCCGCCACCAGAACGTCGACGGCGGCTGGGGCGAGCTGCCGGCCTCCTACGACGACCCCAAGAAGCGGGGCCAGGGCCCCAGCACCGCGGCGCAGACCGCCTGGGGACTGATGGGTCTTTTTATGACCGGCGACTACGAGTCGCCGGCGGTGCGCCGCGGGATCGAGCACCTCTTCTCCCACCAGCGCACCGACGGCACCTGGCAGGACGAGCCCTGGACCGGGACGGGTTTCCCCAAGGTTTTCTATCTCCGCTACCACCTCTATTCACACTACTTCCCTCTGCAGGCCCTCGGCCTTTACGAGGAATACATGGCCCGAACCTGCGTGCCGGCGGCGGAGCCTACGCTGGAGCTCAGCGAAGCGCGCGAACAGGCGGCCTGAGGATAAAGGGTTCTAATCATGCGCATGCCAGCTCATATCGCGACCGACATGATGAAGTATCAGCTCAAGAGTTTCCTGCAGGGCAGGAAGCGCTACCCCTTCGTCATGATGCTCGAGCCGCTCTACACCTGCAATCTCGCCTGCATCGGCTGCGCCGTGGAGCGCCATACGGGCAAGCTCAAAGACCGCCTGGGCGTGGAGGTTTGCCTCGGCGCCCTCGACGACTGCGGCGCGCCGTCGGTGTCGATCTGCGGCGGCGAGCCCACGGTCTATCCCGAGCTGCCGGAGCTCATTGCCGGCATCATCGAGCGCAAAAAACACATCTATCTCTGCACCAACGCGCTGCTTCTCGACCAGAAGATCTACGGCGTGATCGAGCCCCACAAGAGATTGACGATCAACGTCCACCTCGACGGCCTGCGCGAGACCCACGACTACGTGTGCGCCCGCGAAGGCGTCTTCGACAAGGCGATCGAAATGATCGAGGAGGGCAAGCGCCTGGGCTACCACATGTGGATCAACTCGACGATTTACAAGGAAACCTCGATCGACGAGGTCCGCGAGCTTTGCGAGATGCTCAAGGGCATGAAAATCGACGGCATCCTGATCTCGCCCGGCTACCACTACGAGTCGGTCGACCAGAACATCTTCCTCACCCGCAAGGACATCCAGGAAAAGTTCGACAAGGTCTTGAGCTGGGCCGACGATTATCCGCTCACCTCGACGCCGCAGTTCCTCGAGTTCGCGGCGGGCCGGCGCGACTACAATTGCTCGCCGTGGTCGACCGTGACCTTTACGCCGAAGGGCTGGAAGACGCCGTGTTACCTGATCGGTAAAGGCTACGTTCAGACATGGGACGAGCTCTGGAGCGAGACCGATTGGGACTACTGGGAATCGCGCCAGGATCCGCTCTGCCGGAACTGCGCCATGCATTCGGGCTTCGAGGCGTCGGTGGTGATGGAGTCGCAGAGGAGACCGAAGGAGATGTTCCGCCTGGCTGCCTGGCACATGACCGGGTAGAGGCTGGATAAAGCCCTGCGCAAGAAAACCGCTCCGGCGGCCGTCGTCGCGGCGCTCGAGGAAGAGATGGCGCCGCTGCTCCGTCTCGTTCCCGAGGTCCGCAGGATCCCTCATCCCGGCCCGGGCCGTTTCTTCACCGGCGACCTCTGCGGCCAGGAGGTGGTGCTGGGGTGGACGGGCGACGGCCGGCGCGCGGCCCGCGAAGGGCTCGCGGCCCTCGTCGGTGGACACGACGTATCACGTTGCCTGTTCCTCGGCGTCGCCGGCGGCCTCACCGCCGGCCTCGATTTCGGGCAGCTGGTCGTCGCCCGCGAGGTCTGCGATGCCCGCGGCCTGGCCCCGGCTCCCGACCCGGCCGGGGTCGAGCGCGCCATGGACCTTCCGGGAGTGCGCGCGGCCATCGTCTACACGCATGGCCGGATCCTGTCGTCCGCCTCGGAGAAGGACGCCCTCGGCCGCCGGCTCCTGGCGCAGAGCGAGACCCGCGTGGGCGCCGCCACCGTCGATCTGGAAACGGCGGTCTACGCCCGCACGGCGGACGAGCACGGCCTGCCCTATACGGCGATCCGGGCGATCAGTGACAGCGTGGAGGAGGAGCTGCCGCTCGCGTTCGATCGCTTTTGCGACGCCGACGGACGTACCCGCCGAAGCCGCGTCGCGCTTCACTGTCTGGCCCGTCCGTGGCTGATCGGTCCCATGCTGGGATTGCGCCTGCGCCTGCGCGAGTGCGCCAGACGCCTGGAGAACGCGGCCGTCTTCGTCCTTCTGGCAGGGCCGGGGCGCCGCCGAGGCCCGCGGCCCATGATGATGATCCCGTGAGGAGCCTCTCTTAGGGTTCCAGGGCGGCGTCCTCGGGGACCTCAATCGTCAGGAAGCGCTCGCCGTCGGCCGCCGTCGCCCAGCTCGACGCCGAGCGCCATCATCTCGCGGTCGAGCGAGTGAAAGCACCAGCTGCCAGAGAAGCTTGGTACCCGGCGCCCCATCTGCTACCCTCCATCCGGGAGCCTGGGGGCACAGCCACGAGAAATCCAGGATGCCCGACATCTTCGTCGATGCCGACGCCTGCCCCGTGAAGCAGGAGGTCTACCGTGTGGCCAGGCGCCACGCCCTCAGGGTAACCCTGGTGTCGAATGCCTGGATGCGGACGCCGCCCGAGGACCGGATCCAGATGGTCGTGGTCGGCGGCGGGCTCGACGTTGCGGACGACTGGATCGCCGAGCACGTCCGCGAAGACGACATCGTCGTCACCGCGGATATTCCCTTAGCCTCCCGGTGCCTGGAGAAGCGCGCCCTGGTCCTCGCACCGACGGGCCGGGTTTTTACCGAGGACATGATCGGCGAAGCCCTGGCGACCCGGGAGATCCTCTCTCAGCTGCGCGACGTCGGAGTCGTCACCGGGGGCCCGGCACCCTTCGAGAAGCGGGACCGTTCCCGCTTCCTCCAGAACCTCGATGAAGCGATCCGGAACGTGAGCAGGAGGGAGAAGACTTGATCGACCTGACCGTCTACACCATCCCCGCCTTCGCCGCCCCTTTTTAGGTGGGTCTAGTCACGGCTGCCCTAACTAAGGCGACTTCGAGGCGACGCGTACCGGCTCGTCGCCAGGCTCGTCCGAGGCCATGGCCTTCAGCTCATAAGCCGCGGCCTGGCGCATCCTCGACGCGATCTCAAAAGCGCCGTCACGATGCAGATCGTAGATCACGATCGCCTCGGCGGCGTGGTTGGCCGCCGGGTCCTGGGCGCGGGCTTTCAGGACCGCGACGCCGCGGGCGTTGTCGTCGACCTTGTACTTGCGGTAGAGGGCGAAGTGCTCCGCCGCCCGCTGGCGCTCGCCGAGCTGTTTGAAGAGCAGGTCCAGGTTGTAGTGAGCCGTGGCGTTCTCGGGCTCGATCTTCAGCACGCGCTCGAAGTACCCCAGGGCTTCGCGCAGGAGCTCCTCGCGGCGCGCGCGGCGCGCTTCGCCCCGCTCGAGCTTGGCACGCTCGAAAACCGTCTGGCCGAGCTCGTTCATGAGCCGGTAGTCCTGGCTGAAGTCGAAGCCCCGGCGTCGGGTCTCCTCGTCGTCGAGCTCCATGATGCTCTTGAAGTTGGCGATCGCCTCGTCGAGGTAGCCGTTCTGCTTGTTGACGACGCCTGTGAGCCACGCCACCGACCACGACGGCGCCGGCGGGTCGAAGTGGGCCGCCCGGTCGAGCGCTTCGATCGCCTTGTCCTGGACCGTGCCCTGGGCGATGTAGACCCGCGCCAGGTTCAAGGGTCCGTCGGGACGGCCGAGCTTCTCGGCCTCGGCGAAGGCCGCCTCGGCCTGGCGAAGCTCGCCTTTCGACTTGCCGCCCTTGCGCAGCAGACCGATGCCGTAGTCGTTCCAGCGCTGCCACTCCGGGATGGGGGAGGGCTCGTTGGCGACCTCGGCTGGCGACCCCGCGACCGGGAAGCTCACCCGGTCGTAGGCGAGGGTCATGATCGGCAGCTCGTTGACGTAGCCTTCGCCGTAGACGTGCTGCATGTAGGTGGTGTCGAACTTGCGGTACTGGAGGCGTACCTCGACGGTGACGGAGCCGGTGGCGTCGGGCGCCACGGCGAGCCGGTAGTGGACGGTGTCGGCGGCACCGGGCGGGATCTGGTGGCTGTAGAGGGCGACGAAGATGTCCTCGGCGTTGCGCCGGTCGACACGGTTGCCGTGGCGGTCGAGGACGTAGGCGTTGATGAAATGCGACCAGGGGTCTACACGGTTGTGCTCGCCGAGGCCGCCGGAGCGGCCGACGCTCTCATCGCCGCTCGTGACCACGACGTCGACCCAGACCTGGTTCGAGTCGGCCGTCCCCTGGGTGAAGAGGTGACCCATCTTGACGGTCCGGACGACGACGTCGAGGAGGTAGCTCTTGCCGGGCTCAAGCGCCGGCACCTCGGGACGTAGCGGCGCGATCGGCTCGGCGTCGATCGTCCCCCCCTCTTTCAGGGCGAAGACGTCGACACGCATCACGCCTTCGTTGAACTCGCGGTGGCGTTCGAGGACCCAGTCCGGCATGCCGACAAGATGTGGGATGCCGGTGTTGGCGCTCGGGAAGAGGTGGTCGTGGATCTTGAGCTTGCCCGAGTCGTCGAAGTACTGGGCCGCGAACTGGTCGGACTCCTGGAGCTCCATGTGGCAGCCGTTGCAGTCGTGCTCCGCCACCTCCGGGTAGTAGAAGCTCTGGACGCCGTGGCCCGAGACGCCGCTCAGGTGGTAGGAGTCGTAGTGATTCTGGCCGCGTAGCCACTTGTAGTCGTTGAGCTCTTCGGGCAGGTGGACCTTGTGGCAGGCGCCGCAGAATTCGGGCGTCTTGTGGAGCGGCTTCAAGAAGACTTTTTTGTGGAACTCGGGCTTCGCCTTGACGAGTTGGCGGTTGATCCAGGCCAGGGTCCGGTTCTCGCTAAAGGCGAAGGGGTAGTGGATGGGCTCCTCGATCGTGAAGTCGCTGTTGCCGCGCGGCGAGTTGACGTGGGTGATGGCGTGGCAGGCGGTGCAGGTGATGCCGGCCTGTCCCGCCGGGTCGTTCAGGGTGTCGAAGTCCGGATCGTCGAACTTGCCGGCGAAAAAGACCACCGGGTCGTGGCAGCCGGCGCAGAAGCGCGACGCCTGGAGGTCGCCGTGGCGGTCCAGGGCCGCCTTGCGGGTGTTGTCGACGGAAAAGCGGTAGGGCGGGTTGTTGAAGGAGCTGAAGCGGTGGGCGCTCATCTCCCAGGTCCGGTGGCTGTCCTCGTGGCACTCCTTGCAGTAGGCGTCGTTTAAGAGCACGCGCTCGGGGATGAAGTCGCCGGACGCCGTCCTGGCGAGCGACGGGAAGAAGTACTGCTCGCCCGAGGCCGGCCCCTCGACGTTCCAGCGGCGCGGGTCCTGGGCCTGCCAGACGATCATGACGGCGCCGAAAACCGCCGCCACCGCCGCCCAGCGCCGCCCGATCGCCCAGTTGAGCTTCTTGCCCACCAGGCGGTGGAGCACGAAAAGCCATGCGACGACGACGGGACAGATGACGTGGGCCCAGTAGGCGGCCTGCCGGAGCACCGGGTCCTTGACGACGATCACACCCTCGATGCGGGTCAGGACGATGCCGGAGGCGAGCAGGACGAGCGCCGTCGCAAAGAGCGCGTAGCCAACCTTGACCGCGCGGCGGTTCGGCCGGTCGTGGGCGCGCCGCATGTGGGCGACGGCGAAGACGATCACCGGCAGGATGATCGCGATCCCGAGCACCAGGTGGGCCAGGAACATGTTCATGTAGAACCAGTTCTGGTAGGTGCGCCCGGTGACGGCTTCGAGGATCGTGACGCCGACGAGGTAAACGGAGTTGATCGCCGTCACCGCGAAGATGCCGAAGACGACGAAGAGGAGCTTCTGGAGGCGCGGGCTGACCGCCGGCGGAAAGCGCCGGCGCCGGGGGGACGATAGGGGAGTGGCTTTCTCTGCCTGGCTCATGGTGAAAGACCTGGATAGGTGACCTCCTGGGTGGACGGCTCTTGAACGAGCCCTGCCAGCGGATTATGCCAGCTGGATTATGCCAGCTGTGCCGCGCCTGGCAAGCCCTTCCACTGTCCGCAGCATGCTCCTTCCAGGGGGCGTGTGTGCGGTGGGCTCGGTCCGGGATCGCTTCAGTCGAGGTCGACGTGCTTCGCGTAGGTGTCCCAGAGCTCTCCGAGGAAGAGGCTCCCGAACTGGCGTACCGCGCCGGCTTTCTGGGCGGCCGAGCGGGCGTTCGTGGCGTAGAAATTGGTGAGCAGGCGGACCAGGTCGTCGACACTGAGCGACAGGACGCCCGCCCCCACCACGGGCGCCGAGGCGTCGTGGCCCTGGTGGAGGCGGGTGAATAGCGTCGTCGTGTCTTGCCAGAGGTCGAATCCCGGGTCGTCCCTGATTTCCTTCCTTCCCGCCAGGTAATAAGGCTGGCCCTCGTGCTCGAAGGCCATCTCGTAGACCATCAGCTTGAGCTTAAGATCGTCAGCCGGCGAGAAGAGGTTGAACACCCCTCGCCACACCGGGATACGCTCGCCGAACGGGGTGAAGTCGAGCTCGCCGTGGAGCGTGCCAGCATGCTCGGGATCGTCGCGGAAGCGGTCGAGGTCGCGGACGTCGATCGCCAGGCGAACCTTCAGCTCGTGCCCGTCGGACTCTCCCTTTCGTCGTCCAGCTTGCGGATCGGATTCGCCGAGGGCGAAGCTCCCCGCCATCGTTTCGCGGAAGGTGACCCCGATCTTGGGGGAGGCCATCCGAGTCGCCTCCGGCTCCAGGGGAACGCCTTCGGCCGTACGTTGCGCCAGGTAGCGCTTGGTGTCGGCATAGCCCATGGCGATCAAGGTCTTGACGTCGATGCGGCCAAGGAACAGGTCGGGGTCCAAAGGCAGCGGGTATTCGGGCTTGACGACGTGGAGACGGATGGGCCGGCTCTGTCCATAGGGGCTGTCGTCTCGCGCGATCCGTTCGTTCAAATCACGGATGCGGTCAAGCTCCTCGGAAACTCCGCCGTTGGCGCTGATCTCGATCATGTGTACGTACTGGTTGAAGAACCCGGGTAGATAGGTCTCCGTATTTCCGATGCACCAGACGAGCCAGATCTCCTCCGCGCCGCGGCGTACCGCCTCCCACAGGTTGGCGTCCTTGATCCAGACAGAATCGGTGTAGGCCGTCCCGTCGACCTCGACCGGCGGCATGAAGATCGGCAGCGAGATCCCGGCGACCAGGAGGTCGAGGGACACCTTCCGGTGGGAGATCGCTTCGTTGGTCTTGCGGCTGAAGTTGCAGACGTTGAAGGTACCCTCCATGCCGCGTGCCGCGTTGACGCGCTCGATGTCGATGCCGAGGGCCGGGAAGACTTTGGCGACGATGCCGTCGGCGTCGCCGAGGCCCATGCGTTCTTCGGCCTTGACGTAGCTCTCAAGCGGCATGGGCGAGGAGAAGTGGAGGACGTCGAGCTCTCGCCAGCGGTCGCACATCTCGACGGGCGAGAGGCCGGAGAAGAGCATGGCGAGGTTCATGGTCCCGCCGGAGGTTCCGTCGGCGTGGTGAAACGACAGGCCTTCCTCGGCGAAGGCTCGGAGCACCCCGGCCTGGTAGGCGACGCGCACGCCGCCGCCGGCCAGCAGCAGAGACCGCTTCGGACCCCGCTCGTCCGGGGCCGTCAGTGAAACGGTGGGGGCGGGTCTGTCTGTCGGCGACGCTCCGGAGGTCATCTCATAACCGCCGAATGGTAAGCCAATACATCATGACCAGGAGACCGGACAGCAGGTCGAAGCCGGCGACCAGCCAGGCCAGCGAGCCGAAGATCCCGTTCAGGATTCCGAGGCCGACCGCGATCGCGGCGCCGAACTTCTGCAATCCGGCCCAGAAGACCGCCGCCGGCTGGTGCTTCGGCCCCCAGAGGGCCTGAAACAGCATTCCCCCGAAGAGGAACATGAACATTCCGACGATGCCGAAGAAATGCTTGCTCGTCGCGGTGACCTCGCCGCCGACCAGGCCGAGGATGAACGCCGGTGCGAAGAGCTGGACAAGCCCGCTGACGACGGTGGCGACACAGATCGCGAGCAAGATCCAGTAGAGCCAGGTTCTCTCTTTCATCAAGGACTCCTCTCGGGTTCACTGCTGTTTTGGAGTCGCGTCAGGACTCCTCAGAGCGATAGGCGATGAGACCGAAGTAGGTCATCATGCTAAGCCACTGTACGGCCCAGAGGCCGACGCGCATCCGGTTGAGGGACATCCACTTGCCCAGGACTTCGTGCAGTTCGGTGTTGTCGGTGATGCCGTTGCTCATCAGCTCGTTGTAGGGGAAGATGTACTGGGTCGTCAGGCCGGTGGCGACGGCGACCCCGATGAGGACGACGATCGGGTACCAGCGGTAGGTTTTTCCTTTCCATTCGGCGATCGTCATGACCAGGCCTGTGACCATCATCACAATGGTCATGTAAGTGAAAAATTGGGTTGCCGCTTCGACCTGAGGGACGAAGTGGCTGTAGTAGTTGTCCGGCGTCAAGTCGTCGGCAACCGGAAAGGAGAAGAAGACCAGCGAGATGCCGGTCCCCAGGTAGATCGAGGTGCACAGAAACAAGATCGAATGATTGAGGGTGAGCAACTTCTTCTTCATATCTCCACTCCATGAGGTTTACGGGGGAGCTAGTCAAGTCCCGGAACCGGGGCCGTGGGCGGCGGTGGCCACTCTTCGCTGAGCCCCAAGTCGGCGACGCTTTCAAGCCCTTCCGGTTTCTCGGTGGGCGGCTCGTCGTAGCTTAAGAACCAGCTCTCGAAATGGTCGTCGAGATCGCCCTTCATCTCGGGGACGAAAGCGGTGAGGATGGGGTTATCGCAATCGATCTCGAGCTCTTTCAAGGGTTGATGGCGGGGGTGGTCGCCGATGACGAGGCGACCCTGTGCATGTTTGCCGATCGCGAATCCGAGCGTGCCGCGGAAGTAGACGTAGGACTTCATCAGAAGCCCGCGGAAAGCGCAGTAGTTGACCGCCCCGACGTAGAGGCACAGGCGCATGAAGATGCCGTAGGGTCCGGCGAGGCGGAACTTGCCGCCTTCAAAGAAGGTCTTGACGTGCTTCGGGCGCTTGATCTCGCAGTAGGTCGCGAGCTGCCCGTCGAGGTCGTACTGGCTGCTGACTTTCTCGTCGGTGATGATGTAGTTGAGGCTCGCCTGGTGCTTGGGCATCCCCCAGATCCCCTTGCCGCCCTTGACCGAGATCTCGCTCGAGACCGGTAGGTCAAAGACGTACTGCCCGGTGCCGTAGCGCTTCAAGAACAGCCCAGGCAAAAGCGCCGGTGCGGGCTTTGAGCCGTGTGTGCAGGCGATGCCGATCGAGTACTCGATGTACTTTCCGATGTTGGTATTGCGGTAGTCGATGACGGTGACGACCAAAAAACCTATGTTCTTCCAGATGCGAAACGGATGGAGCTCGTTCCCAGGCAGGAGCTTTTTTGCTTTCTCCGCGTTGATCGGGAAGACGGCAAAAAAAACGGGTGACTCGGAACCCCGCACCGGCAGGGTGAACGCAATTCCGTCGACCAGCGAATGACGTCCCGCCACCTCGGCCATCCTTTTGGGTTTTCCCATGTTCTTCTCCTTATCGGTTACGGTTGAGGTCGAGGGATCAGGCGGCGTCTCTTTCGAGCTCTTCGACGATCAGGGGGAAGGTGTCGCGAGCGGCGTTTTTTCCCATGAAGACGTCCAGGTGCCCGTAGTCCTTCAAGACATGGAGCGTGTGGTAGCCGGGGCGCAAAGCGTCGAGGTAGCGGTGGGTGTTGATCTGACTCTGCGGCAGGAAGCAGAGGTTGTCCTCGCCGGCGAAAAGAGCGAAGCGGGCGTCGGTCTTGGGCGGCTCCGCGACGAAGTCGGCGGGGAGCTCGGCCTTGCCTTCGACCGCGATGAGGTTTCCCTTCTTCACACAGCTGCGGATCTGGAAGAAGAAGGTGAGTGGCACGTTGGCGAATTCCTCCTTGATCCACTCATGGGTCTCCTCGGTGATGTTCTCGTGGCTCCACAGGGCGGGAAAGCCGCTGCCGTAGGTGAAGCTGACCTGCTTGCAGACTTCGTTGTTGCATTCGTGATGGGTCATGCGGACGAAAAGCGAGACCAGCTTGGCCGCAAAAGTCGGCGCCTCGACGCCCCAGTGGGGATTGAGGTAGGGGGTGAGGAGCTTGAACGGCGGCAAGGTGTAGCACAGCTTGGTCAAGGACCACTTCGGGATCACCGGGTGCAGAGAGACGGCGTTGCTGACGATGGTCCGCACCTGAGGTACCAGGCCCGCGACGGCGGACATGGTGAAGGAGGTCGAGCCCTGGCAGTGGATGACGGCGCTCAACTCGTCGGCGCCGGTCTCTTCCACCACCTTGCGCACCGCCGCGGGGTGGTCATAGAGGGCCACCTGGTCGAGGGTCCATTCGTTGGGGGGCAGGTCGATCGAGCCGCGCCAGTTCTCCAGCCAGACGTCCCAACCCCGCTCGACGAGCACGTCGACGAGCGTGGTCTCGACCGGGGCCCGGAAGATGTTGGCCCGTACGCCGGCGCCGTGGACCAGGATCACCGGGCCGCGGGTCGGCGGCTTCTCGCCCTGTATGTGGTGGAGGTTGCACTCGAAGCCGTCGTCCGCGGTGAAAGGGACGACACGCTTCTGGTAACGACGGGAAGTTGAGGTCATCTCGTCCTTGCTCAAAGGCTTCCTCCTCTTGCGCTCTGGCGACCGCTCGCGGCCGCTTGTTTGCTGTTTCCGTCCGAAGTCACCCGATTATAGAGCCTCCACCGGGATTTGTCCAGAGCGTCGGTGGACGCATTTTCGAACTATTCCAGACCCGTATTTCTGATACTGGAGAATAATTCTCTACGGATCGGTTCTATTCGACCGGCTTATGATGTAGAATGGCCTATCGCGTTCGAGAAAGACTCTGCCGTCTCCCCGGAGGGAGCGCGGCACCAACCGAGGAGGAGTAGCGTCATGACCCATAGCGTCGGCATCTCTTTCAGCGAGACCATGGCCGGAGGCTTCGCCCTGGGCAAGGTCGATCCCAAGGCGGGCCGCAAGGCCGGAGAGCGTTCCGGCAGCGAGTTGGCGATCCACGCCGACGTCAAAGTCGACGACATCGATCGCCTCATCAAGGACCCCGAGCACCTCGGCGGCCTCTCCGGGTCGATCGACTTCACCCCCTTCGGCACCGGCCTCAAGGGGACGACCGGGGTCTTCAACCTCTTCAACCCGACGGACGATCCCGAGCTCAAGCTGATGGTCTACGAGCTCGGCTTCGAGCACGACGGCAAGAGCTACTACTTCGCCGGCCGCAAGGAGGTCCGCGACGACTTCGGCTTCGACCTCTGGAGCGACACGACGACGCTTTTCTCGACGCTCCACGAGGGGACCGACAAAAGCGGCCCGGTGGTGGGGGCCGGTACCCTCAGCCTGGGGGTGCGCGATCTGATCGCCCTCATCAAGACCGTCGATACCCCGGGATCTCAGTCCAAGGCCGAGACGGCGGCGGCGATCAGCAAGTTCGGCAAGTTCTTCCTGGGCGAGCTCTGGGACAGCTACGTGATTCACTGCGACAAGGTCTGAAGGGTTCAGAATCTTCCCCAGCCAAGGAGGTAGGGTATGAGCGGAAAATTCGACACGATCGTGATCGGGAGCGGGTTCGGCGGCGCCATCTCGGCCTGCCGGCTCGCCGAGAAGGGTGCCAGGGTGCTCGTCCTGGAGCGCGGGCGCCGCTGGGACGTCGAGGACTATCCGAGGGAGCCCCACGACGCCTGGGTCTACGACATCGACGAGCCGGAAAAGCAGCACGGCTGGATCGACCTGCGCGTCTACGACGACATGTCGATCGTCCAATGTGCCGGAGTGGGCGGCGGGTCGCTCATCTACGCCAACATCTTCGTCGAGCCGCCGAAGCACATCTTCAACCAGGGCTGGCCGCCGGAGATCACCTACGAGGAGCTGACGCCCTATTTCGCCACCGCCGGCAAGATGATGAACGTCCACGAGATCCCGGACAACCAGATCACCGAACGCTTCAAGCTGATGAAGGAGGGGGCCACGAAGCTCGGCTACGCCGACCGCTTCCGAAAGCTGCCGCTCGCCGTGACGTTCGACGACGAGTGGAGCTACGGCCTCGAGGACCCCTTCAACGAGAAGCACTCGAAGACCTGGACCAATCCCCACGGCAAGCAGCAGGGGACCTGCATCCACCTCGGCAACTGCGACATCGGCTGCGACGTCGAGGCCAAGAACACGCTCGACTTGAACTACATCGCCGCGGCGGAGAACCACGGTGCCGAGGTGCGTCCGCTCCACCTCGTGCGCATGATCGAGCCGGAAGGGAGCGGCTACCGAGTGCGCTACGAGCGGATCGTCGACGGACGGCTCGTCGCCGGCAGCGAGACCGCGGACCGGGTGATCCTCGCCGCCGGCTCGCTCGGCTCGACGGAGATGCTCTTCCGTTGCCGCGACGAGCTCCACACGCTGCCCGACATCAGTCAGTTCCTGGGCCACGGCTGGTCCTCGAACGGGGACTTCCTGACCCCCGCTTTTCACGACCGGGAGATCAACCCCTGGGAGGGGCCGACGATTTCCTCGGCGATCGACTTCCTCGACGGCACGGTCGGCGACGGACGCTACTTCATCGAGGACGGCGGCTTCCCGAATCTGGTGGAGAACTGGCTCAAGGCGAAGATCGAGGACGGCGGCGGCGAGCGCTACAGGCCGGTGCTCGCCGCGTTGCGCGAAGCGATCGAGAGCCTCGGGGCGCTCTCCTGCGTCATGCCGTGGTTCTCCCAGGGAATCGACGCGGCCGACGGCCGGCTCTACCTGGGCCGGAAATTGTTGGCGCCGTGGAAGCGGGAGCTCAAGCTCGACTGGGACATCGAAAAGTCCGAAGCGATGGTCGACGCCATCGTCGACATGCACAAGCGCCTGGCCAAGGCTACCGGCGGCGTGCCCTGGGTGCCGCCGACCTGGACGATCCTGAAGAACCTCGTCACCCCGCATCCGCTCGGCGGCTGCAACATGGGGACGAGCGCCGAGAACGGCGTCGTCGACCACCGGGGCCAGGTCTTCGGCTACGAGAACCTCTACGTCCTCGACAGCTCGATCATCCCGGAAGCCATCGGCTTGAACCCAACTCGGACGATCGCGGCGCTGACCGAGCGGGCGACGGGGCTGATGTCGTAGCTCATTCGTCCATCGAGAAAAGCTCCGAGAGGGGCTTGCCGCCCTTCTTGACGCGCTGGTCGCGTGGCACGTCGATCTTCTTGATCTTCTCGAAGTCCGTCGAGTCGGCCTCGTTCAGGTAAAAAGTCACCTGGTTGATCTGCGGCAGGGGATAGCGGTCTTTCTTGCTGACGTGAAAAACAGCGAAGCCGTAGTTCGCCGCGTCTCCGTACTTCTGCGACGAGAGGTCGGCGACGGTCGTCAACCGTAGGATCGCGAGCTCCCGGCCGTCGCCTTCGACCTTGCGGTCGAAGCCGTGACCCGCGGCTTCCAGGCGCAGGACGAAGAGCTTGTTGTCCTGCTCTATGCCGTGGAGCTCGAGGGCCTCCGGGTCGTAGAGCCGCTCGGCCGGCGGCTTGCCCGTGAGCTTGCCCCACATCTGCGAGAAACCCCGCAAGGGATTGGTCAGCTCGAGCTCCTCGTAGCGCTTGTGGGACGCCGCGTCGAGGATCACCGTGCCGGGGACGATCTCGTCGTTTTCCTGAAGGATCTCGAGCGAGGCGTAGTGGGTGTGGCCGAGGAGGAGGGTCCGTACCCGGAAGCGATTGGCCAGTTGGTGGATCAGCGCATACCCCGAATAGTAGGGGTGCTTTTTCATCTTGTTCTCAGCGTCGGGCTTGAAGAGGTCGAGGTTGCACTTTCCGCTGGGCAGGCGGTCGCTGTCGGCACAGTCGAACTCGACGTCGGCGCGCATCCACTCCTGGAGGCCGTCGTGCATGCAGCCGAGCTTGCGTTCCCTCGACTTCAGAGCGGAAGGAATCTTCTCGCAGAGCACGGGGTTTAAGATCTCGCCCACGACGTAGTTCTTGGCGCTGACGCCGATCCCCGTGTACTCGATCATGCGGAAGTAGTAGGGGTAGTCTTCGCCGTTGTGACCGCCGCGGGGGTCGTGGTGGGCGAGGAGGACGACGTCCTGCTGCCGCTGCTCGGCGCGGCCGAGGACGCGGTTCAACCAGTAGAGCTGCGCTTGCGACATGCCGCCGCCGTAGTTGACGGTGTACATGCCCCAGCCGCTACGGCGGTGCTGGCGCAGCTCGAAGCTGTTCAAGTTGACGTAGAAGCTCTTGCCGAAGCTCCACGAGGTGTAGAGCGGGCCGTAGGTGCGGCGCCATTGGTAGAAGCCGTCGTAGAGGACGAGGTTGCGCTCGTCCTCGCCAAGCTCGTTCCAGCTCTTGAAGCTCTGGCCGGAGCGGCGTACGTGGCGGCCGGCGTGGACGTCGACGTGGCGTCCTCCGGGCATCTCCTTGGACGCCTCCAGCCAGGCCCTGTATTTCTCCATCGAGAAGGCGGGCCAGGCCTTGGGTGAGGTCCGCTCGACGATCTGCTCGAGCGTCAGGCGGCCGGACCTCTTGTCGACTTCCGTGGCAAAGGCGGGCGCGTGCCCCATGGAGACGTAGCCGTCGTGGTTGCCGATCGTCAGGAAGATGGGGAAGCGTAACTTCTTGAGGATCTTGAAGATCTCCTTGGCTTCCTCGCGGTAGGTCGTCGCCACCTCCTCGGAGAGGACGAACTCCGGCGAGCCGCCGTTGTGGAGGTCACCGTTGAAGGTGATGAACGCCGCGCTCTTGATCGCCGGATCGTCGCTCGCGTTGACGTAGTCGACGAACTCCGCGAGCTGCTCCATGGTCTTCTCGCGGAAGGTGCGCCCCAACGACGCCTGGGTGTCGGTGACGTTTAGAAGCGTGTAGCTGCCGTCCTCGGCGGTGCCCTCCTCGAAGACTCGCACCGCGTTGTACTGCTGTTCCCAGGCGCCGGGTGCCGCGAAGGCACCCTCTTTTCTGACCTCGAAGCGCAGGTCGTAGAAGCCGTCGCCGACGTCGGCCAGAGCCTCACGGTCGAAGTAGACGCGAAGGGTACGGCGCGAGCGGAAGACCTCCGGCACGCCGCGCTGGCGGTGGACGAGGACTTTTGACGGCCGGATCTCCAGCACCTTTTCGGCGTCGACGACGCTCGCGGCGAGAGGCTCGGCCGAAGGACCGAGGTCCGGGGCGCCGCCGTGGCGGTTGACGAGGAAGAAGGCGAGGCGGTTGGCGTCGTCTTCCTTCAAGGTCAGCTCGGCGAGCGCCGGACGCTTGTCGAGGCGCTTCTCTTTGGGCTTCAAATGCGCGTAGAGCTTCTCCTCGAGGCGGAGGACGACGAGCAGAGCGTCGTCTGACCTGTCGCGTTCGTAGAGGTTCGGATTACCGATCGTGGGGTAGACGAGACGGTCGATCTGGTAGCGCTCTCCCACCAGGGTGAGCGGCATGATCTGCTCGTTCTCCGACGCTTCCGCGTAGAAGAGGTTGGGCAAGACGACCTCGCCCTGGTCTGTGGTGACCTCCCAGGGAAGCTCTTGTTGCTGGGCATGGAGCGGCGGCAGACAGAGGACGAGGACGAAGGCGACTGCGAATGAGCGCATGGCATCGGCTCCTGTCGAGAAGATATCGTGAAGGGCCTCCGGGGTTTCCGCAGGCGCTTCGGGTAGGGTTCTCGGATCCCTAAGAGCGTATCTCGAATTCAGGATCCGATCAAGCGTGGGGCAGACGGTTTCTGGCGGCTCCGGCTTTGCCGCCGCCGAGCTTATAGTAGAGTAGGCCGCAGCCCACTCCGGAGCGACGACGATGGCCGATCCCCACGAGCCCTTGCGGCAGATGCCCATCTTCGGCGGCTTGAGCGACGAGGAGCTCGACAAGGTCGTCTCCCTCGCGACGACTGTCGAGGCTCCCCGCGGGACGCTGGTCGTCCGGCAGGGGGACCTCGCCAAGGAGGTTTTCGTCATCCAGCGAGGCTCGATGGAGGTTTTGGCGAGGATCGGGGGGGAGGAGGAGCGGGTCCTCTCCCGCCTGGGCGCTGGCGACTGCTTCGGCGAGATGGCGCTGATCGACATCCAGCCGCGCTCGGCGTCGGTTCGCGCCCTGGAGGATTCGGTGCTCTTCAGCCTCTCGAACCGGGCTTTTCGTACCCTGAGCGACTGGAACCTCCAGACCTACACGCTGATCACGCTGAACCTGGCCCGGGAGATCAGCCGCCGCCTGCGTCGTGCCGACGCCCTGGTGGCGGAGTTCGCGAGCCTCGCCCTGGAGCGCTCCGTCCGGGAAGATGGCGGAAATTGAATCAGGGAGTCATGCTGATGCTGAAGTCGCTGATCGACCCGTCGTACTTCCGTGCCGAGGAGCAGCGGATTCGCGGCATGGCCCTTCGCGTTCGCCCGGCGGCTCGCCGAGAGCGGACGCGGGCCCGGCTTCACCTCGGCCAAGGCCCGGCGAGACTTCTACGACAGCGTCGACAGCCTCTTCCTGCACCACGAGGGCGAGATGCCGGTGATGTTCGACCACGCGATGGCGTACCGGCACTGCAACCGCCTCGACTACCCTTACCGCGAGCTCACCCCCCCAGGAGCTGTGCGGCGTTGTCAACGCGCTCTACCAGGATTTCTGCTCGCCCGAAGCGCCGCGGGTGGAGCCCGAGCCGGCACGGCACTTCTCCACCTGGAAGCTCGCCGTCAAGCAGCTGTGCGGTGGCACCCCGGCGATCGACCAGCGCGACCGCCTGCGCGCCAGCCTGAAGGAGAACCGGGCCTTCGCCTTCTTCCCCGGCGCTGCTTTTCTGGTCGAGGCTTCGGGCGCGCCCTGCAACAGCGCCTACGAGCGCAACGTCTTCACGCTTGCGCCCGAGTCCCGGGCCGTGGTCAACGTCGTCCTGGGCTACTCCCCTTCTTGAGCTTTCCCGAGGCGGGCCGTTTTGTCTCTAAGCCGAGAGGATTCCTGGGCCGCCTGCTGAACATTCTGGCCTGGAGCGGGTCCTTACATACAGGGGAGCCAGCCGGAGTCGGTTCCAAAGGAGTCCAAAATGTCTGAAAACGCGGATCTTGAAACGGCGGTGCGCGATGCCATGCGCCACGAGATGAGCCTCGCCGATTTCAGGGATGAGATCCTGCGACGCATTTGGCGCGATGACATGGCCGGGGTCCGACAACTCTGCGACGAGCAAATCATCATGCCAGGGTTGTTCATTGAGAAAGTCATCGGAGAGATCTCTCCTGGCAACGAGATGAATGACCTGCTCTATTTGATGGCACGCAAGACGATAGAAGCCGCTCCTCATATCGTCGGCATTCTCGGGTCGGTGCTTCAGGCCAAGGAACCACTCGTTCAGAATCCTCGCGCCGGCAGGGAGATCATTGGCCGTTATGTCAATTTCATACCCTTCCCTGGCCTGTCTGTCGAAGAGAATCTCTTGGTTCCCGAGCCGGTTTTTCGTCTCCTTCAAACGGATATAGCCGGCCTGGATGTCGAAGATGCCGCCTCGATAGACAGAGTGTTTGCCGAAATGGTCATCCTGGGTCCCGGATTCTTCACCAAGTACGTCGAGTCCTCCGAGCTCAACCAATATGGCGCCAGGGCTCTATTCAGAGCGCCGATGGGAACGCCGCCGGAGATGATGGAGTTCGAGGGGAGAGCTCTTCTCGACCAGGCAAGGCTACTACCCCTGGCGCATCCAGAATTTGAAGCCCTCCTAAGTAGGTATCGGAAGGGAAAAATCAGGCTTGCTACGGATGAAGAGAAGTCCCTGTTCTATTCTTTGATCGACTTCGAGATCGAATTTCCTGTTTACGTCGTCGTCTCGAATGAGGGGCGGCTTCTTGTCTATTTGCAGTCCGGGACCCGCATCCATTGGCTGGAATATCTAGATTTGTGGTCCCAGGGAGGACTCGACCGGTCGACTCTCGACTTTCTAAAGGAAGAGCTCGGGTGACGGCGCCGGGCCGAAAGGCCGCCACCTTGATAAGGGATATCGCGCGGCGTTGGGAGTTGGTTCATGGCCGCTGATCGCAAGAGCGAGTATTTAAGCTGCACATTGGCGTTTGCAGATCACGACTACGACACCTGCGTACGACATGCGGTCTCTTTCCTCGAGAGGGGTGAAGACCCGTTTCTTGCCCAGCTTCTACTCATCAGCCTGCAGAGACTCGGGAAGACCAAAGCCGTTGCTCTGGTCGGCGCTGATTGCACGGCGCGCGTGTTGAATCGCCCTTGGGAACATGCCCTGCTGAAGCTGACCCTCGGCGAGGTGGAGTTGGATGAAGTCTTGGAGATTGCTGCCGATGATCAACAATGTTGTCAGGCTCATTATTATGCAGGCGCCCGTCTTCTGACTCTCGGCAAGATCGAAGCTGCCCAACAGAAGCTCAAGACCTGTCTCGACTACCGGATTCAATGTCATGAACGGCTATTGGCGATCAAGGAGCTGGATTCGCCAGACGAAGAGATTTCCCACGAAGGGCCTCAAGACCGCATCCGCCAGATGAACGACAACGCGATTCAACTCCGGCAACAAGGAGACTTCGAAGAGGCACTGGCCCAGCTCAACGGCGCCCTCGATCTGGCCCACCAGTGCTTTGGAGAAGACGATCCCAAGTGTGCGAAGATCCTGCGAAACGCGGGAGCAGTATGTTTTGATATGGGCAGGCACTCGGATGCTGAATCATTCTTCAGCGACGCGCTCGCGATCCGCTCACGGTGCTTGGGGGAAAACCATCCCGGGGTTGCGCTTGATCTGAGCGCTGTGGCGATGATATACCATGAGAGGGGCGACTTTTCCGCTGCACTACAGCACTATCAGAAGGCCGTCGACATATGGAAACTGCTGGGAGTTGATAGCGCGGATTACGCTGCCTGTTTGGTCAATTTAGCGAAGTTGTACCAGTCCATGCGGGACTTCTCGACATCCATGTCGTTTCACGAAAAAGCAATCGATATGCTGCGTAGAACGGCCGGGGAAGAAAGCGAGGACCTGGCCATGGCTCTGAGCAATTTTGGATTGCTGTGCCGTGATATGAAGGAATACGCGACCGCTGAGCGTCTATTGCGACAAGCTGTGGAGATCCAGCGGAAAGTCCTGGGGGAAGAGCACCCAGCTTTTGCGACGACCGTGACGAACCTGGCAAGTATCTATCTAAGTGCTGGCGACTATGCTACGTCCGAGAGGCTCTTTCGGCATTCGGTCCGTATCTGGAGTGAGAGGTTGGGCGAAGAGCATCCATGGGTGGCCAACGGCCTGAGCAACCTCGGGGGGATCCTGCAAGATAGGGGAGAGTTTGCTGCCGCAGAGCAGCTGATGAAGAAAGCTCTGGAGATACGGCGCAAGGTATTGGGCGAACAGCATCCAGACTATGCTGTCGCCCTTGGCAATCTGGCGGCGGTGTGTGCGAGCCAAGGTCGTCCTGGCGAGGCATTGGAACTGGTGACTTCTGCTGAGGCGGTTCATGATCGATTGATCGGGCAGATCTTCTCCGTCGGCTCCGAGAGCCAGAGGATGACCTACCTACCGTATCTTCAGGTAAGCTTGTTTATCTTCTTGTCTATCGTTGTAGATTATCTTTGCGACTCGCCGGCTGCCGTGGGCGCCGCCCTGGATTTGCTCCTGCGGCGCAGGGCGATCGGCGTGGAAGCGCTGGCGACGCAGAGAGACAAGGTGCTGGGCGGACGATATCCGGAATTGGAGTCAGCCCTGCGGGAATTGATGTCGTTGAGGATGAAGATTGCTGAGAAAGCCCTAGGCGGCCCCGGCTCGCAGAGCCTGGATGAGCACCAACTAGCTCTGGCGGAATGGAACAGCGAGCGGGAACGATTAGAAATAGAATTGGCGCGGCAGATACCCGAGATGAACCTGGAGCGGAAGCTCCGGACGGTAGATCGCCGCAGGGTCGCCAGCTCTTTGCCTAAGGGAAGCGTCCTGATCGAGCTCGTTCGTTTCCACGCCATCGATTTCAAAGCAGTGACTTTCCGGGGCGAGTCACAAGTGCTCCCTGCGCGGTATGTGGCGTTTGTTCTGAGCGCAGGGACTCCGGACGATGTACGAATGCTCGATTTGGGGGAAGCCAGGACGATCGATCGGCGGATCGCGGCGTTCAGAGCTTCCCTGACCGGTGAGGAAGAGGGTCGCGACGTGAAGCTCGTGCCAGCGCCGCCAGGCTCCACGACACCCGCGGATCCCGGGACCATGCTCCGCGTCGAGGTCTTCGACCCCCTGCTGCCTTTCCTCAACGGCTGTACACGCCTCTGGCTCGTCCCCGACGGGGATCTGACCCGGCTGCCGTTCGAGACTCTACCCACGGACGACGGTCGCCGACTCATCGACGACTTCCACATCAGCTACCTTGGCAGCGGCCGTGACGTCCTTCGACTCGGAGCCCCATCCGCAGGCCAAGCAGCCGATGCATTGGTCGTCGCTGACCCCGACTTTGACCTTCGCTGTGAGGAGCACCCGCGAGCGAGTGCATGGAGATCCCGCGGACGGTCCTCGCGCGACCTGCGCCAGGCCGCGCTGGTCTTTGACCGCCTCCCGGGCACGCGGCTGGAGGGCGAAAAGGTGGCCGCGATGCTGGGAGTGAAACCCTGGCTCGAAGGAGCTGCGCTCGAAGGAAGGCTCAAGACCTTTCCGTCCCCGCGCATCCTCCACATCGCCACCCATGGTTTCTTTCTGCCCAATCAGAGTCGCGAGGGGAACGAGGAAGGGACCGGTCAAGCGGGTAGGATCAACAGCCTGACAGAGGGTGTGATGGGACGCCTGGCGGGTATGGAGAACCCTCTGCTGCGGTCGGGGCTCGCTCTGGCCGGGGCCAACACATGGCTGAGGCACAAGCCGCTTCCTCCCGACGCTGAGGACGGTATCCTCACCGCCGAAGACGTGTCCGGTCTGGATCTCTTTTCTACGGAGCTGGCGGTACTCTCGGCCTGTGAGACCGGCCTGGGCGAGCTCCAGGTCGGCGAAGGGGTTTTCGGGCTGCGGCGGGCCTTCGTTCTGGCCGGGGTCAAGACACTGGTGATGAGCCTGTGGAAGGTCCCAGACCAGCCGACCCAGGAGTTGATGTCGGATTTCTATCGGCGCATACTGGACGGCCAGCCAAGGGCCGAGGCATTGCGCGCAGCGCAGTTGGTGATGAAGGCCAAGTATCCGAGTCCGTTTTATTGGGGTGCTTTTATCTGCCAGGGTGATCCTGGCCCACTGTACCGCGAGGTCGAGTCGGCTGGCGTGGGCAAAGAAAAGCCGGTCCGTCTCGACAAGGGAGACGGACCGGCGCGACCGGCTGAGGAAGCGGCCCCGCGATGAGGCCACCCGCGGACGGAGGTCGAGGGCTGGAAGAGCACCAACTCCATCCGCACCCAGGCGGCTCGCCTCGACTACTTCGACATGCGCGGCCCGAAGATCGCCGCGGGCCTCGACGCCGCGGGCCGTCTCACGGTGGCCACGGTCAACGGACGATAACAGCGCCTACGAGCGCAAGGTCTTTACGCTGGCGCCCGAGTCCCGCGCCGTGACCAACGTCGTCCTGGGCTACTCCCCTTCTTGAGCTTTCCCGAACAGCGCGTCGCGGAGACCGCAGCCCATGGCCTGCCAGATCTTGATCACCTCGAAGATGACGACCGTGATCAGGCTCACCATGAACCAGAGGCAAGGCTCCTCGACCGGCAGCTCAGACCAGGCACCAACGAAGATACCGATCATCATCTTGTCCTGGAATCCCCACCAGCCGTAGGGGAGGCCCAGGGTCGCCTCCCAGAGAAGGCTCACCAGCACGACGAAGAAAAGCGTGAAGCTGAAGGCTCGCCAGTTGACGAAAGGCTCGGCCGAGCGAAAAAAGCCCGCCGCCGGCACGATCGCCGCCACCACGAGGAAGACGAAGTAGGCGGGGAAACCCTCAGGTACCTCGGAGAAGAACCACTTGTAGACGACGGCCCCAGCCACCAGGACGACGCCGAGGACGACTGAGCCGGCGTGAAACTTGACGATCCGTCCGACCTTGGCGGCCTCCTGCTCATAGTCCGGCACGTTGTAGGCCTTGAGCCAGTACTCGTCGTTCCAGATGTAGAAGAGCAGGATGAACATGAAGCCGCTCAGGTAGAAGACGAACTCCTCGATGGGGAGCGGCCCGCCGACGCCGGGAATCGCGATCCCCAGGACGGCCCCGTGGTTCGGGAACTCGAAGAAGGTGCGGCCGAAGAGCAGGTCGAGGACGAACCCGATCGGCGCCAGGATCCCGATCGTCGTCCAGTAGGCCTTGCGCTGCCATCCGAGCTCCGGATGCCTCAGGAACCACCAGGCGATCGTGAGGAGGGGAATGAGGAAAAGCGTCAGGCTCCAGGTGTAGCCGAGGGGCGTCGGGTCTTCGGAGGGGATGTCGAGGGTGCCCGGGACCTCGACGGTCATCAGCGTCAGGGTGGCTGGGACGACGAGCATCGCGATCATCAGGAATACGATTCGCGTGACTCGGCTCATTCTGGGGCCTCCTAGCTAGCGGTTTCCCAGAGCCTACCATGCCGGGATGCAGAGATGGAGCTCGTCTTGGGCCGTTCTCGTATTTCGCGTGGGCCGGCGGGATCAAGGTCGGCGGGGTGGGTCTGAAAAACGAAGGGCGCTACCGCTTCAACAGCTTCCCCGAATGGAATCGCGAGGTGCTCTCTCTTGCCGGCCAGGAGATGGATTTTTTCGATCAGCACAACGCCTACGCTCCGGTCGGCATCGGGGCGAAGGTCTCTTTCAGAGATGGCTACCGCGCGCTGCTCGCGGCGCCGGTGCGCATCCAGCGAAACTTGCGGGAGGTCGCCACGGAGGCGCGCGCTCTCGGCGCGGGCCGCGGGGGCAGGCTTCCCCTCGCCGTCACCGAGTGGGGTGCGCTTTTCCACATCACCACGGAGAGCCCCTGGACCGACCACGCCAAAACCCTCGGCGCGGCCCTTTTCACCGCCAGCCTGCTCAAGGCCTTCGTCGAGGTCCCGGAGCTCGAGATCGCCCTTCAGTTCAAGCTCACCGGTCTCCTCTACATGGGTCTGCTGGCGACGCCGCAGGGCACAAAGTTCTCGAAGAGTCTCGACTACCCCTTCCGTCCGACCTCTCCCTATCTCGCCATGCAGCTCTTCACCCAGCACACCGGCGAGGTCCTGGTTGCAAGCGAGACGGATTCACCAAGCTTCCCGGGACCAGAGATCGGCTGGTCCTCGGCCGTGCCTGCAGCGCCCTACCTCGAGACTCTTGCGACCATCAACGAGGACGGCTCACGCCTCCATCTGCTCTTCGTCAACAAGTCTTTCGCAGCGCCGGCAAGCGTTCGGTTGCTGATCAAGAACTTCACGCCGTCCCCGAGCGGAAGCGTCTGGATCCTTGACGGTAGCGATCTCGGAGCGCACACGGGCACCGCGCCGGTGGAGGTTCCCGGCTACGCCTGGGCAGGACCGGTGCGACCCGAGGGAGCGGGCCCGCCCGCGGCGGACGTTGCGATTGTTCAGAGCGAGCGACGTGACCTGGACGCCGAGATGCAGCTCGAGCTACGGGCGCACTCCGTCACGGTGATCGAGATGCTGCGCGTGCCGTAGGCCTGTCGCTCCGGCTCAGGCCCTTCGTTCGGGGGGACGTGCCACCAGCGCCCGGATCTGTCCGGCGAGCTCTTGGGACGACCCTACAAGCTCGTCGATCCGACCGGCGAATCTGTGAGGACACCTCGGCGACTCCCGCCACGACTGCCGCCGCTCGTCGAACGCTACCGCTCGCGCATCTCGGGTCCGCTGCTCGACCGCATCGACATGACAGGACCCTCGACCAGGTATTCTGCAAGCTGGCACAGCCCCAGATTTAGCCGCTCGCCGTGGCGTAACCTTTGGAGGTGCGAAGCGTAGGTTGAGATTAGGACGTTCAGGCCACGACTCAACCTCGAGCAGAGACCGCCATGGAACGAATCATCTATGACTTGCGTTTCGGCTCTCGGCCGAGTGTCGAAGGAGTCTGATATGACAATCGCGCAGATCCACGAACCGACTCGGCAGAAGCCGCTCCGGCTGTGGCCCGGCGTGGTCATCGTGACGCTGCAGTGGTTCGGCTGGT
>CBDUYN010000027.1:0-73524 GCA_965371445.1 uncultured bacterium | reverse complement strand
TGCGACGAGGTCAAAATCTTTTCCCATCGCCTCCCGCGAAGGTGCGACGAGGTCAAAATCTTTTCCCGTCGCCTCCCGATCCGGCCTCGACGGACGCTGTGCGGGGCGTAAGGCCTCCGGCTCCCTTTTGAAGCCGCTCGTCGTGCCTCGAGATCGGTGCGGACGGCGAGGAAGACCTCGGGCGGAGGTGTGGGTTAGCCAGCCCTCCGGCGTATTGCCGCGGCCTTCGGGGGTTTGCGGCCGTGGCGACGACCCTTCTTGCTCGCCTCCTTGCGCAGCGAGGGCGGTAGCCTCCCCACCAACTCCGTCGCACTCACGCCTGCCCTACGGCTCGACGTAGCCCAGAGCTTTGAGCGCCTCCAGGTGCTCGCGCGTCTCGAGACGCTCGACCTTAACGGCGCCCTGATTTCGCCGTTCCCTGTTGAAACCCCAGGACTCGACGATTCCCCTCCGCTCGTCGATCCCGCTCGTCAAACGGACGAGCGTTCTCCCGCCGCGGAACGTTTCACTCCTACTAGCTAGGGCCGGACACAGAACTACCGCGACCAAGGATCACATGGTTCAAAACCGGGCTCGTGGCCGTGCTCGCCGGGTGAGCCGAGAGGCTTGTGACCCTCTTTCTGGCGTCGTTCAGTCCCGACGGCTCCCTCGTCTTGTCGCCAGCACGCGGCTTCGTGTAAGCTCGAGCGCCCGGCTGACAAGACCCTGCCCACTGAGGAGGACCAGCATGCAAGACCACAGGGTAGTTTTCCGAGAAGAGTGGCTCGCCGCCCGCAAAGAGCACATGGCAAAAGAGAAGGAGCTCACCCGCTTGCGAGACCAATTGAGCCGGGAACGACGAGAGCTCCCCTGGGTCAAGGTCGAGAAGGAGTATGTGTTCGACACTCTGCAGGGCAAGCAGACCCTCTCGGATCTCTTCGACGGCCAAAGCCAGCTGATCGTCTACCACCTCATGTACGGCCCGGACTGGCCGGAAGGATGCCCCAGTTGCTCCTTCTGGGCGGACAACTTCAACGGCGTCGATGTCCACCTGCGCCATCGTGACATCACCTTGGTGGCCGCCTCCAGGGCACCGCTGGAGAATCTGGAAGCCTACAAAGAGCGCATGGGATGGAGCTTCAAGTGGGTGTCTTCAGGAGGAAGCGACTTCAACCGGGACTTTCACGTCTACTTCACGCCGGAAGAGGTGAAGAAGGGCGAGACGCCCTATAACTTCGACACCGCGAAATTCTCCGGCGAGGAGGCGCCCGGGCTCAGCGTGTTCTACAAGGATCCGCAAGGAAATGTCTACCACACGTATTCATGCTACTCGCGCGGGCTCGACATCTTAAACGGCGCCTACCACCACATGGACCTGGTGCCCAAAGGGCGCGACGAAGAGGGCTTGCCATTCCCCATGGCGTGGCTTCGCCGTCACGATCAATACGGCAGCACCCGGATTCGCTGAAACAGAACGCGGCCCAACGGCCGTCCTTGTCGTAGGCCGTGTCAAGGGGCGGGAGGCTACGGCTCGACGTACCCCAGAGCTTTGAGCGCCTCAAGGTGCTCGCGCGTCTCGAGACGCTCGACCGGCACGGCGCCCTGGGCGGCGAAGTCGCGAAGGATCTCTTCCAGGCGTTTCGACGCGGCGTGACCCTCAGGATCAAGCCCGACCGTCTCGCCAGGGTCGGCCATGAGGTCGTAGAGCTCCTGGGGCCGGTCCTCCGGATATCCGAGGAAGCGGAGCTTCCCGGCCTGCGAGCGAAACTCCCCGAGGACCCTGCGATACATCCACTGACGCGTACGCACCGAGATCTCCTGCCGATTGGCACCTTCCAGGACGACGTGTGGCCGGAGCTCACGCCCGGCCGGCTTGCCGAGGAGCCGGCGGAAGCTGCGGCCGGACCACTGCGAGGGCGGCTCGACGCCGGCGATCTCGAGCAGGGTGGGAGCGACGTCGAGGCTACCGAGGAAGAAGTCCGCCCGCGACCCCGCATGCCGCGACTGCGGCAGCTTCAAGATGAGCGGCAGACGGGTGACGTCCTTGAAAAGCCCGTGGTGCTCGAAGGCCAGGGGATGCTCGCGCTCGCCAAGGTTCTCCCCATGGTCGGCGACGAAGGCGACGATCGTGTCGTCGTAGAGCCCTTTCTCCTTCAACCGCTCGAGAACGCGGCCCATCTGGGCGTCCATGTGCGCGACTTCGGCAAGGTAGCGCTCGCGAGCCATGGCCTTGACGCGTTCCAGCCGCCGCGGATTGTCCCGCAGCTTCGCCGGCAGGCGGAGGTGCTTCGGAGCCCCTTCCCGGTTCACAAAGTATCCGTGGAGCCCGGCGCGGTCGCGTTCAGTCGGACCCGGAGGAGCGTACGGTTGGTGCGGGTCGTAGAAGTGCAGCCAGGCGAAAAAGGGCTCGCCGGAGCGCTTCTCCAACCAGGCGAGGAACCGCTCGGCGGTGACGTCGGCTCGCCGCTCGTACTTCGCGAATTCGCCGAGGCCGCTGGAATCGTCGAGCCCCAGGAGGTCGTCGAAGAGGTCGAACCCCTGAGGAAAACCCAGGTTCCGCGCCACGGGGACGGCGCTGACGAAAGCGGCTGTAACGTACCCTTGCTGACGGAACGCCTCGGCGAGCGTCACGAGCTCCGGGCTCAGGATCGTCTGGTTGTCGTAGACCCCGTGCTCCGCCGCCTGCGAAGCGGTGAAAAGCGAAGCGTGGGAGGGCGCCGTGCCGAACGCCACGGAGAAGGCGTTCTCAAGAACGACGCCGTCGGCGGCGAGAGCGTCGAGCGCCGGCGTCGCCGCCTCTCCGCCGTAAGGGCCGAGGACGTCCTGGCGGGTGGTGTCGGCGGTGATCAGGAGGAGGCTCGGTGCCCCGCCGGCGGGAGGCCTCGGGAGCGCCACGCGTTCCTCGATCACCGGATCGACCCAGACGGCGCTGAGGCGGCGCTCTTTCGAGCGGGGGCTTTCGTAGCGAACGTCGAAGCCCACGTAGGCAGGACCCGTGCGGCCTTCGGCGACGGTGACCTCGAACTTCCTGAACGCCGTCTCCTCCCCTGAGGTCATTCGCGCTTCCAGGAGCTTTTCGAGCTCGACTCCGTCGGCAGAGAGCAAGCGGATCCGAAACGTCGCCGTGCTCGGCTCCGTCTCCTGCGCGGAAGGCGCGAATCCGTACTCTCCGCGCACGCTCGCTCCGGCGGGCCGCTCGATCCGGATCGCGACGTCGGAGTCGTGCTTCGCGACCGCCACCGGGAGATGACCCTGGGGCAAGTCGAGCCAGCGACCCTCGGGGGGATGCTTGAACAGCAGGAGGTCGTGGCTCTCCGTACGGAAGCCCGGCATCGGGTAGGCTCGGTGGTGAAAGGCCCGTTCTTCCCGCGCGGGCTCGGTGCAGCCGCTCGCGGCCAGGAGGCCGAGGAGCGCCGCGACCGCGAGCCGCGCGACGTTTGGCGAGTCCGGAGACATCGCGGTAACCTACCATCCGATCTCGTCCCCATCCACTACGCCTCGACGTGACTTCGATGCCGACACTGACGCTCTACTCGAAGCCCGACTGCTGTCTCTGCGACCAAGGCCTGCCGATCGTCGAACGACTGGCGCGGCGCCATGGCCTGGAGGTGGAAAAAGTCGACGTCACTGCGGACCCGCGGCTCTACGAGCTCCACGGCGAACGGATCCCGGTCGTCGAGCTCGATGGCGTTGAGCTCGGCTGGGGACGCCTCTCCGAGCGCGCCCTGGAACGTAAGCTCGGCCAGCGGAAGGGACGTGGCGGAGGTTGGCTTTGAACCCCCGACTCGTCGCCGTCAACGGTCCGTGTGAAGGCCAGAGCTTCGCGCTCCGTGGCGAGCGCTTCACCATCGGCCGGCAGAAAGACAACGACCTCCAGCTGGCAAGAATCGAGGTGTCGCGGCACCACTGCGTCCTCCACCGCGGCGAGGACGGCGGCTTCACGGTCGAGGACCTCGGCAGCAGTCACGGGACGTTTGTCAACGGCCGCCCGGTCCGCGAGCGCCGGCTGGCCCACAGCGACCTCCTGGCGGTCGCCGACACGGCGCTGCTCTTCCTGATCGACGACTCGTCGGACTCGCTCAGCCCGGTGACGGCGCCCGTCAGTCAGCTCGACGCCGCGACAACGCTCTGGAAGCGCCCCGAGGACGTCCTCTACCTCGACCCGGAGAAAGTCGACAAGGCGCTGCCCAAGCAGGCGCGGATCGCCCGCGACCTCCATGTGCTCCTGAGAGTCTCGACCGAGCTCCACGCCGCGCTTCGCGAGCCCTCGCAGGGCGCCGCGGCGCCACCTCGCCAGGAGGAGCTCGCCGAACGGCTCCTCGGCTCGCTTTTCGAGGCCACCGCGGCCGAGCGCGGCGCCGTCCTTCTCTGCGAGCCCGGAACCGACGAGCTACGGCCCGCGGCGCGGCGCGACCGGTCGCCGCGGAAAGAGGACCTCTTCCAGGTCAGCCGCACGGTGACCGACCAGGTGCTGCGCGAGCGCGTCGCCCTCGCTTCGAGCGACGTCGCCGAGGAACCGCGGCTGCAAGGAGCCGAGAGCCTCGACGCCAGCGCCGTTCGCTGCCTCGTGTGCGCGCCGCTCGTCGGCCACGACGGCGTCCTCGGGGTGATCTACCTCGACGCGCCGGAACGCCGCTTCACGGAGCACGACCTGGAGCTGGTGACGGCCGTCGCCGGCCTCGCGTCGCTGGCCTTCGAGAACGCCGCGCACCTGCGCTGGCTCAAGAGCGAGAACGCCCGGCTGCGCGAGGAGCACCTGGATCACGAAATGATCGGCGAGAGCGCCGCCATGACGCGGATCCTGGAGCTCGTGGCCCGGGTCGCAAAAGTCGACTCGACGGTCCTGGTGCGCGGCGAGTCGGGCACCGGCAAGGAGCTCGTGGCGCGGGCGATCCACCGCTCGAGCCGGCGCGCCGAAGGGCCTTTCGTGGCGGTCAACTGCGCGACGCTTTCGGAAACGCTGCTGGAAAGCGAGCTCTTCGGCCACGAGAGGGGAGCTTTCACGGGGGCCGTGGCCAGAAAAATCGGCAAGGTCGAAGCGGCGCAGCACGGCACGCTCTTCCTCGACGAGATCGGCGAGATCCCGCCGACGCTCCAGGCGAAGCTGCTGCGCGTCCTCCAGGAGCGGGAGATCGAGCGCGTCGGCGGGACGCGGCCGATCGGCGTCGACGTGCGCGTCGTCGCCGCCACGCATCGCGACCTCGAGGCGATGATCCAGGACGGCACCTTTCGCGAGGACCTCTACTACCGGCTCAAGGTCATCACCTGCGAGCTACCGCCTCTCAGAGAGCGCCGCGAGGACATCCCGCTCCTCGCGAGCCACTTCGCGGCGCTCCACGGCCGAAGCCTGCGGCACCGGGCGATCGGCATCGCGCCCGAAGCGCGGCGTTTCCTCGTCGCCTACGACTGGCCCGGGAACGTCCGCGAGCTGGCCAACGTCCTCGAGCGGGCAGTGGTGCTCGGCGGCGACGACGTGATCCGTCCCGAGGACCTGCCCGACGAGGTGCTCGAAGGGGACGAGGAGACGTCGAGCGACTTCATGGGCGCGGTCACCGCAGCCAAAAAGCGTCTCATCCTCGACGCCTACCGCAAGGCCGGCGGCGACTACGCGGCGACGGCCGAGCGCCTTGGCGTCCACGTCAACTCGCTCCATCGCATGGTCCGCAACCTGGGCTTGAAGCCCCAGCTCGGCCGCTAGGCGCGAAAAACCCGAAGTCCGATGATCCGATCGCGGCTCGGATTTCGCGTCTTCTCTGGATGCCGAAACGACCATCGACTTTCCGGGCTCGGCCCGGAGAAGGGACGCCGATGCAAGCGCAGCCGATCGAGGAAGAGCCAGCGAGCTCCGAAGGGCCGGCTCTCCGGCTCTGTGCTAGGATGCCGCCAGCTGACGACGTGAACCAGAGACCGCTCAGGCAGGTTCGGCGGATGGAAGACGATACAGGCCCGGCGCTGGGTCGCCTGGGCGTTTACCGGATCGAGGCGGCCCTCGGACAGGGCGGCATGGGCGAGGTCTTCCTCGCCTGGGACGAGCGTTTGAGCCGTCACGCCGCGATCAAGCGGATCCGTAGCGACAAGCCCCTCGACGAGGTCCACCACGCCCGTTTCCGCCGCGAAGCGCGCGCCGTGGCCAGGTTGAGCCATCCGGCCATCGTCCAGGTCTACGACGTCTTCGAGGACGACGACGGCAGCGACTGCATCGTGATGGAGCACGTCGAGGGCAAGAGCCTCGCCGAGCTCGTCGCCCGCCGCGCCGTCGACCTGGAGCTCGCCCTGCGGCTCGCCGGCGAGATCGCCGACGGCCTCGCCGAGGCCCACACCAAGGGGCTGATCCATCGGGACTTGAAGGCCGAAAACGTCATGGTCACCTCCTCCGGGCACGCCAAGATTCTCGACTTCGGACTCGCCAGGGCTCTGTGGCCCGCCGCGGCGGGTGAGGACGACGCCCGCCTGAGCGACTCGGGGGCGCTCGTCGGCACCGTGCACGCCATGTCGCCGGAGCAGGCCGGCGGGCAACCGGTCGACCATCGTTCCGACCTCTTCGCCCTGGGGAGCCTGCTCTACGAAATGTTGACTGGCCGCGCGCCGTTTCGCGGCTCGAACCTCCTCGACAGCCTGCGGCGGGTGCTCTCCGTCGACGTCGAGCCGCTGAGCGCGCTGCGTCCCGAGCTGCCGCCGGAGCTTGGCGACCTGGTCGGCCGCCTGCTCGCCAAGGAACCTGGGCAACGGCCCCAGAACGCACGCTTGGTCGCCGACGAGATCGAGCTGCTGAGGGCCCGCGTCGCCTTCCGGGCGGAGGCGCAGCGCCGCTCTTCGCCGACAGCCCCCGAGGCGGCCGAGAACCTGGAGAGCCTGCCGACGCTGGCCGGTGCGCCGGGACCTTCGGACCTCGACGCCTACCGGGCGGCCTCCGACGGTAGCGCGATCGTCCGGACTCTCGTGATGACGGATCTCGTTCGCAGCACCCAGCTGATCGAGAGCCTCGGCGACGAGCGCGCCTTCGAGCTCGCCGGACGACACGACCGGACGGCCCGGGACCTGCTGAAACGGTTCGGGGGCCTGGAGATCGACAAGTCCGACGGCTTCCTGCTGCTCTTCGAGCGCCCGGCCGACGCCGTGGCCTACGCCTTCGCCTACCATCGGAGCTTGGAAAGGTTGTCGAAGGAGGAGGGCGTCGAGCTTACGGCCCGGGTCGGGATCCACCTCGGCGAGGTCCGCCTGCGGCACAACCCGCGCGACGACGTCTCGCGCGGCGCCAAGCCCCTGGAGGTCGAAGGGATCGCCAAGCCCACCGCGGCGCGGGTGATGTCGCTTGCCGGGCCCCGGCAGACGCTTCTGACCCGCACGGCCTTCGACCTGGCGCGGCGCGTCGACGCCGCCGGGGAGCTCGCCGAGACGCAGCTGAGCTGGCTCGCCCACGGCTCCTACGTCTTTCAAGGCGTGGAAGAGCCGTTGGAGGTCTTCGAGGTGGGGCGTGAGGGCTTCTCGCCGCTCGCTGAGCCCGAGGACACCGAGAAGACCCGGCGCATGGTGTCGATCCAGGAGGAGCTCGTCCTCGGCTGGCGGCCGGCGGCCGGGCAAGGCATCCCGCGGCGCAAGAGCTGGGTGCTCTTGGAAAAGATCGGCCAGGGCGGCTTCGGCGAGGTGTGGCTCGCCCGGCACAAGTCGGGCGAGAAACGAGTCTTCAAGTTCTGCTTCCAGGCCGACCGGCTGCGAGGCTTGAAACGCGAGGTCACGCTCTTTCGCCTCCTGAAGGAGGCCCTGGGGCACCGCGAGGACATCGCCCGCATCCTCGACTGGAACTTCGAGATGGCGCCGTTTTATCTCGAAGCGGAATACACCGAGGGCGGCAACCTCGCGGAGTGGACCCAGCAGCAAGGAGGAGCGGCCAGAGTCCCGCTGGAGACCCGGCTGGGGCTTGTCGCCGACGTGGCCGAGGCGCTCGCCGCGGCGCATTCGGTGGGCATCCTCCACAAGGACGTCAAACCGGAGAACGTCCTCGTCAACCGCGACCGGGAGGGACGTCCCCGGGCACAGCTGACCGACTTCGGCATCGGCCTCCTGACCGACCGCGAGCGGCTGGAGTCCGGGGGCGTCACCGTCATGGGATTCACGGCGACGGCGTCGACGCTCGGCTCCTCGGAGGGCGGTACCCTGGGCTACATGGCTCCGGAGGTGATGCAAGGCCGGCCGGCGACGGTCCAGGCCGATGTCTATTCCCTGGGGGTGATGCTCTACCAGGTGGTGGTGGGCGACTTCGGCCGTGCCCTGGCGACGGGATGGGAGCGGGACGTCGAGGACGAGCTCTTGGCGGAGGAGATCGCGTCGTGCGTCGACGGGGTGGCGGAGCGGCGTCCGGCGAGCGCGCTTGTGGTGGCGGAGCGGCTGCGGCATCTCGAGGAGCGCCGAGCGGAGCGGGAGGCTGAGCGCCGGGCGGGCGAAGAGCTCGAAGCGTCGCGGCAAGCGCTCCAACGCGCACAGCGGCGGCGCAGGGTCTTTGCAGCGATCGCGGCGGTGGCTGTCGTGGTGCTGGCTGTGGTCACGGCCCTCGCCGGCCAGGCGATCAAAGCGAGCCGGCAGGCAGACCTGCGCCGCGGGCAGGCGGAAGCGTTGATCGATTTCATGCTCGGCGACCTGCGGAATAAGCTGAAACCCATCGGCAGGCTGGATATCCTCGACGAGGTCGGCGACGAGGCGCTGGCCTACTTCGATTCGATTCCACGGGAGGAGCTGTCGATCGACGAGCTTTCCAGCCTGTCCCGGGCGCTCACCCAGATCGGTGAGTTGCGTTGGTTTCAGGGTCGCCTGGACGACGCTCTTGAAACCTTCGAGAAAGCGCTCGCCCTGACCCAGGAGCTCGTTGCCAGAAACCCCTCGAAGCTCGCGTGGCAAAAGAGCCTGGGAGAGACTCATTACTGGGTGGGTTTCGTGTCGTGGCGGCGGGGTGCGGTTGACGACGCTCTCAAGAGCTTTGAGACCTTCCTTGCCATTGCAGAGCATCTCGTCGAAGAAGATCCGGAGAATCCCGAGTGGCAGCTCGAGCTGATGTTTGCACACAACAACATCGGATTTGTCTTGGAGGCCAACAGCGATCTTGAAGGAGCTCTTGCGGAATACTCGATTTGTCTTTCCATCGTCGAAGATCTCCTTGCGCAGACCCCGGGCGACAAGGGCTTGCTGTTGGAGCTCGCGACCTCTCACAACACGATCGGCCATGCCCTGGAAGCTCAAGGGAAGTTACGCGAGGCGCTTGATCATTATCAAATGGAGCTGACTACCAGAACGTCTTTGGCCGAGAGGGATTCAGCCGATACGTCCGCACAAAAGCGGCTCGCTTCCGCGCATGTCTTCGTGGGTAGGGTTCTGGAGGCGCTCGGTGAGCTCGACCGGAGTATGGGTCACCTCCTGAAGTCTCTGGAGATTCTCGAGCGATTGACGGCCATAGATCCCAATCGCCTGAGCTGGCAGCGTGATCTGGCCGTCAACCAGTCGCGGATCGGACGGATTCTGCTGAGGACGGGGGAAGTCACGGAATCGAGAGCGAAGCTCCAAGTGGCAACAGATCTCCTGAAGTCGGTTTCCTCTGCCGTGCCTTCGGACGTCGGTTGGCAGAGGGATCTCGCGAAGGCTCGGTGTCTTCTTGGCCGAGCACTTCTTATGAGCGGCAACCTTGAAGCCGCCACGCAAGAAGCTCGGTCGATTCTTGGGATCGCGGATACGATTCTGGAAACGAATCCCGACGATCGCGATGCTCGACTTCTCAAAAGTTTGGGATTTACCCTGCTAGGAGAGATCCTCTCGGAGCAGGGTGACGGAACGAGGGCCAGAAGCGCCTGGGTCGAGGCGCTTCATGCCATCGAGCCTAAGGCCCGCAGGTCCACGGAGGCCCGATTTCTTGGGCCTTGGGCTCGTGTTCTAAACCACCTCGGCCGTACGAATGAGGCTCTCGACATCGTCGAGAAATTGACAGCCCTGGGCTATAGGTACTTCGATGATCCCTAGAGGGGTGCCTGCCCGGGTCGAACCAGGTGAATGACAACCAAGGAGAGAAGAATGGCTCAACATGATGGCCGGGTTACCGGCAGTAACAGCGTTCAGCCGCCGATCATTCCAGTCAAGGTCGGCGACACCGTGAAGTGGGAAGGCGCCGGTGGGAAGAAGATCAAAATCTATGATCTCCCGCCGACGGCCTGTGATCCTGACAATTCTGGCCCGGTCCACGTCAATAACTTTATAACGACGGTGATAGCGCCGATACCTCAGGGAGAGGAGGAGTATAGCGCCTCGCTTGAGGGCTCTCCGAAATTCAAGAATGGGAGGCCAAGGCTTGAGAATGAGACGTAGTGCGGCTGCTCTCAGGGGTCCCCGGGGAGGGGACCCCTGAGAAGATTGATGCTGTTACCGCAGCGACGTCCTCACCGTGAGCACGTACGGACCCGACGCGTAGCGCTCCCCCGCCACGCGGACGAAGTAGGCGCCGGGGCTCAAGGTCCGAACCATCCGGAAGTTGCCGTCCTCGCCGCCGCCGTCGGCATGGCCCAGCCGGTTGCCGTGGCGGTCGTAGAGCTCACCCATGGTGTCGGTCGTGCCACGGGTCGAGATCTCGACCGTCCGGGGACCGGCGAGGTCGAAGCGAAAGACGTCCTCGTCGTCGCCCCAGGGGTTTTGGATCTCACCCAAGGCGGCTCCCGGCCCGAGCGGGGTGGCGCAGAGCGTGCTGCCGCCGTGATCGTCGGCCTCGCCGCGGACGCAGAGCTCGGCGAGCGCTTGACGCAGCTCCATCGACGCCAATGCCAGGTCGTAGACGTCCCATCCTTGCCTTGACTCACCCAGCGGTCCGCCCATGAACGGATCCGGCTCGTCTTCGAGCTCGCCTTCGTTCTCCTTGAGGGCGAAGGTACCGGTACAGGTGACGATCGGGTCGGGCTCGTCTTCGAGCTCGCCTTCGTTCTCCTTGAAGGCGAAGGTACCGGTGCAGGTGACGATGGGGTCGGGCTCGTCTTCGAGCTCGCCTTCGTTTTCCTTGAAGTCGTGCTCGTCGCGGGCCAGGAAAGCGGTTCGCAGCTTGTAGGACGGCAAGGTGAGCCGCGGGTCCCCGGCAGCCACTCTCAGCCGGTAGCTTCCCGCTTCCGCGACCGACACGAGCCAGCTTGTCGCGGAGCTCTTGACGAGGAAAGCGTCCTCGCCGGGTGGTGCGAGCTTGTCGGCTCCGTCGGCCATGAGTCGCGGCGGTGCGGCCGTGGCATGCGGTGTCGAGAGCTCGATCAGGAGCAGTCCCGCGGTGGCCACGTCGACCTCGAAGCAGCCGTTAGAACCCTCGCCGCCTCCCGGGCTGCGCCAGGTCTCGCCGGCCTTGATCGGTACGAGCTCTTGGCAGGGAAACGAGAGCTTCTCGATCTCGGTGGCGCCGACGGTGCCGGCGGTCAGGATCACACCCAGTGTCCAGGTCAACCCACGGGGGACGATTGTTTCGAGCTTGTACATGAGGGCCTCCTTTGCGGGCCGTCCTCGGCCCGCGGTTTCCGTTGTCTCTCGGTCTCTTCGTGAAGGCCCTGAGTTGCCGGCTTCTCAGGTTCTGAAAGTGGCTTACAGCAGGAACCGTGCCAGGGTGCTGTCGGTGCCTTGGAGGCTCTGAAGCGACGTCTTTGCGGCGTTTTGGGCGGAGTCCAGGGTCCGCGGAGCTAACCCTTCGGTTAGTCGGGCTAACCGGAGGGCCAGTAGGTATGCCGGCCTGGGCGTGAGGGTATGCGCCGAGGCTGGGACCGGACTCGTGCCACGAAAGAGGTAGAATCGCGGCATGTCTGCCGAGAAAGGAGACGTGACCCGGCTGCTCGACGCCTGGAACGCTGGCGACGCCGGCGCCCTGGACGAGCTCGTGCCGCTGGTGATCGAGGACCTGCGGGGCATGGCGAGGTGGTACCTCTCCCGGGAGCGCGCTGGCCACACCCTCTCGCCGACGGCTCTCGTCAACGAGCTCTACCTGCGGCTGGCGCCTCGACGGACGGTGCAGTGGGAGAGCCGGACGCAGTTTTTCGCGACGATGGCGGAGATCATGCGCCACGTCCTCGTCGACCATGCCCGCTACCACAAGGCGGCCAAAAAGGGCGGCGGCATCGCGCCGCTGCCGTTCGACGACCGGATCGGGCTCAGGACCCCCCAGGACCTCGACCTCCTCGCCCTCGACGACGCCTTGAAGGCCCTCGCCGAGGTCGATGCGCGGCAGAGCCGGATCGTCGAGCTGCGTTTTTTCTGCGGCCTGACGATCGAGCAGACGGCCGAGGCGCTCGACGTCTCGCCGATTACGGTCAAGCGCGAGTGGCGCACGGCCCGGCTGTGGCTCTTGAAAGAGCTACGCCGAGAGTGATCCGATGATCCGATTCTGGGCTGGAATTCGCGTCTACTAGATTGATGGAAACGACTGAAGCGGGAGGGAAAGAGATGACCGTAGCTGACCGCTGGCAAAGGATCAAGGAGGTCCTCGACGCCGTTCCCGCGGGGCGTTCCGGCGAGGAGCGACGCCGGGCGCTCGAGGCGGCCTGCGGCGGCGACGAGGAGCTCTTTCAGGAGGCCGAGACGTTCCTCGTCCACGAGGACGAGCTCGACGGCTTCATCACCGAGCCGGTCCTCCGGCTCTTTCCGGAAGACGAGGACTCGGCGCCTGAGGGCTACCTCATCGGTCCCTACCGGACGGTCCGCTTGCTCGGCAGCGGCGGCATGGGCGACGTCTTCGAGGCGGTACGCGAGAGCGACTTCGAGCAGCGGGTGGCGTTGAAGGTCGTTCAGAGCCACACCGGCACCGTCGCGATGGTCGACCACTTCCACGCCGAGCGGCAGATCCTGGCCCGCCTCGAGCATCCCTACATCGCCCGGCTGCTCGACGGCGGTACGAGCGAGCACGGGGTGCCCTACTTCGCCATGGAGCTGATCGACGGCGAGCGGATCGACCGCTACTGCGACGCGCACCGCCTTTGCGTCGGCAAGCGTCTGGAGCTTTTCCTGAAGGTCTGTGAGGCGCTTCAGTTCGCGCACCGCAACCTCGTGATCCACCGCGACCTGAAGCCCGGCAACATCCTGGTCGACGCCACCGGGACGCCGAAGCTCCTCGACTTCGGCATCGCGAAGCTCATAAAGCGCGACGTCGCCGGCGAGCTTTCCTCCCTCCGGGTTGCCGGCGCCGAGGAGACCCAATGGACGGAAGGCCGGCCCATGACGCTCTGGTTCGCAAGCCCCGAGCAAATTCTCGGCGATCCGATCACCGTCGCGAGCGACGTCTACTCGCTAGGGGTGCTCCTCTATCAGCTCCTGGCCGGAAGGCTTCCGTACCTGTACGTGAGCGCCGCCTCCCTCGTCTCGAGCGTCTGCCAGGAAACGCCGCGGCCGGCGAGCGAGGTGGTCGGCCTCGAGGAGGAGGCGGCGATCGGCCCCGGCCGCCTGGCGTTCGTCAAGCCGGCGGAGGTCGCTGCGGCTCGGGGTACGGATCCGCGCCAGCTCCGCCGTCGCCTCGCCGGGGACCTCGACGCGATCGTCGCCAAGACGCTGGCCAAGGATCCGGCCAGACGTTACGGCTCGGTCGAAGAGCTGGCCGCGGACGTCCGCCGCCATCTGCGCGTGCATCCGGTGCGGGCGCGCGAGGGCAACTTCCTCTACCGGGCCGGGAAGTACGTGCACCGCAACCGTTGGGCCGTGGGGACGGCGGCGGCTTTTCTCGTCGTGGTGGTGTCGTTCACGGCCGTTGTTTTCCACCAGTTGCAGGAGACTCGTCGCGAGAAGGAGCGTGCGGAGCGGGTTTCGGCGTTTCTGAAAGAGCTTTTCAATGCCGCGAAGCCAGATGTCGCGGCGGGTCGGGAGGTCACGGCCCGTGAGCTGCTCGACCAGGGCCGCCGGAAGCTCTTGGAGGGACTGGAGGAGGAGCCCAAAGTCCGCGCCGCGTTGCTCGAGACGTTGGGCCGGATCCATTACGAGCTCTCCTATTATGGGGAAGCCCGGGATCTGTTCGCCGAGAAGCTCAGGATTCTGCAAAGTGTCCACACCGGCGACAGTCTGGAGCTTGCCACGGCGATGAACGACCTGGCGGTGGCCTACGCCCGAACAGGGGACTCAGATCAGGCGGAGGCGATGTACCGGGAGGTCATCGCCATGCGTCGCCGGCTGGGCGACGAGGAGAACCTTCCCAGGCCGATGAACAGCCTGGCGACGAACCTGATGAATCGCGGTGAGATCGAAGAAGCCGTGGAGATCTACAGGTCGACCCTGGAGATGCGTCGAAAGGCTGGTGAAGAGGTCTACATCGCGACGAGCCTCCGGAGCCTGGCGACGGCGCTTCTCCATCAGGACAAGCTCGACGAGGCCGAGCCGCTTCTGCTGGAGGCTCTGGAAATCCGTCGCCGCGAGCTCGGAGATCGCCATACGAAAGTGGCCGAGGCCCTCAGCACCTTGGGTCGCCTAGAGCAGGCCCAGGGACGCCTGGAGCAGGCCGAGGAGACCTTCAACGAAGTCCTCTCGATCCGGCGCGAGAGACTCGACGACGACCACGACTACGTGGCCCTGACCCGCAAGGACCTCGCCTCGGTGCTCCTGGAGCGCGGCGAGACCAACGCGGCCGTCGCCCTCCTCGACCAGGCCCTCCCAGTCCTTCGCCGCAAGAAACCCGACGACGATTGGACGATCGCCGAAGCGGAAAGCCTCCTCGGCGCCTGCTATATGGCCCAGGGACGCTACGAGGAGGCCGATCCCCTGATCCTACGCGGCCACCGGATCCTTTCTGAGGTGCGTCCCGGCTCGATCTACGAGCGCGAGGCCCGGCGCCGCCTCGACGAGCTCTACCGGCTCTGGGACAAGACCGACGAAATCCCGCAATAGAAAAGGCCGGAGCTTGGGGATGTCAAGTCTTTTTCAAAATGGACACGCCCTACGGCTCGACTGGGACGGCGCCTGCGAGCACGACGGCGGGAGCCTCCACGCACTTGCGGTAGCCGGCGAAGATCAAGAGCAGCCCCATGAGCTCGGTGACGTAGAGCACCTCGACGTAACCGAGGCGCGTCATCGAGCCGCCGATCCCCGGCAGGATGGCGCCGATGCAGATCATGATGTTCCCCAGGTAACGGTTCCGGAGCTGCGAGATCCTCTTGAAGCGCAGCGCCGAGACGAAGGCGCCGCCGGCCAGGAAGATGAGGGCGTAGGTGTTGAGTGGGATGCTGACTTTGCGCAGCCAGCTCCAGACGATCGGATCGCCGTGAAGCCGATAGGTCTCCGCCAACGACGGATCGAGCGGCGTGAGGAACACCAAGACCGAGGCGACGCCGATGACCGAGCAGACGATCCAGGCCGAGGCGTTGGCGAAGCGCCGCTTCATCAGCAGGTAGATCGATCCCTGGGCCAAGGGATAGCCGCCCAGGAACGCGCCGGCGACGTACCAGCACCGGAAGACGACCGGGTGCCAGCCGAAGAGCGTCGTGTAGGCCTCGGTGAAGGTGCCGATGCCGTAGGTGACCATGCCGATCCCCCACCACAGGAGATGCGGCCCGCCGCCCTTCTCGCGGTAGCGCGTAAAGAGCGCCGTCGCGAAGAAGGCGGCGAACAAGGTGGTGACGATCGGCACATGCAGCAACACCCGGTGGACGGTTTCATAGTTGGAGCTCATCGCCTGTCCTCTTGATCAGTCAGGGGGGAAGTCGGGACTTCTTGGCTGGGAGGCGGGAATCTCGTCTCGTCGAGTGGGTCCCCGGTGCGGCGCGATCATACCGGCAGCGGTCCGGGGAGACAAGCGCTCACTCGCTCTGCGGGGAACGACTGCCCAGGGTCAGGCAGAACGTGGTGCCGTGGCCAAGGCCCTGCGACTCGGCCCAGATCCGTCCGTCGTGGTACTCGACGATGCGCCGGGCAAGGGCCAGGCCGATGCCGGTCCCTTCGGCCTCGCGGTCGAGCTGGTGGAAGAGGCCGAAGATTCTTTCCCGGAGCTCCGGCTCGATGCCGATGCCGTTGTCGCGCACGTAGAAGACCCGCTCGCGGGACGCGTCGCCGGTCCGCACTCCGACCTCGATCCGGGGATCGGGGTTCTCGCCCATGTACTTGACGGCGTTGTCGATCAGATTCTGCCACACCGTGACCAGCCGCTGGTAGTCTCCCCGGACCTTGCCGAGGCTCTCGACCACCTCGATGGCGACGCCGCGCTCGGCGATCCGGCCCTGGACCCTCTCGATCGCCTCGCCGACCAGCTCGTCGAGGTCGATCTCCTGCGGCCGGTTCTCCCTCCTCCCGACGCGCGAGAGCTCCAGGATGCCCTCGAGGAGCTGGTGCATCTGGTTGGCGGCCGTGCGGATGACTTGGACGTCCTCGCGAACCTGGTCGCTTTCGCCGGCGGCGAGGTCCTCCTCCAGGTAGCCGAGGAAGCCCGTGATGGTAAAAAGCGGCGCCTTGATGTCGTGCGACACGGTGTAGGCGAAGCTCTCGAGCTCGTTGATCTGGGCTGCGAGTTGCGCGTTCAGCTCCCTCTGGGCCCTCTCGGCCTCTTTGATCTCGGTGATGTCGCGCACGACGGTCGAGAAGTATTCGAGCTCGCCGTGAGGTGCCCTGTGGGCCACGATGAGCTGCGAGACGGAAACCTCCCGCTTTCCCTCCGGGGTGCGTTGCAGGATCGCCGTCTCGCCGACCCAGACACCGTCGCGCATCGCCGCGGGGAAGGCGACGTTGCGCAGCAGCTTCGCGGCCCAGGGCGGTTGCGGGCTGCGCAGCCGCCGGCCGACGGGGTCCTCGTCGACGAGGCCCAGCAGCCGCCGGCCCGCCGGGTTCAGGTAGAGGAGATGAAGGGTCGGGTCGACCATCGCCACGAGGTCGCTCGTCGACTCCATGATCGCCGTCAGGCGCAAGAGCTCCCAGTTTTTTTGCTCGAGGATCTCCTGGGAGTGGGAAAGCTGGATCTCCGCCCGCCGGCGCTCACCGACCTCTTTCTCGGCGTCGGTCAAGAGGAGCTCAAGGCGCTGCGCCATCTGGTTGAACGCCTCCATGAGGGCGTCGACCTCGTCGTGGGGCTTGGGGCGCGTCTCGGCACGCGCCTCGAGGTCCCCGCCGTCGATCCGCCGAATGGCGTCGTCCAGAGTCTTGAGTCGGCCGTAGATCCTACGTTGACAATCGACGACGACCGACGCCGCAACCGCCATGCCCAGGAGGAATCCGATCAGCACGCCGACCTGACGGATCGCAGCCAGCAGTCCCAGACCGGCCAGTGACAACGCGAGCAGGAGAAGAAGGCTGCTGAGCCGGATCGCTCCGGCTTGAAAGGATCGGCGCATCTTGCGGACCTCCCTGAGAGAGCGTCCTAGCTTAACGGATTCCTGCGTCCGTGCTCCCGGCGCTGCGCACCGCGCGGTGCTAGGATCCGGCCACTTCGGCGCCGCAGCGCCAGGAGGGAGGAGAAACCCCTTGCCCAAGACTCTCGACTACGAATCGGTGGGCCTCAAGGTCGGTCTCGAGGTCCATCAGCAGCTCCTGACCGACCGCAAGATGTTCTGCCACTGTCCGGCGGGTCTCTATACGACGAGCCACGACGGCGAGATCCTGCGTCACATGCGGCCGACGCTCTCCGAGCTCGGAGAGTACGACGGCACTGCGTTGATGGAGTTCAAGACCAAGAAGGAGATCGTCTACCTCCTGCACCAGTCCAACGTCTGCACCTACGAGATGGACGACACGCCTCCATTCCTCGTCAACCAGCAGGCTCTCGACATCGCCATCGAGCAGTGTCTGATGCTCGGCTGCGACATCGTCGACGAAGTGCACATCGCCCGCAAGCAGTACCTCGACGGCTCGATCCCGACGGGCTTCCAGCGGACGGCGATCGTCGGCGTCGGCGGCGCCCTTCCCTTTCGCGGACGGACTTTGAACGTCACCCAGGTGAGTGTCGAGGAGGACAGCTGCCGCGAGGTCTTCGACGGTGGGCACCTGATCGTCTGGCGCACCGACCGGCTCGGCATGCCGTTGATCGAGACGGTGACCGGGCCGGAGCTCAAGACGCCCGAGGAGGTCGAGGAGGCGATTCTCTTGATCGGCCGGGTCTGCCGCTCGACGGGGCACGTCCGCGTCGGGTTGGGCGCCAGCCGCCAGGACGTCAACGTCTCGGTGCGGGGCGGCCGGCGGGTGGAGATCAAGGGGGTCTGCCAGGCCTGGCGGGCCAAGGCCCTGGTGCACGGCGAGGCGATCCGTCAGGTGGAGCTCCTGGCGCTTAAGGGCGAGCTCCACCGGCGCGGTTTCACCGCTGCCGGCGCCGTCGGCATGGAGCATCGCGACGTGACGCGTTTTTTCGCGGCGTCGGACCTGGAGCTCCTGCACCGAGTCAGCTGGGAAAGATTCCTCGAGGAGCGCGGCCGGGGGCGGGGGTTGGAACGCGGCGCGGGGCCGTTTACGGTACGCGCGGTACGGCTCCCGGGCCTCGGCGGCACCTTGAACCGTCCGACCCAGCCGGACCACACCTTCGCCCACGAGCTCGCCGGGCGCGTCCGGGTCATCGCCACCCTCGACCAGCAGCCGATCCTGCTGCACTCGGAGAAGTGGCCCGACTACGAGAGGGCACAGGAAGAGCTGCGGCGTTTGCGCAAGAGGATCCGCGCGAGCGAAGACGACGCCGTCGTCGTCGTCTGGGGCGCCGAGCAGGACACAGTGACGGCGGCTGAAGAGATCCGCCTCCGCTACGTCGACGCCACCGAGGGCGTCCCGAACGAGACGCGCCAGCCGCTGCCCGACGGCTCGACGGGATTCGAGCGCATCCTGCCTGGGCCGGAGCGCATGTACCCGGACACCGACAGCCCGCCGCAGCGCGTCACGCGGGGGCGGGTGGAGGGGCTACGCGTGGCGCTCCCCGAGCCGCCCTGGGAGCGCGAGGCGCGCTACGCCGCGGCCGGCGTTCCGCGCTCCACGAGCCACTACCTGATCCGCCGTGGCGGCGCGAGGCTCGTCGACCGGGTGGTGGAGGAGGTGGGCCAGGAGGCGCTTCGCCGGGCGTGCTTCTTCTTCGGCGAACGGCTGAAGGGTCTACGCCGCGACGGCGTCGCGGTCGACGCCGTGTCCGTAGAGCGCTGGTGCGAGCTGTTCCGTGCCGCCGCCGAGAGTCCGGTGCTCTGGGAGGCCTGGAAGGAGCTCGCCGTGCTCGTCAGCCGTGAGCCCGAGCGTCCGGTGGCGGAGATCATCCGTGAGGCGGGGCTGGGGCACGAGCCCGCGGGCTGGAGCGAGCGTCTGGCGGAGCTGGCGCGGTCCGAGCGTCCGGACGGAGAAGGTGGGCAGCGTCGTCTGCTGGGTCTCGGGATGGACGAGCTACGAGGCAAGGTCGGCGCCACACGGGTGAGAGAGGCTCTCGAAACCGCCCCAATGACGGACGGAGGAGATAGATGACGACCCAAGAAGACCCCCTCAAGGGCTACCGCGGTCTCGCCCGCCGGCGCCTCGAATCCTGGGGTGTCCGGGTGTGGAGCGACGTTCGGGTCACGAACCAGGCGGGGAGCGTCTTCGAGGGCGTCGTCCTGCCCCGCAGCGAGACCTCTGACGACCTGCACGTCGTCTTGAAGCTCAAGAACGGCTACAACGTCGGCGTCCACGTCGACCGCGTCGAGTCGATCGAGGAGGTGGGCTACAAGAAGGCGGTCTACAAGATCCCGGAGCAGGAGTTTCCGCGCCACGACGAGCTCCCCAAGGTGACGCTCCTCGGCACCGGCGGGACCATCGCTTCGCGCCTCGACTACCGTACGGGTGCGGTGATCCCGGCCTTCACCCCGGGCGAGCTCTACGGCGCCGTGCCGGAGCTCGCCGAGCTCTGCAACCTGACGACTCGCAAGATCTTCGGCGTCTTCTCGGAGAACATGGGCTGGACGGAGTACGTCACCCTGGCCGAGGCGATAGGCGAGGAGATCCGCGCCGGCGCCGACGGTGTCGTCGTCGGCCACGGTACCGACACCATGGGGCATACGGCGGCCATCCTCTCCTTCATGGTCCAGGACTCGCCCGTGCCGATCGTCGTCGTCGGCTCGCAGCGCAGCTCCGACCGTCCCTCAAGCGACGCCGCCCTGAACCTGATCTACGCCGTGAGCGCCGCGGGTTACGGCGACGTCGCCGAGGTGCAGATCGCCATGTTCGGCCCCACCTCCGACCAGTACGGACTGCTCCACCGCGGCACCCGCTGCCGCAAGATGCACAGCTCCTACCGGTCGACGTTCCGGACCGTCGGCGACATCCCACTGGCCAAGGTGAGCCGCAAGAGCGTCGAGCCGCTGACCTCCGATTACCGGCGCCGCGATCCGTCGCGCCAGGTCAAAATCGACACCGCCTACGACGACCGGGTGACGATCCTCTACTACTACCCGGGAATGAAGCCCGACGTGCTGGAAGCGCTGGCCGAGAAGGGCTACCGCGGCATCGTCATCGCCGGCACCGGCCTCGGCCACGTCAACCGGCCGGTCTTTCCGACGCTGCGAGAGGTCATCGAGTCCGGCGTCCACGTGATGATGACGGTGCAGACGCTCTGGGGCTACTCGCAGATGTACGTCTACGACACCGGGCGCGATCTCCTCGACATCGGCGTCGTGCCGCTCGACAACATGTTGCCCGAGACCGCCCTCATGAAGCTCGGCTGGGTCCTCGGTCACACCGACGACCGCGACGAGGTGGAGCGCCTGATGCGGCGTACGATCAACCACGAGATCACCGAGCGCGAGCCGCACAACGGCTACCTCATCCTCCAGGGCGGGCTGCCGGAGACCGAGGAGTTCATCACGGCCCACTGGAAGTGACCGCGTCTACCTCAACCCTCGACGGCAAGCTCGTAGCAAACGGCTTCGCGGTTGTTGCGCACCAGGAGGTAGCGTCCGGCGAGCGCCGGCGGGTTCCAGGTCTTCGAGCCGAGCGCTTCCAGGCGACCGAGCTCGCGGTGCTCGTCGGGACGGGCCTCGACGAGGACGACGTCGCCGTCCTCGGCCTGGATCAGGAGCAGGTCGCCGACCAGGATCATCTGGCCGTGGCCGTAGCGTCCGTGCTTCCAGCGCCGCTCGCCCGTCGCCGCCTCGACGGCGGTCAGGATGCCGTCGTCGAGGCCGTAGACGATACCGTCTCGGGCGACCATGGAGGCGAACTTCGACTTGAGCCGCCGTCCCGACCAGAGCTCTTCGACGGCGAAGCCCTCGGCGTCGCGGCGCACCGCGAGGAGCCGGCTACCGAGCCCGTAGCCCGCCGAGACGAGGACGCGGTCCTCGCCGAGCACAAGTGGCGGCGTCACTTTTTCGTTGCCTTCTTCCCACGGCTCGCGCCACAGCCTCTCCCCCGACACCGGGTCGTGCCCGGCGACGCTTTGCTGGTTGACGACGAGGATCTGCTCGACCCCGTCGACGGTGGCGAGCGTCGGCGTCGAGTAGCTGCCCTGGTCCTCGCCCTGCTGCCAGGCGATCTCGCCGCTCTCCCGGTCGTAGGCGGCGAGCGACTTGCCGCCGCGTCCCAGAAGCACGACGACGAGCTCGCCGACAACGAGCGGCGAGGACGGCATGCCCCAGTCCTGGAGGACGGCGCCGTGGTCGTCGAGGATGTTGCGCGACCAGACGAGGCGGCCGTCGAGGAGCTCGATAGAGGAAAGGATCCCGGTCGCCCCGAGGGCGTAGACGCGTCCGCCGGCGATCGTCGGCGTGGCGCGGGGCCCGCTGCCGCCGACCGTGGTCACGAAAGGCGCGTGCTGCGAATGGACCCAGACCTCGCGTCCGGTCAGCAGCTCGTAGCGCACGACGACCTCGTCGGAGCCGCGCATCTCCTGGGTCACGGCGGCGTCGCCCGCCACCGCGAACGCCGACCAGCCTTCGCCGACGTCGTGGCGCCAGAGCTCACGCGGCGGCGAGGCCTCCCAGTCGCGTGCCAAGCGTGGACCTGAAACGACGGCGGTCCTCTCCGGTCCGTAGAACTGCGGGTAGTCGGCGCCTCCCGGAACGGTCCCGACCGCGGCCGCCGTCGCGGCCGCTTCGCCGTAGCTGCGCTCGCCGGCCCAGCGAAAGCCCAGGATCGGGACGATGTTGCCGTCAACCCCCTTGATGCGGAAAAGCGACACGCCCGCGGCGACGACGAGCGCCACGGCGAGAAAGACGGCGCGCCGCGTCCGGCCTGGGAGGCGCGAGAAGAGCACCGCCCAGAGGAAGAGGAGGAGCGCGCCGAAAAACAGCACCGGAAAGGTGAAGATGACCTGCGACTGGGCGTGCCCGGTGTCGCGGAGGGCGTTGTAGGCGAGCAGGCCCGCGCAGACGGCGACGATCACCACGGCCGGCCACCAGCGGACGCCAGGACGGAGGGCTTCTTTCTCGGTCTCGTTCATGGGTGGCGGATCCTATCGGAGCTCAAGAGGCCGGCCGCAGCGTCTCGATGAACAGCTCCGTGTCTGCTTGGGATAGGCTACCTCATCCATGCGGATTCTCTTCGTCACCGCGCGTCCCCCTTGGCCTCCCCGCCGTGGCGATCAGGCACGGGCCGCGGGGTGGCTCACCGGCCTCGCCCCCCGGCACGACGTCCACCTCCTGGCGCTCCGGCCGCCGGGCTTCGCCGCTCGCCCTTTCCCCGCGGCCGTTGGCGGAGAGACGGTGCCGCTCGGACGCCTTCGCATGCTCGCCGGACTGCTGCGCCACGCCGCCATGCCGGCGCAGGTCGCGCTCCACGTCGAGCCGCGCCTTGAGCGCGCCTTCGCCGCCGAGCTCGACCGCTTCCGGCCCGACGTCGCGGTGGCGGTCCTCTCGCGGGTGGGCTGGCTCCTGCGGCGCCGTTGGCCGGTGCCAGCGGTGGTCGACCTCGTCGACAGCCTGGAGCTCAACCTCATGAACCGCGCGCGCCGCGATCCGCTGCTCGGTCCCCTCCTCGCCTGGGAGGCACGGCGCATGGGGTCCTGGGACGCGGAGCTCGTCCGCCGGCTCGCCGCCGCCTCGGTGGTCAGCGAGCGCGATCGCCGGGCGCTCGTCGGCCGCGACGCCGCTCTCGCGCCCAAAGTCTCCGTGGTGCCTTTCGGTGTGCCGGTCGGCGACGTAGAGCCGGCTCCGGAGACGGCCGGCGACGTCGTCCTGCTCTCCGGTAACCTTGGCTACTTTCCGACCGTGGACGCCGCGTCGTGGTTCGCCGAACGGATCTGGCCGCGGATCCGCGCCCACCGGCCCGGGGCCGAATGGTGGCTGGCGGGAGCGCGGCCGGCGCGGCGTGTCCGGCGTCTTGCCGCGCTTCCCGGCGTGAAGGTCTTTGCCGACCCGAAGGACCTGGGGGCGATCCGGCGGGCGGCGGCGGTCGCCGTGGTGCCGCTCAGGTCCGGCTCCGGGACACCGATCAAGATCCTTGAGGCGTTGGCCGACGGCGTCCCCGTCGTCACGAGCCTCCTGGGACGGCAGGGGCTCGACGGCATCGAGCCCGGTTGTGTCGCCGTCGCCGAGGGCGAGGAGGCGTTCGCCGAGGAGGTCCTAAGGCTTCTTGGCGGCCGGCGAACCGGCGGCCGGCGAACCGGCGGCCGGCGAACCGGCGGCCGGCGAGCCGCCGACAGCCAGCGGCGGCTCGGCTGGGAGTGGGTCCGCGCTCACCACGCCTTGCCGCGCGTCGTCGCCCGGTTCGAGTCGTTCCTGGAGCGGGCCAGGGCCGGGGACTGACTCCGCCGGACGGCGGTTGCCGGCGATCATGGCGCTCAACGTCCGCAGGAGCGTCAAGAGGTAGAGCCGAAGCGAGGACTCTCGGATGTAGTAGAGGTCGAATTCGAGCTTCCGCCGATGTCCCTTGAGGTCCCGAGCGTAGGAGGTGTTGATCTGGGCCCACCCCGTGATCCCCGGGCGCACGGCCAGACGAAAGCTGTAGAAGGGGATCTGGCTCGCCAGGCGGGCGGAAAAAGAGGGGCGCTCCGGCCTTGGCCCGACGATCGCCATCTCGCCGCGCAGGACGTTCAGGAGCTGCGGCAGCTCGTCGATCCGCAGGCGCCGCAGCACCGCTCCCAACCGGGAGACTCGGGGATCGCGCTCGGTCGCGAAGCGGGGACCGCTCGGCTCGGCGTCGCGGCGCATGGTGCGTAGCTTCCAGATCTTGAACGCTCGGCCGAACTGGCCGAGTCGCTCCTGGCGATAGAACACCGGCAAGCCGTCGACGAGGGCGACGAGGGCCATCGCGACGACGAGCACGGGCGAGGTCGCGACGAGCAGCAGCGCCGCCAGAGCGAAGTCGACGTAGCGCGTCAGCCGGTGGAGGCTGTTCCAGTGGACCGCGCCGAGCCCCGGCTGGTGCAAGACGAGCTCCGGCGACAGCGTCTCCAAAGGCAGGCGCTCGTCGAGCCACGCCCAGAGGTCGACCGCGGCCACCACCGGGACGCCTGAGAAGTGGAGCGCGGGAAGATTCAAAGGAGGCGTCGAACCGTTGGATTCGACGACGATGATCAGACGCGCGTCGAGCGCCTCGATGTGGTCGTGGATCTCCTCGGCGGCGAAACCTGAGCCGTCGATCGGCTTCCAGGGTGCCCCCGGCCGCTCGGCGAGGTCGCGGCAGAACGCCTTGACGGCGTCGCCTGTGCCGACCACCAACGCGGGTGCGCGTCGCCGCTGCCCGAGCCACAACGCCACCACCCGGCGGTCGAGCAGCAAGAGCGGCCAGGCCACGAGCACGGTCAGGAACAGCAGGCCGCGGCCGTAGACCCAATCGGGCTTGGTGTAGGAGGCGAGGATCATGCCTGCCGACCAGACCACCAGCACCACCGTCACGCGAATCGAGACCTCCCAGGCCTGGTGGAAGAGATGCGGCTCGTAGAGCTCGGCCGCGGCGGCGAGGATCCAGCAGCTGAAGACCGCCCAGCCGAGCAGACCCGGGTTTTCCAGCAGCACTCCCCATTTGCTGGCGAAGTGACTGGAAGAGAAGCGGATCAGGTGGCCGAGGTAGATCGCCAGCAGGATCGCCGCTCCGTCGCCCAGCGCAAGCAGGGGTCGGAGCCGCACGTTCTGGGTCGGACGCGGCAACATGCTCCCATCGTCTACGGCCTGGCAGGCCATGTCAACACCGGGATTCTCCTCTCCCTGGCCAGGAGACCGCTCGCCAACGGCCGAGGTCACGGGTGCCGGCGAGGTCCTGGTAGAGCTCGAAGGGGCGCATCAGGTCGAGGGTGATCCGTGCTACGATTCTTCGCCCGGGAGCGCCCACGCCGCGGAGGCGAAGGCGCCGGAGCCGTCATGTACAAGAACCGCAGGAATATCCTCGCCATCGGTGTCACCGCCGACGAATTCAACCGCGTGGCACCCTTCCTGGCCCGCGACACGTTCGAGGTCGACCGCTTCCCGAGCGCCATGGGCTCGTTCGAGCTTACGAACGAAGTGGGCTTCGAGGTGCTGATCGTCCGCTACCCGCTGCCCGACATGGACCTCGTGGAGCTCCTCCAGGGTGTGCGCCGCGAGGGCAACCCGAACCTGCGCTCCTCGATCGTCCTGCTCTCGCCGCAGGAGAGCGTCCGGGAGGCCGAGTCCTTCATCGGTCGCGGCGCCAACCGGGTGGTCGGCTTGGAGGAAGCCGACGCCAAGATCCAGTCGATGATCTCGGGCCTCCTGAACGTGGCACCGCGCAAGGCGGCCCGCTTCATGGCCCGCATGGAGATCAAGATCGGCGACGGCACGAAGGACATGATCATCTGCCAGACCGAGAACCTCTCCCACAGCGGCATGCTGCTGCGCACCGACCGGCGCTACGACGAGGGCACCAAGATCCAGTTCGAGTTCGAGCTGCCCAACGACCACCGGCCGATCCTCGGCCTCGCCGAGATCATGCGCCACACGATGATCGGCCGCGACCAGGTCGGCGGCCTGGGGGTGAAGTTCATCTCCTTCGCCGGCGACTCCCAGCGGCGCTTCCAGTCCTACATCGAGACCCTTTAGGGGCTCCTCCCCAAAGAAAAACGCCGGGACCCGCAGGTCCCGGCGTCGTCGTTCTCAGGCGTCCGGCGCCTTCAGGCGCTAGAAGCGGAAGCGAAGGCTCAAGCGCACCGCACGGCGGTTCTGAAAATCACTGTCCATGCCGGCTCGCGGATCACGAGGGATCCCCTCGTCGGCGATGACCTGGTTCGGGTCGAAGCCGGCGAAGAACTCCTCGTTCGACAGCGGCAGATCCTGGAGCAGGACAGAGAATCTGTACATCTGAGTCGACGTGCCCTCGTCGAAGAGGTTGATGATGTTCAGAGCCAGCTCGACCTCGAAGCGGTCCCCCAGCTTGAAGGGGTGCTCGATGTAGAGGTCGCTCTGGGTAAAGGTCGGTGTGCGGCCGAGGTCGCCGCGGCCATAGGGGAAGAAGGGCAGGCTCGGCGCGACGTCCATCCTTGTCGATTTTGGGGTGCCGCTCGCGACGTACTGGTTCCAGCCGAACGAGGTCTCCCACTTCGTGCGGTAGATCACCTGCGCCTTGAACTGGTGCGGGCGGTCGGTGCCCAGGCGGCCGTAGACCGGCTGGCCGCTGCCGGAAGCGTCGAAATTCATCGGCAGGCCGTCGAAGAAGCGGTTGACGTTCGGCGAGTTGCGGCCCGCCTCGTCCGAGGACGCCAACCCCGAGTAGTTGCCGTAGAGGCGGCTGTAGAGGTAGGAGGCGTGCACCGTCCAGTTCTTGGTGGCGCGCAGGCGGAAGTCGAGCTCGAGGCCGTCGTAGTCGCGCCTCGCCTTCGGCTGATCCGGGAAGTCCGGACCCAGGATGGACTTGGCGATGCCTTCCCCGGGATTGGCGATGAAGAAGACCTCGCCGACCCCCGGCACCTGGACGCCGACGTCCTCGATGGTGCGCTCGAGCTCCTTGTGCACGTAGCGCGCCCCGACCGACATGCGGCGGCTGAGCTGGTGCTCGACGCCGAGGGTGATCTCGTTCGACTCCATCGGCTTGATGTTCGGATCGATCGTCGAGTCGTTGGGATCGTTCGACGGATGACGGCGATCGATCGAGAACAGGTGCTCGCCCGGGCAGGTCGGGACTTCCGAAATCGAGTTGCTGGCTCCGATCCGGCAGCCCGCGTCGGCGACGATCGACGGCCAGTCGAAGGTCTCGAGGCCGTAGAAGTGGTCGATCCATTTGTCGCCGCCGAAGGAGCCACGCGGCATCTCCAGCTTGGTGATGTCGTAAAAGACTCCGTAACTGCCGTAGGCCTTCCACGTGCCGTCGCCCTTGATGTCGTACGCGAAGCCCAGGCGCGGCGCCAGCTTGTCGCCGAAGTCGAGGTCGATCGCCGTTTCCGGAATGCCCGGCGTGGTGGCGTAGGAGGGAACCTCCTCGGATTCGGCGCGCACGCCGAGGTTCAGGGTCAGCCGGTCGGTCGGCCGCCAGCTGTCCTGCAGGAAGATCCCCAAGTTGTCGGAAGAGACGTCACCCTGGGTGGCGATCTGCAGCAGCCGGTAGTGACCGTAGGTGCCGGTCCGCGATTCGCCGAACAGGTCGACGCGGGACGAGCCCCAGTAGAAGAGGATGCGGGTGTTCTGGTAGCCGGAGAGGGTCTTGTTGCCGATCTGCGCCATCTGAGCGCCGAGCTTGAAGGTGTGATCGCCGCCAAAATCGGAGGCGTAGTAGGTCAGGTCGCCTTCGACGGTGTCACGGGTGAACTCGTCGAACGCGGTGCCCAGGTTGTTTACGCTCGCCATGCCGAGCGGACCCTGGAACTCCGCCGGCATCTCGGGGTAGAGCTCTCCCGGGGCGCCGGCGCTACCGGTCGAGAAGCCCCACCAGATGTCGGAGGGCGCGCCGACGTCCTGTTCGTCGTAAAGGAAGTTGCCGCCGCGAAACGACAGGGCCACCTTTTGGTTGACCAGCCAGTCGAGGTGGCCGGAATAGGACTCGTTGGGATTGATCCGGCCGACGCTGTAGTTCCCGAAGGGGTCGGAGGTGGCGTTCTGGCTCGGCAGGGAGACGCCGATCCGCTCGCGGTCGCTGATGTTGTACGCCACCTTGTAGCTGACGCTGTTGCCGATCGTGCCGGAGAGGTTGGCGGTGCCGTAGTCAAAGTCCGTGGACCGGGGGTAGGTCAGGACCCCGACACTCCCGCCGTAGTCGATGGTCCGGTCGAGATCCTCGTTCTGCGGGATGTAGCTGGCGAAGAACCACATCCGGTCCTTCAGGACCGGGCCGGAGAGCGTAAGACCCGGCTCGATTCGCTCCCAGTCGTCGGTCTCGTGGACGATGTACTCGGCGTCGCCGGTATCGGGGTTGCGCCGCAGGGTCGCCTCCCGGTCGCCGTAGAGGTCCGACGACGAGTAGTAGCCCGTGATGTCGCCGCGCCAGTCGTTGCTCCCGGTCTTGGTGATGACGTTGATCACGCCGCCGGTCGAGCCGCCGTACTCGGCGTTGTAACCGCTCGACTTGATCTGCACCTCCTGGACGTGGTCGGTGATGACGTTCTTCGCCGACACACCGGTCTGCAGGTTGGTGGTGTCGATGCCGTCGACCACGAAGCGGTTCTCGCCGCCCGAGGAGCCGTCGATCGCGATGCCGCCGGCGTCGCGCTCGTCGACCGCGTGGGTGGCCTGAGTCACCACCGAAGTGAAGTTGCGCCCGCGCGGTAGGCTCTCGATGAGCTCGCCCGAGACCGAAGTCGCCGTGGCGCTCTGGGTGATCTCGATGACCGGCGCTTCGCTCGTGACGACGATCGTCTCCGAGACCTCCGCCAGGTCCATCGTCAGGTTGATGGTCAGCACTTCACCGAGGTTCAAGTCGACGCCGGTGACCTTTTGCGACGTGAAGTCGGTGAGGCTCGCCACCAGCTCGTAGTCCCCCGGGGTGAGGGCGGGGAACCGGAAATGGCCCCTGCCGTCGGTGTAGACCGTCGCGGCCTTGCCGTCGGCGGTCGCGACCACCGTGACGCCCGGCAGCGAGCTGCCAGAGCTGTCGGTGATCGTGCCCGTGATGGATCCTGAGGTCTCCTGCGCCGCCGCCGGCAACGCCAGCAGCAACAGTAGCGCGGTAGCTAATCCGAAAAACTTTCTCATGTCCCTTGCCTCCTTTCGCGGTTTCGGGGACCTGTCTCCACGCCGGATGCCGAACTTCCCGGTGGCCAGCTCTACATGCCCAGATGAGCGGACCTCGGAGCGTGTGGGGTCTCCCTCTTCGCGAGGTGTGTCGTTGATAAATCCGATCCTAGCACAAGAGATCCCCGATGTGCCTACCCGCCGGGGCGGGCTTTTTTCCTCCCCGTTGAAGCGGGCGAGCATGGAATTGTTTGTGGGGTGAACCCCCTCTGGTGAGTCGCAAGACTCCGGCTATTCGACATGGACTGAGAGGTTCTTACTGGCTTGCGGCTCTGGTCGAGTCCTTGCGTGGGTCTACGTCGTCGAACCGTTGGCGAGCCGAAAGGACCTGCCGAGACACCGTCGCGTGCGGCGTGTACCGTATACTCGCCGACGATGTCCGAGCTCTTCTGCAGAGACGCCCGCACCGTGCTACGCGGCCGGACGCCTACCTTCTTGCTCCTCTTCTGCCTCCTTGGCTCGACCGTGCTCTCGGGCCAAGAGGCCAGCTTTCGCCACCTCACAGTTCGGCACGGCCTCTCCCACGGCGCCGTCCACACGATCCTCCAGGACTCGCGGGGGTTCATGTGGTTCGGCACCGCCGACGGCTTGAACCGCTTCGACGGCCGCCGGATCGAGATCCTGCGCCATCAGCCGTCGGAGCCCAACTCGCTTTCGTCGTCGAGCTTCGGCAAGGCGCTGGAGGACCGAAACGGCATCCTGTGGCTCGCCACCTGGGGCGGCGGCTTGAACCGCTTCGATCCCAAGACGGAGACGTTCACCCGCTATCGCCACGACAGGGACGATCCCACGAGCCTCAGCCAGGACCGCATCGAGGTCCTCCATGAAGACTCCGCGGGGGTGCTCTGGGTCGGCACCGAGCAGAGCGGTCTCAACCGCTTCGACGAGGCCTCGCAGGGATTCCTCCGCTACCGAAACGACCCGGAGGATCCCACCAGCCTTGGCAACGACGACGTCAAGGCCCTCTGCGAGGACCGGGAGGGGTTGCTATGGGTGGGGACGAACTTCGGTTTGAGCCGCTTTGACCGCGATACCGAGACCTTCGTGCGCTACACCCACGACCCGCGGGATCCGGCGAGCCTCGCGAGCGACCGCGTCCGGGCGATCGTCGAGGACGGCGACGGCTACCTCTGGATCGGCACCCGCGGCGGCGGGCTGGACCGTTTCGACCGCTCGAGCGGCGTCTTCGAGCACTTCCGCCACGACGATGACGACCCCGCGAGCCTTTCCGACGACTCGATCTCGCGGCTCTTCGTCGACTCCGAGGCGACGCTCTGGATCGGTACCTACAACGGCGGCTTGAATCGCTACGAGCCCTCGACGGGCACCTTTGCCGTCTACCGGTTCGATCCGGGGAACCCAGGAAGCTTGAGCCATGACCGGGTCGAGGCCATCTACGAGGACCGCTCGCGCAACCTCTGGATCGGCACCCGCGGCGGCGGCGTCGACCGGCTCGACTTGAAAGAGGTCAAGTTCAGGAGCTACACCTACACCCCCGGCGATCCCGCGAGCCTCCCTCATCCGAGCGTACGCTCGATCGCCGGCGACGCGGGGCGACCGGGCGAGGCCTTCTGGATCGGCACCGACGGCGGGCTCGTGTGGCTCGACACGACCCGGGGAGAGCTTCGCCGGTACCACCACGACCGCGGCGAGCCCACGAGCCTGAGCTCCGAGAGGATCTGGTCGCTACTCGTCGACCGCTTGGGGCGTCTCTGGGTCGGTACCTACGAAAGCGGCTTGAACCTCGTCCGGCGCGAGAACGGCCGGCTGCGTTCCCGGCGTTTCCGCCACGACCCCGCCGAGCCGGCGAGCCTGCGCAGCGATCGCGTCCAGGCCCTCTTCGAGGATGTCGGCGGCACGATTTGGATCGGCACCACGGCGGGTTTGCATCGCGCCGTGCCGCTCGCAGCCGGCAGCGACGAGATGCGCTTCGAGGTCGTCGCGAGCGACTCCCCGGGGCCGATGCACCTCTCCGGCGACTACGTCATCACGATCCGTCAGGATCGCGCCGGCGCCCTGTGGATCGGGACCCGCAACGGCCTCAACCGCCTGCTACCGGAGCAAGGAGTGGCCGAGAGCTTTCACCACGATCCGGCCCGTGGCGACCAAGGTCTCTCCAGTAATTACGTCCAGGCCCTTCACGTCGACGAAAGGCGGGAATCGACGCTCTGGATCGGCACCGAAGGCGGCGGCCTGAACCGCCTCGACACCGGCACCGGTGAAGTCCGGCGCTACCTGGTCGAGGACGGCCTGGCGGGCAACGTCGTCGACGCCATCCTCCAGGACGCGTCGGGTTTCCTCTGGATCAGCACCAGCAGCGGCCTGTCGCGGTTCGATCCCGACCGGGAGACTTTCAAGCTCTACGACCGGGCGAGCGGTCTCGCCAACCACAGCTTCGTCCGCAACGCGGCCTGGAAGTCGACGCGCGGCGAGCTCTTCTTCGGTGGTCTCGCCGGACTGACGTCGTTCAATCCGAGCCGCCTCCAGGACAATCCTGTCCCTCCTCTGGTCGAAATCGTGTCCGTCAAGGTCTTCAACGAAGAGGTCAAAACCGACCTTCCGTTGAGCGAGGTGCGCGAGCTCGAGCTCGATTGGAGGGAGAGCTTCATCACCCTGGAGGTCGCGGCCTTGGAGTACACCGCACCTGAGGACAACCTCTTCGCCTACTATCTGGAGGGGATCGACCCGGGCTGGGTCGAGGCGGGCAGGCGCCCCTTGGCGAGCTACGCCCATCTCGAGCCCGGAGAGTACGTCTTCCACGTCAAGGCGGCCAACAGCGACCGCGTGTGGAACGAGAATCCCCGCACTCTGAAAATCGTGGTCACGCCGCCCTACCACCAGACCTGGTGGTTCCGCGGCTCGGTCTTCGTCCTTGCCTTGGCTCTGGTAACCGCCGCCGTCCGCTGGCGGCTGGTGGCGATTCGTAGGCGGACCGAAGAGCTAGAGCGCATGAACGAGGTCTTGCGCCAGCAGATGAGCGAGCGCGAGCGCGCCGAGGCCGACCGCGAGCTCCTGATCGCCAAGCTGCAGGCAAAAAACGCCGAGATGGAACGTTTTGCCCATACGGTCTCCCACGACCTCAAAAGCCCCCTGGTCACGATCACAGGCTTCATGGGATTCCTCCGGCAGGACGTCGGCAAGGGCGATCTCGACCGCTTCAACGAGGACGCCCGGCAGATCGAGCGGGCGGCGGAAAAGATGTACGACTTCGTCAACGACCTCCTGGAGATGTCGCGTCTCGGCGAGGCCGTCAAGGTGTCGCGCGAGATGTCCATGTCGGAGCTCGCCGCCGAGGCGGCGGAGCTGGTCGCCGGACGCCTTTCCGAGCGCGGTCGAACGCATCGTCGATCTCCACGGTGGACGGATCTGGGCCGAGTCCGAGGGCCTGGGACACGGTTCGACGTTCTGCTTCACCGTGCCGCCACCGGCCTAGCTAGGTCTCCTTCGTCAGGGGAGCGAGAGGCGCTCGCGAGCCCGCTCGCTCCCCAGGCCCGAGACGCGGAACGTCTTTCGCTTGCTGGAAGCGCCTCGTTCGAGGCTTACCTGCGAGCGGGCGACGCCAAGCGCCGCGGCGAGGAAGCGCACCAGCTCCTTGTTGGCGGCCCCGTCGACCGGGGGCGCCGCGACGCGGACCTTGAGCCGGCCGTCATGGACGCCCGCGAGGGCGCTTTTCGAGGCCCGGGGGACGGCGAGCACCTGGAGCAGGAGGCCGCCGTTGGTCTCGCGGAGGATCTCGTCGCTCATCGACCGGGCACTCTAGCAGACGCTACGCCGACGACGACGGGCTCGGGAAGTCCTTCCTCCGATCCTCCTCTTGTAACCTTCCGCCCCCGCGAGCAGTACATAAGGGAGATGAGGACACCGAGCCGGTGCTGCCTTGAAGACCCAGGAGGACTTTGCATGCACACCCCGAAGCTGCGGCTGCTGTTGACGGTTTTGGCCCTGTTGCTTCTGCCCGTCGGGGCTTTTGCCCAGGCCGCGGAGGATGACAAGGCGCCCGAGCACCACCACCACGCCGAGTGGGCCGAGGTCGGCCACGAGGTTCGCCAAGCCGTCCGCGAAGCCCTCGACGGCATCCCCTGGGACGAGATCCGTGAAGAGATCCGCCACGAGGTCGACGGAGCGCTGGAGGAGGTCGACTGGGACGAGATCCGCGACGAGATCCGCCGCGAGGTCGACGAAGCGCTCGAGGAGGTCGACTGGGACGAGATCCACGCCGAGGTCGGCGAGGAGATCCGCCGCGCCATGGACGAGGTCGACTGGGACGAGATCCGCGAGGCCCGCGAAGAGGTCCGCCGCGCCCTGGCGGAGGTCGACTTCGCCGGCATCGGCGCCGAGGTCAACGCCGCGATCCGCGAGGCGATGGCCGAAGTCGACGTCGCCGTCAAGCGCAAGGAACGCGACGAGCGCTGAGCCACGACCGACTCGTCCGTAGGTCGGCTTCGCCTCCTGAGGGAGGCTGCGAGAGCGGCAGCCCGAAGACGAATCTCGAAAGGAGCTTTTCCATGCGCCGATTCAAGAAGATTCTTAAGATCCTCGCTTTCTTGTTGCTGCTGCTGCTGCTCGTGGGCGGGGCCTTCTTCGTCCACGTCTGGTACTTCAAGCCCTTCAACGTCAATCTCTTCTTCGCCCGCACGGCGCTCCAGTTCGCGCTCGAGAGTCCCGAGCTTCTGAGCTCGATACGCGTCTTGGAGCCGCTGGGCATCGACTTCCACAACGACGATCTCGACGATGCCAGCCTCGCGGCCGGGGATCGCATGTTCCGGCGGCTGCACGAAGCGCGCGAGGTCTTGAGGAGCTACGACTCGGCGTCGCTCAACGACGCCGATCGCCGCTCCAAGGAGATCGCCCTCTCGTTGCTCGACCTGGTGGCGGAAGCCGAGCGGTTCCGCTTCCACAACTACCCCGTCAACCAGATGTTCGGGGTGCAAAGCGGCTTTCCCACCTTCATGCAAGACACCCACCAGGTTAACGACGTCGGCGACGCCGAGGACTACGTCACCCGCCTCTCGAAGGTCGGGGTCAAGTTCGACCAGGTGCTCGAAGGGCTTCGCCACCGCGAGGAGCTCGGCATCCTGCCCCCCCAATTCGTCGTCGACCACGTGGTGGAGGAGATGAGCGGCCTGGTGGGGACTCCGGTCGAAGAGAACATCTTGTTCACCTCCTTGGAGAGCAAGATGGAGGAGGCCGGTATCGACGAGACCGCTCGGCAGCGCCTCGCCACGACGGCCCGGCACGAGATCGAGGCCACGGTCTATCCCGCCTACCAGCGCCTCATCGAGTACTTCTCGGAGCTCGACGCCAAGGTCGAGGGCAACCATGGGGTCTGGAACCTGCCCGACGGCGATGAGCTCTACCGTCTCGCCCTGCGCTTTTTTACCACCTCCGAGCTGGCTCCCGAGGAGATCCATCAACTGGGCCTCGCCGAGGTCGAGCGCATCCAGGGAGAAATCCTCGCGCGCCTCGCGGAGGCGGGACGCGACGTCGGCGAGGGCTTCGCCGTGGCGATGGTGGCCTTGAAAGAGGACCCGGCCTTCTACTATCCTGACACCGACGAGGGCCGCGACGCCATCCTGCGGGACTACCAGGCGATCCTCGACGAAATCTCGGCCGGTCTCGACGCCGCTTTTGACGTGCGTCCCCAGGCCGACGTCGAGGTGCGACGCGAGGCGGAGTTCAAGGAGAAGACGGCGCCGGGTGCCCACTACATGCCACCGGCCATGGACGGCTCGAGGCCCGGTGTCTTCTACGCCAATCTCTACGACATCAAGGCGACCCCGAAATACGGCATGCGAACCCTCGCCTACCACGAGGGCGTCCCCGGACATCACTTCCAGATCGCGCTCCAGATGGAGCAGAAGGAGCTGCCTTTCTTCCGCCGCCTGATCCCGTTCACCGGCTTCGTCGAAGGTTGGGGCCTCTATGCCGAGCGCCTGGCCTGGGAGCTCGGTTTTCTCGAAGATCCCTATGACGACGTCGGTCGCCTGCAGGCGGAGCTCTTCCGGGCCGTGCGCCTGGTCGTCGACACGGGCATCCATCACCAACGGTGGAGTCGGGAGGAGGCCATCGCCTACATGCTGGAGAACACCGGAATGGCCGAAAGCGACGTCGTCGCGGAGGTCGAACGGTACTTCATCATGCCCGGGCAGGCCTGCGCCTACAAGATCGGCATGATGAAGATCCTGGAGCTGCGGGAGAAAGCGAGAGCGGAGCTCGGCGAGCGCTTCGACCTGCGCGACTTCCACCGTGTTCTACTGACCAACGGTGCCGTGCCGCTGCCTCTTCTCGAACGTCTGGTCGATGAGCTCATCGAGTCTGAGAAGTCGTCGTAAGGCCTCGTCCGGTAGTCGCCGTAGCGACGGTTTACGCCCCACTTCCGCCTTGATAGAATCGCCGGGAGGACGTCATGGCTTCCGGCAATTCCACCCACCATCCCCCCGGCAAACGCGTCGGCTACCTCTCGCCCGGGGCGCGCAAGGAGAAGCTCCGCCAGCGCTCGTACGAGCGTCCGCGGCGGCGCAGCCCGGCGCGCTACGTCGAGCTCCACGCCGCCTCGGCCTTCTCCTTCCTCGACGGCGCCTCCCAGCCCGAGGACCTCGTCGAGCGCGCCGCGGCCCTCGGCCTGCCAGCCGTGGCGCTCACCGACCGCAACGGCTTCTACGGCTCTCCGCGCTTCCACAGAGCAGCGAAAGAGGCGGGGCTGCGGGCTCTGGTGGGGGCCGAGGTCGTGCTGGAAGAGGAGAACGAGGCGAGCCGCCCGGCCGCGAAGAGCACCCGCCTGGAGGCGAGCCGGCGCTCGGCCGCGGGCGAACGCCTGACGCTCCTGGTGCGCAACGCCGAAGGCTATCGCAACCTCTCGAAGCTCCTGACCGCCGCTGCCCGCGGACGTCCCAAGGGCGACGCCCGGGCCAGCTTCGAGCTCGTCGCCGAGCACGCCTCGGGCCTCCACTGCCTGGCGGGCGGCGGCGACGGACCCGTCGTCCGGCGTCTCGCAGGCGAGGGGATCGAGGCGGCCGGCGCCGTCCTCGACGAGCTTTGCGGCATCTTCGAGGGCCGGCTCCACGTCGAGCTCCAGCGTCACCGCCTGCGCGGCGAAGAGCACCGCAACCAGGCGCTTGTCGATCTCGCCCGCAAGCTCCGGCTGCCGCTTGTCGCCACCAACGGCGTGCGCTATGCCAAGGCCGGGGACAAGCCCCTCCACGACGTCCTGACCGCGATCCGCCACCACACCCAGCTCGACGCCGCCGGGCGGCATCTCGCCGAGCACCGCGAGCGTCATCTGAAAAGCGCCGAGGAGATGGCACGGCTCTTCGCCGACCTGCCACAGGCGGTCGAAGAGAGCGTCGCCTTGGCGTCGCAGCTCGAGTTCACCCTCCAGGACCTCGGCTACCGATTCCCCGAGTTCCCCCTGCCCCCCGGCGAGACGGCGGCGTCCTACCTGCGGCAGGTGAGCTGGGACTCGGCGCGGGCGCGTTTCCGGCCGTTCACGGCCCGCGCCCAGGCGCAGGTGGCCAAAGAGCTCGACGTCATCGAGAAGCTCCAGCTCGCCGGGTACTTCCTGATCGTCTGGGACGTCGTGCGCTTCTGCCAGCGCCAGGGGATCCTCGCCCAGGGACGCGGCTCCGCCGCCAACAGCGCCGTCTGCTACGCGCTTTCGATCACCGCCGTCGACCCGGTGAAGATGGATCTGCTTTTCGAACGTTTCCTCTCCGAGGAGCGGGGAGAGTGGCCCGACATCGACCTCGACTTACCCTCGGGCGATCAGCGCGAAAAAGTGATCCAGTACGTCTACGAGCGCTACGGCCCGCACGGTGCCGGCATGACGGCGAACGTCATCACCTACCGCGACCGTCTGGCGGCGCGCGAGGTGGGCAAGGCTCTGGGCTTCTCGACGGAGCAGGTGGGACGCCTCTCGAAAGAGCTCCGCCGGCTGCGCTACGACGCCGCGCTCGGCGACAAGCACGCCGTCTCCGCGCCAGGGTCAGGGCGGGAGAGCCCTCTTGAGGCGGCGATCCGCGAGGCGAAATGCGATCCCGCGGACCACCGGGTGAAGCTCTTCATGGACCTCTGGCAGCGGGTCCAGAACCTGCCGCGCCACCTCGGCCAGCATTCCGGCGGCATGGTGATCGCCGCCGGCCGCCTCGACGAGGTCGTCCCCCTGGAGCCCGCCGCCATGCCCGGACGCCTCGTCGTCCAGTGGGACAAGGACGACTGCGCCGGCTTGGGGATCATCAAGGTCGACCTCCTGGGCCTCGGGATGCTGAACGCCCTGGAGGAGGCAGTGCCGCTCATCCGCCGCCACGAGAAGAAAAACGTCGAGCTCGCCCATCTCCCCCCCGACGACCCGAAAGTCTTCAAGATGCTGCGCGAGGCCGACACCGTCGGGGTCTTTCAGGTCGAAAGCCGCGCCCAGATGGCATCTCTCCCGCGCAACTCTCCACGGCGCTTCTACGACCTCGTGATCCAGGTGGCGATCATTCGTCCGGGGCCGATCACCGGCGGCATGGTGCATCCCTTCTTCGAACGGCGGCAAGGACGCGAGCCCGTCCGATACCTTCATCCTTGCCTGGAACCGATCCTGAAGCGCACTCTCGGGATACCGATCTTTCAGGAGCAGATCCTGAAGATGGCCATGGCGGCGGCGGGCTTTTCAGGCGGCGAGGCCGAGGAGCTGCGCCGCGCGATGGGCTTCAAGCGCTCGGTCGAGCGCATGGACGCGATCGAGAAACGCCTGCGCGACGGAATGACCGAGCGCGGCATCGTGGGCGAGACGCGGGAGAAAATCGTCCGCTCGATCACGTCGTTTGCGCTCTACGGCTTCCCCGAGTCTCACGCCGCGAGCTTCGCCTTGATCGCCTACGCGAGCGCCTATTTGAAGGCCTACCACCCGACCGCTTTTTACATCTCTCTCCTGAACGCCTGGCCGATGGGGTTCTATCACCCGGCGACCCTCATCAAGGACGCCCAGCGTCACGGGGTCACGGTCTTGCCGATCGACGTCGTCCATTCGCGGTGGCGCTGTAGCTGGGAGGATCGCCCGCCGCGGCGGGGCCCGCTGTCCCCTCGGGGGGATCAAGGGGGGAAGACACTGTCCCCTCGGGGGGATCAAGGGGGGAAGACACTGCCCGACGGAGCGCTCCGGCTGGGGCTTCGCTACGTACGCGGCCTGCGCCGGGAAGCGGCACGCCGCCTCGCGGCCGAGCACGAGCGGCGTCCCTTCAAAAGCGTCGAGGAGATGGCGGCACGCTGCGGCCTGCGCGGCGAGGAGCTCGACCAGCTGGCCTATTCCGGGGCGCTGCGCGGCTTCGGCCTCGAACGGCGCGAGGCGTTGTGGCAGGTGGCGCGTCTCGCCCGGCCTGCCGGGCCGCTCTTCGAGGAAGAACGCGAGGACAAAGCGTCGCCCCTCGTCGCGATGAGCCCCCTGGAGGAGACGATCGCCGACTACCTGACGAGCGGCCTTACCGTGGGTCCGCATCCGATGGCCTACGCCCGCGAGGCTCTGAGGGAGCAGGGCGTCGTCAGCGCGGCCGAGCTGCCGAGGATCGCGGCCGGGACCCAGGTGAGGTTTGCCGGCGCGGTGATCGTGCGCCAGCGTCCGGGGACGGCGAAGGGGATCCTCTTCATCACCCTGGAAGACGAGACGGGCATGGCCCAGGCCGTCGTCTCCCAGGAGCTCTTCAGCGAGTCCCGGCGCGTCATCGTCGGCTCCTCGGGCCTGGTGATCGAGGGCGTGCTCCAGATGCGGGACGGCTCGGTCTCGGTCCAGGCGCGGCGCCTCTGGCCGATCGAGAAGCTCTCTCCGGCGCCGAGCCACGACTTCCGGTAAGAGAGCTGGCCTGGGTTCTACTGGGAGAGCCCCTTCTTTTCCAGGGCCCGAAGGACGTCTGGATAAAGGCGCTCGGCAACATAGCGATGTCCGAGGATCGTCGGATGGTCCTCGTCGAGGAAGAGCTGTTCCCAGAATCGGCGGACCTCCTCCGGCCGCTCCTGAGCCAGCTCTCGGAGGACCTCCGCTTTTTCGGAGGCCACAAGGAGCGGATCTTGTCGAACCGCCCATTGCACGAGGTCACGGCGCAGGGCAGGTAGCAGATCGACGAAGCCGACGCCGTTCTCTTCACAATGGCGTGCCAGGATTCTCTGGGGATGATCGAGCTGAGGGTTCTCAAACAGCTGGAAATCGAACGGCATCGCCAGGACGAGGAATTCTACGTCGTTTCTCTTGGCGAGGTCTGTCATCTTTTGCAGCCACGTCAAGTATTCCGCCCAGGCCTCGACGATCTGCGGGTGGTCCGGGGCGTAGACGAGGTTCTTGACCTGGTAGAGCTCCTGCTCCTTGGCCTTTTCCCGGACTCCTTTCGGCGACATGTCCGAGAAACGAATGCGTCCGGCCATGTCTTTGAGGAAGAGATAAAAGGCGCTGCGCTGGGACAGGACGTAGTGGTAATAGGGGACGTCGATGATCTCGGGCATCGTGGGGATTTGGCCGCGGCCGCCGTACCTCTTGTAGAAGAGGTAGGGTTCGCTGACGTCGTTCAAGGTGAACTGCAAGATGGCGACGTCCGGATGAAGCTCCAGGCCGCGTTTCAAGTCGTGGTACTCCTGGAACGCGGAATAGCCGGGCACGCCCATGTTGACGACGTCGAAGCGATAGTCCGGATGGCCGCGGCTCAGCCGGCGCTCCAGCGCTTCCGGGAAGGGAGCCTCGTTGGGTACCCCGTGGCCGAACGAGAGGGAGTCTCCCAAGACGAGAACCCTGAACGTGCCGGCGGTTTTCTCGACGGGGATCTCCGAGTCCCGGCAACCAAAAGAATTGGTCGCGACGTCCATGATGCCGGCAAAAAATCCCTGGGTGTTCGATTTCAGCCTGTAGATCTTGTCTTTGTCATATTCCATCAGGGAGCGAAAACGGATCTCCTTGGGGGAGTACTTCAGCCTGGAGATCGCCTCCGCGGCTCCCAGGAAGAGGGTCAGCGAGGCGATGGAAAGAGCGACGTTGATCGCCAGGTCGCGGGCCCGTCGCGCTGGCGGTCCTTCACCGGGAGCACCTTCTCGGGGGGAGGTCATGGCCCGAGTCTAGCAGCATCCGCCAGCGCCAAGGCGAGGGGTGACGAAGCGGTAGAAGGCTGCTAGGATCTGAGTCATGACCCGAAACGAAGCGACGACGTCCGAGGCGCCCCCCTCTCTCGAGGACATCCGCGACGCCCGCGAGCGCCTCGGCGAGCGGGTCCGTGAGACCCCGGTCTGGCGCTGGCGCGACCGCGAGGTCGACGGGCGCCTCGGCGACGGGACCGAGGTCTACTTGAAGCTGGAGCTGTTTCAGTACGGCGGCACCTTCAAGCCGCGCGGCGCCCTCGTCAACATGCTGGCCCTCTCGCCTGCCCAGCTAGAGCGGGGGGTGACCGCGGTCTCGGCCGGCAACCATGCCATCGCGGTCGCTTTTGCCGCCCGTGACATGGGCTCGACGGCCAAGGTCGTCATGCCGAAAAACGCCAATCCGGCCCGCGTGGCGATCTGCCGCGGCTACGGCGCCGAGGCGATCCTGGTCGACGACGTCCACCAGGCCTTCGCCGAGGTCGAGAGGATCCAGGAGGAGGAAGGCCGTTTCTTCGTCCACCCCTTCGAGGGTCGCCGTACGGTCCTCGGCACGGCGACGGTGGGCTTCGAGCTCTGCCGCCAGGTCGAGGACCTCGACGCGGTGATCGTGCCGATCGGCGGCGGTGGGCTCTGCGCGGGCATCGCCACGGCGACGAAGCTCATGCAGCCCAAGTGCCAGGTCTTCGGCGTCGAACCGGTCGGTGCCGACACCATGCACCGGAGCTTCGCCGCCGGCAAGCCCATGGCGATCGACAAGGTCCGCACCATCGCCGACAGCCTCGGGGCGCCCTACGCCGCGCCCTACAGCTTCGAGCTTTGCCGGCGCCACGTCGACGAGCTGGTGAAAGTCGACGACGAGGCCATGCGCCGCACCATGGGCCTTTTCTTTCGCAGCCTGAAGCTGGCGGTCGAGCCGGCCGCGGCGGCGGCCACGGCGGCGCTTCTCGGCCCTCTGCGCGAGCGGCTCCGGGGAAAGCGCGTCGGCGTCGTGGTCTGTGGCACCAACATCGATTTGGACACCTTCACCGAGCAGGCGGTTTTCGAGACCTGAGGAGGCCCCCCCTACATGAGCCAGGACGTCCTTTCACTGATCAAGGACTGGGACGGCAACGCCGTCGTCACGCGTTACGACCGGGAGACCGGAGCGTGGATTTTCATCGCGCTCCACGACGCGACGCTCGGCCGTCCGACCGGGGGCACCCGGCTCAAGGTCTATCCCGAGCTTGCCGACGCGCTTTGCGACGCCCAGCGGTTGGCCCGCGGGATGACCTACAAATGGGCTGCCCTCGGCATGGAGTTCGGCGGCGGCAAGGCGGTGATCGCCCCTCCGGGCCCCCTCGCGGACGGAGCGCGGGAGGGGCTCTTGTTGCGCTACGGCGACCTGGTCGAGTCCCTCGCCGGGGCGTTCGCGACGGGCGCCGACCTCGGCACCGGACCCGAGGCCATGGCGATCATCGCCAGGCGGAGCCGTTACGTCCTCGGGATCGACTACAGCGACGGCTCCTCGACGGATCCGGGACCCTTCACCGCCCTGGGGGTCTTTTGCGGCATGGAGGCGGCCGTCGAGGCGGTCTTCGGCAGCCGCGAGCTCCGGGACCGCACGGTGCTCGTCGAAGGGGTCGGAGGGGTCGGCGTGCCGCTCGCCCGCCGCCTCGCCGAGGGCGGAGCCCGGCTTTTGCTCGCCGACCTCGACACGGCGAAAGCCGCGGCCCTGGCCGCCGAGCTCAACGTCCCCTCGCGGGGAATGAGGGGGGAGCTCACAGCCGAGGCCGTACCGCTCGCGGACGTCCACACGACCGCCTGCGACGTCTACGCGCCCTGCGCGGTGGGCGCGACGCTCAACCCGGACACCGTGGCGAAGCTTCGCTGCCGCATCGTGGCGGGCTCCGCCAACAACCAGCTGCTTCGCGACGACGACGCCGAGAGCCTCCACGAGCGCGGCATCGTCTACGCGCCCGACTACGTCATCAACGCCGGCGGTGCCCTGGCGTTGCCCCTGCTGCGCGACGGCGTAAGCCGCGACGAGGCCTTCGAGCGGGTCGCAAAGATCGGCGAGACCGTGGCGGAGATCTTGAGCGACGCCGCCGAGGCCGGAGAAACCCCGCTCAAGGCCGCCCGCCGCTTCGCCGAGCGGGCCCTGGACCGGGCCCGCGGCACCGCCTGAGCCTCAAACCGCTTGACAACGCGCTTCCTACGACATATTGAACTAGGAGCGGTAGCAACTACGACATTTTGTGGTCCAGGCGTTGCTCCCCCGGGAGCGGCTCTGCTATTCTCCCGCGCTGAATCAAGGCGAGGCAAAACTACGTTGCTCAAGTTACATCGACTCGACATCTCCGGCTTCAAGTCCTTCGTCGACCCCACCGAGATGGGGTTTGCCGCCGGCATCACGGCGATCGTCGGCCCCAACGGCTGCGGCAAGTCCAACATCTCCGACGCCATCACCTGGGTGTTGGGCGAGCAGAGCGCCAAGTCGCTGCGCGGCGCCTCGATGCAGGACGTCATCTTCAGCGGCACCGACACGCGCAAGCCCGTCGGCATGGCCGACGTGACCCTGACGCTGGTGACGGACCCGTCGTTCGAGGACGCGGTCGAGGGCAAGCTCTCGATCGGCCGCCGGGTCTACCGCACCGGCGAGAGCCAGTACCGGTTGAACGGCAAGGTCACCCGGCTCAAGAAGATCAAGGACCTCCTGATGGATACCGGGCTCGGCATCCGTGCCTACTCGGTGATCGAGCAGGGCAAGATCGGCATGATCCTCTCGGGCAAGCCCCAGGAGCGGCGGCGGCTGCTCGAGGAGGCGGCGGGGATCACCCGCTACAAGGCGCGCAAGCGCCTGGCCGAGGTCAAGCTCGAAGAGGCGGCGGCGAACCTGCTGCGGCTCGACGACATCATCTCCGAGGTCGAGCGGGCGCTGCGCTCGCTCAAGCGCCAGGCGAGCGCCGCGCGGCGCTACAAGACGAAAGAGCAGGAGTACCGGGACCTCCTGATGCACGTGCTCCTGGGACGCTGGGCGCTGCTGCGCGACCGCATGGGCGACCTCGAAGAGGAGCTCGGAGGGCTCACCGACCGCGACGCGGAGCTGACCGCGACCCTTTCGCGCCAGGAAGCGGCGCTGGCGAGCGGACGCGAGGAGCTCGACGAGATAGCCCGCGTCCTCGCCGAGCGCCACGAGCGCCAGAGCCATCTCGCGGCCAAGATCGAGGGACGCCAGGAGTTCTTGAAGGGCACCCGGACGCGGCTCGGCGAGGTCGGCGAGCGGCTCGAGCGCGGGTACCAGGAGGCCGAGGAGCGGCGGCGGCGAAGCAGCGAGCTCGGAAGCTCCCTGGGCTCGCTCGACGAACGGACCCTGGCGCTGGTCGCCGAGCGCGACGACGCGGCGCGCCTGGTCGCCGAGGACGACTCCCGGATCGAGGCCGCCCAAAAAGCGGTCGGGCAGACCGACGCGCGCCTCGAAGCGCTCCGCCGGGAGCTCCTCTCGGTGCTCGGTGACGTCAACCGGCTCCGCTCGCAGCTTCAGCAGGAGCAGGTCGAGATCGAGCGCCGCACTTTCCGGCGCCGCTACCTCGACGAGCAGATGGAGCGCAACGATCGCCAGAAGACGGAGGCCGAAGCGACGCTTGGATCGATCGAGGAAGCCGTCGAGGCCTCGAACCAGCGGCTCGACGAACGGCTCGCGGAACGCGAGACGCACTCCGAGGATCTTGACGCCGTCCTGCGCCGCGAGGCCGAGCTCTCCGAGCAGCGCCGCCGCCTGGAAGCCGAGCGGGCCGGCCTGATCGAGCGCCGCCGCCTGCTCGTCGCCTGGAGCGAGGAGCACGCCGAGCACCGGCGGCTCCTGGTCGACAAGCTGGCCGCCCTCGGGGTGGCCGAGCCGCGCTTCCTGGCCGACGCCGTCGCGCCCGTCGAGGGCTGGGAGGAGGCGATCGACCACTTCCTCGGCGACCTGGCCGACGCGGTGCTCGTCGAGCCTCACCTCTCCGGCCTGGAGCTGGCCCGCGCCCTGGCGCGCCACGGCTCGACCGCCGCTTTCCTCCAGCCCCTGGGCGACGACGTGCCCGTCGCCCGGGTCGACGACGGCGCCGTGCGCTACTCCCTCGCCGCGGCCCTGGAGCTTCCCGAGGCGATCGGCCGGGCCCTGCCGCCGGCCTACCTCGTCGACACCGCCGAGGACGCCGCGCGCCTCGCCGCCGCCCATCCCGGGGTCTCTTTTCTGAGCCGCGACCGCCTCTGGGCCGTCGCCGGTACGATCCACTCCCAGGGCGAGGAAGCGGCGCCGGGCATCATCGCCCGCGAAAGCGAGCTCGAGACGATCGATCGCGACATTCCGGCGCTTGAAAAGCGCCTGCGCCGCAACGGCGAAACGCTCGACACCCTGGTCGCGGAACGTACCCGGCTCGCCGCGGCGATCAACCGGCTCGACGAGTCCGCGGCCGAGCTGCGCCGCGAGATCGCCGTCGCCCACGCCCGGCGCCAGGACGTCATGGGACGCCACAAGCGCCTCCTCGGCGAACGTCAGACCCTGACCGACGAGCTGGCCGAGATCGCCCGCGACGTGGGCGTGCGCCCGGCCCGGAGAGGGGAGCTCCCAAGCGCCTTGAGCGCCGCCCAGCTCGCCCACCCGGACGCCGCCCCGAGCTTCGACCGGACCCAGGCCGAGGTGGAGGACGCCCGCAGCCGGCGGGAGGCCCTGCGCACCGAGGGCGCCGGCCGTCGCGGGCGCCTGGAGGTCCTCGAGGAGCGCATGGAGTCGCAGAGCCAGGAAGTCCTGCGCGTGCGCCACCAGATCGAGGAGACCCAAAGGGTGCTCCAGGCCTGGGACGACGAACGCAACTTCCTCGAGGAGCGCCGTGTCGAGCTCGAGAACGCCATCGACCGCGCCGAGGAAGAGCTCCAGGCGGCGCTCGAGCGCCGCGTCCTCGCCCAGCACGAAGTCCTGGAGCACCAGGACCGCCTGGATTCGCGCCGTGGCTCGCTGCGCGGCCTCGACGGCGAGGTCCAGGAGAACCGCGCCGTCCGCGAGGAACGGCGTGGCGAGATCGAGCAGCTGCGCGTCTCCCAGGCGGGCCTACGCCAGGACGCCGAGCACCTCTCCGCCACGTTTCGCGAGGAGTTCAAGCGTCCCTTGCCCGGCTCCCGCTCGCGGGCCGAGGCGCAGGAGGCGGACCCGGCCGCCGAAAAGGCCGCCGTGGCGGTCGAGGAAGAGCTTGAGGAGCTCGTCGTCCCCGAGATGAGCCGCGCCCGCCTCGCCGAGCTCGAAGCCGACCTGGCGCGTTGCAAGGCGATCCTCGAACGGCTCGGTCCGGTCAACGTCCTGGCCGCCGAGGAGTACGAGGAGCAGTTGGAGCGAGAAACGTTCCTGAAGGCCCAGCGCCGCGACGTCGCCGACTCGGTGCTCAGCCTGAAGGAGACGATTCGCGAGATCAACGAGACCTCCAGCGAACGCTTCCGCGAGACCTTCACCCAGGTCAACCAGAACTTCGGCGAGGTCTTCACCAAGCTCTTTCGCGGCGGCGAGGCCCAGATGCGCCTCCTCGACGAGGACGACATGCTCGAAAGCGGCATCGAGATCATGGCCCGCCCGCCGGGCAAGCGCACCCAGAACATCATGCTGCTCTCGGGCGGCGAGAAAGCCCTGACGGCGATCGCGCTCCTCTTCGCCCTCTTCCAGTCGAAGCCCTCGCCCTTCTGCATCCTCGACGAGGTCGACGCGCCCTTGGACGACGTCAACGTCCTGCGCTTCGTCGACGTCCTGCAGGAGATGGCCAAGGAGACGCAGTTCCTGGTCATCACCCACAACAAGCTGACGATGGAGGTCGCCGGCACGCTCTACGGCGTGACGATGGAAGAGCGCGGCGTCTCGAAGCTCGTCTCCGTCGAGATGGACGACGTCCAGGCGGCGGAGCCCCTGGAGATGGAAAGAGAGGTCGCGGCGTAGGGCAGGCCATGATTCACCGAGGAGACCATGAGGGCGTCGCCGTGTTGCGTATGGAGCACGGCAAGGTCAACGCCATCGACGCCGAGCTGCTCGACGACCTCGGCCGCAGCCTCGACGAGGTCGAGGCCGACGACGGCGTCCGGGCCGTCGTCCTGACCGGCACCGGCTCGTCGTTTTCCGCCGGGGTCAACCTGTTTCGAATCCTCGAGGGAGGCGCCGAGTACGTGAGGGAGCTCCTGCCCAAGCTCTCGGCGAGCGTCCGGCGCTTCTTCACCCTGCCGCTGCCGGTGGTCGCCGCGGTCAACGGCCACGCCATCGCCGGCGGCGCGGTCCTGGCGGTGGCCTGCGACCGGCGGGTCATGGCCGAGGGCGAAGGAAGGTTTGGCTTTACCGAGCTCCTGGTCGGCGTGCCCTTCCCGGTGGCGGCGCTCGAAGCCGTGCGACACCTCCTGCCGGCCCACCGTGTCCAGGACCTCGTGCTGACGGGACGCACGATCCTTCCGGAGGAGGCCTACGCCATGGGTCTCGTCGAGGAGCTGGCGGCGCCCGAGGCGACGCTGGAGCGTTCGATCGCGATTGCCGCCCAGTTGGGGCGCATCCCCCGCGACAGCTTCGCCCTCACCAAGCGCCACCTGCGCCGCGAGACCCTGGCGCGGATGGAGGGCTACGAAGGAGAGATCGATCCGCAGGTCTTGGAGATCTGGTCGCGTCCCGAGGTCCACGAGGTGATCCGCGGCTTCCTCGAAGCGACCGTCGGCAAGAAGTAGGGCGTCCTAGCCCTGGGAGCTGATCTGGATCTCGCGCAGCTGCTGGTCGACCTCGGTGAACCGGTCGGCGAGCGCGGTCACGAAGTCCCCGAGCCAGGAGTTGAGCCCCAGGCCGCGGATCATCGCGTCGCGGGTGACGACGGTGACCGTGGTCTCGTCGACGGCCTCGACGGTGGCGGTACGCACCGTCTTCAAGAAGACCGCGGTTTCGCCGAACACTTCGCCGGGACCGAGCTCGCGCACCACCACCCGCTCGTTGCCTTTCTCCTTGATGACGGCACAACGGCCCTTGTCGATGATGTAGGCCGTTTCGCCCTCCTCTCCCTGGACGACGATCTTGGAACCTGACGAAAACTTGCGCTGCGGCCTCTGATAGGAGCCGTGGATGAATCCCTCGATCGCTTTCTTGAGGTCCAGCACCGACGCGTAGCGCTCCTCGGGCTTCGCCGCCATCGCCTTGACCACGACCTCGCTCAGCATCGGCGGCACCTGACCGCCTCCCGCCACGAGGTCGGGAGCCACGAATTGCGCCTTCTGCGCCTGGCCCAGGAGCTCGTGGACGTCGTTGGAGGTGTAGGGCGCGTGCCCGGCGAGCAGGTGGTAGAGGGTGGCTCCCACTGAGAAGACGTCGCTCTTTTCGTCGACCTCGTGGCGGCGGCCCAAGGCCTGCTCGGGGGCCATGTAGCGCAGGGTGCCGACGACGCTTCCGAACGACGACTTCTCGCGGTGGACCTCGAGGCGGGTCTTCGGAGCGTTCCTCCGGTGTCCCAGCTCCTTCAGTAGCGCCGCGCCCCAGTCCATCACGTAGACCTCGCCGAAATCGCCCACCATGACGTTGACCGGCTTCACGTCGCGGTGGATGATGCCGCGGTCATGGGCAAACGAGAGGGCGTCGCAGATCTTCAGGAAGATCTGGAGGAAGCCCCCCAGCTTCTCCGGCATCAGCCGCTCCTCGCCCGCTTCGTCCCAGAGGACGGCGAGGGTGCGGCCCTCGACGAGCTTCATGGCGAAAAAGGCGGTCCCTTCCTCGTCCTCGTCGAGCTCGTAGATCGGGCAGATGTTGGGGTGGTCGAGCCGTCCCGACAGCTGGGCCTCGTCGACGAAACGGCGTTGCTCCTCGTTGCGCTCGGTGTCGTCGAGGCGCGTGAACTCCTCGCGCCGGATGACCTTCAGGGCCACCAGGCGGTCGAGCTTCTCGTCGTAGGCGCGGAAGACCTCGCCCATGCCGCCGGCGCCGAGGACGTTTAAAAGCCGGAAATGACCGACCCGGCGAATCTCTTCGGTGACCTCGGACGGCGGCGCCACGGAGAGCCGGATGGTGGCGTCGATGCCGTCGGCCGGCGCGCCGGCGCCCTTGGGGCGGAGCGAAGTCCGGGCCGAAGCCCCCGCGGCTGGGCGGACGGTCTTCTGGACCGTGAACGCGGGGGCCGCGGGAGCCGCCGCGGGCCTGCGGACCGACGTGGCGAGGTCCGCGTCGCATGCCAGGCACTTCGTGTTGAGGCTTGAATTGCGTTGCCCACACTTGGGGCAGATCTGGGTCGTCTGCTGCATCTCCTTCTCCCGTCCAGGCGGGATGAATCTAGCACAGGCTCTTTCAAGAGCCGCGTCGTGGCCATTCAGGGAAGGCGGCGCTTGGGAATTGACACGCTCCCGCCGCGGACATAGCATCCTCGAGCCCGGAAACGACCCGCTGCGATGAAAAGCCCTTCGTCCAGATCCCTCCGCCCGAAGCGCGAGGTGCTCGCCGCCGAGCGCCTGGGTCCGGTCATTCGGCGCATGGCGAGCGAGCTCCTCGAGCACGACGGCGACCTCGAGACGCTTCTCTTGGTCGGCATCCGCACCCGCGGCGTACCGCTCGCCGAACGCCTCGCCGACGAGATCGAGCGCCTGGAGGGACGGCGTCCGCAGCTCGGGATCCTCGACATCACGCTCTACCGCGACGACCTCTCGACCATCGCCGCCCAGCCCGTGGTCAAGGAGACCCGTCTGCCGTCGCCGATCGACCCGTACGTCGTGGTGCTCTGCGACGACGTCCTCTACACGGGCCGTACCGTGCGCGCGGCGCTCGACGAGCTGCTCGACTACGGACGGCCGCAGGCGGTACGCCTCGCGGTGCTCGTCGACCGCGGCCACCGCGAGCTGCCGATCCATGCCGACGTCGTCGGCAAGGACGTCCCCACGGCCCGCTCCGAGGTCGTCGAGGTCGCCTTTACGGAAACCGACGGGGAAGACTACGTGCGGCTCTTCGAACGCGCCGGAGAGGACGAGGCTTGAGCGAGACGACGCCAGCCACCGAGATGGTCTGGACGAGGAAGGACCTCCTCGGCATCGCGGATTTGGAGCGTTCCGAGATCGAGCACGTCCTCGACACCGCGGAGCCGTTTCGCGAGGTGTCGGACCGGCCGATCAAGAAAGTCCCGACGCTTCGCGGCCGTTCGGTGATCAACCTTTTTTTCGAGCCCTCGACCCGGACGCGCTTCAGCTTTGAGCTGGCCGAGAAGCGCCTCTCGTCGGACTCGCTCAACATCTCGGCCTCAGGCTCGGCGCTCGCCAAGGGCGAGAGCCTCGTCGACACGGCGAAAAACCTCATGGCCATGTCGCCCGACCTCGTCGTCATCCGCCACCAGCACCCCGGGGTCCCCCACATGCTGGCGCGGCGCATCGACGCCGGGGTGATCAACGCCGGCGACGGCGCCCACGAGCACCCGACCCAGGCGCTGCTCGACGCCTTCACCATCCGCCGCCACAAGGGGTCCTTCGTCGGGCTGCGGGTCGCCGTCCTGGGCGACATCCTCCACAGCCGGGTCGTGCGCTCGAACGTCCATCTGCTAAGCAAGATGGGCGCCCGTGTCGTCGTGGCGGGGCCGCGGATGATGATGCCCGTCGAGATGGAGCCCATGGGGGTTGACGTAGCCTACTCGCTGGAGGAGGCCCTGGAGGGAGCCGACGTCGTCATGGTGCTCCGGGTCCAGCTGGAGCGTCACGAGCGCCGCTTTTTTCCCTCGGTCCGCGAGTACATGAACCTCTTCGGGCTGACGAGAGAGCGGCTCGCCCTCGCCAAGGACGACGCCATCGTCATGCACCCGGGACCGATGAACCGCGGGGTCGAGATCACCAGCGAGGTCGCCGACGGACCGCGCTCGGTGATCCTCGAGCAGGTCGCGGCGGGGGTCGCCGTGCGCATGGCGGTGCTTTTCCTCCTCTCGGGCGTGCAAAGGGGAGAAGGGGCGTGAGCGGCCGGCGCATCGTCCGCGGCGGACGCGTCGTCGACCCTTCCCAGGGGATCGACGAGCGGCTTGACGTCCTGATCGAGGACGGTGCCGTCGCCCGCCTGGAGGAAAGGGTCGAGCCGGAGGACGGCGACGCGCTCACCGAGGCCGAGGGGCTCGTCGTGGTGCCGGGCCTGATCGACCTGCGCGTGCAGCTCGGCGAGCCGGGCCACGAGTACCGGGAGACGGTCGAGACCGCCCTACGAGCCGCCGCCGCCGGCGGCTTCACGGCGGTTGCGCCGCGCGCCGACACGGATCCGGTCCACGACCAGAGGTCGGTGACCGAGCTCCTCTTGCGCCAGGCCGAGCGTCATCCCTACGCCAGAGTCCACCCGGTCGGCGCGGTGAGCCGCGGGCTGCGCGGCGAGGAGCTGGCGGAGCTTGGCGAGCTGGCGGCCGCCGGGGTCGTGGCCTTCGGCGACGGCGAGCGCGGCGTCCGCGACCCGGCGCTCCTGCGCCGTGCCCTCTGCCACTCCCAGCACTTCGACCGGCCGGTGATCCAGAACGCCGAGGACCCCCAGCTGGCGGGCGACGGCGTGATGCACGAAGGCGCGGTCTCGACCCGCCTCGGGCTGCCGGGCGTCCCGGGTGTGGCGGAGGACGTCGTCGTGGCCCGGGACCTCCTGATCCTCGCCCTGACCGGCGGCCGCTACCACCTCTCGCGCCTGTCGAGCGCCCGGAGCCTCGACCTGGTCCGCGAGGGGCGCCGCCGAGGGCTGGGCGTCACCTGCGACGTGACCGTCCACCACCTGGTCCTGACCGACGAGGCGGTCGCGTCGAGCGGCTTCTCGACCGCCACCCGGGTTTCTCCGCCGCTACGCCCGGCAGCCGACGTCGAGGCGCTGGTCGCCGGCCTTGCCGACGGCACCGTCGACGCCGTCACGAGCGATCACACCCCGTTCCACGACGACGAGAAAGACGTCCAATTCTCCATCGCGCCGCCGGGCATCGTCGGCCTGGAGACCGCGGTGAGCCTCTGTCTCGACCGCCTGGTACGTCCGGGCCACGTTCGGCTCTCCCGTCTGATAGAGTTGCTCTCCTGTGGCCCCGCCCGCGTCCTTGGCCTCAGGAGCGGCAGCCTCGCACCGGGAAAGCCCGCCGACCTGACGCTGATCGATCTCGACCGTGAGATCACCGTCGCGTCCGAAGGCTTTCAAAGCAAGGCGCGCAACACGCCCTTCGAGGGCTGGAAGCTGCGCGGCGCGGCGATCGCCACCCTCCTCGACGGCCGCCCCGTCGAGCTCTGAGGCCTCGGATCAGGGCGCACCGCCGTGCGCCCTCGACTGTACACTCGACTCAGGAAGACGACGATGTACCAGCATCTGACCGACACCGCCGTCCTCGCCGCCCGGGAGGGAGCGCGGGTGCTGCGTCACTACTTCCGCGACTCCACCCTGGAGATCCGGGCCAAGGGCACCCACGACTTCGTGACCCGGGCCGACCACGAGAGCGAGCGGGTGATCGTGGAGGAGATCCGCAGCCATTACCCCGACCACCACGTCCTGGCCGAAGAAGGCGGCTTCGCCGAGGGTGACCACTCTCACTTCCAGTGGTTCATCGATCCGCTCGACGGCACGTCGAACTTCATGCAGGGCCTGCCGATTTTTTCCATCTCGATCGCCTGCCGCCACCGGGAGCAGTTGGTCGCAGCCGTCGTCCTCGATCCCGTGGGCGAGAACCTCTTCACCGCCACCCTCGGGGCCGGCGCGCGGTGGAACGACCGGCCGATCCGTGTCTCCGGGCGCGACCGGCTCGCCGGCGCCTTCCTCGCCACCGGCTACCCCTTCAGGACCCGGCGCGCGCTCGACCTCTATCTCGACGCGTTTCGCGCCGTCTTCCTCGAAGCGCGGGCCATCCGGCGCTGCGGCTCCGCGGCCCTCGACCTCGCCTACACCGCCGCCGGCGTCTACGACGGCTTTTTTGAGCTGCGCCTCTCCCCCTGGGACTTCGCCGCCGGGACCCTCCTGCTGCGCGAGGCCGGGGGACGCATCACCGACCTCGACGGAGGCGAGACGTTCTTTGAGAGCGGCAACCTGATCGCCGGGCCCCCGGGGCTCCACGAGGAGCTCCTGGCCAAGGTCCACAGCTACATCGACGAAGCGGGCCTCATGGCCGTCGATCCGCCGCGAAATAAGTTGCACGGCGAAGCTGTTGGAAGGTAGGGGTTGACTTTGTCTCCGATGGATGCTTGGATAGCATTCCTGACGGAGGAGCGGCGTCCCGGGTAGGGACGTGACAGCTGCTTGACCCGCCACGACGGCCGGCCGAGCCGGAGAGAGAACTGATGGCGTTCACCTTGCGACGAAAACGAGCATCCGGGGCAGAGCCCGCCGCGCCAAGCGAATCGCGCCGGCCGTTCCTCGAGGTGCAGTACCATCCGAGCGACATCCGCCGCGGGGTGCGCTACGCCTTCCTGAGCCGCCGCCAGATCTGGGGTTGGGTCACGGTCGCGTTCGTCTGGCTGCTCTTTGTCGGCTTTTCGTTGTGGATCACCCCGGTGGTGATCAAGAGCCACCTGGCGGAGCAGCGCTACCTGGAGCTCCAGGCGGAGCGGGCCGCCCAAGGCGAGCACCTGAAGGGTCTCCTCGACGAGCTCGCGGCACTCGAGGAAGGGAGCGGCCAGGCGCTGCTCAAGATGTCGAAGATCTACCTCGCCTACGGGCTGGCGGGAGAAGCGAAGGGCAAGGGGGGATACCCTCCGCCACCGGCCGCAGAGCCAAGGACCATCTTCTCGACGGAGCTACGGCGGGCCAACCAGCTGCAAGGCGAGGTCAGCGGGCATGTCGAGGCGCTGCGGGTGTTTCTCGACGAGATCCGCAGCTTCGAGGTGGCGAACGAGGACCAGGTCCGCACGACGCCTTCGCTCTCGCCCCTGCGCAGCGACACCTTCGTGATGACGAGCCCCTTCGGGACCCGCCGCAGCCCCTTCACCAAGAAGATCGACTTTCACGCCGGAATCGACCTGGCGGCGACCATCGGGACGCCGGTCTACGCTCCGGCCGACGGCACGGTGACCTTTGCCGGCCGCTTTCCGATGAAGCGCAGCGTCTCCTGGTGGCGCTACGGCAACCTCGTGGCGCTGGAGAACGGTGAGCGCTTCATCACGCTCTACGGCCACTGCGAGGAGATCCTGGTCAAGGTGGGCCAAAAGGTCGAGCAGGGCCAGGTGATCGCCACGGTCGGCGACACGGGCTGGAGCACGAACCCCCACCTCCACTTCGAGATCCGCGCCCGCGACGAGGAGGGGAGCTGGCATCCGGTCGACCCGCGCATCTACATCCTCGACCACCGCTGGCGCGACGAAGAGCGGATGCTGATCGCCGCCCGCAAGTCGCCGTCGAGGGACGACTACGAGCCCCTGCCGCGGGTGATCGGGCGATAGGTAGGAGGGCCGCACGGCCGTGCGCCCTACCGGCGGCGGCGGCGGCTCGTAGGAGCGCACGGCCGTGCGCCCGCTACCCAAATCAGGTAGAATCCACCGCCATGAACAAAGCCGACGCCCCGACCATGATCATCCCGTCGGGCACCGAGATCCAGATCGACGTACACGGCCAGCTCTCCGTGCGGACACCGGGGAACCTCGTGATCCAGAACTCCGGCCACTATGGCGAGATCGAGTCGGTGGGTGGCTCGATCCGGATCGAGGCCAACGCCGAGGTGGAGGCGGTCTCGGTGAAATGCGCCCAGGTGTGCTACGTCCAGGGGAGCCTCACCTCCTGGAAGGTGAAGGCGCAGTCGATCCAGCTCGAGGAGAAAGCGCAGGCGCGCATCGTGCTCCAGGAGACCGAAAGCCTGGAGATCGGCAAGAACGCGCAGCTGGTCGGGAACTTCTCGTCGGAAAAGGAGCTTTTTCTGCTCTTCTCCCGCTTTGCCCGCCAGCTGCGGTCGATGCCGTTTTTCTTCGACCGCCAGGAGGCGACGCCGCAGCTGGAGCTGCCCGAGCCCAAGGAGCGCGTCGAAGAAGCGGCGGCGGCCGAGCCCAAGCCGGCTGGCGTTCCACGGGTCCAGGAGCCGCTAACCTCGCGGGTGCTCGAAAGCGGCCGGGAGCTGCCCGACCACCTCTTTTTTACCCTCGTCCTCCTCGAGCGCGAAGCCCGCAACGAGGCCTACGGCACGACCTCGGTCCGGGTCCTCGAAGAGCTGGTCAAGCTCCTCAAAAGCCGCGACCTCGAGGCGCTCCAACACACCTACCGGACGCTTTTCGGACGCATCGTCGAGCCTGGCGACGACACGCGCCGCGCGCTCGACCTGGTCGAGCGCTTCTTCCGCGAAGCGCCGGTGGAAGCCGCCGGTTGAGCTCCCGGGGCCCGCGTTGACGAAAAACCTTCCCAGCCCCAAGCTGAGCTCCGGGGTCCGGTCTTTCCTGATCCTCGGCACCGACGCCGGGCTTGCCGCGGCGAGCTTCGCGGTGATACACACCCTGCGCTTCGAGGGTCTGCCGCCGGAACGGTGGGAAGGCGTGAGGCTCGCCGTCGTCCTTCTCCTCGTGGCGTCGCGCCTCCTGGCCAACTCCCTCTTCCGTTTGAACCGCTGGTCCTTCCGCTTCTCGGGCTTGACCGACGGCGCCCGGATCGTCATGGCGGGTTTTTTTGGCACCGGGCTTTTTACCCTCGGCCTCGACCTCGTCCCCGCCCTCGCGCAGCCACCGCGTTCGGTCCTGGTCTCGGAGCTTCTGCTGACGACAGGGCTCATGTCGATGGTGCGTTTCACTCCGCGCCTGGTGTGGCTCTACCGCGCGGACCTCCTGCGCTCGCGCCGCAACGGTCAGGTTCGTACGCTGATCGTGGGCGCGGGAGCTCCGGGGGAGGCGTTGCTGCGCGACCTGCGGCGCTCAAGCGAGCACGACCTGGAGGTCCTCGGCTTCGTCGACGAGGACCCCGACAGCTGGGGCGACGTCGTAGGGGGCAAGACCGTGCTCGGCGCCACGAGCGACCTCGCCGCGTTGGCCTCGCGTCTCCAGGCGGAGCTGGTGCTGATCGCCGCGCCGGATCTGCCCGCGAGTCGGCTGCGCGAGATCCTCACGCTCTGCGCCGACCTGCGGCTGCGCTTCAAGGTCCTGCCGGCCGCCCGCTACGGCGCCGAAGGACCGGCGCCGGCCGAGCTCCGCGACCTGGAACCCGTGGACCTCCTCGAGCGCGACGAGGTGACGCTCGGCGACAGCGCCGCCCCGAAGCTCGGCAGCGACGAGAGGCGCCTCGTCGCCGGAGCCGCCGGCTCGATCGGCACCGAGACCTGTGCCCAGCTCCTGGAACGGGGCTGCCGGAACCTCGTGATGCTCGACGTCGACGAGAACGGCCTCTACGTCAACCAGCGCCGCTTCGAACGCCTCTACCCGGAGTGCCGGATCGTGGCGGAGCCGGCCGACGTCCGCGACGCGGGACGCATCCGCCAGCTTTTTGCCCGCCACCGGCCCGAGGACGTCTTCCACGCCGCGGCGCGCAAGCACGTGCCGCTGATGGAGCAATCGCCGAGCGAGGCGGTCAAGACCAACGTCCTGGGGACCCGGGTCCTTGCCGAGGCGGCCCACGAGGCGGGCGTCCGGCGTTTCGTCTTCATGTCGACCGACAAGGCCGTCAAGCCGACAAGCGTCATGGGTGCGACGAAACGCCTCGGCGAGCTCCTCGTCCGGCACATGGCGGAGAGATCGCCGACGCGTTTCTCGGTCGTACGCTTCGGCAACGTCCTCGACTCGGCGGGCTCGGTCGTACCGATCTTTCGCGAGCAGATCGCCGCCGGCGGACCCGTGACCGTCACCCACCCGGAGGCGCGCCGCTACTTCATGACGATCTCGGAAGCCGTGGGCCTCGTCCTGGAGGCCGCCTACGGCGACTACGGCGGGCTCTGCGTCCTCGAGATGGGGCAGCCGATCAGGATCCTCGACCTGGCGCGGCAGATGATCACGATGGCGGGGCACGTGCCGGAGGAAGACGTCAAGATCGACTTCTGCGGCCTGCGGCCCGGCGAAAAACTCGACGAGGAGCTCCTCGGCGACGACGAGAGGGTCGTGCGCCGCGTCCACGGCAAGGTCTCCGTCATCGAAAGCCCGCCCCCTCCGGAGGACGTCCTCGCCCAGGTGTCCCGACTCGCCGAGGACGCGGCCCGCGAGGACGCGGCGGCGCTCGTCCGGCGGCTCCACGAGATCGTCGCCGAATACGCCTCACCCCTTGCCGACGACCGTGAGCTCGTCCTCGCCGACGGTTAGCACGGCGGGGTCTCAGCGCTTGGAGCGCAGCCACGTCCGCAGCTTCTTGGCGCTCCACGTGTTGACGCACGCGCCGGGCTCCATACCGGCACGGCGCGCCGTCAAGACGCCGTAGACCAGGAGGTCGAAGTGAGACGCCCGGTGCGCGTCGGTGTTGATCGCGATCTTGCAGCCCGCCTGGAGCGCGCCGCGCAGGTGGGTGTCGCGCAGGTCGAGCCGCTGCCAGTTGGCGTTCGCCTCCAGGGCCGTCTTGTGCTCGGCGGCGGCGGCAAAGAGCGCCGGCATGTCGGGGCTCAACCCCTCGCGGCGCGCGATGATGCGGCCCGTGGGATGGCCGACGACGTGGACCAGGGGGTGGCGGATGGCCCGCAGGAGCCGTTCGGTCGCGCTCTGGGGGTCCTGGCGTAGGGCGGCATGCGGCGCGGCCACCACGACGTCGAGCTGGGCCAGGACGTCGTCCTCATAGTCGAGCCGGCCGTCGGGAAGGATGTCGACCTCGGCTCCGGCGAGGATCGTGATGCCCCGGGTCTTGGCCTCGGCTTCGCGGATCGCGTCGACGTGGCGCAGGAGCCGGTCGCGAGTGAGGCCGTTGGCGATGACCTGGCTCTGGGAGTGGTCGGTGACGGCGATCGTGTGGAAGCCTCGATGGCGGGCTTCGGCGGCGAGCTCCTCGATCGTCATCTTGCCGTCGCTCGCCCGGGTGTGGGCGTGAAGCTCGGCGCGGATGTCGTCGAGCTCGATGAGCCTCCCGGGCGCCTCGGCGAGGTCCGCAAGATCGCGATCCTCGCGCATCTCGGGGGGCACGAACGGCAAGTCGAGGGCGGCGTAGATCTCCTCCTCGGTCACCGCCGCGACCGGCGCCTCGCCACGGTCCTGAGGACGCTCCTCCGTGCCGCGGTACAGGCCGTACTCGTTCAACCTCAGGTTTTTTTTGATCGCGGCCTCGCGCATCCGGACGTTGTGCTCTTTCGAGCCGGTGAAGTACATGAGCGCCGCGCCGTAGGCCTCCTCAGGGACGATCCGGAGGTCGGACTGGACCGCCACGCCGCCCTCTTCGAGGCGTACCGAGCACTTGGTCTCGCCGCGGGCCAGCACCTGGGTCACGGCCGGCGCCTCGGTGAAGCGTACGCGGACGGCTTCCGCGTCGTCGGCGCTCACCAGGAAGTCGAGGTCGCCGATGGTCTCCGCGCCACGCCGCAGGCTGCCGGCGTAGTCGGCGCGGCGGACGCCGTCGATGCCGCGAATCTCCTCGAGGATCGCGAGGGCCAGGGGCCGGGCCTTGCCGATGGGGATGCGCTCCTGGCTCTTTTCGCTGAAGGCGATCGCCTGGAGGATGCCGTCGATTTTCTTCTTGCCCATGCGGGGCAGGGCGGCCACCGCGTCGGGGTCCTTGTCGAGCTGCGCCTTGAGCTCGTCGACGCTCGTGACGGCGAGCTCGTCCCACATGAGCTTGGCCGCTTTGGGTCCGATCCCTGGCACTTCGAGGACCTCGAAGAGGCCGGCGGGGACTTTCTCCAGAAGCTCCTGGTGCTCGCTGACGGCACCCGTCTCGACGTATTCGACGATCTTCGCCGCCGAGCCCTTGCCGACGCCCGAGAGGGCCGCGAGGCGTTTTTGTGCCGTCTCGGGATCCTCGGCGACGATCGCCGCGACGTCTTCGTTCATGTCTTTCAGGAGGCGGGCCACCCGCTGGTGGGAATTGACGCGGAAGGGGTTGGCTCCGAGAAGCTCCAGGGCGGAGCCCATCTGCGCGAAGACGCTGGCCAGCTCAAGGTTCGTGCTCATCGGGCCATTATGTCCGAAGATGAGCCGCTTTCTCCCAGTTGAAGAGCCGGCGGCGGAGCCATTCGAGCTCCTTGGCCACCCCGCGAAGGAGCGCACGCAGCAGAAGCTCGGGCGGCGCCATCTCGCCGAAGGCGCCGGCGATGGCGTAGAGCGTCCTCAGCCCGATCCGCGGCTCGCTCGTGATGGCGTAGATGGGCTCCCAGCTCTCCGGCAGGAACTTTGCCTTGTAGGCGTCCAAACCCTCGACGACACCCTTGTTCCGTGCCCGGTAAAGCTGCGCCCTGAGCGAAGCCTTCCCTTCGAGGATCGTCGTCCAGCTCGCCGGACGCCAGACCGGCTGCGCGCCGAGCAGCACGCGGTCAAAGGGTCCCCGCCACTCGAGTTGCCTCGCCAGCCGATCGTCGGCCCCGCGGAAGTGCCAGGCACCTCGGCCGCGGCGAGCGAAGCCCGGACCCTTGAGTCTGGAATCCCTACGTTCAAGAGGATATGCTCCCGTCCACCAACGGGAGAGTTGCCAGGGAGAAGAGAGGACGAAATGAAGGCGGACCAGAGGCAAGCCCTCGCAACCCTAACCAAGGCCCGGCTGCGCGAGCTCGCCGAAGCCTTCGACCTCGACGCCCCCGCGGCGCTCCTCAAACACGAAGTCGTCGACCTCCTCGCCCGATCCCGGCGCGCCTCCTTCGAGAGCATCCTCGCCTCTCTGAAACGCGACGAGCTCAAGGCCGTCTGCCGCGATGCCGGACTCGACGACTCCGGACGCGACAAGGCGTCGATCATCGACCGCATCCTCGGCCGCGACACGGCTCCCGAACCGGCGTCCCACGCCCCCGAGCCGGCGCTCCCCGCCGAACCGGCGCAGCTTACGATCGACGTCGCCGAGACGCCCGAGCCGAAGGTGAAGCGTCCGAAGAGGGCCGCCAGCGCCAAGAACTCAGGCGCCATCCTCGACTTCAGAACCAAGCTCTGGCAGGCCGCCGACAAGCTGCGCAACAACATGGACGCCGCCGAGTACAAGCACGTCGTCCTCGGCCTGATCTTCCTCAAGTACATCTCCGACGCCTTCGAGGAAAAACACGCCCAGCTCCTCACCGAGGTCGACCAGGGCGCCGATCCCGAGGATCCCGACGAGTACCGGGCCGAGCACATCTTCTGGGTCCCATCGGAGGCCCGCTGGCCCCACCTCGCCGCCCAGGCCAAGACGCCCGAGATCGGCCAGGTCGTCGACGACGCCATGCGCGCCGTCGAACGCGACAACCCGAAGTTGAAGGGCGTCCTGCCCAAGAGATACGCCCGGCCGGAGCTCGACAAGCGCAGCCTCGGCGGCCTCGTCGACCTCTTCGGCAAGGTAGGCCTCGGCGACAAGGAGAACCGCTCCAAGGACGTCCTCGGCCGCGTCTACGAGTACTTCCTGAGCGAGTTCGCGTCGGCCGAGGGCAAGAAGGGCGGACAGTTCTACACGCCGCAATGCGTCGTCCGCGTCCTCGTCGAGATGCTCGCGCCCTACCGCGGACGAGTCTTCGATCCGTGCTGCGGCTCGGGCGGCATGTTCGTCCAGAGCGAGCGCTTCATCAAGGCGCACCACGGCCGCGTCGCCGACATCTCGATCTTCGGCCAGGAATCCAACTCCACCACCTGGCGCCTCGCCAAGATGAACCTCGCCATCCGTGGCATCGAAGCCAACTTCGGCGACGAGTGGGCCGACAGCTTCCACCGCGACCTCCACCGCGATCTGCGCGCCGACTACGTCCTCGCCAACCCGCCCTTCAACAGCTCCGACTGGGACGGCGACCTCCTCCGCCAGGACGCGCGCTGGCAGTACGGTACGCCGCCGGCCGGCAACGCCAACTTCGCCTGGGTCCAGCACTTCGTCCACCACCTGGCACCCCAAGGCATTGCCGGCTTCGTCCTCGCCAACGGCTCGATGTCCTCACAGCAGTCGGGCGAGGGCGAGATCCGGCGGAGCCTCGTCGAGGCCGACCTGGTCGACTGCATGGTGGCGCTTCCCGGCCAGCTCTTCTACTCGACCCAGATTCCCGTCTGCCTCTGGTTCCTCAGCCGCGACAAACGGAACGGCAAGGGCATGGAGGGCAAGCCCCTGCGCGACCGCCACGGCGAGACCCTCTTCCTCGACGCCCGCAAGCTCGGCACCCTGGTCGACCGCGTCCACCGCGAATTGACCGACGACGACATCGCCCGGATCGCCGGCACCTACCACGCCTGGCGCGGCGACGGCACGGACCCCTACGAGGACGTCCCCGGGTTCGCGAAGAGCGCCACGACGGAGGAGATCGGCGCGCACCACTTCGTCCTCACGCCGGGCCGCTACGTCGGCGCCGAGGCGGTCGAGGACGACGGCGAGCCCTTCGCGGAGAAGATGCCGCGGCTCGTCGCGACGCTGGGCGCGCAGTTCGCCGAGTCGGCGAAGCTGGAGAAGGCGATCCGCCGCAACCTGGCGAGGCTGGGCTATGAGTGAGGGACAGCTGCTAAACTAGGACTGCCATGCGATCCGCACCACCCAACTACGGACGTTTTAAACCCCTGGCAACCGGCATGGCGAGCGGCCAAGAGAGTCTATGAGAAGTCAGCGCTATGCGCCAATGAGCACGTAGCCCGCGCTCCGCCCTGGCGAGCCGAGGGTGTCACGAGGCTTTCCGTAGTATAGGATAGAGGCCAAGTATAGGAGGTCGCCATGGATTGGAAAGACCACATCTCTGTAGACCCGAAGGTATGTCACGGTAAGGCTTGCATCGTGGGAACCCGGGTCATGGTCTCGGTGATCCTCGACAACCTGGCCGACGGCTTGACGCCCACCGAGGTCGCCGGCAGCTATCCGTCGGTCTCGGCAGACGCCGTCCAGGCCGCGATCGCCTACGCGGCGGACCTGGCCCGCGAGAGCATCGTCGACATCCCAGCCTGAGCCATGTCATGAAGCTCAAGCTTGACGAGAACCTGCCTCCGGAGGCGAGGGAGATTCTCCGCGAGGCCGGTCACGACGCCAGGCCTCCACTCTTCAGTCCCGGAGGGACGGCGGCATCTAGCCCGGGGCGCAAGCCCCGGGTCGGAGACGCCCCCATCCCTAGCCCCAGAGGGGCTCTAAATCTGGGAGGACGCGAACCCGGGGCTCGCGCCCCGGGCTACGCGCTGTCGTCCCTCCGGGACTGAACCCGAGCGTTGCATCAGATCCGGCGAAGGTCTCATGCTGGGAGCGCAGGCGTCCCGCCTGCTCTTCGTCGCACGGGGTCGAAACCGCAAGCCGTAATCGTGCAGCCTCATCGCGCCGAGGTGGACGAGACCGCTTCGATATCGACTACGAGGATTCGTGACATGGCGATTGAGGTGCTTATTTCCCAGATGCCCCCGGGTTGGGAGGCACTGACCCTCGGCGAGGCATGTGCACGCGGCGGCGGGGATATTCAGACTGGACCATTTGGGAGTCAACTGCACGCAGCGGACTATGTCTCTGTGGGGATCCCGTCCGTAATGCCGACTAATATTGGTGACAACCGAATAATTGAAGAAGGTATTGCTCGGATAAGCCAAGAAGACGCGAAACGTCTTAGCCGCTACCTGGTACAACCAGGTGACGTGATTTATAGCCGGCGTGGCGACGTCGAGCGCCGAGCGATCGTCCGCGAATCTGAAGCCGGCTGGCTCTGTGGCACGGGTTGCCTGAGGGCCCGATTCGGAGAGAGTTCTCCGGTAGTGCCACTATATGCATCTTACTACTTGGGGCATCCGAAAGTTCGCGCATGGATTGTCCAACATGCAATCGGCGCCACAATGCCCAATCTCAATACTTCGATACTGTCACACGTTCCATTCGTTCTTCCTCCGAAGAAGTGGCAAGAGCAGGTTGCCCATGTCCTAGGCACCCTGGACGACAAAATCGAGCTGAACCGACGCATGAACCGGACGCTAGAGGAGATCGCGCGGACGCTCTTCAAGTCCTGGTTCGTCGACTTCGACCCGGTACGGGCCAAGGCGGAGGGACGTCCGCCCGAGGGTATGGACGCGGAGACGGCGGCGCTGTTTCCGGATGCGTTCGAGGAGTCGGATTTGGGGCCGATTCCGAAGGAGTGGATCGTGATGAAGCTTGGCTCTGTAACGAATGTACTTCGCCGGGGCATAGCTCCTAAGTACGTTGAATCAGGAGGAGTGACCGTTGTAAATCAGAAATGCATTCGCGACGGGCGTCTCAACTTCGACTTGGCTCGACGGCATGATCCTCGTCAAAGGTCTATTGAAGGCCGGGAGATCAAGCATCTGGATACTCTGATTAACTCAACAGGAGTCGGCACTCTTGGCAGAGTATCGGTGGTACCAGCTTTGCGAGAGGCAACAGTTGTTGATTCTCACGTCACGGTTCTTCGAGCAGATTCAGAGCATCTAACGCCTCTATTCTTAGGCTTCAGTGTTAGACACCGCCAGCCTGAAATCGAGGCCCTTGGAGAGGGTAGTACGGGACAAACCGAACTCTCGAGGAAGCTCTTGTCCCAGTTGTTACTTGTTGTTCCAGATATGCCTCCTCAAAGAGCTTTTGCCGTTACCGCCTCTCAGATCAGGCGACAAATGGAATTGAATGATTCACAGGCTGCAACGCTAGGTGCCGCCCGCGACACCCTGCTCCCCAAGCTCCTCTCCGGCGAGCTCCGCGTCGCCGACCCCGAAAGGTTCCTCCAGGAGAACGGCCCATGAGCCTTCCTCCGTGGTCCAACGACGCCTTCGAGCGCCTCGTCAACGCCGAGCGCCACTTCCGCAACGGCGAGGATTTCGACCGCCGCCAGGCGTTGATCGGCTTCGACAACGTCGTCGAGGTGTCGATCGTGACCTACCTCGGCCTGCACCCGGACCAGCGCGGCGGGCGGACGTATCCGAAGGACAAGGTCCCGACCTGGACACGAAACTTCAACGAGAACCTCAACTTCCTTCAAGTCGAGCTGGCCGACAGGGACCTCCCGTGGCAAGTCGAGAAGACCCACGTCCTCTTCGTTCACCAGAACCGCAACGAGCAGTACCACGGCGGCGGCAAGTCGGGAGTGCCGGAGAGCAAGCTCCTGAAGCTCGCCCGCGAGGCGGCCGTCTGGGTCTTCGGTCTCCTCTTCGAGGTCGACGACGTCGAGCAACGCCTCGCGGACGAGCTCTACGTCCCACAGCCGCCGGAGGCGCACACGGACCTCCCCGAGATCGAGGAAGCGCCTGAAGAGGTCGAGCGCCATCTCGGAGCCGTCCGCTCGCTCTCCGCCGACGCCGAGGCGCCGGCCTTCAAGCTCGCCGAGTCGGTGGTCGAGGAAGCCGCCCTCGCCTGGCTCGAAATGCTCGGCTACCGGATCATGAGCGGCCGGGACCTCTCCGAAAGCGAGGCCGACGCCGAACGCCGGAGCACCGAGCAGGTGGTCCTCGAAGGACGCCTCCGCGACGCCCTCAGGCGGTTGAACCCGAGCCCGCCGCAGCCGGCCCTCGACGAAGCCTTCCGCAAGCTCCTGGAGATCTCCTCGCCGTCGCTCGTCGACGCCAACCGTCAGATCCACCGCTTCCTCGTCCGCGGCGTCGACGTCGAGTACGCGGCTCCCGACGGCGAGACCGCCTACGCGCACGTGCGTGTCCTCGGCTTCGACGAGCCCGACGACAACGAATGGTTGGCGGTCAACCAGCTCACGGTCAAGGAAGGCGACGCGGTCCGCCGTCCCGACATTGTGATCTACGTCAACGGGCTGCCGCTCGCGATGATGGAGCTCAAGGCTCCGAACGTCAACATGTGGAACGCTTTCGACCAGCTCCAGACCTACAAGAAAGAGCTCCTCGGTTTCCTTTCCTGGAACGCCCTCCTGGTGATTTCCGACGGCCTCGACGCGCGTCTGGGCTCGCTCACCGCCGAACGCGAGCGCTTCATGCCGTGGCGCACAATCGAAGGCGAGGAGCTGGCGTCAGAAACACTGTCGCGTCTTGAGGTTCTTCTTCGTGGCGTTTTCGACAAGCGCCGTTTTCTCGACCTGGTCCGCCATTTCGTCGTCTTCGAAGAGGAAGGCGGCAAGGTGTTGAAAAAGATCGCCGGCTATCACCAGTTCCATGCGGTCAACGTCGCCGTTCATGAGACGGTCCGCGCGTCGTCGACGCCGGAGGATTACGACCTCGGGGAAACGCCGGAAGGTTACATGGCCCGCCGGCGCCACGAAGGGCAGCCCGGCGACCAGCGCGTCGGCGTCGTCTGGCACACCCAGGGCTCGGGCAAGAGCCTGACGATGGCGTTTTACGCCGGACGGGTGATCGCGGCTTCGGCGATGCTGAATCCGACGATCGTTGTCATCACCGACCGCAACGACCTCGACGACCAACTCTTCGGCACGTTCTCGCGCTGCCAGGAGGACCTCCTGCGTCAGGCGCCCGAGCAGGCCCGGGACCGCGAGCACCTGCGCGAGCTCTTGCAGGTGGCCTCGGGCGGTGTCGTCTTCACGACGGTCCACAAGTTCTTTCCCGAAAAAAAGGGCAAGAAGTATCCCCTGCTCTCGGAGCGCCGTAACATCGTGGTGATCGCCGACGAGGCGCACCGCAGCCAGTACGACTTCATCGACGGTTTTGCCCGTCACATGCGCGACGCGTTGCCGAAGGCGTCGTTCATCGGCTTCACGGGGACGCCGATCGAGATCAGCGACAAAAACACGCGGGCCGTGTTCGGCGACTACATCAGCGTCTACGACATCCGGCGCGCGGTCCGGGACCGCGCCACGGTCCCGATCTACTACGAGAACCGCCTCGCCAAGATCGAGCTCGACGAGAACGAGCGGCCGAGTCTCGACGAGGATTTCGAGGAAGTCACCGAGGGCGAGGAGATCGAAGGCAAGGAGAAGCTCAAGACGAAGTGGTCGGCGATCGAGGCGCTCGTCGGTACGGAGAAGCGGATCGCTCTCGTGGCCGAGGACCTGGTGCGTCATTTCGAGGGGCGTCTCGAGGCGCTCGACGGCAAAGCGATGGTGGTCTGCATGAGCCGGCGGATCTGCGTCGAGCTCTACGACGCGTTGGTGAGGCTGCGTCCCGAGTGGCACGACGCCGACAACACGAAAGGCGTCCTCAAGGTGGTGATGACGGGCTCGGCGGCGGACGGCGAGGCGTGGCAGCCGCACATCCGGACGAAGGCGCGACGCGAGGCCCTGGCCAACCGTTTCCGCGATCCCGACGACCCCTTCCGCGTCGTCATCGTCCGCGACATGTGGCTGACGGGCTTCGACGCGCCGAGCCTGCACACGATGTACGTCGACAAGCCGATGCGGGGCCACGGCCTGATGCAGGCGATCGCGCGGGTCAACCGGGTGTTCCGCGACAAGCCGGGCGGTCTCGTGGTCGACTACCTCGGCCTGGCGGCGGAGCTCAAGGCGGCACTCCGCACCTATACGGAAAGCGGCGGCCAGGGCGAGGCGAAGCTCGACCAGGACGCCGCGGTCCAGGTGATGAAGGAGAAGCACGAGGTCTGCCGTGCCCTCTTCCACGGCTTCGACTACTCGTCCTGGATCGACGGGCCGCCCCAGGAGCACCTGTCGCTGATTCCCGCGGCCCAGGAGCACGTCTACGCGCAGGACGACGGCGCGGCACGCCTGGTGCGTGTGGTCCGTGCTTTGTCGCAGGCCTTCGCGCTGGCGGTGCCGCACGAGGCGGCGATCGCGATCCGCGACGAGGTGGGATTCTTCCAGTCGGTGCGCACCGCCGTGGCGAAGACGTCGGTGAGCGTCGAGCGGGTGTCGGGGGAGATGGACCAGGCAATCCGTCAGATCGTGTCGCGGGCGGTGTCGTCCGACGAGGTGGTCGATGTCTTCGCGATGGCGGGTCTCAAAAGCCCGGACATCTCGATTCTCTCCGACGACTTCCTGGCCGAGGTGTCGGGGATGGAGCACAAGAACCTTGCCGTGGAGCTCTTACGACGGCTCCTGACCGACGAGGTGCGATCCCGCAAGAAGAAGAACCTGGTGCAATCGCGTTCGTTCGCCGAGCTGCTGGAGAAGGCAATCCGCCGGTACCAGAACCGTGCGATCCAGGCGGCGCAGGTGATCGAGGAGCTGATCGCCCTCGCCAAGGACATGCGCGGCGCCGACGCCCGCCACGAGGATCTGGGCCTCTCCTCGGACGAGGTGGCCTTCTACGACGCGCTCGGCGTCAACGACAGCGCGGTCCAGGTGCTGGGCGACGAGACCTTGAAGAAGATCGCCCAGGAGCTGGTCGAGACGGTGCGCCGCAACGCGACGATCGACTGGACCGTGAAGGAGTCGGTGCGGGCGAAGCTGCGGGTGATGGTGCGGCGCATTTTGCGCAAGCACAAGTATCCGCCCGACAAGCAGGAATCGGCGACGCAGACCGTCCTGGAGCAGGCGGAGCTTTTGAGCGAGGGTTGGGCGTCGAAGCGCCAGGTCGGGAGCTTGTGACCGGGATCAGATGACGTTGCGCTCGCGCACCAGCTCTCCAGAGGCGAAGCGCTCGAAGCGAAAGCGCCGGAGGTCGAGGGTGCGATACTCGCCGTAGGCGATCAGCTCGGCCAACGCCCGGCCGACCGCCGGCGCTTGCTGCAGCCCATGACCGCTGAAGCCGTTGGCGAAGTAGAAGTTGGTGAGAGTCGGGTGGGGGCCGACGACGGCATTCTGGTCATGGACGTTGTAGGCGTAATGACCGGCCCAGGAGGAGCGCACCTCCAGGGCGTCCATCGCCGGCACGCGGTGCGCGAGGGCCGGCCAGACGAGCTCTTCGAAGAAGCCGGGGTCGAGCTTCAGGTCCTCGCAGTCGGGATCTCTTTCGGCGGGCGGGGAGATGCCGCAGACGACCCGGTCGCCCTCGGGACGGAAGTAGACGCCGCCGTAGTCGACGACCAGCGGACATCCCGGCAGGGGCTCGGCGCATTCGACGGTGAAGACGAAACGCTTGCGCGAGCGCACCGGGAGGTCCTCGATGCCGGCGAGCGCCGCGATCCTGGCCGCCTGGGGGCCCGCGGCGTCGACGACGTGGCCGGCCAGGAGCTCCCGGCCGTCGGCGAGGCCGACCGCGGCGACGCGCGCGCCGTCGCGGCGGATCCGGACCGCCTCGCCCCGGACGTAGGAGACCCCGAGAGAGTGGGCCTTCCTCTTGAGCGCCATGAGCAAGCTGTAGGCGTCGATCCAGCCCTCGCCGCGAAGGCCCAGGGAGCCCGCCGCCAGGTCCGCGGTGTGGAGCCAGGGAAAGCGCCCGGCAAGCTCCTCGGCGTCGAGCAACGCGACCTCGGCGCCGTGGTCGCGTTGCACCTCGTGGTTGGCGCGTAGGACGTCCAGGCCCTCGGCGCTCGCGAGCAGCAGATACCCGGCCTCCACGAAGTCGACGTCGCCCCGCTCGCCGTGTACTGCCAACGTCTCGCCGGCGTCGCGAAAAAAGTGCGCTCCGAAGCGGGAGATCTCGACGTTCTCGGGGGTCGAGAACTGCTGGCGGACGCCGCCGACGCTGCGCGCCGTCGAACCGTCGACGTAGGTCGGGTCGCGCTCGACGACGGCGACGGAGCCGTCGAAGCCTTCCTCGGCGGCGAGGAAGTAGGCGACGGAGCTACCGACGACTCCGCCGCCGACCACCACGACGTCAAAAGAGGAGGCCCCGCTCAAGCTGGGCCTAACGTCCCCTTGGGGGGACCGAGGGGGGGAATCACGGGCCTAGCCGCCTCCGCCGACGAGCGTCTCGCGGACTTTCTTGAGCTTCTCCTCGCAGTCCGCGATCTCCTTTTCCCTTCTTGCCAGCCGCTCGCGGGCCGGCTTGAGCTCGGCGATCTCGGCTTGGGCCGCGGCAAGGTCCGCCTCGCCCTGGGCGAGTTTTTCGCGGAGCTCGGCGGCCTCGGAGGCACGGGATTCGCTGGCCTCGCGGTCGCTTCGCACCGTGGCTTTCAGCTCTCCGGTGAGGCGGGCGCCTTCGGCGCGCGCCTCCTCGAGGGCTCCTAGAAGCGCGTCGATCGCCTTCGCCGAACCGCTCCGCGGATGGCGCGGGAACTTCTCCACGAGCTCGGCGAAGAGCTCGCGAGCCCGCGTATGGCCGTCGTCCTCACCGCCGAGCGACGCCATGCCCACGACGTAGAGAGCGCCGGCACGCTCCGCGGCGCCGGGCTCGGTAGCGTCGAGGATTCCCTCGTAGAGCTCGACGGCGGCCGCGGCCTGTCCGACGTTCCAGGCCTTTTCGGCCTGCTTCAGGTTCTTCTTCAGCTCGCGCGGCGAGAGCTCCGCCGCGCTCGCCGCCGACAGGACACATAGCGCCAGGAACATGCTCCGGAGGGCCACGCCTCCGAGAGCTACCGTCGTTCGCTTCATCACATCACCTCGGGTCGTCCGGTGGAGGGGTTTGAGAGTCACCAGAGAGCGGATCTGTTCTACCAGAGCCTCGGGGAGGCTTCAACCTCCGCCGGCCAACTCCGTGGCTCCCCCCGTCTTCACGATATGCTTGCGCCAGGGGGATGAGGATGACGCGAACGCTCCATGACCTCGACCCCTTTCCTCGGCGAAGCCTCCTGCTTGCTCGCCGCCCTGATGTGGGCGGTCGCCGTGACGCTCTTCCGCCCGGCGATCGAGCGTTACGACCCCTGGACGGTCAACCTGGGCCGCAGCGCGATCGCGGTCTTGCTCCTCGGAGCGACGACGGTGGCGCTCGGCGAGGTCGGAGCGCTTCTCGCGGCACCCCGCGCCGCGCTCGGAATCGTGGCGGTCTCCGGAATCGTCGGGCTGGCGCTCGGCGACACGGCGCTTTTCGCCGCTGTCCGACGCATCGGGGTCCATCGGACGCTCCTTTTCCAGACTCTCGGGCCGGTCTTCGCCGCCGCCCTGGCGATCGGCTTCTACGGCGAGGGGGCGAGCCTCGGCCGCCTCGCCGGGGTCGCCGTGATCCTCGCCGGCGTCGCTCTGGTCGTCGCCTCCGACCGTTCTCGCTCGGCAGCGGACGCCGGACGCTCGGACCTCCCGGGCTACGCCCTGGCGGCCCTCGCCGCCCTGGGGCAGGGGGCCGGCGTGGTGCTTGCCAAGGACGGCCTCGACGAGATGCCGCTCGTCGCCGCGAGCTTCCTGCGCCTGGCTGCCGGGGCGCTCGCCATGACCGTGGTCGTGGGCTTGATGGGCCGGCTTGGCGCCGTCGCGGCCGCCCTCTCGCGCCGGCGTACCCTCGGCCAGCTGGCGGCACCGACACTCCTCGGCAACTACGTCTCGTTCCTGCTCCTCATGGCCGGCGTCGCCATGGTGCCCGCCTCGGTGGCGGCGGTTCTGCTTTCGACCTCGCCAGTTTTCAGCTTCTTCCTCGACCACTTCCTCGCCGGCACACCGATCACTGTCCGCGGGCTCGGCGGCACGATCCTGGCGGTCGCCGGCGTCGCCGTCCTGACGCTGGCCGGCTGAGCGAGGATTCTCGTCCCCAATACGACAGACGGTGTTAGCCTCTGAGCTTTCGTCCCGGGACAACCGACCAGAGGAGGCCTTCATGAGCAGGGTGATAGGAGAAGAGATCGTCAGTGGTGGGGAGAGCGTCCGGATCCTGATCGAAGTCGAGGAGGAGGCCTGGGAAGGGCACGTCTCCTTCGCAACGCCAGGAGGACGAGCCAAGACCCGGGGGATGCGCGACAGCACCGCCGACACCGTGCCGTCGGGGGTCACCAACGCCTTTTCCAAGGGGATGCAGCTCATCCGGGCCTGCGCCGAGCAGGTGTCCGACACCGTCCGCCAGGTCAGCAGGACCGCCCGTCCGCAGGAGGTGGAGGTGAAGTTCGGCGTCAAGCTCTCCGCCGAGACCGGCGCCTTCATCGCCAAGACGGGGACCGAGGCCCACATGGAAGTCACCCTCAAGTGGGCCGGCGAGGTGGCTTAGGCCGGCTCGGGACAAAAAAATGGCCCCGAAAACGCAATTCGATGTGAGATTCTGGGCCCGTTTTCCGTCTTGTCTATAGGTGGAACCCGGCGGAACGCCCGCCGGGACGCCGGCCGCGCCGCCGGCCGGCGCCAACGACTCTTGCCACCGGAGACCGAGACCATGAACGAGACGAGCCAGCTCCTCCCCCTCCTCGAACGCTATTGGGGCTTCCGCACCTTCCGTCCCTTGCAGCGCGAGGCTGCCGAGGCCATCCTCGGGGGGCGCGACAGCGTCGTCGTCTTACCGACGGGCGGCGGCAAGTCGCTTTGCTACCAACTTCCGGCCCTGACCTCCTCGGAGGGGCTCGCCGTCGTCATAAGCCCCTTGATCGCCTTGATGAAGGACCAGGTCGACGGCCTCGTCCAGAACGGCGTGCCGGCGGCTTATTTCAACAGCTCGTTGACGAGCGAGCAGCAGGGCCGGGTCGCGGAACGTCTCCGCCAGGGGCGCTACCGCATCCTCTACGTCTCTCCCGAGCGCCTGGTGGGCGAGCGCGGCGAGCGTTTCTGCCGCCTCCTCGGCGAGTGCGGCCTGACCTTCGTCGCCGTCGACGAGGCGCACTGCATCAGCCAGTGGGGCCACGACTTCCGTCCCGAGTACCGCCAGCTCGCGCGGCTGCGCGACACCTTTCCCGACCTCTCGCTCCACGCCTTCACCGCCACCGCCACTGAGCACGTGCGCCGCGACATCGCCGAGCAGCTGAAGCTGCGCGACGCGCTCGTCCTTGTCGGCAGCTTCGACCGCCCCAACCTCTGCTACCGGGCCGTCCGTTTGAAGGACGTCAATTCCCAGGTGACGGCCGCCGTCGGGCGCCACAAGGGCGAGGCGGGAATCGTCTACTGCCAGTCGCGCCGCAAGGTCGAGAAGCTCACCGAACGGCTCTCGTCAGAGGGCTATCGCGCCGTCGCCTACCACGCCGGGTTGCCCGACGAGGTGCGCCGCCGCCACCAGGACGAGTTCATCAACGAGCGCGTCGACGTCATCGTCGCCACGCTGGCTTTCGGCATGGGGATCGACCGCTCGAACGTCCGTTTCGTGATCCACGCCGGGGCGCCGCGCTCGCTCGAGCACTACCAGCAGGAGGCGGGCCGGGCCGGGCGCGACGGCCTGGAAGCGGAGTGCCTCCTGATCTACTCGCCGGCCGACTTCGCCGCCTGGCGCCAGCGGCTCGAGAGCTCGGGCGAGCTCACCGACGCGGCGCGGACGCAGCTGCGCGACATAGAGCGCTACGCCGCCCAGACCCGCTGTCGCCACCGGGTGCTGTGCGAGTACTTCGGCGAGGCCTACGAGGGCGACGGCTGCGGCGCCTGCGACTGGTGCCTCGGCGAGCTCGAAAGGATCGAAGACCCGATCGTCCTGGCGCAGAAAATCCTCTCCTGCGTGCTAAGACTGAGGGAATCGTGGGGCATGGGACAGGTGATCGACGTGCTGCGCGGAAGGCCGACCGAAAAAGTCAAGTCCCGGCGACACGACGAGCTCTCGACTTTTGGCCTGCTGGCCGACGCCACGGTGCCGGAGCTTCGGGGCTACGTCGAACAGCTCGCCGAGCAGGGGTTCGTGCGCCAGGCGGGCGAGGCGCGCTACCCCGTCGTCCAGGTCACGCCCGAGGGGCGGCGTCTCCTGAAGGCCGAGGCCGGCTGCATCCTCTATCGCCACCGCGTTCCCGAGAAGCGGAAGCGGCAGCGCCCGCCGCGAGGCAGGGCCGCCGTCTCCTGGGAAGGCGTCGACAGGTCGCTTTTCGAGGAGCTGCGCCGCCTGCGCCGCGAGATCGCCCAGGAGCGCCAGGTCCCGCCCTACGTCATCTTCCACGACAGCGTCCTGCGCCAGCTGGCGCGGGAGCGGCCGACGAGCCCGGAGGAGCTCCTGGAGCTCCACGGCGTCGGAGCCAAGAAAGCCGCGGACCTCGGACCCCGCTTCCTGGAGCTGCTCGCCGTCCACTCCTCGCCAGCGTCCACGAATGCCCAGGACGAGGAGGTACGGACATGAGAGAAGTCGACATCGGTGATCCGTCGCCGTCGGTTTTCACGCGGCTCGAATACGACCTCTGGGGCCGGCCGAACGCCGCTTTCGTGTCGAACGAGGGCGAGGCTTTCTGCCTCGAGCGCGACGAGGTGAAGCTACGCATCCGCTACCTCGAGGCGAACGGCCAGGAGACCTTTCAGGAGCATCGGGCGTTGAAGGCCCTGGCCGCCGTGGGCGCCGCGTAGGCCCTTGGTGGAGGACGAGCTGCGCCATCCTTCTCGGACGCAACGATCCTGAGGGCATGAAAAAGGGGGCCCCTCGCGGGACCCCCTCGCAGCAAACGATCGGCTTGAAGCCTACTTGCACCTCTTGCTGCCGGTCTTGCCCTTGCACTTGTTGGAGCAGCATTCGAGGTCGTCCGTGCAGCTGGCTCCCTTCGGGGAGCAGACGCACGTTTCGCCGATCTCGTCGCAGGCCAGGGGCGTACACGGGTCGCCGCTGCTCGGCAGGCAGTCGAGGGCCGCGTCGCAGGCCTCCGTACCGTCGCAAAAGACACCGTTGTCGCAGTTCGCGTCGTTGGCCGTGTTGTCGCACGAGTCCGTCCCCTCGTTGCAGGAGTCGTCCGTGCAGCCAACGCCGTCGTCGCAGTTGACCGCCGTGCCGGCCTGGCAGTCGAGGACCGCGTCACAGGTCTCCGCGCCGTCGCAGAACAGACCGTTGTCGCAGTTCGCGTCGTTGGCCGTGTTGTCGCAGGACTGGGTCCCTTCGTTGCAGGCGTCGTCGGTGCAGGCGACACCGTCGCTGCAGTCGACCGCCGTCCCGGCCTGGCAGTCGAGCACCGCGTCGCAGGTCTCCGCACCGTCGCAGAAGAGGCCGTTGTCGCAGTTGGCGTCGTTGGCCACGTTGTCGCACGAGTCCGTGCCTTCGTTGCACGAGTCGTCGGTGCACGAGACGCCGTCGCTGCAGTTGGGGGCCGCCCCCGCCTGGCAGTCGAGCACCGCGTCGCAGGTCTCCGCGCCGTCGCAGAAGAGGCCGTTGTCGCAGTTTGCGTTGTTGGCCGTGTTGTCACACGAGTCGGTGCCCACGTTGCACGAGTCGTCGGTGCAGCCGACGCCGTCGTCACAGGTGGGCGCCGCCCCCGCCTGGCAGTCGAGCGTCGCGGAGCAGGTCTCCGCGCCGTCGCAGAAGACGCCGTTGTCGCAGTTCGCGTCGTTGGCCGTGTTGTCGCACGAGTCCGTGCCCTCGTTGCACGAGTCGTCGGTGCAGCTGACACCGTCGTCGCAGTTGGGCGCCGTCCCCGCCTGGCAGTCGAGCGTCGCGGAGCAGGTCTCCGCGCCGTCGCAGAAGAGGCCGTTGTCGCAGTTGGCGTCGTTGGTCACGTTGTCGCACGAGTCGGTGCCCTCGTTGCACGAGTCGTCGGTGCAGCTGACGCCGTCGTCGCAGTTGGGAGCGGTCCCCGCCTCGCAGTTGCCGGTGCCGAGGTTGCAGGTCTCGGCGCCGTTGCAGAAGAGGCCGTCGTCGCACTGCTCGTCGCCGGTGCAGTCGCCGCCGGTGCAGGAGTCGCTCTGGCCGTCCGGACCCAGCGAGGAGACATCGGTGACGGTCACCTCGTCGAAGCGGAAGCCGTAGCCGTGGAGCAAGGCGTCGGTGCCGTAGC
>CBDUYN010000026.1:0-74546 GCA_965371445.1 uncultured bacterium | reverse complement strand
CCATTTTGGATCGCGGCCTCCGAGCCGCCCGGAACGCGAAATCCATTCTGGATCGTGGCCTCCGAGCCGCCCGGAACGCGAAATCCACTTTGGATCGCGGCCTCCGAGCCCGCGGACTGGTCCTCGGCCAGGCCGCGAGGAAGCCCGGGCCGTGGTCCTCGCCGCCGCGAGGATCCATGTGATAGGTGTTGGGGCGCGCACGGCCGCGCGCCATGACCCCGATGGAGACCGAACCCGCCAACTCTTCACCGCTCCCCGAGGACGAGCGCTTCATGGCCGAGGCGATCGCCGCAGCGCGCCGCGCCGGCGACGCGGGCGAGGTCCCGGTCGGCGCCGTCGTCGTCCTGGAGGGCGAGGTGATCGCCCGCGCCGGAAACCGCCGCGAGAGCGCGGGCGACCCGCTCGCCCACGCCGAGGTCCTGGCGATCCGCGACGCGGCACGCGCCGTCGGCGGCTGGCGTCTCGAAGGCGCGACCCTCTACGTCACCCTCGAGCCCTGCGCCATGTGCGCCGGCGCCCTGGTCAACGCCCGCATCGAGCGCCTGGTCTACGGCGCCCGCGATCCGAAGGCGGGTTTTTGCGGCTCCCTGGGGGATCTCGTCCGCGACCCGCGGCTCAATCATCGCCTGGTCGTGACCCACTCCGTGCTTGAACAAACCTGCTCGCGTCTGCTAAAAGACTTCTTCGTGGCCTTGCGCCACGCCCGAGCCCCCATTTTCCACCAGGAAGACGGCGGCTCAGATCTTTGAGAGAACACGCGAAATGGAGAGGTGTCCGAGTGGCTGAAGGAGCACGCCTGGAAAGCGTGTGTAGGGGAAACCCTACCGAGGGTTCGAATCCCTCCCTCTCCGCCAGATTCTCTTTTCGCGACCTTGGAGAGGTGCCGGAGTGGTCGAACGGGGCGGTCTCGAAAACCGTTGACCGTGCAAGCGGTCCGTGGGTTCGAATCCCACCCTCTCCGCCAGAAAACGCGTTCTCTTGCGCCCCTGCGTACCCGCGAGGCCGCGAGGCGCCGCGCTTTACAAATCCGCTCGGCCCCCATACGATGGCGAACCGCGCAGAGCGGTCTGTGAAGGGTTCGGGTCCTGTGCACTGGACGATACCGAACCTCGTCAGGCCCGGAAGGGAGCAGCGATAAGGTACTCGCGCCGGGTGCCGCAGAGCAGCCGGAACCCTTCATAGGCCGCTAGGCGCCGAACGGGCCGGTCCCAGCCCCGCTCGGCTTGGGCCGCCACATCGTTTCGAAGGTTCGCGACTCCCTCGCCCATGACCTACCAGGTACTCGCCCGCAAGTGGCGCCCGCAGGACTTCGAGAGCCTCGTCGGCCAGGAGCCGATCACGACGGCGTTGCGCAACGCGCTCCAGGAGAAGCGCATCGCCCAGGCCTACCTCTTCTCGGGCATCCGCGGGGTGGGCAAGACCACCGCGGCGCGAGTCTTCGCCAAGGCGCTCAACTGCGAGCGGGAACCCGGATCGGACGGCCGCGCCGGCGCCGACCCCTGCAACGAGTGCCAGACCTGCCGCCAGATCACCTCCGGCGCGGACCTCGACGTGCTCGAAATCGACGCCGCCACCTACTCGAAAGTCGAGCAGGTGCGCGAGCTCACCGAGAGCCTGCGCTACGGCACGGCGCGCGACCCCTACAAGGTCGTGGTCCTCGACGAGGTCCACCGCCTCTCGCGCCAGGCCTTCGACGCCCTCTTGAAGATCGTCGAGGAGCCGCCGGCGCACCTCGTCTTCATCTTCGCCACGACGGAGATCGACGCCGTGCCGGCGACGATCCTCTCGCGTTGCCAGGAGTTCCGGTTCCGCCGAGTGCCTTCGCCGGTGCTGGCGGGGCACCTGCGAAAGCTCGCCGACGCGGAGTCGATCGAGGTGAGCGAGCCGGCGCTCAGGATGATCGCCCGCGCCGGCGAGGGAAGCGTGCGCGACTCGGTGGCGCTTCTCGACCAACTCGCCACGTTTGGCGGCGGCTCGATCAGCGACCAGGACGCGAGCCGGCTCCTCGGCGGGCTCGACGCCGCCGTCTTCCGCCGCCTCCTCGCCGCCGTCCTCGGCGCCGATCCCGCCGAGGTCACCGCCGTCGTGCGGGAGATCGAGGAGAGCGGCTGGGACCCGCACCACGTCTACAGCCAGTTCCTCGCCTACGTGCGCGACGCGGTCCACCTCTCGCTCGGCGGCAAGGTCGAGTCGATCGACCTTCCTCTGGAAGAGGCGGAGGCGCTGGCCGCCCTGCTCGACGGGACCGGCTACGAGAGCCTGTTGCAGCTGAGCCACCTGCTGCTCCAAAGCGAGGTCGTCGTACGGCGCAGCGAGTTCCCGCTCCTGGCGCTCGAGATCGCCTGGCTGCGGGCCGCGGAGCTCCCCAAGGTCACCCGGGTCGAGGACCTCCTCTCCGGCCGCGCCGTCGCCGAGGTCCCCGCCGAGCTCCGGCGGGCGCCCGGCACCCGCAGGCCGAGCGCTCCCGCAGCCAGGCCGAGCGCGACGCCACCGCCACCCGCGCCGAGAGACGCGGGGGAGGCTCCGGACCGCTCGGCACCGCCGGCCGAGCCACCGCCCCCCGAACCCGCGGCGAGCGAGCCGACGGCCGTCGAGGCCGACGAAGCGCCGGCGGACACGAGCGGCGACGCCCTCGACCGCTTCAAGGAGATCCTGAGCACCCGCAAACCGCCGCTCGCGGCCCACGTCCGCGACAAGTTGCTCACCCTGGAGGAAAAGACCCTCGTCATCCACCTCCAGGACGACGACACCCACTTCCGCAAAGCCCTGGAGCGCAACGACCAGATTCTCCGAGAGGCCCTGGCGGAGGCCCTGGGCGAGGGCTCAAGCTACGAGATCCGCCGCCGCAAGGCCGAGGCCGAGCCGAGTCAGAAGGCCGCCAGGGCGACTGCAGACGAGGGCCGCAAGGAAGCCGAAGACAACCACACGGTCCAAGCCGCCCTCGACATCTTCGGCGCCACCATCCAGAGAGTCAATCCCACTCCGGCGCGCGCCGCCGGGGGCGACAGCCAGGAGAAATGAGAGATGAACATGCGCAAGCTCCTCAAGCAGGCCCAGGAGATGCAGGACAAGATGCAGCGCGAGCTCGGCGAGACTTTTGCCGACGCGAGCGTCGGCGGCGGCATGGTGACGGTGAAGATCGACGGCCACCGCCAGCTCGTGTCGATCAAGATCGACCCCGAGGCCGTCGACCCCGACGACCTCGGCATGCTCGAGGACCTGGTGCTGGCAGCGGTCAACGAAGCCGCGCGCAAGATGGAAGAAACCCTGCGCGAGAAGCTCGGCTCGATGGCCGTCAACATGCCGAGCCTCCTCTAGGACCGTTGGCGACCGAAAGATGTCCGACCCTCTCGCCCGCCTGGTCGGGGAGCTCTCGCGTCTGCCGGGGATCGGCCCCAAGACGGCCACCCGGCTGGCGCACCACCTCCTGCGTGTGCCGCGCGGCGAGGCCGCGGAGCTGGCGCGTGCCGTGCTCGACGTCAAGGACAAGCTCTTCCACTGCCGGCTCTGCAACTCGATCACCGCCGAGGACCCCTGCTCGATCTGCGGCGACCCGCAGCGCGACCGCACGCAGATCTGCGTCGTCGAGGAGCCCTTCAACATCCAGCCCATCGAGCGTACGCTCGAGTACCGGGGCCTTTACCACGTGCTCCTGGGAGCGCTCTCTCCGCAGCGCGGCATCGGCCCCGACCAGCTCGCGATCGACGGCCTCTTGAAGCGCCTCGACGGCGTCGAGGAAGTCGTCCTGGCGACCAACCCCAACGTCGAGGGAGAGGCGACGGCCCTCTACCTGGCTCGCCTTTTGAAACCCCGAGAGCTCCAAGTCACCCGTCTCGCTTTCGGCATGCCGGTGGGGGGCGACATCGAGTTCACCGACGAGGTGACCCTCGGCCGTTCGCTCGCCGGCCGGCGAAGCTTTCCATGACGCGTCTGCTCGATCGCCTTCGCACCGCCGCCAGGCAAGTCTCCGAGCAGGCCGATCACGTGCGCGTCGTCCGTTCCCGCCTCGGCGACCTGGCGGCGTCGCTGGAGCGTTTCCCCATGAGGGTGCCGGAGCTCGACGCCGAGACCCACCATCTCGGCCACGGCGAGGAGACCGTCGCCTTTCTCCTCACCCTCGACGCCGTCAACTTCGGATCCGGTTTCTTTCCGTACCTGCGTCCCTTCGCGGGGCGCACGGGATACTTCGCCGTCGCCGCCGCGCTCCGCCATTGCTACCTGACACGGGGACCCCTGGGCGCGGACGACCTGGCCGCGCTCAAGCGAGGGGACTGCGCACGGATCTTCGGACAGGGCTCGGACGGCCCCGCCGGGGAGCTCATGGCGAGCTTCGCGAAGAGCTTGAACGAGTTGGGGGAGCTCCTGAAAGAGCGCTTCGGCGGGAGCTTCGCCGCTCTGCCGGCCGCCGCCGAAGGCTCGGCCGAACGGCTGGTGGAGGAGCTCGCCGAGCTCCCGAGCTTCCGGGACGTGGCGCTCTACAAGGGCTTCGAGGTACCGCTCTTGAAACGCGCCCAGTTGAGCGCGGCCGACTTGTCGCTTGCCCTCGGCGAAGGAAGCTTCGGCGACCTCGAGCGGTTGACCATCTTCGCCGACTGCACCGTCCCGCACGTGCTGCGCGTCGACCGTGTCCTCGAATACTCGCCATCGCTCGCCGAGCGCGTCGACGCCGGGGAGGTCCTTGCCGCGGGCAGCGCCGAGGAAGTCGAGATTCGCGCCGTGGCCCTCCACGCCTGCGAGCTCCTGCTGGCAGAGCTTCGGCGACACGGTCGCCGGCTCTCGGCCATGCGGCTCGACTACTTCCTCTGGAACCGGGGGCAGGAGCCTCCCTATACCTCACGGCCGAGCCACCTGACCCGGACGATCTACTATTGACGACGCCCCTGCCTCGGGCCACGAAGGCGGGCGGGACGCCCGCGCTCCCAGCACTCACGCCCGACGCCAAGAGACAAGATCCACGGTGGCGAGAAGCCAAGGCTCAGAGCAGCTTGATCAAGGCGGCGAGAGCGCCGACGGCGAGGAAGAAGAGGCCGCCGAGGCGGATCATGAGGCGCATCTCCAGCTCTTTGATGTCGCGTCGGACTTCGGCGATGTCGCGCTTGAGCTCGACTTCGAGCGCCTTGAGCTCACGCTCGAGCTTGACGTCGAGCTCCTTGAGCTCGCGCTTGAGCTCCCCTTCGAGCGCCTTGAGCTCACGCTTGAGATCCTCCAAGTCCTTCTTCGTCGCCATCCGCTCTTCGATGAGCGCAGCGATCGCCTCGACCTGGACCTCGGCCTGCTGCTCCGGGACCCCAGCATCGCGGAGCTTCTTGACGTAGGCGTGAGTGTCGAAGGCAAGGACGGGCATCGGTGACCTCCGGGGAGATTCTAGCATGGAAGCGGCCCTTCTGCGCCTTGGCCCGCCGTCCTTGCCGGGGAGAGGCGCTCTCACTCGTCCAACCAAGCCCTCTTCGCCTCGCTGAAGCGTCCCGCGGCCAGGGCGTCGCGAATCACCTTCATGAGCTCGGTCATGAAGGAGACGTTGCAGACCGTCAGCAGGCGCATGGCGGCCATCGGTTCGGTCTTCAAGAGGTAGTGGACGTAGGCGCGGGAGTGCCGCCGGCAGGTCGGGCACAGGCAGCCCTCGCGCAGCGGCGAGCCGTCGTCGCGGAAGCGGGCGTTGCGCAGGTTGATGCGCCACGGACGCTGGCGGGCGAGGGCCCAGCCGTGGCGGGCCATCCGGGTCGGCGCGACGCAGTCAAACGTGTCGACGCCACGGCCGACGCCCTCCCAGACGTCGTCGACTCCGCCGATGCCCAGCAAATGGACCGGCCGGTCGCGCCGCAAGCCGGCAAGAGCGTAGTCGACCACCTCGTACATCTGGGACTTCTCACCGCCAAGCGACCCGCCGATCGCCTGGCCGAAAAAAGGACGCGACGCGACAAATTCCGAAGACCGAGCCCGCAGGTCTTCGTAAACGCCCCCCTGGACGACGCCGTAAAGCGCCTGCCGGCCGTCGTGGGAGCGCTCGAATTCGGCGAGGCAGCGCTCGGCCCAGCGGTGAGTCCTCTCCATCGAGCGCTCGGTGTAGCCGCGCTCGACGTGGAAGGGGGTGCACTCGTCGAAGCTGACGATGAGGTCCGCACCCAGCTGGCGCTGGATCCGGACGGAGCGCTCGGGAGTGAGCACTTGCCGGCTGCCGTCGAGATAGGAGCGGAAGACGGCGCCCTCTTCGTCGATCTTCAGCAGCGTCTTCTCCTTGCCGCCGCAGCGCCGGCCCTTGATCTCGTCGGCCACCGAGCCGTGGCCGAGGCAGAAGACCTGGAAGCCGCCGCTGTCGGTGAGCATCGGGCCCTTCCAGCCGGTGAAGCCATGGAGGCCTCCCAGGCGATCGACGAGCTCGCCGCCCGGACGCAACATCAGGTGGTAGGTGTTCGACAAGATCACCTGCACCCGAACGCGCTCGAGCTCTTCCATCAGGGCCGCCTTGATGGTGCCCTTGGTGGCGCAGAAGATGAAGGCCGGGGTCTCGATCTCCCCGTGCGGGGTGGTGATCACCCCCAGGCGCGCCCTCTCGTCGGGGCGCTCGGCGAGCAGCCGGAAACCGAATCCGGGGTACTCCAGCTTCAGGGTGCCGCTCACCGCGCTCTCCTCACACCGGCGAGGTAGATGAACGGGGTGTCGAGGACGGCGACCAGGAGCCGCAGAGCGTAGGTCCCCAGGACGTAGACCCAGAGCACCGTCTCCCACGCTAGCGGCTCGGGAGCGAAGACGATCCAGGCCAGGATCGAGAAGACGAGGTTGTCGATCAGCGCAGAGATCGCGGTCGAGAGGTTGTTTCGCAGCCACAGATAGCGGCCTTTCATGGCCTTTTTCAGACGCTCAAAAAGCCACACGTCGTGAAGCTGGCTCGTGAGGTAGGCGATCATCCCGGCCGCGAAAAGCGCCGGCGAATGGATGAAGAGCGCCGAGATGTGCTCGTGGTTCTCAAGAGCCCAGGCCATCTCTTCGCCGGCCTGCTCCGGGGTCAAGGGCCTGAAGCCGATGGTCAGGACCATCAGGACGGTGAAGACCAGGTACGAGACGAAACCGAGGAGGACGGCCTTCCTGGCCGAGCGGGCGCCGTATCGCTCCGCCAGGATGTCCGTGGCGAGGTAGGTGGAGGAAAAAGTCACCGTGCCGAGGGCCACGGGCTCCGAGTAGACCGAGAACTGGACCGCCTTCAATACCTGGACGTTGGCGGCGAGGATCGCGAGCACGACGTAAGCGTAGAGGCCCGCTTCCCCGAAGAGACGTTCCATCACCAGCACCGAGCTGAAGCAGCCGACCAGCAGGAGCGGCCAGATCGCCTCCGGAGGGAGGCTCTGGAGCCAGGCCAGGAGTTGCTGGAGAGAGCTGTCCATCGACGGCGGCAGGTGGCGTAGAGTGAGGGACCTCGACGGCGATCGGCCGTCGGCGAGCCATCATACACGCACCCGAAGCCTGACGGTCAGCTCTACGACATGCCTCAAAACGACCTCAAAGTCGCCTTCATCGGTACCCACGGCGTCGGCAAGACGACGCTCTGCTACGGGCTCGCGGCGCGGCTCAAGGCCCGCGACGTCTCGCTCGACATCGTCGGCGAGGTGGCGCGCCGCTGTCCGTTGCCGATCAACCGCGGCACGACTTTGGCGGCGCAGTCGTGGATCCTCCACACTCAGATCGCCGAGGAGCTGGTCGCCGCCGAGCGCTATCCGGTGGTGATCTGCGACCGGAGCGTGCTCGACAACTACGTCTACCTCCTGCTTTCCGCCGGCCGCCAGAAAGCCCTGGAGGAGCTCATCTCCTCTTGGACGGCGACCTACGACGTCCTGATCCACGTGCCGATCGTCCACGACCCGCGTCCCGACGGGATGCGCTCGACGGATCCGTCGTTCCAGCGCGCGGTCGAGGAACGGCTGATGGAGGAGATGGCCCGCCGTGGCCTCGACTTCCTGGAGCTGCGGGACCGGGAGCGCGACGACTGGGTGGGCTACATCGAGGAGCGGATCTGGGAGCGGCTGGCTCCGGCCCAGTTGGAGCTCCTCTGATCTCAGCCGGTCACGGCGGCGATGCACTGGCGAAACCAGCGTCGAGACCGGCGACGGCCCGGACTCACCGGAGCTCCTCTGACAATCCCGGCCTCGACGTACTACAATAGATGCGTTGTGGAACCGATCGAACGCCTGCGCTCCTCGGAGCTCTTCGAACACTTCTCGGACGAGCAGATCGAGCAGCTCGCCCGCTGTACGTCCCTCGTGCGCTACCCCGAGGGGACGCTCGTCATCAAGGAGGGCGACCTGACCCACGACGCCTACGTCATCGAGCGAGGTACGATCCGCATCCAGCGCGACACTCCCTACGGCGTCTACAAGCTGGCCGACCTCGGCGAGGGTGACATGTTCGGCGAGACGAGCTTCGTCGACCACAGCGCCCGCTCGGGCGACGCGCTCGTCGTCGAAACGACGGCGATCCTGCCGCTCAACTCGGTCGCCCTCCAGGCCCTGGAGAAAGACCAGCGCTTCACCCTCGCCCTCTACTGGACCTTCTGGAAGAGCCTGTCGGCGAAGCTCCGCAAGACCAACGAGCACCTCGCCCACTTCTTCTCCACCGAGAGCGCGCCGCCCGCCAAAGGGACGGCGGCCGAGGAGGGGACGGCGGAATTCCGGGTCGGTATCGCCGCCAAGAAAGACCTCTTCCAGGAGCAGAAGCTCTCGCCGCTGGAGATCAACTTCCTCTCCACCCTGTCGAAGGAGCGGCGTCTCGCCGGCGGCGAGGTGCTCTTTCGCGAGGGCGAGAAGGGCGAGCACCTCTACGTCGTCCTCGACGGCCGGGTGATGATCTCGAAAAACATCGTCGGCGCCGGCGAGGAGGCCCTGGGCTTCATCGAGCGCGGCGACTACTTCGGCGAGATGGCCTTGATCGACAACCAGCCGCGCTCTGCCGACGCCAAGGCCGACGACAAAGGAGCCGTGGTCCTCGCCATCCCGTCGGAGGTCCTCGAGAGGATCCTCGACATGAAGAAAGTTTCCTCGATCCGGCTGCTCGAGATCCTCTGCGGCCTGGTCGCCAAGCGCCTGCGCGAGGTCGACGACAAGCTCGTCGGGTGGTTCATCTTTGCGGGCGGCTCGGGCTCCTCGCTCGACGTTCCGGACGTCTGAGAGCCCTACGAGAGCTTCTGGAACACCTTCTCGAACATCGACGAGATCGCGTAGCCCGGGTGCTCGGCGCGGCGCAGCCAGGCGGCCTCGCGCCCCTCGGCGGCCGGCGATCCGGCGGCCGCCGACCCGGCGACACCTGACCCCGCAACGAAGTCGCCACGATGGACGCGCAGCGTGATCGACCGAAAGGTGACGGCGTGCCATACTGTCGCCACCTCCCCGCCAAGGCGCCAGCCGCCGCCGTAGGTGGCCGAGAGCGCCTCCTCCACCGAGCTCGCTCCTTCTTCCACGTTGGGGAGCTCCCAGAGACCGGCCATCAGCTCGATCCCCTCCGGGCGGCGGAAGAAAAGCACCCGCCCACGCCTCTCGACGAAGGCCACCGTCCAGACGAGACGCTCCACCTCGCGACGCCGACGCGGCGCCGGATAACGCTCCGGGTCGCCGCTTCGCCGCCCACGGCAACCGCGCCCCAGGGGGCACGAGCTACACCGCGGGCTCCGCGGCACACAGACCGTCGCCCCGAGCTCCATCAAGGCCTGGTTGGAGTCGCCGGGTCGGCGCGGGTCGAGGAGCTCCGCTGCGTAGGCTTGCAGACGACGGCGTACGGAGCTTTTCTTCGCGTCCTCGGCGAGGGCGAGGTGACGGCAGAGCAGACGCTCGACGTTGCCGTCGAGGACCGCCACCACCTCGCCGAAGGCGATCGACGCCACCGCCGCCGCGGTGTAGGGACCGATCCCGGGAAGCTCTTGAAGCTCCGTCGAGCTCGTGGGTAGTCCTCCTGAGGAAGCCGCGACCTGCGCCGCCCGGTGGAGCTGACGCGCCCGCCGGTAGTAGCCGAGGCCCGACCACAGAGCCAGGACCTCGTCGACGTGTGCCGCCGCCAGCGATTCGACGCTCGGGAAACGCGCCATGAAAGCCTCGTAATAGGGGATGACCGTGTCGACCCGGGTCTGCTGCAGCATGATCTCCGAGACCCAGATGCCGTAGGGGTCCGCCGTCCGCCGCCAAGGCAGGTCCCGGCGGCGTTCGTCGTACCAGCGCAGCAGAAGCTGGGTAGGACCCTTCTTCGGAGCCTTCGCCATGAGCCTTACAGTCAATCCATGCCAGGTTGATCGAGCTAGCTGAAGTGGTCGACGAAGGCCTGGACCTGGCGGTCGATGGGGGACTCCTTGCCGCGGAGCTTCTCGATTTTTTCCACCGAGTACATGACGGTCGAGTGGTGCTTGTCGTTGAAGTTCTTGCCGATGTCGGGGTAGGAGAGGTCGGTCAGCTTCTTGCACAGGTACATGGCCACCTGGCGGGGGAAGGCGATGTGCTTGGAATTGTTGCGGCTCTTGATCTCGGAGACCTTGAGCCCGTAGTGGCGGGCGACGAGCTTGATGATGTCGGCGGCGGTGATCCGCTGGCCCTCCGGCGGTAGGACGTCGCGCAGGTTGTCCTTGGCGAGCTCTAGGGAGAGCGCCCGGCCGGTGAGCGAGACGTAGGCGGCCACCCGGTTCAAGAGCCCCTCGAGCTCGCGGATGTTGGTCTTGACCTGGTCGGCGATGAAGAGAGCCACGTCGTCGGGCAGGTCGATCCCCGCGATCTCCGCCTTGCGCCGCAGGATCGCCACCTTGGTCTCGAGCTCCGGCGGCTGGATATCGGCAATGAGGCCCCACTCGAAACGGCTCCGCAGCCGCTCCTCCAGGGTCGGGATGTTGCGCGGCGGGGAGTCCGAGGAGATGATGATCTGCTTCTGGCTCGTGTAGAGGGCGTTGAAGGTGTGGAAAAACTCCTCCTGGGTCCTCTCCTTGTTGGCGATGAACTGGATGTCGTCGATCAAGAGAACGTCGATCGTCCGGTAGCGGTCGCGAAACGCCGGCATCCGGTCGAAGCGGATCGAGTTGATGAGCTCGTTGACGAACTGCTCGGCAGGCAGGTAGGTGAGCCGGAGCTCGGGGCTCCGCTCCTGGATGCGGGCGCCGATGGCGTGCATCAGGTGGGTCTTGCCCAACCCGACCCCGCCGTAGAGGAAGAGCGGGTTGTAGCTGTGGGGACGGCTCTCGCCCACCGCCAGGGCGGCGGCGTGGGCGAACTGGTTCGACGCGCCGACGACGAAGGTCTCGAAGCTGTAGCGCGGATCGAAGCGCCGGGTCGCCGCCGCCGGCGCCGCCGGCTCGCTCGTCGAGGAGTCGACCGTGAAGAGCACCTCGAGGCCGTTCTCCTCAATCGTCGCCAGGCAGCGGTCGATCGTCTCTCGGTAGCTCTGCTCCAGGGTGTGGACGAAGTGCTCGTTGGGTGCTTTCAGCACCAGCCGGCGCGCGTCGTCCGAGTGCACCACGAGGGGCTCGAACCAGGTGACGAACTCTTCGGGATCGAGCTCGATCTCAAGCTGCCGGCGAAGGTTCGCCCAGCGGAGCTTCTTCATCGAGAATCCCCGCAGGAATTCCACAGGATTTCCGCAGATTGCGGAAAACCCATGATCCGGGCGAGGTCATTGTCGTCGATTCCGCCCGGAAAGAGATTTTGGGTCATGGCGTCATGGAGCGTCGCTTCGATCGCGACAAGGCGAGAGATTTTATCGCGTTTCCTCGCCGAGCACCAGGGCGTAAAGGCGGCGAAAATCGTCTTTCCGAGCTCGGACGGCCGCGGCGCCGGAGATGCGGGACCTGTGGACCTGTGGAAAAGCTGCGGGGAAGGCTGCTGAGGAAGCTGTGGAGCGGCTGCGGAGGGATTGCGGAGAAATCGGCCCAACTCGCCTTCTCCACAATCCCTCCACAGCCTTCCACACCCCGTCCACAGCCACCGTGGAGAGCTAAGTTGCTGACGGATATGGACTTAGCCGACTTTCCGGAATTCCGCAGCGTCTACGGTGAGTCTCTACTATCTTGTGATAATTTCCCTCTCTATAGAATGAGGAGTCACCGATGGAGATCCGTTTGAATCGTGTCGAGCTCCTAAACGAGCTCGTTCCCATGCAAGGCATCGTCGAGCGCCGGACCACGATCCCGGTGCTCTCGCACCTCCTGCTGCGCGCTGCCGACGAGCGCCTGGAGATCGCCGCCACCGACCTCGAGGTCTCGCTCACCTCCTCCTGCGAGGGAGAGCTCCAGGAAGAAGGTGCCATCGCCATCCAGGCCAAGAAGCTCCTGGAGATCATCCGCGCCTCGGAGGGCGAGGAGGTCACGTTTCGCATCGAGGCGGAAGGGGTCCTGACCATCCTGGTCGGCAAGTCCCGCTTCAAGGTCCGCGGGCTGCCGGCGGAAGACTTCCCCACCCTGCCGACGCTCGGCGACGAGGAGAGCGTGCAGTTGCCTTTCAAGACCTTCCGCAGCATGATCGGCAAGGTCTTCTACGCCATCTCGTCCGAGGAGTCTCGGTTCCAGCTCTCGGGGGCTCTCCTGCAACAACAGGTTGATACCCTGGCTCTGGTCGCCACCGACGGTCACCGGCTGGCGCTCGTCGAGGCGGAGGCCGAGGGCATCCAGGCGGCCGAGGGTGTGCTCGTGCCGCGCAAAGCCCTCCAGGAGCTCATGCGTTTCGAGAGCGAGCTCGACCTGGAGTTCCGCCGCAGCGAGCACCACCTCTCTTTCACCCTCGGCGAGCGCCGGCTGATCTGCCGGATCCTCGAAGGGACCTTTCCTGACTACGAACGGGTGATCTCGAAAGACAACGACAAGCACGTGATCCTCGACCGCAAGCTCCTCGCCGGCGTGATCCAACGCGTGAGCCTACTCACCGGCGACCGCTCGCGGGCGATCAAGTTGGAGCTGCAGCCGGGCCAGATGGTCTTCTCGGCCACCAATCCCGACCTCGGTGAGGCGACCGAAGAGGTGACGTGCGACTACGAGGGGGTTGACATCGCCCTCGGGGTCAATCCCGACTACCTGGGCCAGTTTCTTTCCTCGACCCCCGACACCGAGCAGGTGCGCCTGGAGCTCAAGGACGAGAACTCGCAGTGCGTCGCCTACCCCGTCGGCGGGAAGGACAAGCGCTACGTCTGCGTCATCATGCCGATCCGGCTGTAGGCGGTGCTGAGACGTCTCGAAGCCCGCGGCTTTCGCAACCTGGAGCCCCTGGAGCTGGAGCTCGACGGCGGGTTCCACCTGATCCTGGGCAAGAACGGCGCCGGCAAGACGAGCCTCCTGGAGGCGATCTACCTGCTCGCGACGACGCGGAGCTTCCGCACCTCGCGCCTCGCCGACTGCTGCCGCCACGAGACGCGATCTTTCTACCTCGCCGGCGAGGTGGTGGAGACCGAGACTCGGAGCCGCCTGGAGCTCGGTTTCGACGCCGGCGAGCGCTGGCGGAAGAAGAACGCCGACCGCACCTCGCTTGCCGAGCACCTGGCGACGCTGCCGGTCGTCGCCTGGACGGCCGCCGACGTCGAGGTCCTGATCGGGGCGCCGGCCGAGCGCCGACGCTTCCTGGACCGCGGTGTGTTGGGGCGCCGGGCCAGCGCGATCGAGGTCCTCTCCCGCTATCGCCGGGCTCTCCAGGAAAAGCGCCGGCTCCTCCAGGCCGGCGAGGGCCGCCGCCGCGACGCCGAGCTCGAGAGCTGGAACGTCGTCCTGGCCGGCGCGGCTGCGGAGCTCGTCGAGCTCCGTCATGCCTACGTTGAGGAGCTCTCGCGCTCGCTCGGCGAGATCCTCGAAGCCTGCCGCCTGGACATGGCGGAAATAACGCTTGACTACCGGTGCTCGCCGCGCTCGGGCCGCGACGGAGCCGCGGCGATCTACGAGGATCTCGCGGCCGCCGTTCCCCGCGAGGTGCAGTTGGGCCAGCCCCTCGTCGGGCCCCACCGCGACGATCTCCGCATTCTCTGGAACGGCCACGAGGTCCGCCGGGTGGCCTCCGCCGGCGAGCGCAAGGCCCTGGGCCTCGCCCTGGCGGCGGCCCACGGCGAGACCCTGAGGAAAAGTGGCTCCGAGCCGACGTTCCTCCTCGACGACGCCGACGCCGAGCTCGATCCGCAGCGTCTCGAGGCGCTCTGGCGGGGCCTGGGCGGCGCCGGCCAGCTTCTCGCCTCCTCGAACCGTCCCGCCGTGTGGGACGCCGTCGAAGGACGTCGTCTGTGCTGCGATTCCGGACGGATCAACGTTTCGGGATTGTGATAGTATTTCTCCCGCCAGGGCTCGATCTCTTTATCCCCCAGGCCAAGACGAAGAACATGGACGAAACTACGGAGAGGGATCTCTTGTCCGACGACGCACACCTTGAAGACGAGGTGACCGAGCCCCTGGAAGGCGCCTCCGGCACCGACTACATGGCCGACAGCATCAAGGTCCTGAAGGGCCTTGAGGCGGTGCGCAAGCGGCCCGGCATGTACATCGGCGACACCGACGACGCCTCCGGCCTGCACCACATGGTCTTCGAGCTCGTCGACAACTCTATCGACGAGGCCCAGGCCGGCTTTTCCGCGCTCATCGAGGTCACGATCCACAGCGACAACTCGGTTACCGTCGAGGACGACGGCCGCGGCATCCCGGTCGACTTCCACGAGAGCGAGCAGCGCTCGGCGGCCGAGGTCATCATGACCGAGCTCCATTCGGGTGGCAAGTTCGACTCGAACGTCTACAAGGTGTCGGGGGGGCTCCACGGCGTCGGCGTCTCGGTGGTCAACGCCCTCTCCGAGACCCTGGAGCTCGAGATCCGCCGCGCCGGGCGGGTCTGGTACCAGGTCTACCACCGCGGCGTCCCCGAGGAGCCGATCAAGCCGCTCGGCCGCTCGGGCCGGACCGGGACCAAGATCCGCTTCATCCCCGATCCCGAGATGTTCTCGGTCCTGGAGTTCCAGTACGACACCCTGGCCCAGCGCCTGCGCGAGCTGTCGTTCTTGAACTGCGGCGTCCACGTCCGCTTGAGCGACGAGCGCACCGAGCGCACCACCAACTTCCAGTACGAGGGGGGCATTCGGGGCTTCGTCGAGCACCTGGCCCGCAACAAGACGCCGCTCCACCCGGAGCCGATCTACCTCGAGGACGTCCGCGACGACGGCGAGGGCGCCGAGCAGATAGAGATCGCGCTGCAATGGACCGACGGCTACCAGGAAAACACCTACTGCTTCACCAACACGATCAACAACCGCGACGGCGGCACCCACCTGGCCGGCTTTCGCGCCGCCTTGACCCGCACGATCAACACCTACGCGGCGCGCAACCAGCTCACCAAGGACCTGAAGGAGAACCTGACCGGCGACGACGTCCGCGAAGGTATGACCGCGGTCGTCTCGGTGCGCATCCGGGATCCCAAGTTCTCGGCGCAGACCAAGGACAAGCTCGTCTCCTCCGAGGTCAAGGGCTGGGTCGAGCAGGTCCTGAACGACAAGCTCTCGGAGTTTTTTGAAGAGAACCCGAAGATCGCGAAGCGCATCGTCGAGAAGTGCATTGATGCGGCGCGGGCCCGCGAAGCGGCGCGCAAGGCCCGGGAGCTCACCCGCCGCAAGGGGGTCCTGGAGTCGTCGAACTTGCCGGGCAAGCTCGCCGACTGCTCGGAGCGTGATCCGGAGCGGGCGGAGCTCTTCCTGGTCGAGGGCGACTCGGCGGGCGGCTCGGCCAAGCAGGGACGCGACCGCCGTTTCCAGGCGATCCTGCCTTTGAAGGGCAAGATCCTAAACGTCGAGAAGGCGCGTTTTGACAAGATGCTCTCCTCCGAGGAGATCAGGACGATCATCACGGCCCTCGGCACCGGCATCGGCCGCGAGGACTTCGACGTCTCCCGGCTCCGCTACCACAAGCTCATCATCATGTGCGACGCCGACATCGACGGCTCCCACATCCGGACGCTCATCCTGACGTTTTTCTTTCGCCAGATGCTGGAGATCGTCGAACGCGGCCACCTCTACATCGCCCAGCCGCCCCTTTACAAGGTCGCCCAGGGGAAGCGGTCGATCTACTTGAAAGACGACAGCGAGTACCAGGGCTACCTGATCGAGCGCATCCGCAACCACTGGAACCTGGAGCTCGGCGAGAACACCAGCCCGGCGCTCACCGGACCGGCGCTCGGCAACTTCCTGGAGCACGTCGAGCGCTTCCGCGAGAACATGGGCCGCCTGGTCTCGCGCGGCGCCCCCGCCGAGGCGCTCCGCATCGCGCTGCTACACGGCCTCCGCGACAAGGAGGACCTGCGCGACTCGGCCAAGATCGAAGAGGTGGCCCGGGTCGTCGAGGCCTCCGGTTTCCACGAGGTGACGATCGGCGAGGACGAGGAGCACGCCACGGCGTCGATCGTCTTCCGCAGCCGCCGCGACGGCGTCGACCGCCAGGTGCGCTTCGACTGGGATCTCCTGACCAGCGTCGAGTATCGGGCGCTGGGGCGCAACCACCACGGCCTGGAGGCCCTCGCCTGCACGAGCTTTCGGCTTTCGAGCGACGACGAGACGAGCGAGTACGCCTCCCTCGACGGGGTCCTGGAGCGGCTCTACGGCGGCGCCAAGAAAGGCATCACGATCCAGCGCTACAAGGGCCTGGGCGAGATGAACGCCGACCAGCTCTGGGAGACCACCATGGACCCGGAGAAGCGCATCCTCCTCCAGGTCCGCATCGAGGACGCCGTCGCGGCAGACGACATGTTCACCGTCCTGATGGGCGACCAGGTCCAGCCGCGTCGCGACTTCATCGTCGAGAACGCCCTCGAGGTCAAGAACCTCGACGTCTGATAGACTGAAGCGGCCGCTGAAACCGCCGGAGATCGGGATCTCTCGGTCCCGATTCCCCAACGAAGATTTCCGCCACCATGAGCGACGAGCAGAAACCCACCAGCTTCGGGAAAACCCAGCCGGTCGACATCGAGGACGAGCTCAAGCGCAGCTACCTCGACTACGCGATGAGCGTCATCATCGGCCGGGCGCTGCCCGACGTGCGCGATGGCTTGAAGCCCGTGCACCGCCGGGTGCTCTACGGCATGTGGGAGAGCGGCAACCGGGCCGGACGGGCGTACAAGAAGTCGGCCCGCATCGTCGGCGAGGTCATGGGTAAGTACCACCCGCACGGCGACAGCGCGATCTACGACACGGTGGTACGCATGGCCCAGGATTTCTCCATGCGCTATCCGCTGGTCGACGGCCAGGGCAACTTCGGCTCGCTCGACGGCGACTCCCCCGCCGCCATGCGCTACACCGAGATCCGGCTTACCCGGCTCTCGGAGGAGATGCTGCGCGAGGACATCGACAAGGACACGGTCGACTGGGTGCCCAACTACGACGAGTCCGAAAGCGAGCCCGTCGTCTTGCCGACGCGCTTTCCGAACCTGCTCGTCAACGGCGGTGCCGGCATCGCCGTCGGCATGGCGACCAACATCCCGCCGCACAACTTGAGCGAGGTGATCGACGCCGTCGTCCTCTTGATCGAGAAGCCCGAGGTCACCCTCGCCGAGATGATCCAGGTGCTTCCCGGTCCCGACTTCCCCACGGGCGGTTTCATCCACGGCATCCAGGGCATCCACCAGGCCTACGCCTACGGCCGCGGCTCGATCCAGGTACGCGGCAAGGCGGAGGTCGAGGAGCTCCCCAAGGAGCGCCAGCAGCTCGTCTTCGTCGAGATCCCCTACCAGGTCAACAAGGCCAAGCTCGTCGAGCGCATCGCCGAGCTCGTCAAAGAAAAAAAGATCGAGGGGATCAGCGACCTGCGCGACGAATCCGACCGTCACGGCATCCGGATCGTCGTGGAATTGAAGCGCGGCGAGATCGCCGAGGTCGTCCAGAACCAGCTCTACAAGCTGACCAAGCTCCAGACCACGTTCGGCATCAACATGGTGGCGATCGTCGACAACCAGCCGCGGGTGCTGAGCCTGCTCAAGATCCTGCGGCACTTCCTCGACCACCGCAAGACCGTGGTGGTCCGCCGTGTACGCCACGACCTGGCCAAGGCCGAGCACCGGGCCCACATCCTCGAAGGCCTCCTGAAAGCGCTCGACTCGATCGACGAGATCATCGCCACGATCCGCTCGTCGGCCACGCCTGAGGAGGCCCGCGACCGTCTCCAGGAGGGCTTCGGCTTCACCGACGTCCAGGCTCAGGCGATCCTCGACATGCGCCTCCAGCGCCTGACGGGCCTGGAGCGAGAAAAGATCGTCGCGGAATACGAGGAGCTCATGGCGAGGATCGAGCGGCTGCGCTCGATCCTCGGTTCCGACCAGCAGCTGCTCGAAGAGATCAGGGGCGAGCTCTTCCAGATCAAGGAGACCTACGGCGACGTTCGCCGTACCGAGATCATCGCCGAGACCCACGACATCACGATCGAGGACATGATCGCCGACGAGGACATGGTGATCACGGTCACGAAATCGGGCTACGTCAAGCGCTCGTCGCTCTCGATCTACCGCGAGCAGGGGCGCGGCGGCAAGGGCCGCAAGGGCATGGAGACCAAGGAGGGCGACTTCGTCGAGCACCTCTACGTGGCCTCGGCCCACAGCTACGTTCTGGTCTTCACCGAGAGCGGCCGGATGTACTGGTTGAAAGTCCACCGCATCCCCGAGCTCGGCCCGGCGTCGCGCGGCAAGGCGATCGTCAACCTCCTCGAGCTTTCCGCGGAGGAGAAAGTCGCGACCACCGTCGCCGTGCGCGGCTTCGAGTCGGGCTACCTCGTCTTCGCCACCGTCAACGGGAAGATCAAGAAAACCGAGCTCCAGGCGTTCTCGAACCCGCGGGCCGGCGGCATCATCGCCATCAGGGTCGAGGAGGACGACCGGCTTCTCGACGTCCGGGTCTCCGACGGCGAGCACGACGTGCTCCTGGCGACGGCCGACGGTCTCTCGATCCGCTTCTCGGAGAAAGACGCCCGCCCCTTGAGCCGGGCCACCCGCGGGGTGCGCGGGATCCAGTTGCGCAGCGGCGACCGGGTCGTCGGCATGGAGACCCTGGAGGCCGGAGGCGACATCCTCACCGTCACGGAGCGCGGCTCCGGCAAACGCACGGCCCTGGAGGAGTACCGCCTACAGTCCCGTGCCGGCAAGGGCATCATCAACCTCAAGATCAGCGAGAAGACCGGCAAGGTGGTCGGCATCAAGCAGGTGCGCCCCGAGGACGGTGTCGTGCTCATCACTCAGGGGGGCAAGCTCATCCGCATCAACGTCGACGGCGTCCGCCGGATCGGCCGCTCCACCCAAGGTGTGAAGGTGATGAACCTGCGCAAGAACGATCGCCTGGTGGCGTTCGCCAAGGTCGTCGAGCGCGACGACGAAGCCGAACAAGTGGAGGAAGCCGAAAGTGCCGGCGAGGAAAGCTCCCCGAGCGACGGTGACGAGCCGGGCGAAAAAGACCCCGGCGGCGAACCGGTCAACTGACGCCTCGGCCGACGGATCCGGGAAAAGGAGAATCCATCTGATGTCGACTACAAGCCCGGCCTCCGAGACCCTCGCAGGGAGCGAGGACGTCCTCGGCCGGATTGAAAACGAGCGCGAAACCTATCTGGAAGAGCTCAAGGACTACCTGCGGATCCCGTCGATCTCGACCGATCCGGAATACAGCGGCGAGGTTCGGCGGTGTGCCGAGTTCTTGCACGGCAAGATGACGGCCGCCGGGCTTCAGGCGGAGATCATCGAGACCGCGGGCCACCCTCTCCTCCACGCGGAGTGGCTGGGTCAACCCGGCAAACCGACGGTGCTTTTCTACGGCCACTACGACGTGCAGCCGGCGGATCCCCTGGAGCTCTGGCGTAACCCGCCGTTCGAGCCCACCGTGGAGGGCGAGGATCTCCTGGCCCGGGGCGCGACGGACGACAAGGGGCAAAGCTTCGCCCACCTGAAGGCCGTCGCGGCGATGCTCGCCGAGCGCGGCGAGCTCCCGGTCAACGTCAAGTTCATCGTCGAAGGCGAAGAGGAATCGGGCGGCGAGTCGATCGAGCGCTTCGTCACCGAAGACGCCGGCCGACGACTGGCCGCGGACTGCGTCATGATCTCCGACTCGGCGATGTATGCCCCGGGCCAGCCCTCGCTGATCTACGGCCTCAAGGGAATGACCTACCTGGAGATCAAGGTTACGGGTCCGTCGCGGGACCTCCACTCCGGGAGCTTCGGCGGCGCGGTCACGAACCCTTTGAACGCCTTGACCGAGATCGTCTCCCGGCTCTGGGATTCGAAGACCGGACGGGTCTTGATCCCGGGCTTCTACGACGACGTGGTGCCGCTTGCGGACTGGGAGCGCAAGGAGTTTCAAAGCCTGCCCTTCGACGAAGAGGCCTACCGGAACGAGATCGGCGTCTCCGAGCTCGTCGGCGAAGAAGGCTACACGACGCTGGAGCGGGTCTGGGGGCGTCCCACCTGCGACGTCAACGGCGTTTTCGGCGGCTACATGGCGGCCGGAGCCAAGACGGTGCTACCCGCCTGGGGCGGCGCCAAGGTGTCGATGCGTCTCGTGCCCAACCAGGATCCGAACAAGGTCAAAGAGCTCTTCACCGACTACGTCCAGCGGTTGAAGCCCCCGGGTGTCGAGGTGGAGGTGATCGATCACCACGGCGCGGACCCGGTCCTGATCCAGGCCGACGGGGTGCTCGTGGAAGCGGCCCTCGCGGCCATGGCCGACGTCTGGCAAAGGCCGGTGCGGGTGCGGGAGGGCGGCTCGATCCCGATCGTCTCGACGTTCTCCAAGGTGCTGCGGATCCCGGTGCTGCTCCTCGGTTTCGGTCTCTCCGACGACCGTCTGCACTCGCCGAACGAAAAGATCAACCTCAACAACTTCTACGGGGGTATCCGCGCCGTGGTGCGGATGCTCGAGCGCATGGGCTCCTCGCCTGGGTGAGGACGTGATGGAAGTTTCGGGTGTCGAGCGTGAGCTGAAGTTCGCCGACGTCGACCTGGATGACCTCCGGGAACGCCTCGCGGGCCTCGAGGCGGAAAGCGACGGCCCGGCGGCACTGGAGGACAACTGGATTTTTGACCGCGGCGGCGAGCTCCAGCGAGGCGAGTCGGTCCTGCGCCTGCGCTACGACCGCCGCGGGACACGGTTGACCTTCAAGGGTCCGGCCAGGTTCGAGGGATCGGTCAAGATCCGTCCCGAGCACGAGACGAAAGTCGAAGATGCGGTCGAGCTGCGCCGTATCCTTGCCGCCCTGGGCTATGAGCCGGTCCGGCGTTACCAGAAATACCGCGAGGAGTGGCGCCTGGGATCCCTGACCATCGCGCTCGACCACACGCCGATCGGTGACTTCGCGGAGATCGAGGGCGAGGGTTGCGAGACCGTGGCCCGGCGGCTCGGCCTGGAGAGCGAGCACGCCGAGAAGCGCAACTACCTACTACTCTACAAGGACTACCTGAAGGAGCACCCGGGCGCGCCGCCGGACATGGTTTTCCGTGAAAGCGAGGACTAGAGGGTTCGTTCTGGCCGCGGGCTGCGGAACGCGTTTGAGGCCTCTGACGCTCTTCCTGCCCAAGCCACTGCTGCCGGTCTGCGGGGAGCCGGTGCTCGGATCCACCCTCCGGCAGTTGGGTGAGGCGGGTTGCGAGGCGGCGGTGGTGAACCTCCATCACCTGGGTGAGTCGATCTCCGCACATCTCGGCAAGAGCTACTACGGCTTGCCGCTCGTCTACTCCCCGGAAGAGGAGATCCAGGGAACCCTCGGGGCGCTCTACCCGCAGCGGGACTTCCTCGCGGTCGCCGACCTCGTGCTGCTCACCAACGGCGACACCCTGGTCCGCCGGCCGTGGCGGCGGTTGATCCGCCGCCACCTGCGCTCCGGTGCCGACGCGACGCTCCTCGTCCACCGCCGAGCGCCGTCCGCGGAGCTCGGTGGCGGCGTCGGGCTGGATCCGTCCGGCCGGGTGGTGTCGTTGCGCGAGGAGAGCTTTGGCGTTGTCCGCCGCCACCACGTCTTCGCCGGCACCCACGTCCTCTCCCGGCGGCTCCTCGACCGCTTGACGGCTGGTCCCGGGGACATCATCTCCGACCTCTACGTCCCGCTGCTTCGCGACGGTGGTCACCTGGAGGCGGTGGTCACCGGCGGCGACCTTTACGACCTGGGGACGGCGGACCGCTATCTTGAAGCCGTCCTCTCCCGGACGCGGGGCCGCTTTCCCTTTCGTCGGCACCGCAACTGGATTTCCCCCCTTGCCGAGGTGCACCCGAGAGCGACCGTCGTCGACTCGGTGGTCGAGGCGGGGGCCCGGGTCGGCGAGGAGGCTCACGTTTCGAGCTCCCTCCTCCTGGCCGACACCGAGGTCGCGGCGGGGAGCCGGATCGAACGTACCATCCTCGGTCCGGGTGCAAGCCTGCCGGCATCGGCTAAGATTGAAGGACGGATGATCAACCGCGGTCACGTCGGGCACCCGACCGGTCCCCACGAGTCGGTGATGGGCGAGCTGATCTACACCCCGCTCGCCTCCCCGGCCTGAGCCGGTGGCCTTCACGAATAGGAGCCAAGAGATGAATCGAGCCCACAAGACCCTCATGATCGCCGTCCTGGCCGCAGCCTCCCTACTCGGCGCCGCGCAGGCACAGACGTTCGGCCGGGTGGCGTTCACCGTCGAGCTCCCCGGCGGCACGCCGGTCGAGGGCGCCGTCTTGACCGTCACCTGTCCCGACATCACCACCTTCGAAAAGACGCTCGAGACCAACAAGAAGGGCAAGGCGATCCTCTCGGTCGTCGACGCCACCAGGACCTACAAGGTGCTCGTCGACTACGAGGGCTTCCCGACCCGGGAGCTCAGCGTCAAGCCGCAGCTCCAGTCGACCAAGAAGATGACCATCACGTTGGAGAAAGCCCAGCAGGCGGCGGCCCCCGCGGCGGCGCCGAAGGAGCGGACGCTGACCCCGGCCCAGAAGGTCTTCAACGCGGGCGTCGAGGCCTACAAGGGCGACGACTTCGAGACCGCCAAGGCCAAGTTCCTGAAATCCCTCGAGATGGACCCCGACCAGCCCTTCGCCCATCTGGCGCTCGGCAGCTACTACTTCGAGATCGCCGACTACGACGCGGCGCTCGGATCGGCCACCAGGGCCGTCGAGATCGATCCCCAGAACGTCCGTGCCCATCGGATCGTCTACGAATCCCATCAGGCCCTCGGCAACAAGGACGAGGCCTTGAAAGCCGCGAAGATCCTGGCCGAGATCGACAAGTCGGCCGACGCCGTGGCGATCATCTTCAACGAGGGCGTGACGGCCTACCGGGTCGGCGACAAGAAAACCGCCAAGGAGAGCTTCCTCCGTGCCCTGGAGAAAGACCCGCAATTGACGGCCGCCCTCTCGGCGCTCGCCATCGTCTACCTCCAGGAGCAGAGCTGGGCCGAGGCCGCGGAGATGGCCGAACGCCTTCTCGCCGTCGAGCCCGACGACCACAAGGCCCTGCGGATGCGCTGGGACGCCTACCGGGCGGCGGGCAACGCCGAAAAAGAGAGAGAGGCGTTCGCGGCCCTGACGGCGTCAGATCCCAAGGTCCTGGCGAACGACTTCTACAACCAGGGCGCGAAACAATTCGAGGCGAACGACCTCGCCGAAGCCCAGGCGAGCTTCGAGAAAGTCCTGGAGATCGATCCTGATCACGCCCGCGCCCACTACCAGCTGGGGCTTTGCCTGGTTTCGAGCGGTGAGAGCGCCAAGGCGCGCGAGCACCTGGAGAAGTTCATCGAGCTGGCTCCGGAGGACGCCGAGGCGCAAAGCGCCCGGCAGATGCTCCCCTACCTCGATTGAACCGACGCGCGGCCCCTCGAGGGGCGAAACGGAGATCAAGATGAGAAGAATCGCACCGTGGATGCTGATCGCCGTCCTCTGGGCGGCCTTTCCCCGATTCGCGGCCGCCGAGCAAGAGGGCCGTTGGCAGGGACCTCGTGGCAGCTACCTCCCGTTTCGCACCGACGAGGAGATCCTGGCCTTTTTGCGCGAGGCGAAGGCCACACGCGTCAAGGAGCTCACCTCGGGGATCAACCGTCCCTTGAAGGTCCTGCTCACCAGGGACGGGATCGAGGCGCATGCGATCTTCCGCACCGTCGATGTGAAAAAAACGCGGTTCGTGACCAAGGACCACGTCTACCTCGACTTCCACGACAGCTACATCTTCGAGTGCGCCGCCTACGAGGTGGGCCGGATCCTGGGGATCGACAACGTCCCGCCTTGCCTGACCCGGCGTCTGTGGGCCAAGAAGGGGTCACTCCAGCTCTGGGTGGAAAACGCCATGACCGAGGAGAAACGGCGTCAGGAGAAGAAAAACGTCCCCTCTTCGCTCCACTGGGTGCGCCAGCAGCAGACCATGCGGCTTTTCGACGCCCTGATCCGCAACTTCGACCGCAACCAGGGCAACATGCTGATCGACGAGCGCTGGAAGCTGTGGTTCATCGACCACACCCGCTCGTTTCACAAGTCGCCGGGGGTCGACAAGATCGAGCGCATCATGTGGTGCGACCGGGATCTGTGGGAAAGGCTGAAGGGCCTCGACCGCGAGACGATCGAAGCCCATGCGGGGGACTACGTCAAGCCGCCGGAGATCAGCTTCCTGCTGCAGCGCCGCGACGTCCTCGTGCGCCACGTCGAAGAGCGGATCGCCACGGCCGGCGAGGACATCGTCCTCTACTCCGCTTCCGAAGCGCCGCCGGCGGACCTCGAAAGCCATCCCGACTACGCCCTCGCCAGTGACAGCGAGGACATCCCGGAGAAGTCCGCGGAGGTAGAAGGCGGCGGCGGATAGGCGCCGGCTACGACCGCTCCGTGGCGGCGATGCCCTCCGCCTCGTCGACTCTGCGCAGCAAGAGAAGCCCAAGGACAAAAAAGACGATGACCACCGAGACCCCCGCACGCTGCGGATGGAAGCTCTGCTGGGAGCTGAAGATCTTGGTCATGAGGCCGAACAGAAACGGGCCCAACAAGGCCGTCGCCTTGCCGGAGAAGGCGAAAAAGCCGAAAAATTCGTTCTCCTTGTCGGGCGGAACGAAACGTGCCATCAACGAGCGGCTCGCTGCCTGATTGGGACCCGAGAACACACCCATGAGAATGCCGGCGACCCAGAAGAGCACCCGGCCCGGCGCCAGGACCGCCAGGACCGCCGCCAACGTCAGCGCCCATAGGGAGATCTCCAGGGTCCTACGGCCGCCCAGCTTGTCGTCGAAAAAACCCATGATGCTCGCGCCGAGACCGGCGGTGACGTTCAAGACGATGCCGAAGACGAGAACTTCCTCGAAAGTGAAGCCAAAGGTACCGGCGGCGTAGATGCCGCCAAAGGCGAAGATCGTCACCAGACCGTCGTTGTAGATCAGCCGGGCGAGAAGGAAACGTACGATCTGGCGGTATTTCCTGATCTCGCGGAAGGTGTCGACGAGTTGGAGGTAGCTCTCTCTGAGGATCGATTTCGAGGTCGTAGCCCGAGACCTGTCCTCCCGGACCCACAGGAAGGTCGGTACGCTGAAGAGGGCGAACCAGGCAGCGACCAGGAGATTCGTAGCCCGGATGTTCTCGCCATTCTCCGTGGAAAAGCCGAACCACGGCACCTCGGGCTTGACCAGAGTCACGAGCGCTACGACCAGAGCGATCAGTCCCCCGACGTAGCCTAGCCCCCAACCGAAACCGGAAATGCGGCCGACTTTTTCCACCGGTGCCACGTCGGGTAGGAAGGCGTTGTAGAAAACCATGCCCATCTCGAAGGCGATGTTGGCGACGACGAAGACCAGGAGCGCGAGGAAGATCTGTTCGCTGATTCCGTAGAGCGCCAAGCTGGCGACAATGCACACGGCTGTCGCCAGGATCAGGAAGAGCTTGCGGAAGCCGCCGCGGTCGGCGAGTGCTCCCAGGAACGGCGACAGGAGCGCCACAAAGAGAGCCGTCGCCGTCACGCCGTGGGCCCACAGCGCCGTCGCCAGAGCCTCCGCCTGTCTCGTCAGAGCCTCGTGGTGCTCCGCAAGGAGCTCCGTCTGCTGCGCGATGCTCAGAGCTTCCCCCTGCCGCTCCAGAAACTCCGTTTGCAGCTTTTCGAAGTAGTGGCGCGCGGCGAAGGCCTTCGTGAAGAAGGTGCCGTACACGAAGGTCACGACGAGGGTCGTGAACGGCGAGTTGGCGAAGTCGTAGAGGCACCAGGACCAGATGGTCCGGCGATCCTCTCCTTTGGCTCGTTCGATGGTCTCAGCCGTCATTCGTCTCCTCCTGCCGCGGAAAACGCCCGCGCCGGCATTCTACCCTGCCGCGCCGGGCCGGGCGGGCCAGGCGAACCGTTGACAAGACCTGCCGGGGTCCCTACAATGCTTTCTCCCGGCCCTCGGGCCGGCGAACGCCGTTCCTCGGTAGCTCAATGGTAGAGCAATCGGCTGTTAACCGATGGGTTGGGGGTTCAAGTCCCTCCCGAGGAGCCATTCCCTGAAAAACGACCCCCGGCCCGCCGGGGGTTGGCCGCAACTGGCCGGTATGGAGAGAAGAAGAAGAGAAGCAACGCCCTGGAGAGCTCGCTTCGGAGTCGTCGGATGCCTCTGGCTGGCGTTCGTCGCCACGGCGGTGGCCTCGGAGCCCAGGCCCGACGTCGTCCTGATCACGGTCGACACGTTGCGCTACGACCGGATCTCGGCGAACGGCTACTCGAAACCCACCTCACCCAATCTGGACGCTCTGCTTTCCGGCGGCGCCCGATTTGACCAGATGCGGGTGGTCGAGCCGCTGACGGCGCCGTCGATGGTGTCGATGATCACCTCGCTCGATCCTCAGGACCACGCGGCTTCACGCAACGGTCTGAGATCCCGCCGGCGCCTCGGCTCGTTACCCAAGATCCTGGCGCGCAACGGCTATGAGACCGTCGCCTTTGTCGGCAACTGGACCCTGCGCGACGAGCTCTGCGGGCTCGGCGAGCACTTCTCCGTCTACCACGAGGTCTTCAACCGCAAGCGCTGGTTCGGTCTCTTCAAAGGCGAAGCCACGGGCGAGGACCTGACTGAGGACACTCTCGCCTGGATCTCCGATTTCGTCCGCGGCGAGGACCGCAAACCCTTCCTGGTCTGGGTCCACTACGTCGAGCCCCACGCTCCCTACCGCCTCCACGAGCAGTTCCTCGCCCCGCTGGGCATCGCGCGGCGCGAAGACGTCCCCGCCTCCGACCGCTACGACACCGAGGTGGCCTTCGTCGACCACTCGATCGGCATCCTGCTCGCGCGCCTGCGCGACCTCGTCCCTCTCAAGAACACCCTCGTCGTCTTCACCTCCGACCACGGTGAGAGCCTGGGCGAGCACGACTACTGGGGACACGGACGCCACCTCTACGACGTGACCTTGCGGGTGCCGATGGCGTTTTTCTGGGACGGATCGATCGCGCCGGCCTCGATCGACGCCCTGGCGTCGAACCTCGACATCGCCCCCACCGTCCTCGGCCTTCTGGGCATCCCGTCGCCGGAGGAGTTCCTCGGCTACGACTTCTCGCCGGTCCTGCTGGGGCGCGCCGAGCCCCCCGCCGGGCGAGCGACCTACCATCAGGCCCACAAAGGGGCGGCCAAGGGCGGTTCCAACGTCCGCCAGAGGGGGCTCTTGGAGGTGGGGCTCGTCACCGGCGGAAAGAAAGAGACCTTGCGCCTCAAGGGCGGCATTCGCCGCCTCTTCGACCTTTCCCTCGATCCCTACGAAACCAAGAGCGCCGTGCCCCGTGCCTCGTCGGCCACGGCGGCTCTTCGTGACTGGCTCGAGAGGGTACGCGTTGGGCTCGTCCTCTCCGACGAGCTCCCGGCGACGCTCCTCGACGAAGGGCAGATCGAGAAGCTGAAGGCTCTGGGCTACGTCGACTGACGGCTGGGAACGCCTAGCGCCCGGGCGAGTTGAAAATGGCCTGGAGGTGCTCGACCTCCTCCAGGTCTTCCCGGACCTGGGCCTCCTCACTCTTCTCACCGAGGTCGACAAAGATCTCGGCCGCCTGGCGGAGCTTCTTGACGGCCAGCGTGAGGTTGCCGGAAACCCGGGCGATCATCCCCTGGAGCCAGGCGAGCCGCGCTCCCATGACCGGGTCGTCGACTTGCCGGTAGAGTCGGCGGGCACGTAGCACGACCCCGCGGGCGATCGCCGTCAGACCCAGGTGGACGAAGTAAAGCGCCAGGTTGTGGTAGGCGGAAAGGGCGAGGCGCGGATCGATCCGTTCGTCGACGTGCTCCAGTCCTTCGACGAGGAAAAGGACCCCTCGCTCCAACTCGTTGCGGCGGCCACATTCGATCCCGCGGCGAATGAGCTCGGCTCCGCGGCTCGTTCTCATAGGCTCCTCGGTCATGTCCATACCGTCATTCTATCCACCGCCACTCACGATACACTACGCCCATGTCCTATGAGGTGACGATCGGCCTGGAGGCCCACGTCCAGTTCCGAGATCGATCGCGAGGATCGTCGTGATCGAGCTTTACGGCGTCACCAAGCGCTACCCCGGCGGACAGGTGGCCCTGCGCGACGTGAGCCTCTCGATCGAGAAAGGCCGGCTCGTCTTCCTCACCGGCGCGAGCGGTGCCGGCAAGACCACCTTCCTGAAGCTGATCTACCGCGAGGAGATCCCGAGCGAAGGTCAGATCGTGGTCAACGGCCGCAACGTCTCCTCGCTCCCACCGTCGAAGATCCCCTACCTGCGCCGTACGATCGGGGTGGTCTTCCAGAGCTTTCGGCTGATCGCGCGTAAGACCGTTTTCGAGAACGTCTCCTACCTGCCGCGAATCCTCGGCCTCGACGCCAAGCAGCAGAAAAAGCTCGCCTACGAGACGTTGCGTCAGGTGGGGCTGGCCCACCGGATGAACGCCTTTCCCATCGAGCTCTCGGGCGGCGAGCAGCAACGCGTCGCCGTGGCTCGGGCGCTGGTGAACCGGCCCGACATCCTGCTGGCCGACGAGCCGACGGGAAACCTGGACCCCGATCTCTCGGAGGAGATCCTGCGGCTTTTTCTGAGGATCAACCTCCAGGGCACGACCGTCGTATTTGCTACCCACGATCGGGCTCTGATCCGCCGCGTCGGCCACCGGGTCCTGACGCTCGACGAGGGCCGCCTGGTCGACGACCGGCTCTTGCCGGCCGGCCTCACTCCTTCGGAGGACCCGCGCTCCGCCGAGGCCGAGACCGCCGCCGACGCGACCGAGCCCGCGCCGACGGAGACCGTGCCTTGAGCTTCGCTCAAGCGATCGTCTATTTCCTCCGCGAGGCGACCTTGAGCCTCGTACGCAGCTGGAAGGTGAGCCTGCTCGCCATCCTGACCATTGCGACGAGCCTTTTCCTGGCCGGTGTCTTCCTCGTCGTTTCCACGAACCTCGACGCCATGATCGACCGCTGGCGCTCGGAGTCCAAGGTCGTCGTCTACCTGGAATCGGAGGCCACGGACGTTGACCGGGCCCGGCTCACCGAGCTCTTGAGCCAGCCGAGTTGGTCGCGCAGCATCGAATGGGTCACCAGCGCCGAAGCCGACGAGCGTTTCCGCACCGACCATCCGAGCCTGGCCGAGCTCCTCGAGGGTTGGGGCGAGGATCCTCTGCCCGCGTCCCTGGAGGTGAGCCTGGACCTGGAGCACTTCGGCGAAGGTCTGGAACCCTGGCTGGAGAGGGTGAGCGCCGATCCGGCCACCGCCATGGTCGACGACGACCGCGACACCCTGCGCCGGCTCGACGCGGTGGTGCTGGTGATCCGAGGCCTCGGAGTGGTGCTGGGTACGATCCTCCTCCTGACGGCAATCTTCACGATCTCGAGCGTCATTCGCCTGACCGCCTACCTCTACCGCGACGAGATCGCGGTCATGCGGCTCGTCGGGGCGACGGAGTTTTTCATTCGCGGCCCGTTTTACCTGGAGGGCTTCCTGCAGGGGCTCGTGGGAGGTGTCTTGGCGATCCTGGCGCTCGGCGGCGCCTACGCCCTGTTGCTGGAAAAAAGCCGGGATTCGGCCCTCGCGGCGATCGCGACTGGCCGGTTCCTGCCGCCGTCCGAGCTTCTGGCACTCGTCGGCCTCGGCGCCCTCGCCGGTCTCGCCGGGGCGGTGGCCTCGCTCAGGAAAGAATCCCTGGGGGAGACGGCCGAGCAGCCCGATTGGTCGCAGCAGTAGCCTCCGGAAAAGCAAAAGGGCGGGGTCAAGCCCCGCCCCGCGGCGACACAAATCGGGAAAGAGGCTCAGCGTCCGCCGCCCTCCTCGAGTTTCCTGAGCTCTGCTTCGAGCGCCTCGGCTTCCTTGCGCATGCGCTCGATCTCCTCGTTCTGCTGCTCGATCTTCTGGTTCTCCAGAGCGGTGGCCTCGTTGTCCTTGACGCGTGCCACGCCGGCCGCATCGCCCGCGGCCTCGTAGGCGGCGATCGATTCCGAGTACTTCTTTTGCTTCTCGAAGACGAAGCCGCGTTGCTTCTGGACGTTCTTGCGGTTGGCGGGACTTGCGAGCTTGAAAGCCTCTTCCAGAGGCCCCACGGATTCCTTGTACTGCTTGTTCGAGGAGTAGGCCTGTCCGAGATAGTAGTGGGCCAGCCAGTCGCCCGGCTTTTTTGAGACCGCCTGCTGGCAACTAGTGACGGCGTCAGCATAGAGCGTGGCACCGAGCTCGGCCTCGCACTTCAGGAGGATGTTGTCGTAGCTCGTGGAGATGGCGACGAGTTGCTTCGAGACGTTGACCGCTTTTAAGTAGGCTCGCTTCTTGGCCGTCTTGTCCCGGGTCATGCGCCCCTGCTTTTTCAGCAGGTTGACGTAGTGGCGTTTGATGTCCTGGTCCTTGGGGGCGAGGTTCGAGGCGCGGTCAAGACCGGTCAGGGCGGCCTGGTTGTCCCCGTAGCTCGCGGCGAGTATGGCGTACTTGAACTGGACTTTCGCGTCCCGGGGCGAAAGGTCCGCCAGGGATTTGTAGTCGCTGTAGGCCCCGTTGTCGTCACCGGATTGCTCCCGCGAGGCGGCGCGCATCTGGTAGAGGGCCTTTTTCTTCGCCGCGTCGAGCTTGCCGAGATCGGCCGAGGAGAGGGTACCCAGGAGCCTGGCCGAGTCGCCGTAGCGGCGCACGCTCATGTAGGCGCGGGCGAGCTCGAGCTTGACGCTCAGGTCGTTGGGGTTCAAGTCGTAGGCCTTGCGGAGGTGATTGAGCGCCTCCTCCTTGCGGTTCAAGCGGCCGAGTGACAGGCCGAGCATGTAGTGGCCTTGAAAGCTCTCCTGCTGAGCGACGAGCTCCTGGAAGTCCTTGACGGCGGTTTGGAAATCACCTTTCTGAAAAGCGGCGACCCCTTTCTCCCAATCGGCCAGCGCCGATCCGGCACCGATCAGAAGGGCTACGATCAAGATGAGTGACTTGCGCATGGAAAAGCTCCTTCTAGTAACCTGGGATTCCGTGTTGATCAACGTTGCAAGTGGCTCCCAGCGTCCCCGGGGGGCGGCGTTCGAGCCTTTACCCTCGTAGCAGTTGATTGACTTTCTCGATGAAGACCCGGGACTGGTTCGGGCCGAGGGCTGCCGAGATCAATTGCTCGTTCGAGCGTACCATCTCGAGGACGGCGTCGGCACCCTGGCCAGATTCCATGTCGGCCTTGGCGCGGCTACTCGTAGCTTCGAGCTCCTCGAGCTTTTCGTGGTTGGCCATCAAGAGTCCCGCCTGCTCGTGGATCCGCTGGATGACGCTTTGAAGCTCTACCGCGGACATTTCTCTCAGGCGGCCGGTCTCAAGCTGGCCGAGCCCTTCTTTGAGCTCGATCAGGCCGGCCGTCACCAGCCCGTAGAGCAGCTTGCAGACCTCAAAAGCGGAGAGCCCCAGGACCGAGGCGAGCTCTTCGATGGAGCGCCGTTCGTCAATCTTGCAGATCACCGCCCACTCGTGAGGAGTAAAAGAGACCGAGGTGCTCGAACCCTGATTGGTAAAGATCGGCACCATGCGGGTCGACGGGATCCGCTTGGATAAAACCTGCCATTCGTCGATGCGGCGGGCCGCCTCCATCAGCAGGTTGGTGTTGGATTTCTTGATCGTGTGCTGGTCGGTCTCTTCACCCGGATTGAAGACGAATTCGCCCTCCTGCCAGATGGCGAGCTCATAGACGGCCTCCTCGCCGCTTAATGAACCGGCGGCGGAGTGGACCATCTCCCCTTCGCGGAGAAAGATTTCCCCGCTTTGGTCGGATTTGGTGAGAATGAAGACTCCCGTTTTTCCAGACACCGAAACCAGTTGGATGATGTCGGGAAGCGGGAGCTCTTTAAGCGACCCTTGGAAGGCCATGAACGATCGATCTTTACTGAAGCCTGAAATTCACGGTCAGGTTGTAGTACACGTCGACGGGCTTGCCGTTTAGGGTCGCGGCTTTGAACTTCCAGCGCTTGATCGCCTTGACGGCCTCTTCCGCGAGACCCATGGGCAGACCCTTCAAGACCTTGACGTTGGTCACGTTGCCCTCTTTGTTGATGATCGCCTGGACGATCACGACCCCCTGCACCCGGGCCTTGCGCGCGATCTCGGTGTACTGCGGCTGGGGTGACACGATCTTTTCCGGCGCCTTGACGTTGCCGCCGACGTGAATCGGTCCCTCGGGCTCGGCCACCGGTGGCGCGTCGGGGATGCCGAAGACGATGTCGGAGACGTCAGGCAGGTCGATCTCCGGCTCGTCCTCATCGATCCGGATGGGTTCCGGCTCGTCGGGGGTCGGATCGGGGATCGGGACCTTTTTCGCCTTGGGTTTCGGAATTTCCTTTTTCTGCTTCGGCGGTGGCGGCTGGAAGCGCACCTGCTGAACCACGAAGAGCTTCTGCTCTTTCTTGGTCGCATCCTCGGCCTGCGCCATCGAGATGAGCGGCGTAAAAAGGAAACAGATGTGCAAGATGATGGCGAAGCCGTAGGCGAACTTCATCATCCGGTTGTCTTCGGCGTCCTCCAGGGCAAAGGTCGAAAATTCCGCTCCCTCGTAATCGATCTCTTCCTGTGTCTTCTTCGCTGGGGTCTTTTCTTTCGTTGCCATCGTCTTGCCTTGAAGTTGGATGGGAGGTTCGCCGAGCTCGTCTAGAACCAGAACGAGTCGATTTCGCGCTGCGTCGGTATGGAAACGTTGATGTCCTTGCCCAGATCCTTCGGAGGATCCTGATCGTTGGCCTCCTGGATGTCGGCAAGCGTCACGGTGTAGACTTCACGTTGCAGACCGTCCTCGGAGGTCTTGATCTTGATCTTGCGCAACGCGTCGAAGACCTCGAGCATGTACCTGTAGGGGGCGCTCGGCTGGGAGCGGATGATGACGGGTTTCTTGGGGTTGGCCTCGAGCTTCGGCTTCAGGTAGTCGAAGAGCTTCTGGGCGAAGCCCTCGTCGACGTTCATCGGCGGCTCGTTGTCGACGTTCAGCTGACCGTTGGGCTCGATCTGGATCAGGACCGAGTCTTCCTTCTCGATGATCGGCGGGTTGTCGTCGTCCTTGGGCAGGGCGAAGTCGAGGCCGCGGGTCGCCGAGAACGTCGCCGTCACCATGAAGTAGACGATCAGCAGGAAGGCGATGTCGGCCATCGACGAAGTCGGGATCTCGGGATCCGACTCATGCTTTTTTAGTCTCATGTCAGCCTCCGTCCTCGATCTCTTTGGCGTCCGACAGGAGGTAGATGAGCTCCACCTTGGCCTGCTTCAAGGAGTCGATGATCTTGTCCACTTTTTCGTAGGTCACCGCACCATCGGCCTTCAAGACGATCGGCCGCTGCGGGTAGCGCGTCACCACGTTGGCCGCAAACGTCACGACGTCTTCGGCCGCCAGGAGGGCGCTCATCTCCTCACCGTCGGTCGCCCGGATCTGCCCGTTGTCGGTGATCGAGATGTAGGCCACGATCTTGGGGATCTCGAAGCGCAGATCGGTCTTCGGCAGGGCCACCTGGGTCTTGTCCTTCTCGAAGGTGATGGTGACCATGAAGAAGACGATCAGCAGGAAGGCGATGTCCGCCATCGACGCGGTGGGGATGACGGCCCCGCTCTGGTGGCGTGCTTTCAGCCGCATGTTCTTGGGCTCCGTTCCGCCTCAGCTGCCCTTGGCCTGGGCGCCGCCGACCTGCTCGGCCGAGATGCCGCTGCGCTCCATCTCGCCGAAAGTCTCCAACAGCATGTTGGTCGACGTCTCGATGTCGCGCACCGACTTGTTGATCGAGTTCATGAAGAAGTTGTAGGCCAGCTGGGTCGGGATGGCGACCGCGAGGCCGGCCGCGGTGGTGATCAGGGCCTCCGAGATACCGGCGGCCACGGCGCCGGGGTTCGAGAGGCCCTGCTCGGCGAGCGCCTCGAACGACTGGATCATGCCCGACACCGTCCCGAAAAAGCCCAGGAGCGGCGCCACGTTGGCGATCGAGGAGATGATCACGAGCCGCTTCTCCAGGCGCCCCATCTCGTGGAGCGCCGCCGTCTCGATCGTCTTCTCGATGTCTTCCTTGGGCTGGCCGTACTTCAGGAGACCCGCTTTCATGATCGAGGCGAGGGGTCCCCGGTACTGCTCGCAGATCTTGATCGCGTCGCGGATCGACTTGTTGACGATCAGGGCCTTGCGCAGCTTCGCCAGGAACTCGTTGACGTTGATCTTGGCCTTCCGGAGCACCACCGCGCGCTCGATGATCACCGCGACCGCGACGATGGAGAATCCCAGCAGGAACCACATCACGAGGCCCCCGTCGAACATGAATTTCATGAAGGTTTCGCCGAACTTGGACAAAGCGTGTTCTCCTCTAGGCTGGTTGGACTCGCGATCTGCGAATTGAGTTCCCGTGTTGTGACGACGAGTTCCCGTGCTTTGAACGACTATCGTGTCGCGGCGGGCTATGTTAGCACAGGCCAAAAAGACCAGTCAAGGGACTCTTGAACACCGCCAAGTCCTTTGAAATGAAGGACTTAGCTCGTATCCGGGGCCGTTACCCGACCCCCCAGGCGGTCGAGGCGAAGGCGTTGAGCATAGCAGATCGCGACCGCCAGCGCGTCACTGGCGTCGGCCGGCAGCTTCTCGTCGCCGAGCCCCAGCACGACGGCGACCATGCGGCCCACCTGGGTTTTCTCAGCCCGGCCGTAGCCGGTCACCGCGATCTTGACCTCCGCCGGCGAGTACTCCGCGACCGGGAGGCCCGCTCGTCCGAGGGTGGCGACGAGCGCCCCGCGGGCCTGGGCCAGGACGATCGCGGAGCGTGGGTTGACCCCGTGGTAGAGCGACTCCAGGACCGCCACCTCGGGCTCGTGGGCGCGGATCAGCTCTTCGAGCTCGCCGACCAGGTGGGCCAGGCGGGGAGCCAGGTCTCTTTGCGGCAGCCGGATCCGGCCGTAGCCGACCGGCACGAGCCGCGAGCCGCGGCGGTCGATCAACCCGTAGCCGGTGAAGCGTGAGCCTGGGTCGAGCCCGAGGATCCGCATCCTCGGCTCAGGCGTGGGCTTCGAGGACGTCGGCGTCGATCTGGGCGTTCATCCAGACGTTCTGGACGTCGTCGAGGTCTTCCAGGGCCTCCACCATGCGCAGCACCGAGGAGACTTTCTCTCCCGGCGGCTCGACCTGGTTCGAGGGCAGCTTGGCCAGCTGAGCGACGGCCACCGCCACCCCGCGCTCCTCGAGGGCGTCCTTGACCGTGTTGTACTCCGCCACCGACGTGTAGAGCTCGTAGCCGTCCTCGCCGGTCTCGACGTCGTCGACCTCGAGCTCCAGGGCGAGCTCCATGAAGGCCTCTTCGTCCATGTCGGGCTCGACCAGGAAGTAGCCGCGCTGCTCGAACATCCAGCCGACGCAGCCGTCCTGCCCCAGGTTGCCGCCGTACTTGCTGAAGACGTGGCGCACCTCGCCGACCGTACGGTTGCGGTTGTCGGTCATCACGTCGACCAGGAGGGCCACGCCCCCCGGGCCGTAGCCCTCGTAGGTGATCTCCTCGTAGTTGGCCCCTTCGAGCTCGCCCGTGCCCTTCTTGATCGCGCGCTCGACATTCTCGCTCGGGACGTTGTTGGCGCGGGCCTCCTGGACCGCGGAGCGCAGCCGCGGGTTGCCGTCGACGTCGCCGCCACCGAGGCGCGCCGCCACCGTCACCTCGCGCAGGATTCTGGTGAAGACCTTGCCGCGCTTGGCGTCGACGGCCGCTTTCTTGCGCTTGATCGTGTTCCACTTGCTATGACCCGACATCGCGACTCCTCTCGCACCGCGGCCAAGCGGTGCTAACTTTGGTCTTTTCCGGTTATCCTCGCGGCCGTAACGGCCACGAGGCCGCGAGTATTCTACAGCAAGCCAGCCGTCTAGCGAGGGCGAGGCCTACGGGGCTCGATTGACTTCGGATCGGCCCGGATGCTAGAAAAGAAGCCTTGACCCGGCGGAGAAGCATGATGTCGGTGGTCCTGATTGTCGAGCAGGATAGTAGCTACTCTCAACGCATCGCAGAAGCCCTGGAGCCCGAGGGTTTTGCGATCGAGACCTGTGAAGACCCGGATACGGCCCGGCGGATCGCCGCCGAAGCCGTGCCCCGGCTCGTCATCGCCAGCGCCTCGCTGCCCGACGTGCGCTCGTTCCTCGACGGATTCTCCCGCGCCCGGGGCGGGCCCGGGGCCATCGTCCTGATCCCGACGACGCTGGTCGGCCGTGTCTCCGCCGCCGACTACCACGCCGACGACATCCTCGCCAAACCCTTCACCACCCAGGAGCTCAAGGACGTCGTGGGGACGTTCCTGCCCGAGGTGGCGTCGTCGCCGGACTTGAGCTGGCCCCCGCGGATGAGCTCGGTGGAAATCTTCGGCGACGTGCTCGAAGAGGTGGAGGCCGAGGCCAAGCGCCGCACGGCCTCCGGGCCGCTGGCGGCGCCTGTGCCTTCCACGGCTCCCGGCGCACCGAAGGCGCCTCCTCCACCGGCTGCCGCGCCGGCGCCAGCTCCGCAAGAGCCGGCATCGGCGCCGCCGCCGGTTGGGGGAGCGCCGCCTGCCGTCGCGCCGCGGCGGCGCCCGGAGAGCTCCGAGGACATCGATCGTAGGCTGGAGGAGACCCTCTCGGGGGTCCTACCGCTGGTGGTCCCGAAAAAGGATCCGGGGGCTTCGCCCGCCAAGCGAACGGCCCGGTCCGTGAGCTCTTCGGCGAGCGAGATCGATGAGCTCCTCGACAGGACCCTCTCCTCCCTGGAGCTGCCGATCCGCAAGAAGCCGCGCAAAACCTCTCCCCCGGTAGAGAAGCCGGCTGCCGAAGCCGGCCCGGCGGCGGCGCCTGTCCAGGGTCCCGAGCCGCTCGCAACCCTGGACATTCCGATCGGTGATCTGCCGGAGCTGCCCGAGTTGCCGGAGCTGGAGGCTCCGGAGCTTGCCGCGCCGGCTCTTGAGGAGGCTCCGGCCGAGGAACCCTCGATCGAGGCCGTTGCGCTCCGGGACAGTGCTGGCTCGCCGGAGCAAGAGGAGGCGATCGAGTTCTTTCCGGGAAGCGTGTCCTTCGAGGCCGGGCCCGAGATCCCTGCCGCCGTTGAAGCGGCGGACGCCCCTGCCGCCGCGGAGGAAGAGGAGGCGATCAAGTTCTTTCCGGGGAACGGGTCTATCGAGGAGGAAGGCGAGCCGGTGGAAGAAGTCTCCGGACCGGGGGCGGACGAACCGGCCGCCGAGGAGGAGGCCATCGAGTTTTTCCCCTCGACTCCGGCCACCTTCGTCGACCTGCCCGTGGCCGGGGCGTCCCTTCCGGAGGGCGAGGCTTTTGGCGACTACACGCTGCTGCGCAAGATCGCGGTGGGCGGCATGGCCGAGGTCTGGCAGGCGCGCCGGCGTGGGGTGGAGGGGTTCCAGAAGACCGTCGCGATCAAGAAGATCCTCCCGCATCTGACCCACAGCCAGGACTTCGTCACCATGTTCATCGACGAAGCCAAGCTCGCCGCCCAGCTCAACCACAACAACATCATCCAGATCTACGACCTCGGCAAGGAGGGCGAGGATTTTTTCATCGCCATGGAGTACGTCGACGGCCTGGACCTGCGCACCATCCTGAACAAGGCGCGCGGCACCCACCGGCCCCTGCCGATGGGACAGGCGCTCTTGATCGCCTCCTGCCTGGCGCGGGCTCTCGACTACGCGCACCGCAAGCGGGACTTCGACAACCGCGCCCTGGGTCTCGTGCACCGCGACGTCTCGCCGCAGAACGTCCTGATCAGCTACGAGGGCGAGATCAAGCTCTGCGACTTCGGCATCGTCAAGGCGGTGGCCAAGGCCTCGCAGACGCAGATGGGAGCCCTGAAGGGCAAGCTTCAATACATGTCGCCGGAGCAGGCCTGGGGCAAGAGCGTCGACGCCCGCTCCGACATCTTCTCGCTCGGCGCGGTGCTCTTCGAGGTCCTGACCGACACGCGGCTCTTCACCGGCGAGAGCGAGCTGGGGGTGCTCGACGCGGTGCGCGAATGCCGCACCCGCGCGCCGCGGGAGATCGCGCCCGAGATCCCGGAAGAGGTCGACCGGATCGTCCGCCGGGCCCTCGCCAGGACTCCCGAGGAGCGGTACCAGACCGCTGGCGAGATGGAGGAGGAGCTCAAGACGGTCCTCTTCAACTTGAAGCCGATGCCCAGCCAGAGCGAGCTCGCCACCTACATGTCGCTGCTGGCGGTGGCACCGGAGGCGGAAGCGCCGGTGGAGGTGCCGCTGAGCCTGGCGACGCCCGCGGCCGACGAAGCTCCCACTCCCCTACTTGCGACCCCTGCGCCTCTGGAAGACTTCGACGAGGTGCCCGCTTTCTTCCCCGAAGCGACCGACGAGATCGCCAAGGTCGCCGAAGCCGTCGCCGCGCCCGAGCCGGCGGCCGCCAAGGGCGCCGGAGGGCCCGGGAAAAAGCTCCTGATCGCGGCCTTTCTGATCGTCGTGATCGCCGTCGCCGTCTACTTCGCCTGGGCCGTCCTGCGGCCGGCGGACGACACCCCGCCGGCCGGCGAGCCGGCTCCCACCGCTCCGGCGGCCGCCGACGAGAGCGTCGCCGCCGAGGACGGCAAAGCGGGCGAAGAGGCGGTCGCAGAACCGTTGCCGCTCGATGTCCAGGAATTGATCGACAAGGAGCTGGAGAAACGCGCCGAGGCGACCCGCCAGGAGTTCGAGGAGAAAAAAAGACGCCTCGAGGCCGAGATCGCCGCCCAGAAAGCCGCCACCGGCCAGGCGGCGGACGAGTTGCCCACGGACGAGAAAAAAAAAGGAGAGGGTGGAGGGGATCGCTAGGGCGCTTGTCACGCCGCGGGATCCGGGTTATCCTCTCCGGGAAGAACTCCCCCGGGGAGCGCAGCGGCAAATCCTCTGACGGCCGCTTGAAGATGGAGATGTCGATGAACGACGCTCAAAAAGCCTCATTCGAGCAGGTGCTCTCGATGAGCCGCCAGGAGATATCCGATATCGACCGGCAGATCGAGGAAGAGCTGGCCAAGGTCAAGGAACGTCTGGCCGAGCTGCAAAACGCCAAGAAGGCTTCGCGCCAGATCTACGACGGTATCTGCCTGCGCCTCGGGATCCCCAACGACCTCGACGAAGAGGGCGAAGAGGAGTTCTGATCCCCTCGCCCGGTCCCGCGAAAGGACCGTAGCCCCTCCGGAGGTCCCCTGCCTTGCCCTGGTTCAAGAAGGCCAAGAAACCGAAGCCGGTCCGCGACGAGCGGTCGCGCAGCATGGTCCCCGAGGGCCTCTGGGTCAAGTGCGAGGGGTGCAAGGAGGTCGTCTACTCCAAGGAGCTGACGAAGAACCTGCGCATGTGCCCGAAGTGCGGCTACCACTTCCGGATCGACGCCCAGGAACGCATCCGGCTCCTTCTCGACGGCGACGAGCACGAGGAGCTGTTCACCCAGGTGAGCCCCGTCGACGCGCTCGACTTCGCCGACACCAAGCCCTACAAGGAGCGCCTCAAGGCCTACCAGCGGCGCCTGGGCACCCAGGACGCCCTCTACGTCCTCGCTGGCGAGCTCGACTCGATCCCGGTCATCCTCGCGGTGATGAACTACGCCTTCATGGGCGGCTCGATGGGCTCGGTGGTCGGCGAGAAGCTCACACTGGCGATCGAGGAGGCGATCGAGCGCCGCGTGCCGGTCGTGGTGGTCTCCGCCTCCGGCGGCGCCCGCATGCAGGAAGGGGTCCTCTCGCTCATGCAGATGGCGAAGATCTCGGCCGCGCTGGCGAGGCTCCGCACCGCGCGGCTTCCCTACATCTCGATCCTCACCGATCCGACGACCGGGGGTGTGACGGCCTCGTTCTCCATGCTCGGCGACCTCAACATGGCCGAGCCCGGGGCGCTCATCGGTTTCGCCGGGCCGCGGGTCATCGAGCAGACGATTCGCCAGAGCCTGCCCGAAGGCTTCCAGCGCAGCGAGTTCCTGCTCGAGAAGGGATTCTTGGACCTCGTCGTTGCTCGCACCGAGCTCAAGGGCACCGTGGCGCGGTGCCTGCGGCATTTCGGGGCCTCCTGAGGACGTGCGCGCCCCCCCCGCAACGGGCCTGAAGGCCTGTGCTATAGACAGCGCTGAAACGGTGGGGCGGGGAGAGGGTTGGGATGAGGGGTCGACGGTGCGATCCGCTGAGATCCTCGCCCACCTCGCCCACCTCGGCATCCGCCTCGACCTCGCGCCGATGCGCCGACTTCTCGCGGACGACGCCTTCGACGTCCCCGCCGTCCTCGTGGCCGGCACCAACGGCAAGGGCTCGACGGCCTCCTTCCTCGAATCCATGGGACGCGCCGCCGGCTACGGGACGGGGCTTTTCACCTCGCCCTGCCTGGAGCGTCCGAGCGAGCAGATCCTCATCGATGGCGAAGACCTCGCCGACCTTGCGGTCGCCGCGGTCCTCGACAAAGCCGTCCGCGACGGTGAACGGCTGGGTCTCGGGCTGACCGCCTTCGAGGCGTTGACCGCCGCGGCGCTTCGCATCTTCGCCATCGCCGACATCGACTTGGCCGTCCTCGAGGCGGGGATGGGGGGCGCTCGCGACGCGACCAACGTCGTCGAGCCCCTCGTCTCGGTCGTCACCACAGTGGGGCTCGACCACCAGGGCTTCCTGGGCGAGGACGTCGCGTCGATCGCCCGTGACAAGGCCGGCGTCTTTCGGCAAGGTGCGCCGGCGATCTGGGGCTGGATCGAAGAGTCCGATGCCGAAGAGGAGCTGGAGCGGGCGGCGTCGGTCATCGACGCGTTGGCGATTCCCGCCCGCCGTCGTGTCCGTGGCCTCGAACGGCACGAGGACGGCGGCGTCCAACACGTGGCCTTCGTCACGCCGCGGCGATGCTACCGTCTCGAGACGGCGCTCGCCGGGGCGCATCAGGCGCGCAACCTGGCGCTGGCCGTCCTCGCCGCCGAGGAGCTTGCGGAGCGTGGCTTCCCGCGCCTCGACGAGGACGCGATTGTCCAAGGCGCTAAGGCCTGCCGGCTGCCGGGACGCCTGGAGTGGATCGCCGGCGCGCCGCGTCCGATCCTCCTCGACGCGGCCCACAACGCCTCCGGCACCGCCGCCCTCGCCGCCTACCTCGACGAGCGCGGCGGACCCTTCGACCTCCTTTTCGGCGCCCTCGGCGACAAGGACGCCCGCGCCATGCTCGACGTCCTTGCCCGGCGCGCCCGGCGCGTCGTCCTGACGGCGCCGCGGGATCCGCGGGCCTGGGATCCTGGACGCTTCGCGGCGGCGGTCGACGCGGCGGTCGAGGCGGATCTCGACGCCGCCCTGCGGTCCGTACTGGTCGCGGACGACGTGCCGCTCGTCGTCACGGGGTCGGTGCGCCTGGTGGGTCAGGCGCGCGGGCGGATCCTATGCTAGAATCTCCCCGGAGGTCCCGATGTCCGTCACTGCCTTCGACACCCACGCCTACGTCAAGAAGCTCCGCGACGTCGGAGTCCCGGAGCAGCAGGCCGAGGTGCAGGTCGAGGCGCTCGCCGCGATCCTCGAAGGACGGGTGGCGACGAAGCAGCATCTAGCCGAGATCCAGCGCGACATCAAGGAGCTCGAGGTCAAGCTCGAGCGTGAGCTCAAGGCTCTCGAAGTCGAGCTCAAGCGTGACATCGCTGAAATCCGACGCGACATCAAAGAGCTGGAGATGCGCCTCATGATCCGTCTCGGCGGCCTCTTCTTCCTCGCCGTCGGCGCTCTCGCCGCCCTGATCAAACTGCTCTGAGCTGGCGGTCGTGACGAGCAGGCCCTCGATCCTCCCACCGAGGTCGACGATCGCGCGCTTGCCTTCCTCCGTCGTCGTCATGGCGAGGGCCAGTCGCGCGAAGGCCTATAATCGCCACCCATGACGAACGACCGTCCCCCTTCACCGATGATCGAGCTGCGCCGCGAGGCGGCGCGCCGGCTCGGCTGCGAGCTCGTCTCGCTCGACCCCGAGACCGGCTACCTCTACGAGCTGCGTTCCGGCGAGCGGCGCCAGTTGCTCCTCGGCGGCTTCTCGCCCTTGAACAACGCCCTCGCCGCGCGCATCGCCGAGGACAAGTTCCATACCGGCCTCGTTCTCGGACGCGCCGGCCTGAGGGTTCCCTCGACCGTCCGGTGCCTACGGCCCGGGGCCTTTCCCGAGGAGGACTTCTCGTCGCACACCGGGCTTGCGCCGGCCGAGCGGTTCGCCGCCGAGCACGGCTTTCCCCTGATCGTGAAACCCAACCGCGGCGCCCGCGGACGCGACATCGCCCTCGTCGCGAACCTGGACGAGCTGCAAGCCGCCGTCGAGCAGGTCTGGCGCCTCGACTACCTGGCGCTCGTCCAGACGCCGGTCCCGGGTATGGACGTCCGGCTCGACCTGCTCGACGGCGAGTACCTCTTCGGCTACACGCGCCGCGGCGTCGTCCTCCTCGGCGACGGCGAGCGGAGCGTCCGCGAGCTCCTGGCCCGTTCGGACCCGCGCTTCGCGGGCGAGGGCTTCGAGCAGGGCTTCGCCGCCGATCCCCTGGCGCGGGACGTCGACCTGGACGCGGTGCCGGCGAAGGGGACCGAGCTCGACTTCCGCTCGCCGATCCTGAACCTGAACCGCCTCTGCCACGGCGAGGTCCTCCGCCATCCGCCGGAGGGCCTCCTGGAGCTCGCCCGCCGGGCCGGACGCGAGATCGCCCTGCGTCACTTCGGCGTCGACCTGAAGGTGGCGGACCTCGACGCACCGGCGGAGGACGCCGTCGTCCTCGAGGTCAACGCTTCGCCAAGCCTGGTGCACATGGCGCGCCTGGGCCACCGGGAGGAGGCGATCGCGGCGGAGATTCGGGTCGTCGAGGCGATCCTCGGTTGAGTGGAGAAAAAAAGCCCCAGGCCTGGGGGAAGCGAGGGGACCAACAGGCCCGGGGTCGTGTCGCTTGTCGAGCGGTATCGGCTCGAGGGCGCGGCGCAGGTGGTGACAGATCGAGCATCCGACTTCGCCGACGAAGCTCCGGCGGCAGTCGGGACAGAGCGCCCCGAGGAGAGGCGCCATGCGTCCCGCCCTGGCGCGGTCCTCTCGGATACGGTTCAGCGTCGGCTGTGCGGCCTGGAGATTTGCCGTCCAGGCGTAAAGCCGGGCGCAAAGCAACCGTTCCGGCCGGCGAAGAATCAGCTACTCCGGCGACGGCGTGAGCGCGATTCGGAGCTCGCCGCTCGCCGTCTCCGGGCCGAGCGCGACGAGCGTCTCGGCCGGCTCGAATCCGGCCTTCCGGGCGACGAGGCGCCAGGAGCCCCTGGCGACGCCCGGGAACCGGAAGTAGCCCCGAGCGTCGGTCGTCGTCTCGCGCCCGGGACGGCCTTCGGCGGCGGCGAGCGTGACCCGGACGCCGCCGAGCGGGCTCGCGTCGTCGGCGCGGACGACGTAGCCGGCGACGGCCTGCCTGTCGAGCTCGACGAGGACCTCGGCATCGGCCATGACCTCGACCTCCTCGGAATGCTCGACGCTGCCCTGCGGTCCCAGGACCCGGAGCCGGTAGGTGCCGTCGCCAAGGCCGCGGAAGCCGAAGGCTCCCGACGGATCGGTCCTCGACTCGGCGACCGGCAGGCCGTCGGCGCCGAAAAGCGCCACCAGGGCTCCGGCGATGCCTTCGCCGTGGCTCGTGACCCGGCCCGTCAGGCGGCGTCCGGCGTCGAAGGCGAGGTCGAGCCGGACCTCGACCTCGCCGGGCTCGATCGTCACCTCTCCGCTCGCCTGCCGCTCGGACCCGGCGTGGCGCGCGATCACCGTCCAGGTTCCGGGGAAGACGTTCGCGATCCGGTACTTGCCGTCGGGGTCGACCTGGATCGTCTTGGAGTAGGGGCCGACCTCGACCTCGACGGCGGCCAGCTCGTCGGTCGCGAGGCCCAGGAGGCGGCCCGTCAAAGTCGCACCCACGACGAGCGGCACGACGACGCCGTCGAGCGAGGCGTCGCCGACCTCGACGGTGACCCGCTCGGGAGTGCCGGCATAGCCTTCCTTGGTGGCCCGCAGGGTGTAGGTCCCCGCCGCGACGCCCTCGAAGCGAAAGCTGCCGCCGGCCTTGGACGCTTGCCGGCGGAGACTCATGTAGTCGCCCTTCTTCATCCACCGCACGACCGCTCCCTCGACGCCGGCACCGGTCTCGTCGACGACCGCTCCCCGGGCCTCCAGGCCCCTCTCGAAACGCAGGTCCACGAGGTTCTCTCCCGCCGCGAGGTCGACCTCGCGGACGGCGCGGCCGTAGCGCTCGTGCTCGGCGACGAGCGTCAGCTGTGCGACGGCGGCACCCTCGATCCGAAAGCGGCCCTCGCCGTCGGTCCTGACCAGGCTCCGGGAGCCGGCGGACTCGTAGCGGACGCGGACGCCCGCCAGGGCCTCGGCGTCGGGTGCGAAGACCGTGCCGCGGACCGAGGCTCCCGGCTCCAGGGCCAGCTCCAGATCCAGGTCCTCGCCCGGCGCGGCCTCGAGGCCCGTCCATTCGCCGGTCGCGTAGCCGGGGGCCGAGGCCGAGAGCTGGAGCTCGCCGGGCTCGACGTCGTCGAAGGCGAAGCGTCCGTCGTCGTCCGCCGTGGTCTCGCTGACGTCGGTCCCGGCGACGGAGGTGGTGCCGGCGGCCGAGACGCTGGTCTCGATTCGATCGAGCACGAGCGCCGCGCCGTCGAGCGGCGCGCCGCTCTCGTCGACAACCCGTCCGAAGACGCGCGAGACCGGGCCGAGGACGACGGCCAGGGGCTCCTCGCTCGGCGCCTCGATCCCCGGCAGGGCGAGCCGGGCGTAGCCCCGGCGCCGGAAGCGCAGCTCGAGCCTCTCGCCGGGGCCGCGGTCGCGGAGGGCGAAGTAGCCGTCGGGGCCGGTGACGGCGTCGGCCGGGAGCTCGCCGCCGCGCAGGTCGGCGAAAGTCCTCTCGACGGAGCCGGCGGGTACGACCCTCACCTCGACCGCTTCCAGGGGCGCGCCCGCGGCGTCGCGGACGTAGCCCTCGACCGTCGCTCCCGGGGCCAGGACGACGGTCCCGAGGTCGGTGGCGGCGTCGTGGTCGGTGACGGCGAGGCCGGGCAGGCGGAGCGACGCGAAGCCCGCGGCCCGGACGTCGAGGACGTAGCGTCCGGTGGGCAAGTCGTCGAGCTCGAAGCCTCCGTCGCGGTCGGTGGAAGCGTCCCAGGAGGGGACGAGACGGGGATTCGACGCCTCGGCGATCCGCGCGATCGGATCGTCGCTCGGCGCTCGGCGGAGGCGGATCTCGGCCCCGGCGACGGGCGTCTCGTCGTCGGCGACGACGTGTCCGAAGACGCTTTGGCCGCGTCGCAGCGTCACCGCGAGCGGCGCCGGCGCCTCGCCGGGGCGCGGCACCGGCACCTCGACCTCGGCGAGGCCGTAGCCGGTCTTCCGGAAGCGCGCCCGGTAGGCGACGCCGTAGACGAGCTCGCCGATCTCGAAGCGTCCCGCCGCGCGGCTGTAGGTCATCCCGGCGCTCGCGGCGACCCGGTAGCCGGTGCGCGTTCGCCGTGCCCCGTCGGGAAAGGCGAGGATTTCGACTCCCGGGAGCGGCTCGCCGTCGGGGCCGGTGACCACGCCGGAGATCGCCGCCATGGCCTCGAGCGCCAGGGCGGGGACGTCGACGCGGCCCGGGGCGAGCTCGACCGGCTGCTCGCCGGGGAAAAAACCCGGCGCGGCGGCGGCGAGGCGGGTGCGTCCGCTGCCGGCGGCCGGGAGCTCGTAGCCACCGCGTCCGTCGGTCCGGCGGAAGGAGCCGGGGTCGCCGGCCGGCCACACGAGGGCGCCGGCGATCGGCATCGGCTCGCTTTGCTCGACGACGCGGCCGGCGAGAAGCGCCGGCGGCGCGAGCTCGATCCTGACGGGCTCGTCGTCCGCCGGCTTGGCGAGGGAGCCGCGGAATTGAAGGCTGCCCGCCGCCAGGACCTCGACCTCGGTGCCGTCGTCGGCGTGGATCGTCGCGCGGCTGTCCTCCGCGGTCTCGCCGAGCGGCCACACATCTTTAAACGTCCGGATCACGGCGCCCGGGGCGAGCGCTCCTTGGGGGTTCCGGACCTCGACGACGAGCTTCGAGCCGGACGAAAGAGCGAGCCGGAGCTCGCGTCGCCGGACGGTCCTCTGCTCCACCGCGAAGCCGGGCGCGGAGGCCAGGACGCGCACGCTTTGGCCGCTCCTCCAGGGCAGGACGGCGATGCCGTCGTCGCCGGTTCGCCCGAGCCTTGGAGCGTCCTGCCAGTCGGGCCTTGCTCCGTAGCGCGACGGCCTCGGCGTCACGGGCTCGACGCGCACGCGTCCGCCGGCGACAGGGCGATTGCCGTCGTGAAGCAGCACTCGGAGACCGGCGTCCCGCTCCAGGACGAGCGGCGGCAGGGTCGTCTCGCGGACGAGCGGCTTGAGAGCGAGCTCCATGGGCAGGAAGCCGGGGGCCTCGGCGTGGACCGTCCACATGCCGGGGGTCGGTGCAGCGAGGTGGAAGAAGCCTTGGTCGTCGGTCTCGGCGCTTGCCGCGGGCTCTGGCGTGGTCTCCGTCAGCTCACGGCGCGCCTGCTCGAGGCGACTCAGAACCGGCAGGAACGTCACGCGGACGCCGGAGCGCGGGTGCGCGTCGGGGGCGAGGACCAGGCCGGTGACCTCGATCTCCTCGCCGGACGCTGGAGCGATGGAGAGCGCGGCTAGCAGGACGGTCAGAAAGAGGCCAAGGAAAGGGCTCCGCCCTGCTCGGCCCCGCTCTTCGTAGGGCAGGCTCCGCCTGCCTTCAGGAGTCAACACTGTCGACGGTTACTGCTGCTTAGGCCTGTGGCACTTGCAGCTGCTGTTGCAGGTACCGTCGCTGCCTTGGGAGCAGGCGAAGGTGTCCACACCGTCACTGCCGCACATCCCGTCACACAAGTTGGACATTCTCTCGCAAAAGGGGATGCAGTCCCGTACCTTGTAGCTTGGAAGGCTACCGGTCCACTCAAGATAAGGAAGGACGGCGTAGGGCTCCAGGAATTCCAGCTCCGCGGTCGGCAACTCCCAGATTCGGCCGTCGGGACCGTCGATCTCCTCGATCCGAAGGACAATCTGATCGCCGGGTCTGGTCCTGACGTCGCTCGTCATGTGGAGTTGGTAGATCTTCCGGCCGGGCGCAATCTCCTCGTCGATCACGAGAGAGCGGAAACCCGAAAGCGTCCCGAATTCGTCGTAGACGTATGCCGACACCGAGACCGACGAGACGGGATACCGCGAGGTGTTCTCCAAGTAGAAGCCGAAGCGAAGAAGGCCTTCCGCCGGATCGGCGGCCTTCTGAGGCCTGTCCACGTTGACGCTGTAGAGGGTGAGAAATCCGTTGTCGGAGCCCGCCTCCGCGACGTGCGCCGTCTGTGCCGTCAGAGGTGCCGCAAGACACAGCAGGAGAAAACCGGAAACGATCCACTTGCTCATTCTCTGTACTCCTCATTTACGCCGGCCGCGGGCTGCCGGCACGCATGTTTTCAATATCTGCCCGCCTGGCGTCATAGGAGCAAAGCTCGTGCCAGGCTATGCGACAGGGTCAGACGACCAGACGGACGCTCGTATCTCGTTGAAATGAAAGGACTTAGAGGATTCGGCGGTGATCCGGCGGCGCCGCAAGACGGCGAGGATTCTCAAAGTTGAGACGAGTGGATTCTCAGAATTGAGAAAAGGCCCTCTCGACCGTTCCTTCCGGGAGGACCGTCCTGAGGGCGGCGGGTGTGAAGAGAAGCCTTCAGACGAGCTCGAGTTGGGCGTAGCGGGCGAGGAGCTTGCGCCGTCCGACGCCGTCAAAATAGACGACGAGGCGCGCCGCCTCGCCCTCGCCGTCGATCCGGAGCACCTGCCCGACGCCCAGGGCGGCGTGGCGCACCCGGCTGCCGCGGCGCAGGCCCTTGTCCAGGCGCGACGGCGTCCTGTGCCGTTGGTCGCCGTCGCTCGGCGACGGACCCTGCGGCGGCGCCGAGCCGCCGAGGAAGGCGTAGACGTTGTCCATCGACTGACGGCGTCCGGCAAGCTCCGGGCTCTCCTCGACCTCCACCAGGTGTGCCGGGATCTCGTCGACGAAGCGCGACTCCCGCTGGTCCTGGTAGAGGCCGCTGCGCCGCCGTCGTGCCGCGGCCGAGAGGAAGAGCCGCTCGCCGGAGCGCGTCATGCCGACGTAGAGGAGCCGCCGCTCCTCCTCGACGTCGTCGTCGATCGCCGTGGCGTTGTAGTGCGGGAGGAGGTCCTCCTCCAGGCCGGGCAGCACCACGACCTTGAACTCCAGGCCCTTGGCGGCGTGGAGCGTCATGAGCGAGACCTTGCCGCCGGCCGTGGTGTCGGCGGCGCTCGCCAGGGCCGCGTGGTCGAGGAACGCGGCAAGGAGGTCGTCGTCCTCAACGTCCCCCGCGGGGGAACGAGGGGGGGAGACACTGTTCGCGGAGTGGGCGACGGTAAACTCGCGGGTCGCCGAGAGGAGCTCGCCGACGTTCTCCAGGCGGGTGCGGCCGTCGCGGTCCTCCTCGTCGTAGAGGTCGGCGTAGGCGCTCGCTTCGAGCACCCGCTCCAGGAGCGCCGGGACCGGCAGGCCCTCGGACTCGTCGGCGAGCCGGCGCAGGAGGTCGCGGAACTTCAGCAGCGCCAGCGCTCCCCGCTTCGGGAACCTCGCCAGGTCGTCGTCGACGAGCACGTCCCAGGGCGTCTTGCCGCGTTGCTTCGCCCGCTCAAAAAGCATTTTTTCCGTCGCCTTGCCGATGCCCCGCGGCGGACGGTTCAAGACCCTGGCGAAGGAATGGACGTCGCGGGGGTTTTTCACCAGCCGCAGGTAGGCGACGAGGTCCTTGACCTCGGCCCGCTCGTAGAAGCGGACGCTGCCGATCAAGACGTAGTCCATGCGGCGGCGGGTGAGCTCCTCCTCCAGGGCCCGGGTCTGGGCGTTGGTGCGTACCAGGATCGCCATCTCGGCGAGCTCGTGCTCGCTCTCCTGGGCGAGAAGCGTCGAGACGACCCAGCGCGCCTCGTCCTGCTCGTCGCGGGCGCGGTAGAAGCCCAGGCGCTCGCCGGCGCCGACGTCGGTCCAGAGGGTCTTGCCGCGGCGCAACTCGTTGTGGCTGACGACGGCGCCGGCGGCGTCCAAGATCGTCTGGGTCGAGCGGTAGTTGCGCTCCAGCTTGCGGACCTCGGCGCCCGGGAAGCTCTCCTCGAAATCGAGGATGTTGGCGATCTCGGCGCCCCGCCAGCGGTAGATCGACTGGTCCTCGTCGCCGACGGCGGTGAGGTTCGAGCCGTCGGAGAGCTCACGGATCAAGGCCAGCTGGGCGTGGTTCGTGTCCTGGAATTCGTCGACCAAGAGGTGGCGGATGCGCCCGCGGACGCGTCCGCGGATCGCCGGGTCGCCGCGCAGGAGCTTCACCGCCAGGCGGATCATGTCGTCGAAGTCGACGCCACCTGCCTTGCGCAGGAGCTTCTGGTACGCGTGGTAGACCGGGGCCACCTGGCGGGCGAAGAAGTCGTCGGCCTCGCGGTCGTAGGCGCTCGGGCCGAGGAGGCGGTTCTTGGCGCCGCTGATCGCCGCCAAGACCGCCTGCGGGGTGAAGTTTTTCGGCGACAGGCCCGCCGCGGCGATCGCCTGCTTGGCCAGAGACTGCTGGTCGCTCGTGTCGAAGATCGAAAAACCGCGGGGCAGGTCGACTTTTTCGCCGTAGATGCGCAGCAGGCGCAGCGCGAAACGGTGGAAGGTGCCGACGAAAGAGGCCAGAGGGTAGAGGGCGAGGAGCTCCTCGACGCGTCCGTTCATCTCGCCGGCGGCCTTGTTGGTGAACGTCACCGCGGTGATCGCCGCCGGATCGACGCCGCGCTCCTGGACGAGCCAGGCGATCCGATAGGTGATGACCCGGGTCTTGCCCGAGCCGGCGCCGGCCAGGACCAGCTGGGGCCCTTCGCCGTGGGTCACGGCGGCCAGCTGCTCGGGGTTGAGCGCTTTGGCGAAGTCGATGGGGTCACGCAGCGGCCTGCCCTACTTCCTTTTCTTCTTGCGTTCCGTCCAGTCGGGGACGTTGCGCTGGCGGGTGCGGCCGATACCGAGGGCGTCGTCGGGGACGTCCTGGGTGATGGTCGAGCCGGCGGCGGTCGTCGCCCGGTGGCCGACGCGGACCGGCGCGATCAGCATGGTGTCGCTGCCCACGAAAGCGTTGTCGCCGATCTCGGTGCGGTGCTTGCTTACGCCGTCGTAGTTGCAGGTGACGGCGCCGGCACCGATGTTGGTGTTCTCTCCGACCTCGGCGTCGCCGACGTAGGCGAGGTGGCTGGCCTTGGTGCCGGCCCCGAGGCGCGATTTCTTGACCTCGACGAAGTTGCCCACCCGCGCTCCCTCGCCGAGGACCGTCTCCGGACGGAGCCTGGCGAAAGGTCCCGCCTGGGCGCCGCGCTCGAGCGTCGCGCCGTCAAGGACGCTGTAAGGATGGACCTCGACTCCGTCGGCGAGCGTCGAGTCGCGGATCCAGGCTCCCTGTTGGATCTCGCATCCCGCGCCGACACGGGTGCGGCCGAGAAGCGACACGCCGGGGTGGAGCACGGTGTCGCCGCCCACCTCGACACCGGCTTCGACGACGGTCCGCTCGGGGTCGAGCACCGTCACGCCGGCGCGCATCAGCTCGTCGAGTCGCCGGTGGAGGAGAGTCCGCCGGACCGCGGCGAGGTCGCGGCGGTCGTTGACCCCGAAGGCCTCGGAGGGGTCTTCGAGGTCGTGGAGGGCGACCGGCCGGCCCGATCTCGCCGCGGCGACGACGGCGTCGGTCAGGTAGTACTCGCCCTTGGCGTTGTCGGTTGAGAGGCGGGCGATCTCGGCGAAGACGTCGGGCGCCGGCAGGACGTAGATGCCGGAGTTGACGCGGCGGATCTTGAGCTCGACCGGCGTCGCGTCGGCCGCCTCGACGATGCTTGCGAGGCGTCCTTCGGCGTCGGCGCTGACCCGTCCGAGCGAGCCCGGCTCGTCGAGGACCGCCGTCGCCATCGATCCCCAGCCTTGCGCGGCGGCGGCGGCCATGCGCTCCAGGGTCTCGGGACGTACCAGCGGCACGTCGCCGTTCAAGACGAGGAGCCTCGCCTCGCCGCCGACGTGGGGCTCGACCTGGGCGAGGGCGTGGCCGGTGCCGAGCTGCTCGCGTTGCTCGACCCAGGCGACGTCGCTTTCGCCGGCAAAAGCGGCGCGGACCTCGTCGGCGGCGTGGCCGACGATGACGAGGATCCTGGAGCAGCGGGCGGCGCGGGCGGTGTCGAGGACCCAGGCGAGCATCGGCCGGCCGGCCACCTCGTGCAGCACCTTGGGCTTTCGCGACTTCATCCGCGTCCCCTTGCCAGCGGCGAGCACGACGGCGATCCGTTCCGGTTCAGGCATGGTGAATCTCCCCCGGCGGCACCCGGGGCGGCGACCTACGCTCGTCCTGGTTCACCGCAGGCTCAGGAGCCGGAGGCCACGAGGCCGGCGAAACCCTCGTCGCCGCGCAGGTCGTCGAAGTCGGGGTCGTGGTAGGCGTGGATGCGGTTCTTGGGCTCCAGACGGATGGCGGTCTCGAGGTGGGTGAGGGCGTCTTCCATCTCGCCCTGAAGGGCTTTCAGGGAAGCGGCGAGGTAGGCGTAGCGCTCCTCTTTCGCCGCCTTGCCCTCCTGGCCGCAGAGCTCGAGCGCCGCGTCCAGGTTGCCGCGGTTTTTTTCGTAGACCGCCTGCAGGTAGGGGTCGACGTCCGCGGTGTCCTCGGCTGTGCGGTTTCGGCAGACGGCGAGGTTCTGCCGGGCGCGGTCGGCGAGCTGCCGGTTGTCGGACTCCTCGGCGACCTCTTGGAAGAGGGCTGCCGCCTCGTCCCAATCGCTCTCGTGGAGCCGCTCCAGCCCCCGGGTGTAGATCTCGAGGGTTTCCTCAGCGTTCGCGCCTCCGGGCTGACCGACGAGGCCCAGCTCTTCCAGCTTCCGACGGACCGTTTCGGTGTCGGTGTGGAATCGCTGCGCGAGCTCCTCGGCGCTCTGGCTCGACGCGTGACGTTTGAGGTGGTTGAGCTCCGCTTTCGACCAGCGCTTCTGCATCCTTTACCTCTTGCGGAGCTCGACGAGGATTTGCTTGGCCACCGACTTCAGGGTGTCGAACACCCCTTTGCCTTCCGGCGCCACAGCCTCAAAGGTCGGCTCGCGCTTGAAATTGAGCACCCGGTACATCTCGTCGACCGCGGTGGCGTTGGCGAGATCGCGTTTGTTGAACTGGAGAGCGTAGGGAAGGGGCTTCAAGTCGAGCCCGTGCTCGTTCAAGTTGGTCTCCAGGTTGCGGATCGACTCGATGTTCGAGTCCATGCGCTCGTGCTGGCTGTCGGCCACGAAGATGACCCCGTCGGCCCCTTTCAAGATCAGCTTGCGGCTCGCGTCGTAGAACACCTGGCCCGGCACCGTGTAGAGGTGGAAGCGGGTGGTGAATCCACGGATCGTCCCCAGGTCGAGGGGCAGGAAGTCAAAAAAGAGGGTTCGGTCGGTCTCCGTCGCCAGGGAGATCATCTTCCCTTTGGCGTCGGGGGAGGTCTTGGAGTAGATGTACTGCAGGTTGGTGGTCTTGCCGCACAAACCAGGACCGTAGTAGACGATCTTGCAGTTGATTTCTTTGGCTGCGTAGTTGATGAACGTCATAGCGCGTTCCCGGGGGGGGCCGTCCGGAGGGTCGAAAGCTCTCCGCCGCCGCCTCGTCGAATCTCAAGCCTCATGGATGACTTCGAGGGTCCTTCCCACGTCAGTCGCTGAACAGCGCGTCGATGTCTTCGTCGGTGATCTCCGAGAAAGGCGTCGGCGAGGGTCCGGCCTGGCCGGCGGTGGCTTTCTCGGCCATGGTCTCGAAAATCTTCTCGAACTCGGTGGCGGCGCGCTTGACCCTAAGCCGAACGAGCCCAAGCGAGGACCGCTCGTCGAAGATGACGAGCAGGATCGCGCGCCTGGCGACGATCGAGATGTGAATGTGGTCGCGCTGACCTTCGTGAAAGAGGACCGAGAACTCGCGTTCGCCGATCAGCTTGGCCAGACTGTCGGTGGCAGCGACGTTGCCGGCGGTCAACGACGCGAGCGACGTCGTGTCGAACTGCTCGATCTCCCCCGCCGCCGAGATCTGCTGACCGTTCTTGTCGATCAGGAAGACTGCCCTCGCGTTGGCGTCGTGACGCAGGCGCTGCAGCACGTCTTCAAGCAGATGGATTTCTTCTTCGAACAGAACTAGGTCCATGGATGACATCGGTTACCTCTCTAGGTAAGCAGAAGATATAGCACAGGGCGCCCGGGGCGTCAAAAGTCGATCCCTCTTCGGGAGGGAAGGCCCTCCGCGAAGAGACCCTCCGGCTTGGGGGACCGGGAGCGGTCTCCATTGTCGTCGATTCGGCGCTCCGGGGCAAGGCCCAAGATGCGGAATCCAGGATAGCATCTACCGTTGAGCATGCGCTGGAGCAAGATCATCAGGAAGGTGAGGCCCTGGGGGCCGAGCGCCGCGGTGGTCGTGGCCCTCGCCGCGGCCGCCGGTTCTCGGTCGTTGACACCGCTTGGCCTCCTGCCGCGACCTCACGAGATGCTCTTCCTCCTCCTCGCCGGTGCGCTGGCGGCGTCGCACCGTCCCCTGGGGGGACCGGGGACTCTCGGCCTCGCCACGATGATCCTGCCGGCCGCCCTGGAACGTCTCGGCGCCGTGCCCGCCGCCCTGGTGGCGGGGCTCGCCTACTTGACGGCGGAGCTCTGGCGCGTCCGCTCGGGCGGCGCCCGCGGTGAGCGCGTCGCCTGGACCCCGGCGCTGGAGCGGTCGCTCTATGTCGCCGGAGCGGCGCTTCTTGCCGGAGCCCTCTACGTTCCGGCGGACGGCGTGCGGACGGCGACGGCCGCGGCGGCCTACCTCTGCGGCCTGCTCTTGCTTTTCGCGGCGCGCGCTTTTTCCCGCGAGCGTCGCTCGGCACAAGAGCTCGCGGACCTGCGCTCGCCAGCGGACCTTGTCCTCGACGCGGCCGGTTGGGGGGTGGGCGTCCTCCTGGTGACCGCCGGCCGTGCCGACTGGGGCGTCGCCTCGGCGCTCGGCGCGGCTTTGGCCCTCGCCGTTGCCGAGGCGGCCCGGATCGCGACGCTGCGCCTCTCGGCCGAGCTGCGCCTCGCCGACCTCGAACGGCTCCAGCACGCCCACCAGCGCATCCTGGCGGAGATCTCCGGGCTCGGCGGCATCGCCCAGCAGATCCTGACCGAGTGCCTGAACATCCTGCCGCTTCAGTGGTTCCAGTTCGAGCTGCTACGCCTAGACGGCGAGTCTCAGAGCTTCTCGGCCGGTCCCGACGGTGTCCTGGCCGAAGGCGAGCCGCAGCCGGCGGCCCGCCCTCCGGCCTTGCCGGGGGTGCACCGGCGGGCCTCCTGGCACGTCATCGAAGGGGACCTGAGAATCGAAGGCGACACCCAGGCCGTGGTCCGGGCGTGGTGCGACCCGCGCCGTGTCGAGCCCGGGGCCGAGGAGCTGTTTCGAAGCCTCTTGCCCCTGATGGCGAGCTCGCTTCACCGGGCCCGGCTCGACCGCGAGGCCAAGCTCGACTCGCTGACCGGCGTGCCGGTGCGCCGCATGCTCGAGAGCCGTCTCCAGAAAGCCTACCGCCAGTGCTGCGAGGAGGGCACCTCGATGTCTGTCATCCTCTGCGACATCGACCACTTCAAGAAAATCAACGACACCTACGGCCACGCTGCCGGCGACGCGGCTCTCGTCGCCTTTGCCCAGACGCTCGAAGCGCACCGCCGCGAAGGAGACCTCTGCTGCCGCTACGGCGGCGAGGAGTTCACGCTGCTCTGCGAGGCGACCGCCGGTCCGGCGGCGCTCGGCCTCGCTGAGCGGCTCCGCCAGGCGGTCGAGGGGCTCGATTTCGAGTACGAGGGCGAGCGCATCCCGCTTACCATGAGCCTTGGCGTGGCGTCGTTTCCGGAGCTCTACGTCAAGACCTCGAGCGAGCTCCTGCTGCTTGCCGACGAGGCCCTCTACGAGGCCAAGGAGCAGGGACGGAACCGTTCGCTCCTAAACCTCGGACGCGGCGCCTTTCGCGCCTCCGCAGGGCGTACGGTACGTGCTCGGGAGATGGCCCCGGCCGAGGTGCCGAGGATTTTCAGTTGAGCTGGTGGGATAAGATGAGCGAGATGATCTCGAGGATAGTCTCCCCAGCGCTCCTCGCCTTCGCCCTGGCGGCGTGGCCCGGCGTGGCGCAGGAAGCCGAGCCGCCGCCTCCGGTAGAGACCGTGGGCCAGCACGTGGTGCGTCCCGGAGACACCCTGGAAGACATCACCGCCCATTACCTTGGCACCTCGGAGCGCTGGAGGGAGAACTGGCGCTTGAACCCCGGCCTTCAAGACCCCCATGTCATCCGTCCGGGACAGACTCTCAAGATCCTGGTCCGAGAGCTACCTGAGGAGACCGCGCGCCTCGCCCGCAAGTCGCGGCGTGTCGAGGACAAGCTTGATCCCCGCGAGTGGCTAGGCGCCCTTCCGAACGACCTGTTGTTGCCCCTCGACGAGGTCCAGACCTACGAGGGTGCCTCGGCGGAGCTCGAATTCCCCGACCAGACGAAGCTCTACTTGACCGAGGAAACGCTGGTGATCCTCGGCGAGGAGAAGCCGCCGCAGGTGCCGATCGTCGATCGGCAGCTGATCGAGATCGAGTACGGGCAAGCGGACCTCGCGGGCATCTCTTCGCCGGAAACGCTTAAGATCGAGATCCAGCTGGGCGAGGCCGCCCTCGCCAAGCCGCGGGCAGCCGCCGAGGGCGCCGCGCTCCGGACCCGTAACCGGGTCCGGGAAGGCGTCGGACAGCTGATGGTCTACGAGGGGTCGAGCGACCTCGAAGCCGTCGGCGAAAGCGTCGAGGTGGCCGAGGGAATGGGCTCCTCGGTCACGCCGGGCGAACCCCCCTCGCCGCCCGAGAAGCTGCTCGAAGCGCCTCGGGCCCTGGAGCCGGAAGCGGGCTCCGAGTGGGACTCCGATCCGTCTTTTGCCTGGGAGGCGGTCCCGGGCGCCCGCTCCTACACGCTCGAAGTCTGCCGGGATCCGGAATGCGGCGAGCTCGTGGGCCGGGCCACCGGGATCGCGGAGACCTCCTGGAGCTTCCCAGAGCCTCTTCTCGACGAAGTCAAGGATGCGATGGGAGAGTTTTTCTGGCGCGTCACCGCGACCAGCGCCTCGGGCCTCGACGGCTATCCGGGCTCGCCGCGGACTTATTCCCGGGTCGAGGCCCTGCCCGCCTTCGTGCCGCCGCGCGTCGTCTTCCGCTTCCACGGTCCCAAGGTCGGGGTCGCCGACCGGCTGGTCATCGGTCCCGGGACCGTCATCGAGGCCGAGGTCGAACCGACCCCCGACTTGAAGCGTTGGCTGCCGCTTTTCGACGGTACCGAGGCCACCTCCGAAGGCTGGCGCGCCCCTTTCTCCACCGGAGCCCATTCCGTGGGCGTGCTGGCGGTCGACCACCACCGGCGCCAGGCGGTTGCCGGCTCGCGGAGCTTCCTTTTTGACCCGGACCCTCCGGAGATTCGCTGGGGCGAGGAGGACGGCGCCGAGCTGGGACGCAGGAGCGGCGTGGCGGAGGAGATGAAGGCGACGGCCTCGACGCGAACCAAGGAGCCCGGCTACTGGGCCCGGCTCCGGGGAACCGACGCCTCGCCGCTCGTCTGGACCAGCAGCAAGGTCCGGTGGCTCACGATGCGCTACGGCGAATGGGAGATCGCCTCCGACAAGCCCTTCATCCTGGTGCGGGCACGTAAGAAGCCCATCTCCTTCCCGACCCTGGGAGTGAGAGTGACCCGGGAGCAGGGGCTGAGGATCCAGGCCGTCGACCCGGTCTGCGGGGTGGAGAAGATGAGCTACCAGATCCTGATCAGCGACGACGATCGGGAGGTCCTGGTGATCGACACGGTCGACGCCCTGGGGAACCGTTCGCGGCTCGCCTGGCCCTTCGAGCCGGCGAGCCGTTGAGACCGAAGAGGCGACAGTCATGTTGAGGATCCAACTGTCTCTGCTCACCAAGACGGTTTTGATGCTGATGGCCACCGGTCTCTTGCCCATCGCCATCAGCTTCTACCAGCTGCGGGCCAACAAGGACGCGCTGCGCGAGCAGGTCCACCGCACCCACATGGTGGCCACCCGGACGACGGCGTCGCGGATCTCGGCGCTCGTCGAGGGCCTGCGCTCGCAGGCCCGCTCGGTGGCCACGAATCCGGTGCTCTACACGTCGGCGCGTTCGCCAGCGGCGGCGGAGCTTTTGCGCGGCACGCTCTACGCCCAGCAGCGGATCGCCGCCGTCGCTGTCTTCAACAGTGCCGGCGAATCGGTGCTCCTGGCCCGCCGTCCCGAGTGGAGGGAGGAGCTCGCGGCGGAGGCGATCTACGACGCCGAGGCGCCCCCGGCCGGCGTCTTTCGCCTGGAGCGTCGCTGGCTGCGCATTCGCGAGCCGCTTCCTGAGCAGCTGGGCGACGTCGTCCTGGTGGCGAGCGTCGAGGACCTCGGCGAGGAGATCGCCGCCAACGAGCTCGGCGACGAGGCCTACCTGGCTCTGGCAACGCTCGACGGCGAGGTCCTCTTCGGGCCCGAGAGCGACCTCTCGGCGTTTCCCGAGCCGCTCCGCGAGCTGGCTCTCTCAGGGAACCTGCGTTCCGGCAACACCCCGGCAACCGAGGAAGCGGTCGGCGCCTTTGCCCTGGTCCCGGCCCTTCCCTGGGCGGTGCTGTCGCGCCAGAGCGCCCGGGTCGTCAACGTGGCGCGCGAGCAGATCCGGCGCGCCACCTGGGTCGCGGTGATCCTGGCGCTCGCGCTGACGCTTGGGATCTCGGCGGGTGCCAACGCCACGGTGGTGCGTCCGCTGCGCCGTTTGCTCCATGCGCAGCAGGGCCTGATCGGAGAGCGGGCCGCGAGCGGCGGCTCGGAGATCGCCCAGCTCGAGGCGTCGTTTGCGATCCTCGAGCAACGGGTGCGCGACCGCGAAAAACTCGACAAGGTCTTCCTCGGCCGCTACCAGGTGGTCGACGTGCTGGGCTCCGGGGCGATGGGGACGGTCTTCAAGGGCTACGACCCGAAGCTCGAGCGTCCCCTGGCGCTCAAGACCATCCGCCTGGCGAGCGAGCCGGACCGGCGCGAGAAGCTGATCACGGCGCTGCGCCGGGAGGCGGTCACGAGCGCCGGGTTCAGCCATCCCAACATCGTCACGGTCTACGACATGGCCGACGAGGGGAAGGCGGCCTTCATCGCCATGGAATTCGTCGACGGCGTGACCTTGGAGCAGCTGGTCGCGGCCCAGGGACGCCTCGACTGGCGCCAGGCGGTGCTCGTGGCCGGCGCCGTGGCGCGAGCTCTGGAGGCCGCCCACGAGCACGGCCGGGTGCACCAGGACGTCAAGCCTGCGAACTTGTTGCTCGGCCGCGACCACTCGATCAAGGTGAGCGACTTCGGCATCTCCCAGGCCATCACGGCGGCCAACCCGTCGCGGGACACGATCTGCGGCACGCCGGGCTACATTGCCCCCGAGAGCCTCGAGGGAGCCGGGTATTCGCCGCGGAGCGATCTTTTCGCCCTCGGTGTGCTTCTCCACGAGGCCCTGACCGGGGAGCACCCTTTCGCCGCCAAGAACCTGCGCTTGACCGTCATGAACACGCTCTACCACGACCCGCCGCCGATCGATCGGGTCTATCCGGACGTTCCGGAGGCACTTTCCAAGATCGTCGCCCAGCTTATCGAAAAAGACCCGGCGAAGCGTCCACAGGCTGCCGCGGAGGTGGCGCGTCGGTGCGAGAGGATGGCGGCTCGTCTCGAGCTCGAATGGCAGTTCGAGGAGCTGCCCTGGGCGCTCCCGGAGCGTAGCGAGCTGGTGCGCACCCAGATGGTGACGCTCCACTCGACCCGTCTCGCCGGGACCCAGGCCGAAGAGGCCGGTACCCGGCAGGTCGAAGCCGACTTCGCCACCCGGCCGCCCGAGGAGTAGGTTTTCCTACTGGGAGCGCCGGCGTCCCGCCGGCCGGGGGACGAAGTCCCCCTACTTCCGGATACGCGGGCCTACGCCCGCGGGCCGGCGAGACGCCGGCGCTCCCAGTAGAAGACTACTTCTTGACCGGGAGGAAGCTGTAGCCGGCACCGCGCTGGGTGATGAGATACCGGGGCGAGCTGGGCTCGGGCTCGATTTTTTGCCGCAGCCGGTGGACGTGGACCCGCAGCGTGTCTTCGAAGACCTCGTCCATGGGCCAGATGCGGCGCAGCAGGTAGTCGGTGGTCACCGTACGGCCGCTGGAGCGGATCACGATATGAAGGAGCTTGGTCTCCGTCGGGGTGAGCGAGACGGTCTTGGCATCGACGACGGCCTTCTGGTTCATGAAGTCGATCGACAGGTGCTCGTCGATCTCGGTCAACGGCGCCATGGTGTAGGAGAAATCGCCCAGGCGCCGCATCAGGCGCTTCACCCGCGCGGCCAGCTCCTTCGGATTGAAGGGCTTGGTCACGTAGTCTTCGGCGAGCTCCTCGATGGTCGAGACCACGGTCTTCTCCTCGTCGACCGCGGTGAGCATGATCACCGGGAGGTCGGAGAACTTCTGGATCTCACGGCAGAGGTCGATGCCGTTGGTGCCGGGCATCATGATGTCGACGATCGCCAGGTGCGGCAACCCGTTCTGACGGATCCACTCCAGGGCGTCCGCCGCCGAAGTCGCCGTGGCGATCTCGAATCCCTCGAGGTCCAGGGTGTAGCGTACGATCTGGAGGATGTCCGGATCGTCGTCGACGGCGAGGATTCGCTGGGCCGCGCCCGGCTCGTCCAGCGAGGGAAGGCCTGTCTTCATAGCTTTCCAACCTTATCGCGGTTCAAGGGGTCGATCGACATCAGGATTCGTCCTCGCATCGGGTTTTTGAGTAGACTCGACAGAGGATTCTAACCCCGAAGGAGGACCTGTGGGGGAGCTGCGCCGCATCTTGCTCGTCGAAGACGACCTCGACATCCAAATCGTCGCGGGCCTGGCCTTAAGAGACCTGGCCGGCTTCGAGCTCGAAGTGTGCAGCTCGGGGTTCGAGGCCCTCGAAAAAGCGGAAGGCTTCGCGCCCGACCTGATCCTGCTCGACGTGATGATGCCGGAGCTCGACGGGCCCTCGACCCTACAGGAGCTGCGCAAGAAGCCAACGCTCGCCGCGACCCCGGTGATCTTCGTCACCGCCAAGGTGCAGCCCGACGAGATCGCCGAGTACCTGAGGCTGGGTGCATTGGAGGTCATCGTCAAGCCGTTTGATCCCATGGAGCTCGGTGAGCAGGTCGAGCAGATCTGGGAGCGGGCGGCAAAAAAGCCGTAGACCCCCAGGTCTCGTAAGGTGGAGTGTAACCCAACAAGGTTACACTACGCGCGGTGGCGTGTAGAGGCGCCTCGCCCCACCTCCTTGTCAAGAGAAGTAAACGTGAGACTCCTGCGCTGGCAAACCCTGCTGGGCTTACGCCTGAGCGACCTGAAAATCGCCCCGATCCTGCTCTGGATCTCGGCGCTCGTCGCGCTCGTGCCGTCGCTTCTGGCCCTGGCGGGGTTGGACCTGGGCCTCGACCTCGAAGCGGCGACCACGGCTTTTGCCCATGGGCTCCTGGAGTGGACTGCGGCGGTCCTGGCTCTGGTCATCGCCGGGTTCGCCCTGACCTACTGCCTGACCGAGCGCCAGCCCGAGGCCATGATCCTGGCGTCGGTGCTGCCGGTCGTGGCGTGGCTCGACGCCGTTCACGCCTTCGGGATTTTCTCCACCACGGCGGTGGACGACGAAGCGATGCTCTGGCTCTGGTGGGTGTCGCGCATGCACATGGCCTTTGCCTTCCTGGTCGGCGGTGTCGTCGCCTTCTTCCGCTCGGAAAAACCGGGCCGTGCCCTCGCGATCGTCGCGACGGGCCTGGGGCTGGGTGCGGTCGCGGCCGCGGTCGCCTTCTTGAAGCCGGCGGGAGCTTCGCCCCAGATGCTCCACGAGACGAATCCGTTCCTCCCCAGGCCCTGGGAGCTCGTCCCTCTCGGCCTCTTCGTCCTGGCCGGCGTCATCGTCTTCCCCGAGCTCCACCGGCAGAAGCCGACGGTCCTCTCCCACGCGCTGACGCTCAGCACCCTGGCGCAGGTCGCCGTGCAGCTGGAGGTGGCCCTGGGGTCGCTCCATCCCTACGACAGCCACTTCATGGCCGCCCACCTGGGCAAGGTCGCGGTCTACGCGACGCTCCTCCTGGGCATCGTCTTGGACTACGTCCACGTGCAGCGCAGCCGTGAGAACGCGATGAGCAACTTCGAGTCGGCGCGCGACGAGCTGCGCACCAAGACCGAGGAGCTCGTGCGGGTCGACCAGGAGCTGACCGACCAGGAGGGGAAGCGCCGCGAGGCCGAGCGGTCGCTCAAGATGCTGGAAAAGGCCGTCGAGACGATGAGCCTCGGGGTCACCATCAGCGGTCCGGAGGGCAAGATCCTCTACACCAACCTCGCCGACGCGCGCATGCACGGCTACACGCTCGAGGAGCTGATGGGCCAAAACGCCAGCATCTTCTCCTCCGTCGGCTCGCCGCCGTCCGAGAACTCCGACTCGATTTTTCTCCATCCCTGGACGCGAGAGCGCACCAACATCACGAAAGATGGCCGGATCTTCCCCGTGCGGCTGGTCTCCGACATGGTGCGCGACGATGAGAACCGGCCCCTCGGCCTGGTGACCCTGTGCGAGGACATCAGCGAGCGCAAGCGTATCGAGGCGGCCCTGGAGCGCCGCGACCGCATCCTCGAAGCGGTCGGTCTCGCCGCCGAGCGCTTTCTGGCCGAGACGCCTTGGGAGGCGAGCGTCGAGGAGGTGCTCGAGAGCCTCCGCAAGGCCACCGGGGTCCGCCGTATCCACCTGGGAAGGGTCGAAGTCCCGCGGGTTCTCCAGGGCGGCCTCGACGACACCTGGACCACGCTCGCGGCGCGGCAGATGGCGCCGCTCGGGATCGAGCACGGGGAGGACCTGTTGTTTCCACGCTGGGAGCGCCAGCTGCGCCAGGGGCGCCTGGTCCAGGGAAGAACCCGCGACCTGCCGGCGCCGGAACGCGAGGCCCTTGAGTCGCGGGGCGTCCACTCTTTTGCCGTGGTCCCGATCTTCGTCTCGACCGTCTGGCTCGGCTACCTCTACCTCGAGGACGACGACAAGGACCGCGAGTTCTCGCTCGCCGAGCTCGAGGTGCTGCGCACCGCGGCGCGGACGTTCGGTGCCGCCATGCACCGCAAGCAGGCCCAGGCGGCGCTCGCCGCCAGCCAGGCGAAGTACCAGGACCTGATCGAAAGCACCAGCGACCTCGTCCAGAGCGTCTCCCCGGAAGGCCGCTTTCAATTCGTCAACCGGGCCTGGAAGGAAGCCCTCGGCTACCGGGAAAAAGAAGTCGCCCAGATGACTCTCTGGGACGTCGTCCGCGAGGATCAGCACGAGCGTCTCTCCGAGATCCTCGACAAGGTCTCCCAAGGCGAGAGCGTGGACCGCCTCGAGGTGATCTTCGTCACCAAGGACGGCAGCGAGATCTACGTCGAGGGCAACCTCAACTGCCGTTTCGTCGACGGCAAGCCGGTCGCCACCCGCGGCATCTTCCGCGACATCAGCGAGCGCAAGATCGTCGACCGGATGAAGACCGAGTTCATCTCCACGGTGAGCCACGAGCTGCGCACTCCGCTGACCTCGATCATCGCCTCGCTGGGCCTCTTACAGAGCGGCCGCCTCGCCGGCAACCCGGAGCGCGTCCACGAGCTCGTCTCCGTGGCGCACCGCAACTCGAACCGCCTCCACCAGCTGATCAACGACCTCCTCGACGTCCAGAAGCTGGCGGCGGGCAAGATCGTCTACCGCCTGACGGACATCGGCGTCCGGGAGCTCCTGACCGAGACCGTGCGGGGCATCCAGGCGCTCGCCGACTCCTTCAAGATCGACATCCACATTGAGGAGGTTTCCGAGAAGCTCCGGATCATGGCTGACCGCGACCGCTTGATCCAGGTGCTCAACAACCTCCTCTCGAACGCCATCAAGTTCTCCTGCGAGGGCGAGGGGGTCACGGTCTCGGCCAACCGCCGGGACGATTGGGTGCAAATCTCGGTGGCCGATCACGGGCCGGGCATCCCCGAGGAGTTCCAGGCCTGCCTCTTCGAGCAATTCACCCAGGTCGACTCGACGGCGACCCGCAGCGCTGGCGGGTCGGGGCTGGGGCTCTCCATCGTCAAGGGCCTGATGAACGGCATGCAAGGCAAGATCTCTCTCAACACCCAGCTCGGCGAAGGCACCACTTTTTACATCGAGCTGCCGGTACCGGCGGTCTCGGGCGACACGGCCGAGGTGGAGACGCAGATTTTTACCGAGTGAGCAGCTATCTCCGCCAGAAGCCGACCGTCACCAGCGCCGCGATGGCGTAGACCTCGAGCCGGCCAAGCCACATCAGGACGATCATCACGAGCTTCTGGGCGTCGCTCCAGAAGGCGAAGTTCTTCGTCGCCCCGACCTCGTGGAGACCCGGGCCGATGTTGCCCAGGGTGGCGATCGCCGCCGACGCCGAGGTCTCCAGATCCGTGCCGCCGACCGTCAGGACGAACGTCCCCAGGGCCCAGCTCGTGAAGTAGAGGATAAAAAAGCCGGCGACGCTGCGTACGACGTTGTTGGGCACGGCTTTTCCGCCGACGAAGACCGGGATCACCGTCGACGGGCTGAAGCTCAGCCGTACCTCCCGAAAGGCAGCTTTCAAGCCGATCACCATGCGCATGATCTTCAAGCCTCCGGCGGTCGACCCGGCACAGCCGCCGATGAACATCAGCCCGACGAGGAGCAGGCGCGACAGGTTGGGCCAGGTGTCGAAGTCGGCCGTCGCAAAACCGGTCGTCGTCAGGATCGAGACCACCTGGAAGAGGCTGTCGAGAAACGCCCTGGGGAGCGATTCGTGCCCGCCGCGGCTCATCAGGTTCCAGGTGATGACGCAGCTCGCCACGCCGATGACCGCGGCGTAGATTCGAAACTCCGGGTCGGCGACGAGGTTGCGGCCGCGGTGGCGGCGAAAAGCGACGTAGAGCGAGAAGTTGGCGCCGGCGAGCGCCATGAAGACGATGACGATCACCTCGACGAGCGGCGAGGCAAACGCGGCCACCGAGGCGTTCTTTGGCGAGAAGCCACCGGTTGACATCGTCGAGAAGGTGTGGGTCAAAGCGTCGTAGGGACCGAGCCCGGCCAAGAGCAGCAGGAGGATCTCCGCGGCGCTCAGCAAGAGATAGGTCTTCCACAGCACCACCGCCGTGTCGTGGACCCTGGGGCTGAGCGTTTCCGCCGTGGGTCCTGGGACCTCGAGCTTGTAGAGGAAGCGGGCGCCGGGGCCGAGCTCGGGCAGCAGCGCCACGAAAAGCACGATGATCCCCATGCCGCCGAGCCACTGGGTAAAAGAGCGCCAGAAGAGGATGCCGTGGCCCACCGGCTCGATCACCTCGAGAACCGAGGCACCGGTCGTGGTGAAGCCCGAGGCCGACTCAAAAAGCGCGTCGACCGGGTTGGGCATGACGCCGCTCATGAGGTAGGGCAGGGCACCGAAAAAAGAGGCCAGGACCCAGCCTCCGACGACGATCAGGATGCCCTCGCGGCGGTAGAGCTCGCCGCCGCCGCGTCCCAGCCGGAAGAGGACGAGACCGCTCGATCCCGTCAGCAGCGCCGCCACCAGAAAAGCGACGAAGGCCCTGGTCTCGCCGTACGCCAGGCTCACGACGAGCGGCACGAGCTCCGCTGCGGCCAGGATTCCCAGCAGAATGCCGAGGAAACGAAGCGGCGGGCGTAGGTTCAAGGGATCTCCTCAGGCGACCGGGTCGCTCAGCCGCCGCGCGTGCTCGCGCCCCGGGAAGAGAAGGTTGACGGTCGGCACGTGCTCCTCGTGGACGAAGAGGATCACCGTGTCACCGACCTCCAGGCGGTCGCCGCCGCGCGGCACGAAGACTTTGTCCTCGCGCACCACGGCGCCGACGATCATGCCGCGCGGCGGGCTCATCTCGGCCAGGGTGACCCCGGCCGCCGGGCTCGCCGCGGCCAGCCGGCGTTCGATCACCTGCGCGGCGCCGTTCTGGAGAGAGACGATGTTGGCGCTGTAGCCGCTCCGGATGTACTCCTGGATCCGCTCGTAGGCGAGGTGACGCGGCGAGACCACGTTCATCACACCCAGCCGGCGCCACAGGTGCGAGGTCTCGGTGCGCTCGACGAGCGCGATCACCTGCTTGACGCCGAGCTCCTGCGCCATGAGCGAGGCCATCAGGTTGCGCTCGTCGTTGCCTGAGAGCGCCACGAAGGTGTGGGCGTCGGAGATGCGCTCGGCTTTCAAGAGCGAGATGTCGGTGGCGTCGCCCCGCAGCACCTCGCAATGCGGGAAAAGCGCCGCCAGCTGCTCGGAGCGCCGGCGGTCGCGCTCGATGATCCGCACCCTGGCGCCCTGGCCGGCGAGCGCCTGGGCCACCGTCTGCCCGGTGCCGCCGCCGCCGGCGATGACCACCGTCCCCAGATCCCGCGAACGGTGGCTCAGCATGCGCTCGACGCGGTCGATCTCCTCCGTACGGGAGAGGATCAGGGCCTCGTCGCCGGGCTCCGCCTTGTCTTCGCCCGAGGGGATTCGGAGCTCGTCGCCGTGGAAAAAGGCCACCACCAGGCTCGCCGAGGGCATCTCGACGTCCTTCAGGGGACTCAGGGTGAGCGCCGAGCCCTCCTCGAGGTGGATTTTGCGTAACTGGACCTTGCCCTGCGCCAGGTACTCGACCGCCAGGGTGTTGTGGCCGAGGATGTGGTTTAGGATCCGGGTCGTGGCCATCAGCTGGGTCGAGAGCAGCATGTCGGCGTCGAAGACCTCCTCGTAGATCCTCCGGTGGGTCGTGATGTCCTCGGCGACGGCGACTCGCACCACCGTGCGCTTGGCGCCGAGCCGTTTGGCGAGGACCGCCGCCGCGAAGTTGGCCTCGTCGTTGGAGGAGACCGCGACGAAAAGGTCGGCGCTTGCGACCCGGGCGGCCTTCAGAACCGGCACGTGGGCGCCGTTGCCCACCACCACCGCGACGTCGAGCTCCTCGACCCGCTCCTGCTTCTCGTCGTCGGGCTCGATGACCACGACGTCGTGGCCTTCCTGCGAGAGCGACCGGGCGAGGAAAAAACCCACCTCGCCGGCTCCCATGACGACATAGCGGTTTCTCTCCATCGGTTCAGGACTCTCGGTCACGAAGCGGATTCTCGACGTCGACGGCTCGCTACTCTAACGGTCTCCGGGTCGATTCCCAAGAGGCTCCAAGCTCTCCTGAAAGCAAAGCCGAACGAAAAAGCCGGGAGCCGTGTTAAGATGGCACTGGATTTCTGGGGGACTCGTGTGTCCCTCCTTTGTGATCATAATGCGAAGCCTCCTCATCTCGCTCACCCTGACGGCCGTGGTGTCGCCTCTGGCCCTGGCGCAGGAGCTGCCGCAGCGCGGTCCGCGCTTCGACCTGTCGCGGATCGAGCGCTACGAGCTCCCACGCGTCGACCTGGAGCGTGCCCGCCTCGACGACGAGCAACGGGTGATCGCCGGCGAGGTGCCGCATTTCGCCGTCGCCGTCGAAGTCGCCATCTCGCCCTGGGACCACGGTCAGTGGGACACCCTGGGCGACGACGAGGCCCGCTGGCGTTTGGCGCTCGATTCACCCGGTGCCCTGTCGCTGAGCCTCGCCTTTCGCCGTTTTCACATGCCGGAAGGGGGAAGGCTCGAGATCTACTCGGCCGACGGAGAGCTCCATGCCGGGCCGTTCACGGCCGCCGACAACGAGGACCATGGCGAGCTGTGGACGCCGCCGCTGCTCACCGACTTCCTGATCCTCGAGGTCGTCATCCCGGACGAGGGATTCTACCTCCTGGAGCTGGAGCTGGACCGGGTGCATCACGGCTACGCCGGCTTCGGCGGACCGGAGCCCAGGTCGGGCGAGTGCCAGCGCGACGTGGCCTGCAGCGAGACCGAGGTGTGGCAGGACGTGGCGCGCTCGGTGGCGCTCGTCTCGATCCAAGGCGTTCGATTCTGTACGGGCTTCCTGGTCAACAACACTCACATCGACGGCCAGGCGCTCTTCGTCACCGCCTACCACTGCGGCGTCGACGCCGCCAACGCCGCCTCGGTCGTGGTGATGTGGAACTACGCGGCTCCCCTCTGCGGCGAGGGGGCGGCTCCGGAGCTCGACCTCACGCGGCAGTTCCAGACCGGCGCCGTGCTGCGCGCCGCCTACGAGCCGTCGGACTTCGTCCTCTTGGAGCTCGACGACCGGCCCGATCCTGCCTGGGGCGTCTACTACGCCGGCTGGGACCGGACGCCCACGCTTCCCCAGAGCGCCGCCGCCATCCACCACCCGAACACCGACCGCAAGCGGATCAGCTTCGACTACGACGGCACCGAGCCCACGCCTTACCTCGAGGGCGAACGTGTCGCCGAGGCCGATCACCTGCGCGTCGTCACCTGGGAGGTCGGCACGACGGAGGGCGGCTCCTCGGGGGCGCCGCTTTTCAACCAGGACCAACGGGTGGTCGGCCAGCTCCACGGCGGCTACGCCGCCTGCGGCAACGGCCGCTCTGACTGGTTCGGGCGCTTCTCCGTCTCCTGGGACGGTGGCGGGACGCGGGAGAGCCGCCTCGCCGACTGGCTCGACCCCCTCGCCACCGCGGCCGCCGCCCTCGACGGGCTCGACGCGTCGGACCTGCCGGAGTAGCCCCCTTCCTGATCGGCTCGGCCGTACGGTGCGAGGACGGTGATGGAAACGACTCGTTGGCTCTACCTGGCTCTCGTCGCCCTGGTGGCCGCGGAGCGTCTCTTCGAGCTCCGCCGGACACGGCGCAACCTCGCGCGGCTGGAGCGGCGGGGCGGCTACCTGGTGGGCGAAGGGCACTACCCCTGGATGGTGCTTCTCCACACGGGGCTCCTCGTCGCGGCTCCCCTCGAGGTGTTGGGGTTGGAGCGTCCCTTCGTCGCGCCGCTCGCCGCCGTGGCGACGCTCCTCGTCGCGGCGACGATGGCGCTGCGCTACTGGGCGATTGTGACACTGGGTGAGCGCTGGACCACGCGGATCGTGGTGGTACCCGGGGAGGCACCGGTCGAGGATGGCCCCTACCGCTTCGTGCGCCATCCCAACTACGTCGCCGTCGTCGTCGAGGTGGCGGCGCTGCCGCTCGTGCACACGGCCTGGTGGACGGCGATCGCTTTTTCCCTCGCCAACGCGCTCGTCTTGAGGCAGCGGATCCGTGCCGAGGAGGAGGCGCTTGCCGAAACGTCGGAGTATCGGGAGCGCCTGGGCAAAACGCCGCGCTTCTTGCCGGCCCCGTAGGCAGGCTCCGCCTGCCGATTCCGGACGGCAGGCGGAGCCTGCCTACAAGAAAGCCTGCTTTAGCCGCTCTTTTCGGCCGGTTCCTCGGGGAGGAGCTTCAAGTCGAGCTGGGCGGTGGAGCGCCGCGACGGCGGGATGTAGCGCGAACGCGGGGGCGGATTCGCGGCCGGCGGCACGGGGGTGAGGCGTCGGCCCGCCGTCGGCTGTTGCACGACGGTGCGGCCCGGCTGGTCGGCCGCGGCGCGGCCTCCCGGGTCGGGGCGAACGCCCGGCTGGCCGATCGTGGTAAACGATGGTGGCGGTGGAGTCTCGCGGCCGTCTCGACCGGAGGGCTGTGGGTCGGAGGGCTGTGGGTCGGAGGGTTGTCCCGTCGGTCGCGTCGACGTCCCGCCCGACCGGGTCATCGTGCCGGCTGACCGCGTCGGCGTCCCGGCCGACCGGGTCGAGGTCCCCTGGGAACGCCTCGACAACGCCTCCGTCGAGCCCTGGACGGCCGGCGCGGCCCCTTCCGGGCGTCGATCCCGCGCCGGCTCGTCTGCGCCGCTTTCCTCGTCCTCTTCGGCGCCTTGCGCGTCGTCCTCCTCGGCAGTGTCCTCGCTGTCGCCCTTCTCTTCGGTGGCCTTCTCCTTCTCCTTGAGCATCAGGTCGACGATGCGTTCCGGCTCGCCGTAGTGGCGGGGCACGCCGGCGCCCGGTTGGTCGCGATAGCGCTGCGAGATCAAAAGCGCCTCCCCGAAGAGGGGGTTGTCGAGGATATGTGGGTTGTTGCTGGCAAAGGAGAGCGCCGGCTCGAGGGCGAGGGCCCGGGCGTAGTGGTCGAGGGCGCTTTCCCGGTCGCGCTCCGCCGCCGCCAGGACGCCGAGCTGGTAGTGGGCCCAGGCGTGCTCAGGCACGGCGGCGAGCAGCGCCACGAGCTCGGCCTCGGCTTCCTGGGCGCGGCCCGTCTGCTGGAGGAGGAGCGCGAGGTTGAAGCGCGGCGCGGGGTCCTCGGCGGCGAGGGCGATGGCGGCGTGGTAGGCGTCCTCGGCCTCGGCGTAGCGGCCGGCCAGCACCAGGAGGTTTCCGAGGTCGTTTAAGGCCACCGGGCTCCCCGGCTGGCTCGCCACGAGCTCCGCCTGGGCTTTCAGGGCGGAATCGAGGTTCGGAGGCGGCTCCATCGCCCCGAGAGGCCAGGCGCTGGTGAGCGAGAGCATGAGGATCACGAGAGGTCGGGTCACGGAGGTGCTCCTTTCAAACCGCATGGGCTCAGCCCTTGCTGCGGATCGGTTTGGCCTTGATCTTCATCTTGCCGTCTTCTTCGGCGATACGGAACTGGATCTGCTCGGCGCCGGTCTTGGCGCGCAGGGTCTCGGCCTGCTTGGAGAGATGGGCGCGGAAGCGTTCGAGGTCCATGGTGGTGTTGCGCTTCTCACCGCGCAGGTAGAGGCCCTTGTAGAGTGCCTCCACCGCGCCCTCGGCCGGCCGGGCGCCGAAGACGATTCCCTTCTCGGGGTCGTGCTGGTGCTCCGGACGGTGGACGCGCCGGACGCCGCCCCGCTCGCGCTCACGCAGCCGGCGGCCGAAGAGCTCGGAATGGCTGTTGAATTGCGCCTCCAGGGAGCTCAGGCGAAACGAGTCGGCGGAAGCCGCGAGCTTCGAGCTCTGGAGCCGCCGCAGAGCGGCCTGGATTTTCTCACGTAGGTCGTCAGGCGGTAGCTTCAGGTCGCCGGCGAAGAAGCGCTGTACGTCGATCCGAAACTCATGGATCGACCCCGCCAGCGCGTCGATCTCGCGCTCGTACCTCTTCTTGGCCTGCTGAGCCGCCTGGGCGCTACCCGGCTTGGCGGGGGCGGAGGTCCGGGCTTGCTTCTGGAAGTTGTAGCTCACGCTTTCACCAGCCTCGGGTCGTTCGGGAATCGGTCCCAATGAAGGAGCGATTCCTCGGATTATACGGAAACCGCGGGGTGTGGGTCCAAGGCACCGTGCCCCGTCAGTGCAGACGGCCGTCTTGCACGTCATCACCGTGTCCGGCGGCTTGCTGGCGGAGGTAGGGGGCCGGGGCTACTTGGGGCTACTTGGTCTAGACGGCCCGATCCTTTTCGGCTAGGATGACCCCGCGGCCGGATCACACCCTCCCTCATCCCCTCTCTACCCCTGCCTCATTGGCAGGGGAGATCCGGCCGCTTCGTCTCGCCACCAGGCGTAGACGACAGGTCCTACGCGAGGAGGCAAGGCTTTTGGCGCACGTCTTGATCGTCGAGGACCGCGGCTCGTTGCGTCGCCTGATGCGCCATGCCCTTGAACAGGCTGGGTACGCCGTCACCGTGGCCGAAGACGGCACGGCGGGCATCCGGCGTCTCGAGCAAGAGTCTTTTGACTTGGTGCTGACCGACATGAAGCTTCCCGGGGCAAGCGGGCTGGAGGTGGTCGAGGCGAGCCGGCGGCTTCAGCCGGCGGTGCCGGTGGTGGTGCTGACCGCCTACGGCACGGTGGCGACGGCGGTGGAGGCGATGAAGCTCGGCGCCGTCGACTTCCTGGAAAAGCCCGTCGAGATCGACGAGCTGACGGCGCTCGCCGCGGCCCTGGTCGCCAGAGAGCCGACGGCGGCGGGCCTCGAGGTCCCCGGCGGCACGACGATCGTCGGCCGTCACCCGTTGATGCGCGCCGCCTTCCGGCTGCTCAAGAAAGTGGCGCCCACCGAGTCGACGGTGCTCCTGACCGGCGAGACCGGGACCGGCAAGGAGCTCTTTGCCCGCGCGCTCCACGCCTTCTCGCCCCGCTCGTCGGGTCCCTTCGTGGCGGTCAACTGCGCGGCGATCCCCGACACCTTGATGGAGAACGAGCTTTTCGGGCACGAAAAGGGAGCCTTCACTGGCGCGGGACAGCGTCAGCGCGGGCGCTTCGAGCTCGCCGCGGGAGGCACGATTTTTCTCGACGAGGTCGGCGAGCTCGACCTCGCCGTCCAGGGCAAGACGCTCCGGGTGCTGGAGGAGCGGACCTTCGAACGGGTCGGAGGCGGGCGGCCGATGCGCGCCGACGTCCGGGTGGTGGCGGCCTCCAACCGGGACCTGGGCGAGATGACCGGGCGCGGCGAGTTTCGCCAGGACCTCCTCTTCCGGCTCGACGTCTTCCCGATCGAGCTGCCGCCGCTGCGCGAAAGGGCGAGCGACGTCGAGGAGCTGGCCCGCCACCTGCTCCGAGAGATCGGCGAGCGCCTGGAGACGGCGCCGCCGGAGCTTGCGGCCGGTGCCCTGGAGCTGCTCGCCGCGCAGGACTGGCCGGGCAACGTTCGCCAGCTGGCCAACGTCCTGGAGCGGGCGGTGATCCTCGACGAGCGCGGCGAGCTCACCGCGGCGGACCTCAAGCACTACCTGCGTCCGGCGGCGGCGAAAAGCGAGCGCGACGAGGTGCGAGAGGCCCTCCACACGACGGACGGCGACAAACGCCGCGCCGCCGGGCTCCTGGGGATGAGCCTGCGGACCCTCCAGCGCAAAGTTCGCGAGTACGACCTCGAGGGCGTGCCACGGTACCGCGACTGACCCGAATGGCGGGCTCCATTGGGGAGCTCAGCCCGCCGGACCCGATCGGATCAGGACGTCCGCCGGGATTCCCAGACCTTCGTGCAAGCGGCGGATCATGGCCAGGCTCAGGCTACGAGTACGGCTGAGGACTTCCGACACCCGGGCTCTCGTCCCGATGTACGGTTGGAGGTCCTGCCGAGTGAGACCCAACTGGTCCATGCGGAAAAGGATGGCCTCCACGGGGTCCGGCGGCAGGATCGGATGGTTCTTCTCCTCGTAGGCCTCGATCAGGGTGGTCAGCACTTCCAGCCGATCCGCCTCCTCCGAGCCCGGCTCGGCTTCCCACAACCTCTCGACCTCGGCCAGGGCCGCCGCATGGTCTTCTTCGGTCTTGATCGGATTGATCTCCATGATCTTTCTCCTAATCCTTCAGATCGTGGTGGCGTCGATCTCGTCGTACTGAGAGTGCTTGCCGACGAACCGGATGAAGACGATCTCCTTGTCGTACCTCACCGCGACGACCAGTCTGTACTCGTTGCCCTTGACGTTGAACACGACCCGATTGTCGGGCAGGATACTGGCAGAGGCGTACTGGGCTTTGACTCGGCCTCCCGCGCTTCCTTGAACCAGGCTCGTAACGGCTGCTCCGCGTCCTCGTGTCGTTGCCAAAACTCCTTGAGGGCCTTTCGAGAGATGACGCGCACCGCTACAGGCTACCATGATCCCAAAACGGGAGCAAGAGCCGCGGGCTACGCCCGTCGCCTCAGAACCGACGCCGTCGTGATGCCGCCCGCGCCGCGCCGCGCCGCGCCGTCGTACCTTGACGAGGTATACCTCACCAAGGTATGATTGGGCATGGCCATTCAGAGCTTTGCCGACCGGACCGTCGAGGAGTTCTTCTTCACCGGCAAGATCCGGAAGAGGGTTGGGTGGTCGGCAATGGCCGGAGTCGTCGCTCGGAAGCTGGACATGGTCCACTACGCACACAGAGTCGATGACTTGCGCTCGCCTCCGGGGAATCGCCTCGAGGCGTTGAAAGGGCCATGGGAGAGTCTCTACAGCATCCGCATCAATGATCAGTGGCGGGTCGTCTTCCAGTGGACCTCCAAGGGCCCTACAGAGGTCGACATCGTCGACTACCACTGAACGGCAGAATCGAGGGAAGAATTGCAGAAAAACCAGCGCGAACCGACCAGTCCGGGCGAGATCCTCCAGGAGGAGTTCCTGCGACCGCTCGGCATGACTCAGAAGCAACTCGCCGACCATCTCCGTTGTGACGTGAAGGTCGTCAACCGCATCGTCAACGGCCGGTCGAGCGTCACGGCAGAAATGGCGCTGCGGCTCGGAGCGGCCTTTCAAATCTCTCCGGAGTTCTGGTTGAACGCCCAGAAGGCGGTTGACCTCTACCGCGCCACAGCGGCTCTGAAGGACTTGCCAGCTCCTCTTCTGAGGGCGAGCTGACGGCGAGACTCTCGAGATCACTGAGCTGAGGTGGCTGGGAATCCGGAGATTCCTGCTGGCCACTCGAGCTGTCCTCGACTTCGGCGATCTCGAGGTAAGTCAAGCGGCGAGCCCGGTTTGAGACCCGACGCCTCAGAACCGACGCAAAAGCTCCAACGCCACCCCCACCGCCCGACGCGACGCCTCCCGCTGGCGCTCGTCCTTGCCCTCGCGCATGCTCTCGTCGCCGAAGTCGCTGACGCTTTTTATGACCCCGCACTGGACGTTGAGCTCCCGCGCCGCCTCCCAGACGCTGTGCAAGAGGCCGTGCCCCTCCATCTCGAACGCGTAGACGTCGGGCGAAAGGTCGAGGATCCGACGGCGCAGCTCCGAGCCCCGGTCCATCAGCACCTTCTCGCCGCTCGCGTAGTCGCGCACGTAGAGGCGCCGTCCGCCGAGGACGCCGGCGAAGGCGCCGTCGGCGTCGAGGGCGTTGGCGAGGTCGATCAGCCGCGCGCTCGCGCGGTACGGCTCCGGACGCTCCTCGAGCCCGTCCGCCTTGAGGCGTCCCGGCTCGTAGTTGTAGACCCGACGCGCCACGACGACGTCGCCCTCGCCGACGCCGCGCTCGTCGAGCCCGCCGGCGACGCCGACCAGCAGCACCAGCGAGGGCTCGTAGTCGCGTCCGGCTGGCAGAATGCCAGCCGCTTGCTTCAAGACCCCGCAGGGGCCGCGTCCGGGCTGTGCCCGGACGCGAAGACAAGCGGATCGCCGCCCAGATCCTTGAAAGGTCAAGCAAGCTCGGCAAAAGCTCAATAAGATGGCATCTGAATGATGCACTACACTAGCGCCGCCTTCAGCTCCCGTGTCGTCTCCGGGAGGTCGGCCAGGGCGCCGAGGCGTTCCAGCCTAAAGAGGCCCAGAAGAGGGCTGTCAGCCCCCACCAGATCCTCCAGCGGGTGGCGCTGCGCGTCAATCAGACGGTAGCTCCAGAGGTCC
>CBDUYN010000025.1:0-79775 GCA_965371445.1 uncultured bacterium | reverse complement strand
AGAGGAGGCCGCTCGGCGCCAAGCCGAGGAGGCGCGGCAGAAGGAGGCCGAGGCGCGGCGCCAGGCTGAAGAGCGCGTCGAGCAAGAGGCCGACGCGCGGCAGAAGGAGGCCGAGGCGCGGCAAGCGGCTGAGGCGCGCGTCGAGCAGGAGGCCAAGGCGCGGCAGAAGGAGGCCGAGGCGCGGCAGAAGGAGGCCGAGGCGCGGCAGAAGGAGGCCGAGGCGAGGCAAGCGGCCGAGGCGCGCGTCGAGCAGGAGACCGAGGCACGCCAGGCGGCTGAGAAGAGCGTCGAGCGGGGCCTCCGGCAGAGCGTCGAGGATCTGTGCACCGTCCTGGGACTCGCCTGGGATGCCGAAAAGAGCGCTCAGGTCAAGCGCATGATCGCCTCGCAGCTCGAGACACTTCGCCAACACCTCGTCCAGGAAAAGAGTTGGCCAGAGTCCTTTCCGGACGTGCCGTAGGGAAATTCGTCGAACGCATCGACGCCGAAGTCGCCTACGGCCTCGCCTGCCCTGGGCCTGTCCCCAACAGGTCAGGGCCACGAGGCGATCAGGAGGACGCCCCTGGACCACGCTCCCCAGTGTGCTACACTGCCTTGGTTTCAGAGCCAGCACAGCCTTGCCGGAGAGGGAGGAACGAGAACCTTTTCCGGAGCGCTGCGCACCGCCGGATGGGTGGATTCCGGGGGAAGATTGCAGAAAGGGGGAGCTCATGGCTTCATCAGAGGTCGAAGGGAACGGCTCGACGCCGTTCCAGCGGGTCGGCCGCTTCGCGGCGGGTTCTTTGGTGGCGTCGGCGAACGTGGCACAGCGCGGCTTTCATGCCGGCCTGGGAGCCTGGGCGCGGATGCTTCAGACGACGGCCGAGGCGGCCGGGGACGCCGTGCCGGGTGCCGACCGCCTCGCCGAGGTGGCCGGCCGAACCGCCGAACAGGCGTCGGCGCAAGCGGCGCAGGCCGAGCGGCGAACGGCTCAGGCCGTGGCGTTTGCCCGCGACTTCGTCGCCGTGGCGAAGGAGGCCGGGACCGCGACCCTGGGTCAGACCTTTGCTCTCGCCGAGGCCGCGGTGCGGCTCGCCGCGGGCGATCCGGAGCCTCTGCGCCTCTCGATCGACGAGGGCCTCGCACAGATGCGGCTGCTGGCCGCCGCGGGCGAGCTCGGCGACCTCCTGCCGGCCTCGCCGCTCGACGAGCCGCTTCAACGGCGCGCCCGCCTCGTCGTCGAGCGCTCCCCACGGCGCTTCCTCGACGCCCTCGAGGGCAACGGCCACCGTCCCCGGCCCACGGCGGTCCTCCAGGCGGCCTTCCTCGACGCCGACGAGCTACGCGTTTTCCTCGTCGTCTATCCGCAAACCCTGTCCCTGATCGCCGCCAAGGTCGGCCGCCTCCTCATGGCCGGCGAGCTGGAGCTACGCCAGGTCGAGGCCTTTCTGCGGGGACGGCGGCGTGCCGCCGGACTCTCACAGAGCTCAAAGCCATGAGCAAGACCATCTACATCGTCAATCCCGCCGCCGACGCTCCCTCCTACTATGGCGCCGAAATGGCCCGGGGCTGGGGGCTTCAGCCCGCCACGACCATCGCCGACCTCGCCGCCCCGACGCTTGCCGCCCTGGTGCCGGAGGGCTTCGACGTCAAGCTCTGCGACGAGCACGTCGACACCGTCGACCTGGACCTCGATGCCGACTACGTGGCGTTGACCGGCAAGATCTCGCAGCGCCTCCGGATGGTGGAGCTCGCCGCCGAGTTTCGCCGCCGTGGCCGCACGGTTTTGATCGGCGGTCCCTACGCCTCGCTCTGCCCGGAGGAGATGCGGCCCCACTGCGACGTCCTCGTCCGCGGCGAGATCGAGGAGATCGCCGAAGGCTTTTTCGCCGACCTGCTCGACGGGACGTACAAGGACGACTACGAAGGGACCCGGCCGTCGCTGGCGATTTCTCCGCCGCCGCGCTGGGACCTCTATCCGACCGACAGGATCGTCCTCGGCTCGGTCCAGACCTCGCGCGGCTGTCCTTTCCAATGCGACTTCTGCGACGTGATCCAGTACCTCGGACGAAAGCAGCGTCACAAGCCGATCAGAAACGTCCTCCACGAGCTCGACGAGCTCTACCGCTACGGCTTCCGTAGCGTCTTTTTGTGCGACGACAACCTGACGGCGGCGCGCCGCTACGCCAAGGAGCTGCTGGCGGCGCTCAGAGAGTGGAACGGGCGGCTGCGCGAGGGCAAGGTCACGTTCTCGACCCAGCTCTCGATCGACGCGGCGAAAGACGACGAGCTACTGCGCCTCGCCGCCGAGGCGGGCCTGATCAGCGTCTTCATCGGTATCGAGACGCCGAACGAGGAGAGCCTGCTCCTGAGCCGCAAGCGCCAGAACCTGGGCGGCAGCCTCTACGAGAAGATCCAGAAGTTCTACGACTACGGCATCATGATCACCGGCGGGATGATCGTGGGCTTCGACGGCGACGGCCTCGACATCTTCGACCGCCAGTACGAGCTCGCGATGCAGGCGGCGTTGCCGATCGTGACCCTGGGAGCGCTCGTCGCGCCGGCGACGACGCCGCTCCACGACCGGCTGGAGGCGGAGGGCCGGCTGGTCGCCAACGGCTCCGAAATCCAGGCGGTGCCCTGGAGCACGAACATCGTGCCGCGGCTGATGTCGCGCGACGAGCTCTTGGACGGCGTCCGCGTGTTGGCGAACCGGCTCTACGCTCCTGAGGCTTTTGGCGAGCGGCTCCTGCGCTTCATCTCGCGCCTGGGGAAGCGGCTCGATCCCAAACACGCCGAAGTGGACCTCGACGCCCACCGCGCCCGCCGCAGCATCGACCGCGACGGCAGGGCGATCTTGAAGCGGCTCGCCTCTCTCGGCGAGAAGGAGTCGGAGATGGTATACACCCTCCTCGGCGCCGTGAGCCGCAAGCCCGAGGCTTTCGACTACGTCAAGCCGGCGATTTTTCACTACGCGCAGATCCGCTACATGTACTCCCAGGGTCAGATCTGGGACCAGCGCATGGCGGAGGCCAGGGCCGCCTAGCGTCTCCGACCGGCGAGCCATGTTTTTTGAGACTGAAGATGTCCAAGCACGAGAATCCCGGCCGTCATGACGCGAGCTCTCGCCCCTTCAGCCCCTCCGCTGCCGCCCCACGCTACATGGAGATCGCCACTTTCCTGCGTACGCCGCTCATCGACGATCCGCAGGAGCTCGACGTCGCGCTCGTCGGCGTCCCCTACGACGGCGCGGTGACCAACCGTCCGGGCGCGCGGCACGGCCCGCGCGAGATTCGCAACGCTTCCAGCATGATGCGCGCGATCCACCCGGTGACCCGCGTCAACCCCTACGAGCTTTGCCGCGTCGGCGACGCCGGCGACGTCCCCTTCACCCGGGTGTATGACGTCGAGGCGGCGCACCACGACATCAGCCGTTACTTCGCACGCTTCCACCAGGCCGGGACGAGGACCCTGGCAGCGGGGGGCGATCATTCCGTCACGCTCCCCATCCTGCGCTCGCTGGCAGCGGGGGGTCCGGTCGGCCTTGTTCAGTTCGACGCCCACACCGACACCTGGGACGAGTGGATGGGCTCGAAGCTCAACCATGGCGCGCCGTTTCGCCGCGCGGTCGAGGAGGGTCTCCTCGCTCCGGAGAGGACCGTCCAGATCGGCATCCGTGGCGCCCAGCAGACGACCGAGGGCTGGGATTTCTCCCGCGAGAGCGGCATGCGGGTGATCCCGATCGAGGAGGTTTCTGAGCTCGGCGTCGAGAAGGTGATCGCCGAGGCGCGTCGCGTCGTCGGGGAGGGGCCGACCTACGTCACTTTCGACGTCGACAGCCTGGATCCGGCCTACGCTCCGGGCACCGGAACGCCTGAGATCGGCGGCCTCACGACCCTCCAGGCCCAGGCGCTCGTGAGGGGGCTTCGTGGGCTCCGCCTGGTCGGTGCCGACGTGGTCGAGGTCGCGCCTCCCTTCGACGTCGGCGGGGTCACCGCGTTGGCCGGCGCCACACTCATGTATGAAATCCTCTGCTTGCTGGCCGAGTCGCATAAGTACCAGCAGGCTCTTTCGGATACCGGAGGATAATTGTCATGCGCTATCGGTACTACATCTGTGACGTGTTTACGGACACGCGCTTCGGTGGCAATCAACTAGCCGTCTTGCCCGAGGCCGATGGGCTTTCGGACGAACAGATGCAGCAGGTTGCTCGGGAGTTCAACTTCTCTGAGAGCACGTTCGTGTTTCCGCCGGAGGCGGGGCATACCCGTAAAGTTCGTATTTTTACGCCGACTGCCGAGATACCCTTCGCCGGGCATCCCAATATCGGAACCGCGTTTGTCCTGGCGAGCGCAGGTGAGTTTGGTGAGATCGACCCGGCGGTCACGGTGACATTCGAAGAGCAGGCAGGACCGGTCCCCGTTACCATTCAGAGGCGCCAGGGAGGAGCCATCTGGTGCGAGTTGTCGGCACCCGAGAGGATTTCTTTCGGCAAGACGATTTCCCCGGAGATGTTGGCGTCGGCAGCCTCTCTCGCCACGGACGACGTATTAACCCAGGTCCACCCGCCGCAGGTGGCCTCGGTTGGGATGCCGTTCCTTTTTGCAGAGCTAAGGGACCGTAGCGCCCTGGAACGGGCGCGGGTCAACATGGGCGGGATGGACGCCGTTCTCGGCGCAGGTGTGACCCCGGATCTTCACCTGTACACCCATAGTGCCGGCGAATTCGACCTCCGGACACGTATGTTTGCACCGATGGATGGGATCCCCGAAGATCCCGCCACCGGCAGCGCGAACTGCGCGCTGGCCGGATTGCTGAGTCACTACGACAAGAAAGCCGACGGCAGCTTCCAGTGGCGTATTGCTCAAGGGGTAGAGATGGGGCGCCCTAGCGTTCTGGAAGCGCGGGCGGAAAAAAGAGATGGAATCGTCGTGTCCACATGGATTGGTGGGGTCAGCGTGCTGGTCAGCGAAGGATTCATCGAGGTCGACTAGAAGTCGTAGTAAGAACGTCGTCGGCTCGGAGGTTGGGGCCAAGCGCTGCGAGCTTTCACAACCAGCCCGTGGCGGAGCACCCCGGCGAGGTGGTGCTCCGAAGCAGCATCGGCGGCGAGCGGCTCGTCGATCTGCTGAGCGGCGAGCAGTTGCCGCGGATCTGCTGACGCGCCACGTGCTCGGTTTCGAGGATCGGTTTGACGAGGTCCGCAAACAGTAGCGCTCTGATCGCAACGTTCGCTAACGCCCGCCCGCCCCTTTTCTTCAGGATATCGGACGACATTCGCACTTGACTTTCTCTGATGGTCGGGCTATCATCGGACGGCTTCGCCGCCTAGGCTGCGGATTTGTCTTACGGCATTCAGCCTTCGCGACGCAAGCCTGAGACCGCACAGGCATTCCTCCATGATTTTCTCCCAAGATGGCCTGTTGCCGACGGGCTCTTTCCTGTGAGCAGGCCTGAGAGCCTCCAATTGAGCAGGCCGGACGGGGCTCTCGCCGGCCCTGGGGACCGAGCATATGATCATGAGCTCTCATCAGCGATCGAGGATTCGAACGACCCTCATCCGGACGCTCTGCGTCCTTCTTCTCGTCCAGGGGTACCCCATCTGGGCCTTGGAGCAGTTGGAGATACGCCCGGAGCCGGACCTTCCACCGCTCGCAGAGCGGGTTCGCGACTGGCTCGACGAGGTAGGGGCAACGGACGGGACGTGGCGGGAACGGGTGCTCTCCGTCGGGAGGCCCCTGGCCGACCGCTGGGCGGCGACGGTCCATGCAGCCGGCCGGGACGCGGGGCTCCTGCTTTGGGCGATGGCCGGCGGAGGCGGTGCGATGGGCATCCCGGGCGACGTTCAGAGCGGTCCACCGGAGCCTCCGGGCTTCGCCAAGGAGGCGTCGTCGCGGCTGCCGGCCGAGACCTTCCTGGCGGATCCGAACGTGACGCTCAAGGCGGCGCTCGACGAGATCCCTCTCGTCCCGGGCTGGAACCTGTTGTCGGTCCCCGAGGAGCCGTCGGACACCTCGCCGGCGTCGGTCCTGGAGACGATCGGCGGTGGCTACGAGCGGATCTACACCCACGACGCGTGCGACACGGCGGACCCGTGGAAGGTCTACGATCCGAACGATCCCGCCGCCAGCGACCTGACGGCTCTCGATCACCGGATGGGCTTCTGGGCCGACGCGACCCTCCCCGTGGACCTCCTCTCGGACGGGACGCTGCCGGCCACGACGACCTTCGAGCTTTGCGAAGGCTGGAACCTGATCGGCTTTCCAGCGGGGCAGGCGCGTCCGGTGCGCAACGCCCTCGCCTCGATCGAGGGCAAGTACATTCGAATTTTTGGCTATGACGCGGCGGACCCGCAAGATCCTTGGGAATTCTTCGACATCAAGGTGCCGAGTTGGGCGAACGACCTGGAGATGATGGAGCCTGGTCGGGGCTACTGGGTGCTGGTGACGGAGCCCGCGACGGTGACCATCGCCAACGACGGACCGGCGCCGTCGGTGTCGTTGACGGTACCGGAGGACTTGGCGGTCGTCACGGCGCCGACCGACGTCCTGGGAATGGTGGAGAGCGCGCTGCTTAAGGAATGGACGCTTTCCTATCGGGCAGTCGGGGAGGGAAACTGGATCGAGACCGCGTCGGGGGTGGTGCCGGTGGCCTCGGGGAAGCTCGGGGTCTTCGATCCGACGCTTCTGCTGAACGGGCTCTATGAGATTCGGTTGACGGCGTCGGACTACCAGGGGCGGACGGTGGAGAGCGAGTCGATCGCGGTGTCGGTTGAAGGCAACATGAAGATCGGCAACTTCACGCTCAGCTTCGTCGACTTGGCGATTCCCCTTTCGGGTCTTGATATCGAGGTGGTGCGGACCTATGATAGTCGCGACAAGCAGAAGCGAGACTTCGGCGTTGGATGGACGCTCGACATCCGTCAGGGCTCGTACCGCAACAACCGTCCGCCGGGGGACGGCTGGCAGATCGTCAAGGGGTTCCTGCCCTGCGAAGGGGTGGTGGAGACCAAGTCCCACCAGACGACAGTTCGCCTCTCCGACCGCGAGGTCTACCAGTTCCGGCTGAGGCTGCGCGACACTGGACCGATGCTCGGCGGCTGCTTTGCCCGTGCCGGGTTCGAATACGTCGATGGTCCGCTGCCGGGCTCGACGCTAAAGATTCTCGGTAACGACGACGTGATCTACGAAAATGGGTCGGATCGTGTGATCGACGCCGACTCATTCGAAGTCTTCGAACCAGAGAACGTCAAGCTAACGACGAGAGACGGCCGGATTCTCCACGTCAACTTGGAGACAGGAGTGACACATCTGGAAGATCTCAACGGCAACAAGCTCCAGATCTCGCCCGTGGGAATCACCCATTCGAGCGGCCGAGGTGTTCAATTTTTCCGCGATGTCGCCGGGCGGATCGAGCGTATCATCGATCCAGAGGGGGCGGAGAATCGCTACCTCTACGACGCCGCTGGAGACCTGGTGGCCAGCCTCGACCGGGAAAACGCCCCCACCCGCTTCACCTACGGCTCCGGCCACTTCCTCCAACACATCGACAACAGCCTCGGCGTGCGGGCCGTCAGAGTCGAGTACGACGACGACGGTCGGATGATCCGAGCGATTGACGCCAACGGCAAAGCGGCCAGCTTCGCCCACGACCTCGACGGCCGCCGAGAGTTGGTCACCGACCGGCGAGGCAAGACGAGGATCGTCGGATACGATGGACGCGGCAACCGGGTCCGCGAGATCGACGAGGACGGTCGCGTTTCGACCCGCTCCTACGACGCCCGCGACATTCTGCTCAGTGAGACCAACGCCAAGGGCGAGACTTTCAGCCAGACCTTCGACGCCGCCAACCAGCTGACCAGCTTCACCGATCCCCTGGGGAACACCACGCGCTGGGACTACGACTCCCTGGGCAACGTCGTGGCAGTGACCGACCCCAGGGGCAAGGTGTACGCTCAGACCTTCGATGCGGCTCGTAACCTGCTCAGCCGGACAGATCCCACTGGGGCGATTGTTACCTGGACCTACGACGGCTCGGGGAATGTCCTGAGCGAGACCAACACCGACGGAACGACTTATTTCGAATATGACATCTTCGGTAATCTCGTACGCCAAACCACCCTGAGCGGCGTTGAGACGATCTTCACCTACAATGCCAGGGGCGAGCGGCTGAGTGAGTCGGTGACCCGCTCCCTCCCTGGCGCTGGCACTGAGAATCTGACCACTGGCGTAACCCTCGACCGAATGGACCGACCGGTGAAGATCACCCATCCCGACGACACCTCGACCGTGTTAGAGCTCGATGCGCTCGGGCAGGTCACGGCGCGCATCGATCCCCTCGGAAGGACAACCGCTTTCGAATACGACGGTCTCGGGCAAAGAGCCGGCACCGTCCTACCCGACGGAAGCAGAGAGACGGTCGCCTACGACCCGGACGGTCGGTTTTTGTCGCGGACGGATGCATCGGGGCGGGTGACGAGTTACGTCTACGACGACGGTGGCCGGCTTGTCCAGACCAACTTTCCCGGCGGGACCTCGAGTCGCCGTTCCTACGACGCCGCAGGCCGGCTGGCCTCGATCACCGACACAGAAGAACAGGTGACGAGCTATGTTCGCGACGCCACAGGCCGGATCGTCGAGATCGTTGATCCGATCGGCGGCAGGACCCTCGTGACTTGGGACGCCAGCGGCAACCGCACCTCCGAGACGACCCCTGGCGGAACCACAACAACCTTCGAATACGATGACGTCAACCGCTTGGTGCGCACCGTGCTGCCCGGCTGTGCAGAATACCTGCAGACCTACGACGCCCTCGGCCGAGTGACATCGCGGACCGACCCGTCGGGCAGCACGGTTCGATTCACCTTCGACTCCGATGGTCGCCTGATCGCTGTGACCGACCCACTCGGCGGAGTGACGAGCTTCGCCTACGACGCCCTCGGCAACAAGATATCCCAGACGGACGCCCTTGATCGGGCAACCCGTTTCGAATATGATCGAAGAGGTCGGGAGATCCGCCGTACGCTGCCCGATGGATCCACCGAGACCAAAACCTGGGACGCCGTGGGGAACCTGCTGACCCGCACCGACTTCTCCGGACACACAATCCAGTTTTCCTACAATGCCCTCGATCGCTTGGTGGAGAAGCGCTATCCGGACGGCGGCACCGTAAGCTACGCTTATACCCCGACCGGGCACCGCGCGATGATGGCCGACTCGCGGGGGGCGACCACCTACACCTACGACAGCCGCGATCGTCTGAAGACCATGACCACTCCCGACGGCCGCCCGCTGAGCTATGGCTACGATGCCGAGGGACGCCGCACTTCGTTGATCGCCACGCTTTTCGGCCAAACATTGACCACCAGATACACCTATGACGCTCTGGGCCGGCTAGAGACGGTCACCGATCCCGAGGGGCGGGTCTATACTCATGCTTACGACGCCAACAGCAACCTGACCGCGTTGAGCTATCCGAACGGTGTCGAGACCAACTTTGTCTACGACCTCCGTGACCGCGTCACGCATCTGACCATCCGCCAGTCCGTCGGCGGTACTGTTCTACAGAGCTTCGCCTATGCCCTCGACCCGGCGGGTCAGCGAACCCAGATCGACGAGGCGGAGGGAATCCGGCGGTCCTACACCTATGACAGCCGCCAACGCGTGACCTCCGAGGACGTGAGCCATGCCGGTGCTCGGGTCTTCCGAAACGATTGGTCCTATGACGCGGTGAGCAATCGAACAACCCTCCGCCGCACCGACGACACTGGCGCCGTCACCACCACCGCCTATGCCTACGACCTCCGCGATCGCCTGCTCACCGCCAGAAATGCCACTTCGACATGGAGTATCAACGGCAACCTGACCGGCCGTGAAGGGGCGGGCTACGCCTGGGACTTCGAGAACCGGCTCGTCTCGGCCACTCTCGCCGACGGCACCGTTGTCGGCCACACCTACGACGGCGACGGAGTGCTGGTGCGGACCACCGTGACACCACCTGCCGGTGCCCCCCAGGTGCGCGACTTCCTGGTCGACACCTCCGGCGGCCTGAGCTACGTGGTGGCCACCACGGACGAAGCCGGAACCCTGACCGACTTTTGGGTTCGCGGCGATACGCTGTTCGCCGCTCTCCGGCCCGGGGAGGACCGCTTCTTCCACCACGATGGCCTGGGTAGCGTCCGGCTGCTTACCGACGAAGCGGCGGCGGAGACCGACGCTTATGCTTACGATGCTTTCGGCGGCCTGCTCGAGCACGAGGGCTCAGATCCGAATCTCTTTCTTTTCGCTGGTGAGATGCTCGACGCCGACACCGGCTTTTACTCCCTGCGCGCCCGGTGGATGGACCCGGAGAGCGGCCGATTCATCTCGATGGATCCGTTCCCTGGGGTCGAGACCTCCCCAGGGTCTCTCCAGCGCTATCTCTACGCCGACGCGAACCCGGTCAACGTCACCGACCCGAGCGGCCTCTTCGGCGGCGGCTGGATCGGCGGCATCTTGTTAAGCTCGGTTTTCGGCGCGGCGCCCCAAGCCGGGACGCTCGCGGTGAAGGTGAACTACTTTCCCTTGGTGGTCAACGTCCGTCCGGTGATCACCAGCAAGGCCTGGAGCCACGACGAGGCCTGGGAGCAACTGATCGCTGCCTACAATGTCTTCATCGGCGAACCCGGGATCCTTCTTCGCTGGGAGCCCATCCGAAGAGTCACCAGCCTGCCCGAGATCATCGACTCGGATTGGCAAGGAAGGAGTATCCTCGAAAAGCAGTTCCGGAGCCCGGTCGGCGACGGCCGGACGATCCCGTTGCTCTTCATCGCTAGTCTCGGCTACGTCAGAGGAGGACCGCCGATCGTGTACCGGCTCGCAGGCATAGGTTTTGGGCCGACCAAGTGGGGCGGCACCCGCGGTGCCGCTGTCGGGCGCTATCTGTCGCACGACGCCGGGCGCGGCGAGGAGCCGCTGCGGCAAGCCAGGTACCGGACTGGGATCCTGACCACGGCCCACGAGCTGGCCCACGCCATCGCTGATCTCGACGATCATTTGTTATCCTCCTATAAACACTTGATGGGTGACGCCGAAGGTTCGATCTTCAAGCCCGGAGAGATTTTTCAATTACGCGAAAGGGCACGCTGGTGAGTCGACCGTCCCGAGGTACCTGCGGCACCCGAAAAGTGGCGGGCATTCGGTACGTCGGCACCATCGGCGTTGCCGTCATCGTCAATGTGTTCGTCTGCCTCACCGCCGCGCTCCTGGTCTGGGCGCCGCCGGCCGGCGCCTGCATCTGTCAGCGTTATGACCAAGGATTCCTGATTGCCTCGGGGGTTGTTCTGCCGGCAGACGCGGTGGGCCTGCCGTGGTGGGGCACGTTCCCGTGGAAGGGCGACGAGATCGTAGCTCCCCCGCGGGAGTGGTTCCGCATCGAACGGCGGGACGAGAGCGGGCGGCGGTCCCTTCCGGTGGTGATTCGGTGGATCGAGGACGAGCTGACGTCGCTGGGAACCGATTCGGGGCGCGACGTCCTGATTCTCGTCGGCCCAAAGGGCGGGCTCGAGCCGGGTGCTTCGTATGTCTTCACGTACACCACGCCGGGTGGCGACGGACATCCCGGTTGGCCTCGGTGGCGATTCGAGGAGTCGATCGAGGTGACTGTCTCCCGTGAGCGGGTCGCCTGGCCTCGGGCCGGCGGGGCCGGCAGTGGGTTGCGGATCCTCGCGCGGAGGTTCGACATGCTGGAAACCGAGACCCTTCGCGGATCGTGCTCGACCTCGATCCTCGCAGCCCAACTCGTCCTCGAGCTCGAGCTTCCTGCAGCGCTGGAGCGTTGGCGAGAAGTGCTCTCATTCAGCGTCTTGGTGAATGGCAGCCTGTGGCGTCCGAGTTCGGTCCTGTGCCTTCCTACTCCTCCCGGAAGAACCTTGGAGGGCCCGAGTCGAATCCGCCTCTTTGCGGATTGCTCGCGCCCCGAAGAGGAGATCACGGCTCCCCCATTTACACGTCTCGAGGAGGGTTCCCATTCGGTACGGATGGTGGCCTGGTTGCCCGGTGCTGAAGGGCGTTTCGAGGCTTTCCGAGAGATCCATCTCTCGTGCGCGAGGGTCCCGGATTCGGATTGACAAGTGGTGATGTAGCCCAAGTCTGAGACCGCACAGGCATTCCTCCATGATTCTCTCCCAAGATGGCCTGCTGCCGACGGGCTCTTTCCTGTGAGCAGGCCTGAGAGCCTCCAATTGAGCAGGCCGGACGGGGCTCCCTCCGGCCCTGGGGACCGAGCATATGACCATGAGCTCTCATCAGCGATCGAGGATTCGAACGACCCTCATCCAGACTCCCCGAGGCACCTGTGGCACCCGAACGGTGGCTGGCACCCGGCGCGAGGGCACGGTCAGCGTTGCCGTGATCCTCAATGTGTTCGTCTGCCTCACCGCCGCGCTTCTGGTCTGGGCGCCGCCGGTCGGCGCCTGCACTTGCCAGCGCTACGGCTATGGATTCCTGGTTGCCTCGGGTGCCGTTCTGCCGGCAGACGCGGTGGGCCTGCCGTGGTGGGGAGCTTTCCCGTGGGAGGACGAAGAGATCGTAGCGCCTCCGCGGGAGTGGTTCCGCATCGAACGGCTGGATGAGAGCGGGCGGCCGCCCCTGCCGGTGGCGGTTCGGTGGATCGAGGACGAGCTGACGTCGCTGGGAACCGATTCGGGGCGCGACGTCCTGATTCTCGTCGGCCCAAAGGGCGGGCTCGAGCCGGGTGCTTCGTATGTCTTCACGTACACCACGCCGGGTGGCGACGGACATCCCGGTTGGCCTCGGTGGCGATTCGAGGAGTCGATCGAGGTGACTGTCTCCCGTGAGCGGGTCGCCTGGCCTCGGGCCGGCGGGGCCGGCAGTGGGTTGCGGATCCTCGAGGAAAGGCTCGGCGTGCTCAAGACCGAGACCCGTCGCGGATTGTGCTCGACCTCGATCCCCGCGGCTCAGCTTGTCCTCGAGCTCGGGCTTCCGGAAGGGCTGGAGCGTTGGCAAGAAGTGCTCTCATTCAGCGTCTTGGTGGACAGCAAGCCGTGGCGTCCGAGCCCGAGCCTGTGCCTCCCAACCCCTCCCGGAAGAACCTCGGAGGGTCCGGGTCGAACCCGCCTCTTCGCGGATTGCTCGCGCCCCGACGAGGAGATCAGGGCTTCCCCATCTTCCCGCCTAGCGGAGGGTTCCCACTCGGTACGGATCTTGGCCTGGTTGCCCGGCGTTGAAGGGCGTTTCGAGGCTGCCCGAGAAATCCATCTCTCGTGCGCGAGGGTCCCGGATCTGGATTGACAAGTGGTCGGCTCGCTGCGGTAGGTCTACCTTTATGTGGCCACCCGATGGCAGAGATAACGTCCGAGCGACCGCACCGCCTGATCCGCGGAGGGGAAGACCGGCAAGCCGCCGCGGCGCAGCGCGCGCACCAACGGATCGTAGCGCGCTCCCGAATCCACCACCGCGATGATCGGCTTGCGGGTCTCGGCGAACACCCGCGGCAGCCGCTCGGCCAAAGAGCTGGCAGCTTCGAGCTCCCCGGGTACGCTCTTGAGGGCGGAGGTGAGCGGAACGATCCCGACCACCACCGCGTCCACCTCATCGCTATCCAGCAGCACGCGGATGGCGCCTTCGTAGACCTCCTCCGACGCCATCGGAGTGATGTCCAGGGGATTGCGCGCGTTCGTCAGGCGCTCCAGACCGTGCTCTGCCAGCACGGCGGCGAGCCGTGCGGTGGACTCCGCCGACAGCTCGGCCATTTCGATCTCGTAGCGCTGCCCCCGAATGGCATCGGCCATGCCCACCGGTATCAGATCGCTGTGAATCTGCCGCTCTGAGAGTCGCAGATGGGACTGTACGCTGCCGCCGCGCTGGGCCATGCCGTGCATCTCCGCCTGCTTGATTTGCAGCCCGCGCTTGAGCGCGGCGCTGGAGATCACCTGGGCGATGGTCAGGATCCCCTGTCCACCGACGCCCACCAGAATCACGTCCTGTTCGAGCTCCATCAGACGTCTCCTTTGACGGCCGCCGGCGGGCGCTGCTCGCGCTTGAGGTGGATGCAGGCGCGCGCCGGGATGATCACGCTCAAACCGGGATGCTCGATTTCCTTCTTGATCAGCTCCACGTTGTGCGCGTGTCTGCGGGGCACAGGCTCGATGGTGTGCAGATGCTCCGGCTGCACGCCGAGGCCGCGCAGGATCTCCAGCAGGCGCTCGCCGGTAGCGAGAGAGGGCTGAGCTCCGGTCATTGCCACGGTGGAGTTGTCGAGGATGAAGACAGTCATGTCGGCGTTGCTGTGGGCCGCACCGATGAGCGGCGTCATTCCGGAATGGGCGAACGTGGAATCGCCGATCGTGCAGATCACCGGATAGAACCCCGCCTGGGCCGCGCCGTGGGCCATGGCGATGGACGCGCCATGGCGATGGACGCACCCATGTCGACGCAGGAGTGCACGGCCCGGTACGGTGGCAGCACGCCGAGGGTGTAGCAGCCGATGTCGCTGAACATGACCGGGTTGGCATAGCTCGCGGTGGCCTCGACGATCGCCTTGAAGCTGTCGGCGTGAGGACAGCCGCGGCAAAGTTGCGATGGCCGTGCGGCGAGATCCGGCAAGGCGGGAGCCGTCGCCAACGGAGGCCTTCCCAGCGCCGCCGCGAGCGCTTCGGGGGTGAGCTCACCGGTCACCGGCAGGTCTCCCGTGAGCTTGCCTTTGATCGCCTTGCCGGGAACGCCCAGCAGCCCGTTTAGCCGGCGCTCGACGAACGGATAACCGTCCTCGGCCACCAGCACTTCGTGACAGTGATCGACCAGCTCGCGGATCAAGGACACTGGGAGGGGATAGTGCTCGAGTTGCAGGATGGAGAATTCACCGCTGCCGCCGAGGGCTTCCAGCACGTAGTTGTGGGCCAGACCCGCGGCGATCACCCCGCGCGGACCGGCGAGGGTCAGACGATTGCAGGGCGAGCTCTCGGAGTCCTCCAGGAGCCGCTTCTGAAGCTCCACCAGCCGGCGGAAGCGGCGGCGGGCAACCGCCGGCACCAGGGTCCAAGGGTCGGGATTCGCCAGCGGCCGAGCTCCACCCTCGCTGGCTGAGGACTCTCCCGTGCTTCCGCCCCCGATCCCCGAGGGGGCCAGGGGCGCCAGAGCGACGTTGGCTCGGCTGTGGGCCAGGCGGGTCACCAGCCGTATCATCACCGGCAGGCCGATCTCTTCGGAATACGTGAAAGCGCGCAAGGTGAGGTCGTAGGCAGCCTGCTGAGTGGAGGGCTCGAAGAGCGGGATCTGAGCGAGATCGCCATAATAGCGGCTGTCCTGCTCGTTTTGGGAGGAGTGCATCCCCGGGTCGTCGGCCACGACGAGCACGAGACCGCCGTTGACGCCGGTGAGGGCCGAGTTGACGAAGGGGTCCGCGGCCACGTTCAGACCCACGTGCTTCATGGCGACCAGAGCCCGCTTGCCGACATACGACATTCCGAGCGCCTCTTCGTAGGCCACCTTTTCGTTCGCGGACCAGAGCGCCGACACCCGGCCGCTCGATCCGCCACCGTTTTTCGCCCAGGGACCGTGCGCGATGTACTCGAAGACTTCCGTCGCGGGGGTCCCGGGGTAGGAGAACACGCCGGCAATCCCGGCATCGATGGCGCCCTGGGCCACGGCTTCATTTCCCAAGATCAGTCGGAATGGCATGAAAAACACCTCACGGCTGCCGCCGTCGTCTTGAGATGCCGTGAAGCTCGGCCAACGCCACGATGTCGAAAGCTCTCACCATGTAACGAGTCTAGGAGCCGCGCTCTGTTCCTGGATACCCCTTTTGAGATAGTCTTGCCCCTACCTTTTCAGCCAGGTACGACGAGCTGCCAAGGGGTCTCGGGCGGCGATGACCGGACCTCGACGCCATCGTTTGACCATAGCCCAGGAGGGCCGGCGCTCATGCGGCGGGAGGCCCCGGGCCGGGAATCGTCTCCCGCCGCAGCAGCCTTTGCCGGAGCCGCGACCAGGGCGTGAAGGAGCGGTATTTCTCCTTCTGGCGCACCAGGACGGAATAGATCACCGGCAGCACCACCAGGATCAGGACGGTGGCGCCGGCCAACCCGAAGATCAGCGCGCAAGCCAGCGGCGACCAGAGGCTGCCGCCCCAGATCGCCAGCGGCGTCATGCCGGCGATCGTGGTGACGCTGGTCAGCACAACCGGCCGGAAACGCCGCTCGCCGGCCTCCAGCAGCGATTCGTACATCCGCTTCCCCTCGACCCGCTGGAGGTAGTTGGCAAAGTCGGTCAGCACGATCGAGTCGTTGATCAGGATGCCGGTCAGGCTGACGATGCCGATGAAGGCCATGAAGCCGAAGGGCTTGCCGGTCAAGAGCAGCCCCACCACCGCGCCGACGATGCCGAAGGGCACGGTCAGCAAGATGACGAAGGGCTGGACGAAGGAGTTGAACTGGATCGCCAGGATGCCGTAGATCAGAAGCAGCGCCAGGGCCATGGCCTCGCCGAGGCCGGCGAAGGACTCGTCGCGCTCCTCGTTCTCGCCGCCGAGCTCGAGCTCGTAGCCGTCCGGCAGCTTCAGCTCGGCGAGCCGCCGCTCGACGTCCGCGGCCACCTCGGACGCCAGCCGGCCTGCGACGTCGCATTCGACGCTCACCATGCGGCGGCCGCCGCGGCGGGCGATCTGGGCGAAGCCGTCGCGCTCGACGACGCCGGCGAGCTCCGCGAACGGCACCATGCCGCCGTCCCGGGAGGGTATGTAGAGCTCCTCCAGATCCGAGATCTCCCGGATCGACTGCGGGTCGAGCCGCACGACCACGGGGATCTCCTTCTCCTCCTGGCGATACATGGTCGCCGTTGCTCCGCTCAAGGCCAGGTGCACGGTGCTGGCGAAGGAATGGGTGTCGACCCCCAGGAGCGCCGCTTTCTGCTTGTCGAGGTCGAGCACCAGGTGGGGGACCTGTTGCCCCAGGGTGTCGCGTAGGTCGGTGACGCCGGGCACGGCGGCGACCAGCCGGCGAATCTCCCGGGCGAGCCGTGCCAAGGACGCCAGGTCGTTGCCGAGGACCCGGATCTGGATCGCGGCACCCGACCCCGGTCCCTGCTCCAAGATCTTCGGCTCGACCGAGGCGCCCGAGATCTGCCGCAGCCGGCCCCGCAGACGCTCGACCCAGGACTCGACGGACGCCGCGTAGCCCTCCTCCAAGTTGACCAGGATCTGGGCGTAGCTCGGCGTCTCGCGCTCCCGGATCTCGTTGTAGTAGACGCGCGGGCTGCCCTTGCCGACGTTGGCCGTGAAGTCGCGGACCGCACCCTCGTGCGACAGGATCTCTTCGACCTGGGTGGTGACGAGATCGGTGGCCGCCAGGTTGGCGTCGCGCGGCAGCCGGAGGTTGACGAGGAACATCGCTTTTTCCGCCTTGGGAAAGAACTGAAAGCCCAAGAGCGGGATCGCCAGGACGGAGAGGACAAAAGCGGCCACCGCCACGGCGAGGGTGGAGAAGCGGTTGCGCAGGGCGGCCTTGGTGATCTCGCGATAGAGCCCCATGATCCGCCCTTTCTTCTCGGTCTCGACGACCTTTGGGGGAAAGTTGCGCCACAGGGCGTAGCAGAGGAGCGGCACGACCGTCAGGGCGACGACCAACGAGCCGGTCAGGGCGAAGATCAGGGTCAGCGGCAAGGAGCGGATGAAGGCACCGACGAGGCCGGTGAGAAAGAGCAGGGGGACGAAGGCCGCCACCGTGGTGGCGACTGACGAGGCGACCGGCGCCTTCATCTCGGCGACCCCGGAGGTGACGGCGGTGTAGAGCGGCTCGCCCCGCTCCAGGTGGAGGGCGATCGACTCCACCACCACCAGCGCCGAATCCACCAGCATGCCCAGCGCCAGCACCAGGCCAAAAATCGACACCTGGTGGATCTCGACGCCGGTCGAGCGCATGAGGAGAAAGGCGGTCAGGACCGAAAGGGGAATCGCGATCGACACCACCAGCGCTTGGCGGATGCCGAGGAAAAGGGCGACCATCGCCGCGACGACGACGCCGCCGGCCAGGGCGTTCAGGCCCAGGTTCCGCAGCATGCTGCCGACACTCAGGCCGCGGTCGTTGATCACGGTGACGTCGAGGCCGGCCTCGAGGCGGGGCCGGAACCCCTCGATCACGTCGCGCACCTCGCGCGCCACCGTCACCGTGTTGGTGTGCTCTTTTTTTTCCACCGTGAGCAGGAGAGCGTTGCGGCGGTTGGTGCGCACCATGTAGCGGCGCTCGGCGAAGCCGTCGACCACCCGGGCCACGTCGCGCAGCTGGACGAGGGAGCCGCCGAAGCTGCCGATGACGGTGGCCTCGATCTCCGCCAGGCTCTTGTACTCGTCGGGGTTCTCCAGCAGGTAGCGCCGGCGGCCCACGTCGAGCGTGCCGGCGGGGACGCCGGCGTTCTCCAGGGCCAGGACGTCGCGGATCCGCACCAGGGAGATGCGGTACTGGGAGAGGCGCCGGCCGTCGACCAGCACCAGGATCTGCCGCTCCGGCAGGCCCTCGATCTCGACCCGGGCGATCCGGTCGATCGAGGCCAGCTCGGCTCTCAGCTCTTCCGCCCGGGCTTCCAGCCGGTGGAAGTCCTTGCCTCCGGTCAGCGCCGCGATCACCACCGGGATCCTTGCCGCGTTGAACGTCAGGACCTCGGGCTCGTGGCAACCGGCGGGGAGATCGCCCGCGGCGTCTTTCAGGCGCTCCTTGATCTTGGTGGTGACCTCCGCCGCGTCGGCCCCGTCGGACATCTTCACGACGATCGCCGAAACGCCGCCGGAGGACGTGGAGAAGGTGAGCTTGATGGAGTCGAGCTCCTCGACGGCCTCTTCCAGGGGACGAGTGACCAGCTCTTCGATCCTGGCGGCGTCGACCCCGGGCCACAAGGTGACCACTTGGACGTCGAGGACGTCGAACTCGGGATCCTCCGTCCTCGGCAGGGTGAGGAAGGCCCAGATGCCGCCGATCAGGAGGGCGGCGACCGCCAGGATGCACACCCGGTAGTATCGGATGACTCCGGCCAGGACTCCTCCCTGGATGTTGTCGTCGGGCGGCAAGACGGTGGCTTCCTACGTTGTGAAAAAAAGGGCCGGGTAGCTGTGCGGGGGTAGGATATCATAGGAGAAACGGACCCAAAGGAGCAAAAAGTGACGACGAGAAAAAAAACCTGGTCGCTCTTGCTGGTCGCCGCGCTCTGGGGTGCGGCTGGCGTCATGGCGGCGGAGCCCGAGCTGTCTCTGGAGGAGGCGGTGCGGATCGCCCAGGACCGAAGCCATCGGCTGGCGGCAGCCAGTCAGGCCGTGGCGTTGGCCGCCGGCGGCGAGCGTGTGGCGCGAGCCGAGTTTCTGCCGGAGCTCGCCGCGACGGCGTTCTGGGCGGACTACGACGGCGACGTCTTCTTTGCCCGCTTCGTCAATCCGGCGGCGCCGGGGACGGTGAACCCGGAGGCGCCGCCGACCGACGCCGGAAGCTTCTCCACCAGCCAGGTGGGCGTCTTGAAGCTGAGCCAGACGCTCTACGCGGGCGGCGCGTTGGCGTCGCGCCTCGCCGCCAGCAGGACGGAGCGCCAGCTGGCCGGGCAGAAGCTACGGCAAGAGCGGCTCGAGCTCTCCTACGAGATGGCCGAAGCCTACTACGGCGTGCTGCTCACCGAGCGGGCGGTGGAGGTCGCGCGCCGCAGCGTCGAACGCTCGCAGGAGACCGAGCGGGCGGTCCTACGGCGGCGGGCGGCGGAGGAGGCCCTGAAGGTGGAAGAGCTGGGCGCCGCGAGCCACCTCGCCTACGATCGTCACCGTCTCCTCGAAGCCGAGAACGGCGCGCGTTTCGCGCGCCTGGCTCTCAACCGCCTGCTGGGCCGGCCGCCGGCCGCCGCCTACCGCCTGAGCGGCACTCTGGAGGCGCCGGCGAAGGCGTTCGACGAGGAGGAAGCCGTGCGCCGGGCCCTGGCACAAGCGCCGGCCGTCGAAGAGGCGAAGCTCCGGGTGGTCCTGGCGGAGACCATGCACCGGGCGGGACGCTCGCACTTCAAGCCGAAGCTGAAGCTCGAAGCCTTCTACGCCTGGATCGACAACGAGACCTTCTTCGAGGGCAGCCAATTCGGCGCCACCCTGAGCTTCTCGATCCCCTTCGCCAAAGACGTGACGGCCGGCGCCGGGGAGATGGAGCGCGCCGCGGCACGCCGCAAGCTCGAGTCGAGCTCGCTCGAAGAGCTGCTCTCGGTGCTCCGCCTCCAGGCCCGGCAGGCCGTGCGGGAGACGGAGGAGGCCTACAGTGGCGTCGAGGTGCGGCGCCACGCCCTGGCCTATCAAGAGGAGAAGCACAGGGTCACGGTGAGCGCTTTTCGTGAGAGGTTTGCCACCGCCGAGGAGCTGCTGGGCGAGCACACGGCGCTGGCCGGGGCCGAGCTCGAGCTCGACCGGGCGCTTTTCCGGGCGCGCCTGGCCGAGGCGAAGCTCGTGAAGGTCCTCGGAGGATCGACATGATCGAGATCACCGTGACATGCCCTCAGCTGCCGCCCAGCAAGCATTGCTTCGACGCGGCGCGGCTCACGATCGGGCGTGACGCGGACAACGATCTGGTCCTGGACTCTCTGGGGTGCTCGCGCCGCCATGCGGAGATCACCCGCCAGGGCGCGAGCTACAAGATCGTCGATCTGGGCAGCACCAACGGCCTGCTCCACGCCTCCCAGCGGGTCCGGGAGCTCGAGCTCACCAACGGCGTCGAGGTGAGGATCGGCGAGTTCCACCTCACTTTCTCCGTGCCGGAGCCGCGGTCGGCTGAGCAGACGGTTCTCCTCGACTACTCGAAGCTCGCGGCCCAGACGGGCCCGGAGATGGTCGCCGGCCCCACGGTGAGGTCGAGCGGCGAGCCCGTGGCCGAACCGGCGGTGCCGATCCTCTACCTCGTGTGGCGCCTCGGCGGTCAGGACCTCAGCTTGAAGCTCGTCGGCGGCACGGACTACGTCATCGGACGCTCGCCGAGCGCCGACCTCGTCTTGGAGGACCACGAGAGCTCTGTCCAGCACGCGGTGGTCACCGCGCGGGGCGGCCGCTTCTTCATCCGCGACCTCGGGAGCTCGAACGGCACCCGGTTGAACGGCGAGCGCATCGTCGAGTCACCGCTTGTGGCCGGCGACGAGGTCGTCGTCGGGCAGACGGTGCTGCGGGCCCGAGAGGAGATCCTCGACCTCGCCGATCAGGGCCACCTCCTCGGAGAGACCTTTCTCCCCAGATCGGCGGGGTCTGCCCAGGCGGAGGAGGCCGTGCTCGACCGGCGAGCCGGAGACGGCCGCCGCGACCTGGCGGTGGCCGCTGGCGTCGTCGTGGTGCTCGTGGTGGTGGCGGGGGCCTTTTTCGTCGGCCGCCGCCTGGAGGCGCCGCCGGAGAACGCCGCCGGATCGCCGGCCGCTGGCGCGAGCGAAGACGCCTCTCTCGTGCAGGTCGTCCCGGTGGAGCTCGACGAGCTGGTGTTCGAGGTCTCCGGCAGCGGCTCGGTGCGCGCCCACCGCACCGCGACGGTCAGCGCGGAGGTCGCCGCGCGGGTGGAGGAGGTCGCCGCCGCCGAAGGGACCGGGGTCGAGCGAGGTGCCCTCTTGGTGCGTCTCAACGACCGCGACGTCCGTCACCAGATCGAGGCGGCGAAAGCGTCGATCAGCCGGGAGCAGGTGGAGCTGGCGAAAACGGATTACGAACGCAAGGAGCGACTCTTCAACGAGGACGCGGTGGTGCGCTCGGTCTACGAGCAGGCCAAGAACCACTATCTCTCGCTCGACTCGGCTTACCGGTCGACCCAGGCGAGGATCGCGCAGTTACGCGAGCAGCTGTCGAAGACCTCGATCCACGCCCCCATCTCGGGGGTCCTGGCGAGGACCTTCGTCAACCCGGGAGAGCTCGTGGTACCCGGCGCGCCGGTGGTCACGTTGGAGAACCTGGAGGAGGTGCTGGTCAAGGTGGACTTGGCCGACCGCGACTTTGTCGGCGTGCGGCTGGGCCAGGCCGTCGAGGCGACGACCGACGCCTTTCCCGGCCGCGTCTTTCGCGGCGAGGTGAGCCGGCTGGGCTCGGCGGCGAATCCGGTGACCCGCACCTTCGAGGTCGAGGCGCGGCTCAAGAACCCCGACTTCAGTCTGCGAAGCGGCATGATCGTGTGGCTGCGTGTCATCCAGGGCAAGGAAGAGGGCCTCCTCGTCCCGGTGGAGGCCTTGGTGGAGGAGAGCGCTGGGCGCGCGGCGCTCTTCGTGGTGCGCGGTGGCGTCGCCCATCGCCTCGAAGTCGGGCTCGGCCGGCGCCTGGACCGGACGGTTCAGATCACGGACGGCCTCTCAGCGGGCGACGAGGTGGTCGTCTACGGCCACGAGGAGCTCGGCGACGGGCAGGCGGTGCGGTCGTATCGCAAGGAGTGACGATCCTACCGGCGACGACGCTCCGCTGCAGCGCCGCTTCGGAGGCGTCTCTGAGATCCGGCCCGAGCTTGGATTTGCCGGCGGAGACCTCTCTGGAATCCGGCCCGAGCTTGGATTTGCCGGCGGAGACCTCTCTGGAATCCGGCTTCGAGCTCAGTCTCGCGACAACCTTGCCGCGGAGGCAGAGCAAAAACATCTGCGCGGCTAATAAGGCCGGACTGAGCCACCCGATCTTGAGCACGAATGCCCTCTTCGGCAGAATCCACAAGGACGATGCTACTGGCGGCATCTCTAGCAAGAGCACGGACGACCTCAGGTATGGGACGGCCCGAGATCGGGCCGTGACATCGATTCTAGGGCGTCAGCTCTTCGCCGGCCTCGCCAGAATCTCCTGATTTGGGGCGTTGCCGAGAAGATCTCGGCGCTACGCTCTACGTATGTCTTCGAGAGCTTGAAGGAGCCGGTGAGCCGACGCCCGACGGGATACAGGACGCGAAGGACCGATTCCGTCCCACGAGCCTTGTTCATCGTATTCGATTCCGTGATTACTGCTAGTGTCAAGGCATGGACCGGCAATTGGCGCTTAGTGACGAGCTGTCGAGGGTCACGGTCGAGGGTGCCGTCGAGCGGATTCTCCACTGCAACGAAGAGACCGGCTGGAGTGTGCTCCTCGTCGACTCGGAGGGGGCGGGCCGGATCAAGGCGGTGGGATCCTTCCTCGGTGTCCGGCCGGGCGACCACCTCCAATTCGGTGGCGACTGGGTCGAGCATCCCAAGTTCGGGCGGCAGTTCAAAGCTTCGTCCTTCACTCCCGTCGAACCCGCGAGCCTCGAAGGAATCGAGCGCTATCTCGCCGGCTTCATCGACGGCATCGACTCGAAGCTGGCCAAGCGGATCGTCAAGAAATTCGAGCATGAGACGCTCGGCGTCCTCGACAAGGAACCGGATCGCCTGGTCGAAGTCCACGGTATCGGCAAGAAGCGCAAGAGGCAGATCCTCGAGGCCTTCAAAGACACCCGGAAGATTCGGGACGCGATGATCTTCCTCCAGGGCTACGGGATTTCCTCGGCCTACGCGGTCAAAATCTACCAACGCTTCGCAGACCAGGCGATCGACGTCGTCCGAAAAAACCCTTACCGCCTGACGGAAGTCCGGGGCATCGGCTTTCACCGCGCCGACGCGATCGCCAGGGCCCAGGGGCTCCCCCGCGACTCTCCGCAGCGCGCCGGAGCCGGGACGCTCCACAGCCTCGAAGAAGCGAGCGCCAGGGAAGGTCACATGTTCCTTCGACACGAGGAGCTTTGCGGGCGTACCCGGGAGCTCCTGGCCGTCGGGGACGCCCTGGTGAGCTCGGCGATCAAGACGGAGCTTGAATCCGACCGCCTCAGAGCCGCCGGGCAGGCGATCTACCTGCGCCGGCTCGAGGTCGCCGAACGGACCGTCGCAAAGCGTCTCGAGGCGCTCCTCGCCGCAGCGGCCCCGCCGCTCAAAGTCGACGTCGAGGTGGCGATCGGCAGCTTCGAGACCCAGGAGCGCATCGAGCTCGCCGAGGCCCAGCGCGAGACCCTGCGAGAGATGGTGGCGAGCAAAGTGATGGTCCTGACCGGCGGTCCCGGCACCGGCAAGACCACCTTGACGAAGGGGATCGTGTACGTCGCCTCGCTGGCCGGCCTGACCGTCGAGCTCGCCGCTCCCACCGGCCGGGCCGCGAAACGCCTGAGCGAGGCGACGGGGCGCGAGGCCAAGACCATTCACCGCTTGCTGGGGTACCAGGGGCATGACTTCACCCGCGACGAGGAGAACCCCCTCGAGGCGGATCTCCTGGTGATCGACGAGGCGTCGATGCTCGACACGCCGCTCGCCCGGCACCTGCTCCAAGCCCTCCCCGACTCGGCCCGCCTGATCTTCGTCGGCGACGTCGACCAATTGCCCTCGGTCGGTCCCGGGCGGGTGCTTGGGGACCTGATCGATTCAGGAGAGATTCCGCTGGTCCGCTTGACCGAGATCTTCCGCCAGGCGCAAATGAGCCTGATCGTCGTCAATGCTCACCGGGTCATTCACGGCGAGATGCCGATTCGGGGACTCGATCCCGACGCGGCGGACTTCTTCGTCGCGCACCGGGAGGATCCGGCGGCGGCCCTCGCGGAAGTCGAAGACCTGGTGGTCTCCCGGATCCCCAAGAAGTTCGGCTTCGTCCCCGTCCGGGACATCCAGGTCCTCGCACCGATGCGCCGCGGGATCCTCGGGGTCGAGAATCTGAACGCCAGACTGCAGGAGCTTTTGAACTCCGCGGAGGCGGCTCCGAAGTGGGCCGGCCGGCGCTTTCGCCAGGGGGACCGGGTCATGCAGACGAGCAACAACTACGACCTCGAGGTCTTCAACGGCGAGATCGGAACCATCGCCGGATTCGACTCGACGGAGCAGCGGGTCCTGGTGGAGCTCGACGGCCGTGTCGTCGACTATCCGCCGAGCCGGCTCGAGGAGTTGGAGCTGGCCTATGCCGTCACGATCCACAAGTCCCAGGGCAGTGAGTTCCCGTGCGTGGTGATCGTGCTGCACTCGCAGCACTTCGTGATGCTGCAGAGAAACCTCCTCTACACCGCGATCACTCGCGGCAAGCGGCTGGTGATCGTCGTCGGAGCCCGGCAGGCGCTTGAGATCGCCACGAAGACCGAGACCACCCAGCGCCGGGAAACGCTGCTCGTCCAACGGCTACAGCACAGCCTTGCCGGTATCACCGCCGAAGGCAGATCAGGCTCCGGCGGAGACAGGCGTCGCCTGGGCGCGTCCGCAGCTTTAGAGTCCGCTCGAAGACGGCCGCCGCTCGCTTTTTCATCGACCCACGAAACCGCGGGCGCCGCTGGTGTGATATGAACGTCTGCGGCAACCGCATCAAGAGCCGCCGTCAAGCCCAGAGGGAGAAGGCCCTCAACGAGAGCGGCGGGAAAGCCCTTCTTTCGGCTCTTCGCTAGAACCACCGAAAGCAGATTCACCTGGAGCCGGACGTCTGGAAGCTTTGCGTACCTGGGCACCTTGGCAAGGAGGATCTCAAGATACGAATCCAGAAGGTGCTTCAGCTTCTCCCGATCGGTCCCCGACTGGGGCATCGGGATCGGCTCGTCGCCGAGAAGCTTCAGCATCTCGTTTACCGCCTTGTATTCTTCTTCAACTGTCATCTGCCTTTCCGCGGAACCCTCTTGGGTGAAGCCCTCGTTTTCGGCCCGTGGGCGCGCCTCGGCCCATCGCTCTTCACCGCTTCCCGCGCCTCCGCCCAGAGGTTGAGTTCATCGCCCTTGCGCGTGACTCGATAGTTGCCGATCAGGAGCTTCTCGTCACCGAAGAGCGTACGCTTCCGGTGTATCAGATCGGTAACGATCGCCCACGTCAGAGGGTCTTCAGCCATGAGCTCCTGGAGATACTCGATCCAGCGGTCGTTGCCGTTGACCTGGTCCATGATCACAGAGTTCCAGACGGTGAACGCCAACTTCAGGACATGCTCGATCTCCTGCTCGCTGGTGTCGATCGTCATTCCGCGCAGGATCGGCAGCGAGAACTCGAGGAATGCTTCGGATATCTTCCGACGCCCGGCCGCCATGTCACTTGCGCTCCCTATGCACGAAGGCCACGCCGCCCTTCATGCGGATACCGGCCGGGATGTCACTGGTGTCAGACATGATTTCCTCTCCAAGACCGCCGATCACCACCGGGGAGCCAAGATGCCGTTGCAGCGACAGCCCCGGCGCGGCGTGTACGGTTAGCTCTCGGGGGATCCTATACGCTCGGCCGAGGAGGATCAACGCTCCTCGAAGCCTTTCAGATGCTCGTCCACGTGCTCGCCAAGGGGCGGTGACGAACCGCGGTCGCCAGCTACGCCTGAGCGTGGGCTGGGCCGCCGGATGAAGGAGCTCATCGCTCCTGCGGAGCACGGCCTTGGCGGACGGGGGGTGCAGGGTGGTGCTACGCAGCACTGCTTCCGGTGACGCAACGCTCCCGATCGCGCGAGCCGATGCGCCAGGGCCTGGGATGGAGGTATGCTCTCAAGAATCGTGGAGCCGTCATCGTGGACAAGGAGGGCAGCGAGCAACCGCAGACGATCGGACACTACCGGCTCCTCCGACGGCTTGGTGCCGGCGGTATGGGTGAGGTCTTCCTCGCCGAGGATCCCGAGCTCCGGCGCCGGGTCGCCGTCAAGCTTCTGCAGCCCGGCGACGCCGCCGATCCCGAGGACCACGAACGGCTCGTACGCGAGGCACGGGCCGCCGCCGGGCTCACGGCCGTGCACACGTCACCGTCGACGATCACGGTGGCGATGGCGGGATGGTCGCTTTTGCGGACTACTCGGGCAATCGGCAGTACATCTCGGTGGGCAATCTCTCCGAGAACGACCAGGCCTTTCTCTTCCTCATGGACTACCCGAACCGCCGGCGCGCCAAGATCTGGGGCCGGGCGGAAGGTATCGAGGACGATCCCGAGTTGCTGGCCCGCCTGGTCGATCCGGACTACGGAGGACGCGGCGAGCGCGCCGTCGTGTTCCATGTCGAGGCCTGGGACGTGAACTGCCCCCAGCACATCCGACCGCGCTTCACGGAGGATGAGCTCGCCCCCGTGATCGAGAAGCTCGAGAAACGGATCGAGGAGCTCGAAGCCGAGCTCGCTGCCCGGTGCACCGCACGCTGACGTCCGAGATCAAGGTTCGGACGCTGGCTTTCCGCGAAGGTCAAGGCTCCACAATCCGCTCCCGATCCCTATGACATAGAGGCAGAGGGCAATGGCAATGGCCGGGATGATCGGCTTTTCTGGCTGCAAAGGGAACAGCATGGGATCATCCACGACCAAGTGGACGTAGGTCGCGACCACCATCATCACAATTGCAGAGAGGCTGGCCAGCCGCGACAGAAACCCCAAGATGAAGAGTACGCCGACGCCGATCTCAGCCGCCGGCACCACCCACATATTGAGTGAATGGAACGGGATGCCAGCTGCAGTTAGCTGGCCGGAAAACGCCGAGCGGAGATCGGGAACGGCGAACTTCATAACGCCTGTCGACAGGAAGAGTAGCCCCAGAAGGATACGGATTGCGGCGGCAGAATAGCTGGCCCGCGTTTGCTGCAATTTGGTCAACGTCTCCCCGGAACCGAACCACCCCTGGGCTGGTAGGTCAGCATTCATGGTCTTTCTCCTTTCTTGGGCTTGGCATGAGAACAAACTTATCGCGACCGCGGAGGTCGCCTTGGGCATCGCCATCGACGTTGAGACGCCGAACCATGACTCGCCCGCTCGCCGGCTCCTTGAAGAACCCTGTTTCTTGCCGCCGATTGTGACGAAACGCGGCTTGCCAACACTTACGGATACAACCTCCATGCCATGCCAACCTCCGATCACCAGACTCGGTCGTCGACGGCTCCGGCGCTCCCACGGCTCTGAAGTGCCTCAGATCCTACAGGAGGCTGCGGCAAAAGTCCAGCGTTCTGGCGGACTCTTCGGCGGCTTGGCCACCGGGTCAGAAAACCGCTCGAAGAGCGGCACGCCCGCCTTCCGGCCTGGCTCGTCCGCCTGCCCTTTCGCGCGCTGATCGGGCCCATAGCGTTCTTCCAGCACCCTGACCTCAGATGCGAGCATCTCGTCGGTCGGCCGACGCTCCTCGACGAGGTAATGCTCGAGGCTGAGCACCGCGAGATCCACCACCTCTGGCTCGACGTCGCTCCCGCGGCGGCCTACCGGGCGCTGGCCGAGATCACCGGCCGCGAGATCCGCCTCCTGGGACCTCTGATGGCGCTGCGCGTGCTCCCGGCGCGCCTCGCGGGACGGAAGATCGAGGGCCAACGCGAGCCACCGGTCTTTAAAGACCTCGTCCGCAGCGGCTTCGTGCGGCTCGCCGAGGAAAGCGGCCACGAGGTCGTCTTCGGCGTCGTGGGCCGCTTCTGGAAGCTGACCCGGAACGCGCCCCTCGACACGGTGAGAGACCGCGAAGACTTCACCTCCTTCGAGAAGCCGGGCTATGCCAAAGCGGTGATGAGCTTCCTGGTGCGGGCTGAAGGCCGCGGCAGCCGTTTGGTGACCGAGACCCGGATACGGTCGACCGATCCGGCCGCCGCCCGGCGCTTCCGCCGCTACTGGCGCCTGATCCGGCCCGGCAGCGGTTTGATCCGCCGCAGCTGGCTCGCCGCGGAATCCCCGAAGCCGAGATCTGCATCGCCTTCGTCAACACGGCGCTGCGCGACCTGGGCCCCTGCGGAAGTCCCGCAGGCGCAAATCCCTGACGTCCGTCAAGACCTACACCGACCTCCTCGAGTGGGGCTTGGAAGCGGGTGCCCTCGGCGAAGACGACGTCCGGCGCCTCCACGACGTGGCCGGCGAACGGCCCGAGGACGCGGCGGCCGTCTTCGAGCGGACTCCAAAGCTGCGGACGTTCCTGCTCGACCTCTACCGCAGGAGGCACCTCATGCCGTCCTCGACCGTGACGACGCCGGCGTGGCCTTTCAGGAGGCCCGCGACGTAGACCGCCCAGGAGCTCAGCGGGATCAGGGTACAGACCGGAGCGCTCCCGGAATCGAGGAGGTAGGCGAGCATCTCGCGCGACACCTTGTGACGGTCGGTGAGCGGACGCGCGATGGGGCCGCCAAGAAGTGCCGATTCGGCAGGCTCCCCGTCACGTTGCCGGTGGTGATCGTGTCGTTCACCGTCGCCGTGGCCGTGGTGTAGGTGCAGGCCTTCGCGGAGAAGGCGCATCCGATCGAGCCGGACTCGCCGGCGCTGAGCTGCCATTGCTGCTTTTCGGTGATCCCGTCCGGCCAGGTCTGGTTGAGCGCCGGCTGACTGGGGTCGGGAGGCGGTGGCCAGTCCAGGCCGACCGGTGGCAGGTTGAGCTTGGACGCGCCGGCCGCGGCACCGCCGTACCACTCCGCGGAATAGGAATGGCGGTCGCCCTGATCGAGGCAGCCGTAAACCTCCGGATTGAGCACCACGTCGACGACCCGGTCCGCGTTGGCTGTGCCTTTGAAGGCGGCGCCGAAGTTGGAGACGTAGTTGTCGACGAAAGGACCCGACGAGCTCGAGCCGTCGCCGGTGGCGATCTGGTTGAGGTAGAAACCGAGCAGGTTGGCGCCGTTCACCGCCAGCGTTGACTCTCTCTCCGGGCTGTCGAGGGTCGTCAGCTGGTCGACCCTCTTGCCGCGGCCTTGGAGCGCCAGAGTCGCCACCGTCACCACTTTCGAGCCGTGGCTGTGGCCCACCAGGTGCAGGCGGTTGCCCGAACCGGTCCAGAATTCGGGAGCCAGCGCCTCTTCGAGCGCGTTCGCCAGGCGCAAGCCGTTCACGTTGGTGTAGGCCTCGGAGCGGAAGACGAGATCGAGCTCGACGTACGAGCTCTCCTGGGTCGCGGAGTTGTCGATCCAGGAATACCCGAGGACGATCGCATCGGAGTTGTGGGCGATGACCTCCTGAAAGACTCCGGTCTCGGTGATCGGGAGGGGTGGCTGGACGGTGCCGGTGCTCGGCACCCAGGCCCAGTCCGAGGTCCACACGCCGTCCGCGTTCGTGGCGCCGTCTTGCCACCAGAGGAGCCTGCCGCCGGCCTGGTCCACCGCGGCGCGGAAGCCCGGCGCCCAGCCGTGGACCAGCACCACCACCGAGCCGCTCGTGATCCCGCTCTCACCGACCGGGATGAAAAACGGCGCCGGGCTCTGCTTCGGCTCCAGCGGCGCCGTCCGGCCGAACCAGCGGTTCAAGCGCTGAATGTTGGCGAAGCAGCCGTCGTGGACCGCCGCGTTCCAGTCCGCGTCGCGGATCGGCAAGTTGGCCGGCCGTGGCGGGGCGGAGGTACAGGGCCCCTTGCACGCCAGCCCAATTGGCCTCCAGCTCAACTGCCGCGAAGACGCGATCGCCGTCACCAAGGGCACGGGCTGCCGGGTGACGATCCTCCGCGAGGACATCCTGAAGCTGAATCAGCCGGAGGCGCCTGACAGCCCGGCAGGATGCACGTGGGGGGAGTTGCGGCGGAGCCCAGGGTGTTGTAGCCTGCGCGGGCTACGAAGAGCAGCTCCGGGTGGATCGACTTGCCGGAGCGTCGGTGCCGCGAAACGGCCTGGAGAAGCCCTTGAACGCCGTCGTCAGTTTCTTCGAGTCCATCCCCGACCTCTACCGTACCGCCGTCTTGGTGGGCGGGCTGGCCTTCTTTTGGGTGGTCGAAGGGGCTTTGCCGCGATTCCCCGTTCGCCACGACAAGCTACGGCACGCGGGGCTCAACCTGCTCTTGGCGTCGATGGTCATCACTGTCGGTCTCCTTCTCGGCTTCCTGCTGGTCAGGGCTTGCGACTTTACGACCGCCAACCGATTTGGCCTGCTTTACCTCCTCGCCGTCCCGCTGTGGCTCCACGTTTTGCTGGGCTTGCTGACGCTCGACCTCATCGGCGCCTACGCGATCCACCGGATACAGCGTCACGTCGCATGGATGTGGAGATTTCACGTCGTCCATCACAGCGACACGGCGGTTGACGTGACGACGTCGTTGCGGCAGCATCCCGGAGAGACCGCTTTTCGGATCGCCTTCATGGCCCTCGGCATCCTGATGGCGGGCATTCCCGTGGGAGTGCTCATTCTCTATCAAACGCTCGCTCTCGTCTTCGCTCAGCTAGGCCACGCCAACATCAGCTTGCCGTCGAGTGTCGATCGCGTCCTCTCCTACGTCTTCGTCTCGCCCGACATGCACAAGGTTCACCACCACTATCGCCGGCCGTTCACGAACATGAACTACGGCAACGTCTTTTCCATCTGGGACCGCCTGCTTGGAACCTATGCCGAGGCCTCGGAGTGCACGCCGCTTCGCTACGGCATCGACACCCACATGGACCCGGCTGAGAACGCGGATTTCAAGAATCTGTTCCAGATGCCTTTTCGGAAAGAGAGATCATGACCTGGAAGCAATGTCTATTACCTGAGACAGGACTCCTGTTCTCAAGTCGCGATGGGCGCGGCAAGGCAGAGGTCCGGGATCGCGAAGGCGTCGACCAGCGGCACCGCCGCGTCGCGGAGCTCGTCGCGCTCGCCCGCGAAGGGCGGCACGAGGAAGCGATCGCGCGGCTGCGCCAGGGCCTCGCCGGCGCTCCCAACAGCTCGCGGCTCGTCTCTCTGCTGGCCTGGGAGCTCGCCACCGGTCCCGATGACGGTCTGCGCGACGGAGCCGAGGCGCGGCAACTCGCCGAACGCCTCCACCAGGCCTATCCGAATCAGCCCTCCTCCGACCTGTTGGCCGCCGCCCTGGCCGAGACAGGGGACTTCGAGGAAGCGGTCCGGGTGGGTCTTGACAGCGATATGTGCATGCGTCTATAGTTCTTCCAGCATCCCGCCCGAGTCGAGCGTTCCGCAGCTCCACTTCAGCTTCCGCGCAACGAGCGCACCCGAGATCCTTTGGGAGGCTTGCCTCGCCGAGGCTCGTTTCCTGTCCCGTGTCGGTAAGCGGTGGATCTGCGTACGCGAGGGGGGCCACAACCAAGGAGACACAGCATGACGTCGTTCAAGAGTCGAAATCTGGTCCTGCTGGCTCTCGGGGCCCTCTGCGCCGCGAGCCTGCACGCCGCAATCGTCAAGGACATGGACCTCGCCGAGGTCTGCGCCAACGCCGACAAGGTCTTCCGCGGCACGGTCGTAGGCGCCACGGAAGGGGTCGTCGAGGTCGGCGGCGGCGAGTTGCCGACGGTGATCTACAGCTTCAAGGTGAACGAGGCCTTCAAAGGCGAGTTCGTCACCAAAGGCGACGAGAGCTACGCCGAGGTCCAGATGCTCGGCCGCATCAAGTCGGCGCCCGCGGGCGACCTGCAGCACCTCTCGGTCTTGCCGGACCTGCCAGAGCTCGTGATCGGGCAGGAGTACGTCATCATGACCACGGCGCCCAGCGCCGGCGGTCTCTCGGTGCCCGTCGGTCTCGGCCAGGGGCTCTACGGCCTTTCCGGCCAGGGCAAGACGGAGACGGCCACGAATGGGGCCGGCGCCAGCCTGACCTACGTCGACCTCGCCAGCCAGATCCGGGCCACGCTCGGCCAGTAAAGGAGGAGAGACCATGAAAACCATGAAAAGCTCCCTGACTCTCTTCGCCCTTTGCCTGGTGGTCCTGCTCGGCTTCGGCCAGCCCGCTTTCGCGGCCGACGCCCTCGCCATCTGCTTCAGCGGCCAGCCCTACCTGTGGCCCAGCGGCGGCGCCAACATCCCGTTCAACCCCGACCAGGGCGACCTCGGGCCCGTGCCGGGTCCGGCGGCCGTGGCTCTGACGCAGCAGTCGTTCGACAACTGGACCAATACCGGAGCCACCTCGGCGACCTTCGTCAACGCGGGTCTGCTGCCGCTGAACGTGGACATCACGAATTTCAATCCGTTCCTCAACCCGACAGCGCCGGACGGCCTCTCGGCCATCGTCTTCGACGACACCGGCGAGATCTTCGACCTGCTCTTCGGCCCCGGCTCGGGCATCCTCGGATTCGCCGGACCGGAATGGGTGAACACCATCACCTGTGACATCCTGGAAGGCGTCTCCTTCCTCAACGGCCCGGCCTTCACCAACCTGACGGCGGCCGAGGACGTCATGACCCACGAGTTCGGCCACTACACGAACCTGGGCCACGTGGAGCTGAACGGACAGCTCTTCCCCTTCAGCGAAGGCGGCGACACCAGCGGACCGTCGCCGGACGACCCGTTCCCCTTCCCAGGTCCGATCGGCACGGAAGCGATCGAGTCCATGTACCCGTTCTACTTCGGACCGGGCTCGGGAACCCTGTCGCCTCACGCCGATGACATCGCGTCGATCGCCACCCTCTACCCGGCGCCCAACTTCTTCGCCACCACGGCGAGCATCTCGGGCACCATCTTCGCGCCCAACGGCACCACCCGGCTCTCCGGCGTCAACGTCATCGCCCGCAACGAGGCGAATCCGATGCTGGACGCGGTGTCGACCTTCTCGGGGGCGTACACCAACAGCACCAGCCAGGCCGATCCGAACGTGGGCGTCTTCAGGCTCAACAACCTGACCCCGGGCGCCCAGTACCGGCTTTTCGTCGACCAGGTCACGGCAGCGGCCGGCCGCTTCAGCAACCCGATTCTCGCCACCCTGCCCGGGCCCGAGGAGTACTGGAACGACGCCAACGAGTCGAGCGACCCGGATCTCGACGATCCCCTGGAGTTCGTCTGGATTTCCGGCCCCGCCGGCTCCAATGCGAGCGGCACCGACATCATCTTCAACGGCGCCGGTCCCGGACAGATCATCCTCGGCGACGACGACTTCGTGCAGCTCTTCATGCCCTTCGAGTACGAGATCTGCGGCCAGACCTTCCTCTCGGTCTTCGTCAACGCCAACGGCAGCCTGACCTTCGGCTCGGGCGACACCGACTTCACCGAGTCAGCCGCCGAGATGCTGTCGGATCAGCCGCGGATCGCCGGCCTGTGGGACGACCTCAATCCGTCGCAGGGCGGCACTGTCTCCTTCAGCCAGACGGCCAACACCTTCAGCGTACGCTACGAGAACATCCCGGAGTGGTTCGCGAGCGGCGCCAACACCTTCGAGATCACCCTCGACCGGTCGTCGGACCACATCGACGTCGACTACGGGAACATCTCGATTTCCGACGGCATCGCGGGTGTCTCCTGCGGTGGCGCCATCACCTCGGGCTTCGAGACGGCGGACGACCTCTCGGGCTTCGCCCCGTCGCGCATCAACCTGCACAACCAGCCGGCGGTCTACGAGGCGTTCAGCTTCAGCAGCTCGAACGACCTGGCCTTTTCGACGGTGCGCTTCAACGGCTCCACCGACTACAACGACAACTGGGCCGAGCCCAACGACTCCCTCGGCTCGGCGCGCAACGTCAACCTGCCGTTTGACTCGATCGACGTGACGCGCTTCACCGAGATCGAGCCGACGGGCGGCGACGTCGACTTCTACGGCTTCAACGTCGGGGGCGACAAGACGCTGCTCGCCGAGGTGATCGCAGGCCAGCTCGACTCGTTGATCGGCCTCTTCGACAGCGGCGGCAACTTGATCGCCCTCGACGACGACGGCGGCGCCGGCCTGCTCTCAAAGCTCCAGGTGCCGCTGGTCGCTGGCCAGTATTTCCTGGCGGTGACCACCTTCGCCGACTTCGGCTTCACCGGAGCCGGCAACAGCGGCGGCCGCTACGTGTTGGACGTCTCGCTCGTCGACGGCTTCGTGCTCGACCTGCCGGACGACGGCTTCGAGTCGGTGCCGCTGGGCTTCACCTTCCCTTACCAGGGGAACAACTACACCAGCGTGTTCGTCAATTCGAACGGCAACCTGACCTTCGGCTCGGGCGACACCGACTTCAGCGAGAGCGTCGGCGAGCTGCTCAACGATCAGCCTCGGATCGCGCCGTTGTGGGACGACTTGAGCCCCAACAACGGCGGCGAGGTGACCGTCGAGTTCGGCAGCGGCTCGGCGACCGTGAGCTTCGTCGACGTGCCGGAGTTCATCTCGACCGGGGCGAACACCTTCTCGGTGACCCTCGAGTCGAGCGGCCGGATCACCATCGCCTACGGCGACGTCACGGCCGGCGACGGCATCGTGGGCGTCACCCCGGGCGGCGGCGCCGCCGATCCGGGGGAGACCGATCTCTCGGCCGGTGGACCGTTCTCGGCGGCCGGAACAACCTACGAGCAGTTCACGGGAGACTTCGATCTGGACAACCAGACCATCGTCTTCGACCCCTAGGTCCGTCCGGGCTCGCTGAGCCCGACGAACCCTTGTAAGATTCAGGCGGTGGTGCTGGCCACCGCCTGATTCTTTTGACCTCACGACTCAGGTGACTTCCCGGATGATCACGCGGCTTGCGCTCTTCGCCCCCGCGGCGCTGATCGTCCTCGCCTGCGGCGCCGCCGAGACGGAGACGGTGGCCGGAGCGTCTCCGACCTCGCCGATCCCGGAGAACGGCTGGTTCACGGAGATCGGCGCCGACGTCGGGCTCCGCTTCCGCCACGCCGCCGGCATTCGGGAGGACTACCATGCCCCCGAGATCATGGGCTCCGGCGCCGCGCTCTTCGACTACGACGGCGATGGCGACCTCGACGTCTACCTGGTCAACGGCGGCGCCGGGGACAGCACCGGATCGGTCAACCGCATGTTCCGTCAAGAAGCCGACGGCTCCTTCACCGACGTCACCGAGCCCTCCGGTCTCGGCGACCCGGGCTACGGCATGGGTTGCGCTCTCGGAGATGTCGACAACGACGGCGATCTCGATCTCTTCGTCACCAACTTCGGCCCCGACGTGCTCTATCTCAACGCGGGCGGTGGCCGCTTCCGCGCCGCTTCGGACCGCTTCGACGACGAGCTGTGGTCGACCTCGGCGTGCTTTCTCGACTACGACGGCGACGGCTGGCTCGATCTCTACGTCGCCACCTATCTCGACTTCGATCCCCCGAAAGCGTGCACCGACAAGGCCGGCAACCCGGAGTTCTGCGGCCCCGAGGCCTTCCGCGGCCTCCCGGACCGCCTGTACCGGAACGCCGGCGGCGCGGGCGGCCGAGCCACCTTCACCGACGCCGCGGCTCTCGCCGGCCGGCCGTCGAACAAGGGGCTCGGAGTGATCTGCGCCGACTTCGACGGCGATGCCCTCGTCGACGTCTACGTCGCCAACGACGGCGAGCCGAACCAGCTGTGGCTGAACCGTGGCGACCGGAGCTTCGAGGACCGCGCCTTGATCCTGGGGGCCGCCGTCAACCTCTTCAGCCAGCCCGAGGCCAGCATGGGAGTGACGGCGGCCGACGTCGACGGCGACCTCGACCTCGACCTCTTCATGACCCACCTCGACCGGGAGACCAACACCCTCTATCTCAACCTCGGCGAGGACGGCTTCGAGGACCGCACCGCGGTCTCCGGCCTGGGGCCGGCGGGGCTCCCCTATACCGGCTTCGGCGCCGCCCTCTTCGACGCCGACCACGACGGCGACCTCGATCTCGTGGCGGTCAACGGCCGGGTACGGCGGGGGGCTTCGCTCGCCGAGCGGGCGCAGCGCAGCCAGGCCTGGCGCCCCGAGGACACGGTGCCGCCGCTGCTCCACGACTACGCCGAGCCCAACCTCTTCTTTCTCAACGACGGCGGCGGCAGCTTCCGGGATGCGAGCGCCACGGCAGGACGGCTGGCGAGCGCCGTCGAGGTCAGCCGGGGCGTGCTCCCGGGCGATCTCGACGACGACGGCGATCTCGACCTCCTGGTGACCAACTGCGGCGGGTCGGCGCGCCTCTATCGCAACGACGTGCCCGGGAAGGGACACTGGCTCAAGGTGCGTGCCATCGACCCGGCGCTCAACCGCGACGCCCTGGGCGCGATGGTGGAGGTGCGGGCCGGCGAGCGCTCCTATGTCCGTCCGGTGATAACTACCTACAGCTACCTCTCAGCCGGGGAGCCCGAGGTCCACTTCGGCCTCGGCGACGCGGTGAAGGTCGACGCCATCACCGTCATGTGGCCCGACGGGACGCGGGAGGAGTTTCCGGGTGGAGAGGCGAATCGGGCGGTGGAGGTCCTGAAAGGGCAGGGTACCGGGATATGAGAAATCCAGTAGCCCTCCTCGCCCTCGTCCTGCTCGCCTCCTGCGCCCAGGACGGTCCGCGCCTCACGTCCTTCGACCCACCCAACATCGAAAGCTGGACCGGCGAGCCGCAGGTAGCGGCCAAGATCCGCGCGGCGCGCGAGAAGGCTCTGAAGGCGCCCGATTCGTCGCTGGCCGCTGGCCGGCTGGGGATGGTCTTCCATGCCCACGAGCTCCACGCCGAGGCCGTGGCAAGTTACCGCCGGGCCATGGAGCTGGCGCCGGCCGAGCCCCGCTGGCCGTATCTCGCGGCCCTGGCGACCGCCGAGACCGATCTCGAAGGGGCGATCGGCGACTTCGAGCGGGCGGCGGCCCTCGGCTTCGATCATCCGGCGCCCTACGTCAACTTCGGTGACGCCTTGGCGCGGCTGGGCCGCGCCGAGGAGGCGTCGCGTCAGTACGAGAAGGCCCTGGAGCTCGACCCGAGCAGCACCCATGCCCGCTACGGCCTGGGGCGGCTGGCCCTGGGCCGGGGCGAGCCCAAGCTCGCCGCCGAGCACCTGGAAGAGGCCGCCGGAATCGCCCCACGGCACGGCGAGGTCCACACGCTGCTGGCCCAGGTCTACCGGCGGCTCGGCCGCGCCGCAGACGCCGAGCGTGAGCTGCTGCTCGCCGGCGCCCATCCCGACTCCACGCGCACGCCCGACCCGATCCTCGCCGAGGTGGAGGCCGAGGCGGTCAACTCCCGGGCCTACAGCGAGCGCGGCCAGCGGCTGGCTCGCGAAGGCCGCTTCGCCGAGGCCGAGCCGGAGCTCCGCAAGGTGCTTGCGATCCGTCCCGGCAACGCCCGCGACTTCTCCAACCTGGGTGGCGCTCTGGCCGGCCAGGGCAAGCTCGGCGAGGCCGTCGAGCAGTACGGGAAGGCTCTCGCAATCGACCCCGACAACACCTACGCCCGCAACAACCTGGGCATGGCGCTGGCCGGCCAGGGCGACCTCGACGGCGCCGCCGCCGAGCTTCAGCGGGCGGTGGCGGTCGACCCCGCCTACGCCGACGCCCACCGCAACCTCGGCCTCGTCAGGGCCCGCCAAGGCCGGCACGAAGAGGCGATCGCCCACTACCGTCAGGCCCTCGAGCACAACCCTTCCCTGGCCCAGGCCCACAACGACCTAGGCACGGCCCTCGCCGGGCAAGGCCAGCTCGACGAGGCCATCGAGCACTGGCGGCAGGCGCTGGCGATCGATCGCCGCGCGCTTTCCGCCCTCTACAATCTGAGCGTCGCCCTCGTCCAGCGGGGCGAGCACCGCGAGGCGGTCGGCCGGCTGCGCCGGGGGATCGAGATCGCCCCCAACAGCTCGCGGCTGGTGTCACTCCTGGCCTGGGAGCTCGCCACCGCCCCCGACGCCGGCCTGCGCGACGGCGAGGAGGCCGTGCGGCTGGCCCGCCGGGTCTACGAGTCCTATCCCGACCAACCTCAGGCGGGCGATGTCCTGGCGGCCGCCCTCGCCTCGCAGGGCCGGTTCGAGGAGGCCACGGCGATCGCCGAGCGGACCCTCGCCCGGGCGCAGGAGGTCGGCCAGCGCGCCCTGGCGGCGCAGATCAAGCGGCGGCTCGAGCTCTACCGCCGGCAGCAGCCCTTTGACCAGGGCCAGGCGCCCGGCGCGGTGGCCCGGCGGCCGGGGTAAAGTCGGATGACGCGTAAGAGAGGGATCTCGCCGCCGGCTCTCATTCTGGCACTGGGCCTGGGCGTCCTCGCCGGGACCGCCGATCCCTGTACCGCCCAGTCGAGCCCGGAGGAGGCGCTGCGGCAGATCGAGGGCCTCCTCACCCAGGGCCGGTACGCCGCCGCCGAGACGGCTCTGCGGTCGCTGTCCGCACCGGACGCCCACGCCGACTACCTGCTGGGCTTCACGCTCCTCCAGCTCTACCGCTACGAGGAGGCGGAGGCGGCGCTGCGCCAGGCGGTCGGCCGCGAGCCCCTCCGACACGCCTGGCTCCACGCCCTGGCAAAAGCGCTCTTGGAGCAGGGCAAGAACCTCGCCGCCATCGAGGTCCTCGATCGCGCCATCGCGCTCGAGGGCCATGCCGACTACCACTTCGCCAAGGCGATGAGCGCCCTCAACGTCGGCGATCTCGACACCGCCGAAGCGGAGCTCGAGAGCTGTCTCGCGAGAGACGGCCGGCACGCCGAGGCGCTCTACAAGCTGGGCCGGCTGCGGACCGACCGCGGCGACTACGCGGCCGGCCTCGGCCCTCTCCGCGACTGCCTCGCGATCCAGCCGAGCCACCTCGAGGCGCGCTTCCTCCTCGGGCTCGCCGCCAGCCGCACCGGCGATCCCGGGACCGCGGCCGCCGCCTTCGAGGCGGTGCTCGACAAAGTCCCCGGCCACGTCGGCGCGCTCTACAACCTGGGCCAGGTCCTGATCCGGCTGGACCGCCGCGAGGAGGGGCTCGAGCGGCTCGAGGCCTTCCGGTCGATGAGCCGCCTGCGCGGCGAGATCGACTTCCTCGTCCGGTCGGTGAAAAAAACCCCCGCAACCTCGACGCCCGGCTGCGGCTGGCGCCGCTGCTGCTCGAAGCCGGAAGGACCGAGGACGCGCTCGCGGAGCTCCTGGCCGCGCGCCAGCTGGATCCCGGCCGGGCCGCGACCTATCGCCTGCTAGCCGCGGCCTTCCGCCGGCTCGAGCGGGAGCACGACGCGGCGCGGGCGGAGGCGTTCGCGCGGCAGCTGGAGGGGCGGGAGGAATGAGGAGTTGGGCGGCGGGCGGCCTCTTCTTCGCCTTGCTGAGCGCGGCCTGCTCGCCCGAGGAGCCCGCGCCCACCCCGGCGCCAGCGGCCGCGTCTCGCTCGGCCGCGACACGCGCCGCGCCGGCCGGCGTTCTCTTCCGCGACGTCACCGACGTCGCCGGCATCGACTTCACCCATGACCACGGCGGCGGCGGCCGCAAGTACCTGCCCGAGATCATGGGCTCCGGAGGCTGTGCCCTCGATTACGACGGCGACGGCTGGACCGACTTCTATCTCGTCCAGTCGGGGCCGCTCCCGGGGAGCGACGGCCAGGGTCCTCGTGTAGTCAATCGGCTCTACCGCAACCGGGGCCGGGTGGCCGGCCCCGCCGGCACCTTCGAGGACGTCACCGAGGCCGCCGGCGCGGGCGACGCCGGCTACGGCATGGGGGCGGTGGCGGGCGACTATGACGGCGACGGCGACACCGACATCTACGTCGTAAATTTCGGGCCCGACGTCTTGCTGCGCAACAACGGCGACGGCACCTTCACCGACGTCACCCGCGCGGCCGGCATCGAGAGCCCCCTGTGGGGATCGAGCGCGGCCTTTTTCGATGCCGACCTCGACGGCGATCTCGACCTCTACGTCGTCAACTATCTCGACTTCACAGTCGCCGGGCACATCGACTGCGGCCAGCCCTCCAGAGGGATCTACTCGTACTGCCACCCCGACGTCTACGAGATGGCTCCGGACGTCTTCTTCCGCAACCGGGGCGACGGAACCTTCGAGGAGGCGACCCGGGAAGCGGGCTTCACCGACACCACCGGCAAGGGACTGGGGATCGTCGTGGCCGACCTCACCGGCGACGGCCGCCCCGACGTCTACGTGGCCAACGACTCGACCCCGAACTTTCTCTACCGCAACCTCGGCAGCGGTACCTTCGAAGAGGCGGGGCTGCTCCTGGGCGTCGGCTACAACGAGGAGGGCCTGACCGAGGCCGGCATGGGCACTAGCGTCGGCGACGTCGACGGCGACGGCCATCTCGATCTGTTCGTCACCAACCTCAGCGCCGAGACCAACGCCCTCTATCTCGGGGGCCCGGACTTCTTCTCCTACGCCACCCGGGAGTCGGGGCTCTACGCCGCCTCCTACCTGCCGGTGGGCTTTGGCACCGAGCTGATGGACCTCGACAACGACGGCGATCTCGACCTCCTGGTGGCCAATGGCCACGTGATCGACAACATCGAGCTCGTCGACGACGCCCAGAGCTTCCGCCAGCCGTCGCAGGTCTTCTGGAACGACGGCGCGGGCAACTTCCGCGAGGCCGCGGCGCAACGCCTCGGAGACATCCGCGAGCCGCGGGTGGGCCGCGGCACCGTCGCGGCCGACTTCGACCGCGACGGGCGGCGGGAGGTGCTGATCACCTTCAACAACGACCGGGCGCGGCTGTTCCGCAACCAGCTCGACCCCACGGGCTCCTGGATCGCCTTCGAGCTCGCCGGCAGCGCGGGCGGGCGAGGCGTCGTCGGGACTCTCGTCGTGGTCGAGGCCGGCGGCACCTCGCAGATGCGGGTGAGCACCGCCGGCTCGAGCTATCAGACGAGCGGCGGGCCCCGCCTCCACTTCGGCCTCGGCACGGCTGAGCGCGCCGCCCGGGCCACCGTGCGCTGGCCGACGGACCGGACGCGGATCCTCCGGGGGCTTCCGGCGGGGCGTTGCTACCGGCTGAGGGGGGAACCTTGAAAGGGTCCAACCGGCATGGTCAGCCGTACCGACTATGCTACGCTCCGCCGCCGAGGAACATGGCGGGAACGGTCTTCGTCGAGCAAGTCACACATCCACGACGACGTCCGTCTTGGGCTTCGAGCAACAGATGAGCACCGATCCCTCCTCCGGCGGATCCACCGGCTCCTCGACGTACTCGACCTCCCCGGCCTCGAGATCGCACTCGCACGTGTGACAGATCCCCGAACGGCAGGTGTAAGCCGGGCTCAATCCACAAGCCTCCGCGAGCTCCAGGATGCTCTCCAGCGACGGGTTCCAGCTCGCCGTGACCCCGGAACGCGCAAAGGTGACTTCGATGTCCGTGCAGCAATCGGCCGTCGCGGCCGATGCCGCGGCGGACCCGGCGCCGGACTTGATCGCGGTCGCCGGGCCGAAGAGCTCGTAGTGGATTCGGGGCTCGGGGACGTCCCACTCCCGCAACCCCTCGTAGAGGGCCTTGATGAAGAGTGGAGGCCCGCAGAGATAGAAATCGAAGTCGTCGCGCCGGAGGCGCGCTCCATGAGATCCGTCCTCCGTCAGCAAGCGTCTCACGAGGGCGGCGTCCACCCGGCCTTCGCTGTCGTAGTCCCGGCCCTCCACATCCTGAGGGTCGCGCCGGCTGTAGCGAACATGGACTCGGACGTTTCGACGTTCCTCCGCGACGCGGCGGAGGTGGGCACCGAACGCCTGCTCACGGCCGTTCCTCGCGCCATGGATGAACCATGTCGGCCGTCCGGAGCCGGACTCTACGATGGCGTTGAGCATACTGATCATCGGGGTCAGGCCGACCCCGGCGCTGAGGAGAGCTACGGGCCTCTCGCTCTGGGGATCGAGCACGAACTTGCCGCGCGGCGCCGCGGCCTTGAGCCGGGTCCCCGGCTCGACCCGGTCGTGGAGGTAATTCGAGGCGAGCCCGGGAGGCAGGTGGGGCCGATCTCGGGGCGCCGGCTCGCGCTTGATGCTCAGACGGTAGTAGTCGCGGTGCCCCGGGCTGTCCGAGAGCGAGTACGTGCGCGTCACCGGGCCGCCCTGGCCGGGGATGTCGAGGCTCAGAGGCAGGAACTGTCCCGGCGCGAAGGCGCTCAGCGGCTCGCGGTCCTCGGACTTCAGGTAGAAAGAGGTGATGGTCTCGCTCTCGCGGACCTTCCGGTCGACGCGGAGCGAGCGCAGCCGCGTTCCCGAGCCGGCTCCCCCCTTCGCCTTCGTCAACCGTCTCTCGAGCCACTGCCGCCATCCCGGCGACAGCGCCCGGATGCGCAGCGCTCGCCGCACCTCGTCGAGGTTGTGGGTGTCGAAGTAGCCGAGGTTGTTGATCTCCCGGACCGTCATGCCCACGGGATCGGCCTCGATGCGCTCGATGACGTCGCCGGCTCCCACCTCCCCCTCTTCGACGACCCGGAGATAGAACCCGACGCGCAGGCTTTCGAGAAACGTCCGCTCGAACCCTTCGGTCCCCATCTTGATGCCGAGCTTGAAGCACGGGACCCGAGGCTGGGTCACCTCGGCGACCGCGCTACCGATCCTGAAGACGTCGCCGACGTGCACGTTCTCGTCGAGCATGCCTTCGACGGTGAGGTTCTCGCCGAAGTGCCCGAAGGTCAAGTCATCGCGGCCCAGCTCCTCTATCCAGTAGTCGTAGCTCTCGATCGAGTAGACGTAGGCCGCCTTGTAGATCCCACCGTGGCCCTTGAGATCGGCCTGGCCGTCGCCGTCGAGGTTCAACGTCCGCAGCATCACCCGGCCGTCCACGGGCTCTTTGAAGATGCCCGTCGTCGTCGTCTTGCCCTTGTACGCAACCCGCTTGGGCAACGAGACGTTCACGGAGAGTAGCTTCATCGCTTCACTTCACGGAGACGGAAAAGTCAATGCTATCACGAGTCCGTAGCGGCCGGAGGGCGGATGGAGGTAGAGTCAGAGCGCCGCTAGGAGGATCGACTCATGAAAGCTTCGGATCTCTTCGTCAAAGCCCTGGAAGCCGAGGGCGTCGACTACATCTTCGGCATACCCGGAGAGGAGAACCTCGACCTGCTCAACTCGTTGATCGGGTCCAAGATCCGGTTGATCCTGACCCGCCACGAGCAGGCCGCGGGGTTCATGGCCACCACCTACGGCCGCCTCACCGGAAGGCCCGGTGTCTGCTTGTCGACTCTGGGGCCCGGGGCCACCAATCTGGTCACCGCCGCCGCCTACGCCCAGCTGGGCGGGATGCCGATGCTGATGATCAGCGGCCAGAAGCCGATCAAGTCGAGCAAGCAGGGACAGTTTCAGATCGTCGACGTGGTCGACATGATGCGGCCCCTGACCAAGTACACGAAACAGATCGTCGCCGGCGACAACATTCCTTCCCGGATCCGCGAAGCCTGCCGGATCGCCATGGAGGAGAAGCCCGGGGCCGTGCACCTCGAGCTGCCGGAGGACATCGCCGCCGAGGGGACCGACGAACCGCTGATCGCGGCCAGTCGAGTCCGGCGTCCCACGGCCGAGGAGAAGTCGATCCGGCAGGGCATCGAGCTGCTGGAAAAAGCGAAGCACCCGCTGATGGTGATCGGCGCCGCCGCCAATCGCAAACGGACGAGCAAGATGCTCACCCGCTTCATCGAGAAGTTCGGCATCCCCTTCATCAGCACCCAGATGGGCAAGGGGGTGGTCGACGAGCGCTCCGAGCGGTTCCTGGGCAACGCGGCGCTCTCGGATCACGACTTCATCCACCGGGCCATACGGCGGGCCGACGTGATCTTGAACGTAGGCCACGACGTGGTGGAAAAACCCCCGTTTTTCATGACGGCCGGCGGCACCCAGGTCATCCACGTCAACTTCTTCTCGGCCGTCGTCGACCCGGTCTACTTCCCCCAGGTCGAGATCCTCGGCGACATCGCCAACAGCATCTGGCAGCTCTGCGAAGGGATCACCGCCCAGAGCTCGTGGGACTTCTCCTACTTCATGAAGGTCCGCGAGGCGGCCCTTGACCACCTCCTGGAGGGCACCGAGGACGACCGCTACCCGATCTACCCCCAGCGGCTGGTGGCCGACGTGCGCCAGGTCCTGCCGTCGGACGGCATCCTCACTCTCGACAACGGCGTCTACAAGATCTGGTTCGCGCGCAACTACAAGGCCCACGAGCCGAACACCGTGCTGCTCGACAACGCGCTCGCCACCATGGGCGCCGGCTTCCCCTCGGCGATGGCCGCCCGGCTGGTCTACCCCGACCGCCGGGTGATGGCCGTCTGCGGCGACGGCGGATTCATGATGAATTCCCAGGAGCTGGAAACCGCGGTGCGTCTGGGGATGGACCTGGTGGTCCTGATCCTGCGCGACGACGCCTACGGCATGATCAAGTGGAAGCAGGCCAACATGGGGTTTAAGGACTTCGGTCTCGACTACGGAAATCCCGACTTCGTCAAGTACGCGGAGAGCTACGGAGCTCACGGGCATCGGGTGGAGAGCGCGGACGGCCTCCTGGCGCTGATGGACGAGTGTCACCGCACCCCCGGGGTCCACGTCATCGACTGCCCGGTGGACTACTCGGACAACGACCGCATCTTGAACCGCGAGATCAAGGAGCGGTCCAAACGGATCTGAGCTTCTAGCTAGGAGGAACCATGAGCGAGCACTTTCCGATCCTCGTACCGGGCGCCGCCGACGCCGGGAGCCTGACCGTGGAGGCCGCCTGGGACCGGTCGCCCATCGCCACCGTCGGGACCGGCGACCGGAGCGCGGTGGACACCGCTCTTACGACCGCCTACCAGCTCTTCCGTGACCGCGGAGCCTGGCTGAAGCCCGCCGCCCGGATCGCGATCCTGGATCGGGCGGCCGCCATCATGAGCGAACGGGCCGAGGAGCTGGCGGTGGAAGCGGCGCGGGAGGGGGGCAAGCCGCTGGTGGACTCCCGGGTGGAGGTCGCCCGGGCCATCGACGGCGTCAAGGGCTGCATCGAGGTGCTGCGAACCGAGTCCGGGTCGGTCATCCCGATGGGCCTCAATCCCGCGTCCGAGAACCGGATCGCGGTCACCCGCCGGGAGCCGATCGGAGTGGTGGTGGCGGTCAGCGCGTTCAATCATCCCCTGAACCTCATCGTTCACCAGGTTTGCCCGGCGGTGGCCGTCGGCGCCCCGGTCGTCGTCAAGCCGGCCGGGGACACGCCGCTCTCGTGCCTGCGCCTGGTCGCCATCCTGCACCAGGCCGGTCTTCCCGCCGAGTGGTGCCAGGCGCTCCTGACCGACGAGCGGGCGACCGCCACCGCGCTGGTCACCGACGAGCGGGTCGGCTTCTTCTCCTTCATCGGCAGCGCCGGGGTCGGCTGGATGTTGCGCTCCAAGCTCTCGCCCGGAACCCGATGCGCTTTAGAGCACGGCGGCGCGGCGCCGGTGATCGTGGCCGGGGACGCGGACCTCGACCTGGCCGTCCCCCTGCTCGCCAAGGGCGGCCTCTACCACGCCGGTCAGGTCTGCGTCTCGGTACAACGGGTCTTCGCCCACGAATCCCTGGCTTGGCGGCTCGCCGAGCGCCTGGCCGAGGCCGCGTCCCGGCTCACGGTCGGCGATCCCACGCTTGCCGACACCGACGTCGGACCGCTCATTCGGCCGGCCGAGACCGACCGGGTGGCGGCCTGGGTGGACGAAGCGGTGGACGGCGGAGCCCAATGTCTCACCGGTGGCCACAAGATCTCCGACACTTGCTATGAGTGCACCGTCCTGGTCGAGCCCCCGGCCGAGGCCAAGGTCAGCCGGCTCGAGATCTTCGGCCCGGTCGTCTGCGTCTACCCCTACCGGGACCTGGACGCCGCGGTCGCCCGGGCCAACTCGCTGCCCTACGCTTTCCAGGCGGCGGTGTTCACCCGGGACCTCGACACCGCCATGGAGGCCTACACCCGCCTCGACGCCTCGGCGGTCATGATCAACGACCACACCGCGTTCCGGGTCGACTGGATGCCCTTCGCCGGATTGAACCACTCCGGCCTCGGCATCGGCGGGATCCCGTTCACCATGCGCGATATGCAGATCGAGAAGATGATGGTCCTGCGCTCGAAAGGGCTCTGAGGCAACGGCCGGCCGGGCCGGAGTCACCGGAATCCGCTTCGGCGATCTCGATCGACCAGGTGAGCTTGTAGAAGGGGCGTTTCGGATGCTACACTTGGTCCATGTAACCCTTGACAGGCCAGCTTTTGCGAGAGTCGCCATGGAACCACTCCCTGCCGTCCGCCAATACATGGACACCAAAGTCCCAACCCTCTCCCCCACGACCCTCGTCCTCGACGCGGTCGACTTCCTGCTCAAGCATGGCGTCACCGGCGCCCCGGTCGTCGACGAGGACGGCAAGTTGCTCGGCATCCTCACCGAGAAGGACTGCTTGAAGGTGGTGGTCCACGCGCCCGAGCCGGACAACGTTCAGGAGCGCGTCGCCGACTTCATGACCAAGGAGGTCAAGAGCATTCCTCCGAACATGGACGTCTACTTCGCGGCCGGCCTTTTCCTCAAGGAGAGCTTCCGCCGCTTCCCGGTGGTCGAGAACGGCCGCCTGGTCGGCGCCATCACCCGCTTCGACATGCTGCGGGCCATCCGGGCCAACCGCGATTTTTGGGCGGTCAACCTCAGCCAGCGGCGCTGAGCAGTGCGGCCAGCTCGTCGACGATCGCTTCGCGCACGGCGTGGTGCGGACCTCGACTTGGCCGTCCCCCTGCTGAGCAAGGGCGGCCTCTACCACGCCGGCCAGGTCTGCGTCTCGGTGCGCGATGAGATGAGCCGTCGCACGCGGCCGCGGAGCCGAGCCGTGCCGCGCCCGGCCGCCGGGCCTGGTGTGCTGCCTTGAAAAAAACTTCCTTGGAGGCTTGACATCGACTGTACTATGTGTATTGATACAGTCATTGTGAGCTTCCACCTCGACATCACCAGCCGGGTACCGATCTACCGCCAGATCGTCGATCAGGTGCGCCTCCAGGTTGCCCGCGGCGAGCTTCAAGGCGGCGTCCGCATGCCTTCGGTTCGCGACCTGGCCCTCGAGCTGCGGATCAATCCCAATACGGTGGCGCGGGCCTACCGCGAGCTGGAGCACGAGGGCATCGTCGTGCCCCAGCACGGGCGGGGCGTCTTCGTGGCGCAGCGCAAGGCGAAGGTCCCGGCGGCACAGCGCCGGCGGTTGATCGCTCAGCACCTGGACGAGCTCCTGGTCGCGGCGTGGAAGCTGGGAGTCGGCCCCCGGGAGCTCATCGAGCAGCTCGAGCGGCGGGCCGCCGAGTTCTTCCGGGACAACCCCGAAAAGGAGCCTTATCGATGACGTCTCAAGCTATCGAAACTTTCGCCGTCGAGCACGATTTCGGCTCGGAGCCGGTCTTGCAGGGGCTCAGCATGCGGGTGCCGCGCGGCTCCGTGTACGGCCTTCTGGGGCGCAACGGCAGCGGCAAGACGACGCTGATCCGCATGCTGCTGGACCTGCTACGGCCGCGAGCGGGCCGGTGCGAGGTGCTGGGGCTCGACCCAACCCGCGACGGCCTCGCGGTGCGTGCCCGGGTCGGCTACATGCCTCAGGAATTTGATTTCGACCCCCGGATGACGGTCCGGGAGACCTTGGGATTCCTGCGGTCCTTCTATCCGCAGTCCTGGCGCGACGACGCGGTCGAAGAGCATCTCCGGCGCTTCGAGGTCCCGAGCCGGCCGCGGGTTGGAAATCTCTCCGTCGGCCAGCGGAGATGCCTGGCCCTGGTCGCCGCCCTGGCCTTCGAGCCGGAGGTCTTGATCCTCGACGAGCCGACCGCCGGGCTCGACGCGGTGGTGCGGCGCGACTTCACGGAAGCGGTGATCGAGCTCATGACGCGCGAGGGCCGCTCGGTGCTCCTCGCGTCCCACCTGCTAGGCGAGGTCGAGCGTCTGGCCGACCACGTGGGCATCATCGAGGACGGCCGGATGCTCGTCGAATCCTCGGTCGAAGCGCTGAAGCTGCACCTGAGCCGGGTGACGGCGCGCTTTCCGCGACCGCCGGACCGGCTGGGGCTTCCGGAGCTGGTCAGCTGCCGGCGTCTGGGGGATCGCTGGCAGCTCGCGGCGTGGACCCGGTCGCCGGAGCGGCGTGACGAGCTGCTGGAGTCACTGGCGCAGCTGGGCGCCGTCGACGTGAGCCTGAGTGATTCGAGCCTCGAGTCCATCTTCGTCGATCTCGTCGGGAGCCATCACGATGCATGAAATCCTCGAACCGCGCGCGGCGCGCGGGATCCTGCGCCGCGAGATCTGGCGGCGAAGCCGTGGCTACCTGATCTTGGTGGCGCTTCTCGCCGGGCTCGGTGCGACTGCACTTGCCCGCGGTTTCGCCTTCGGCGTGGCCGTCGAGTACGACGGTTTGCGGGCCGTGGACGAGACCTTCGCCTGGGCGCTTGTCTATCTCGCTTTCGCTCTCGCTCTCGCCCTCAGGAACCGCGAGCCGGCTCTCCGGTCGCTCTTACGGCACTCGCCCGTAGATCCGGCCGTCAGGCTCAGGGCCCGGCTCGAGCTCGGTCTGGCCTTCGGCGTGCTCATCCTCGGTGCTCTCTTGCTGAGCGAGTATCACACCCGACCGGTTCTGATGCATCCGAGCTTTACCGGACGCCTCAACCCGGCGGAGGCAGAAACCTTGAAGCGCTTGCCCGGTGTGCCTCTATTGCGGTTCACCGTCGACGGCAGGACGACCCGGGGGCTGACGACCGAGCTCTCCCTCGCCGCCCTGCGATCAGGCGGCGTCGGGGGATATGGCGCGACCTGGCGCTGGTCGCGCCATAGCCTGCAGCCGCTTCCGGAGCCCGGGGAGGTGCTCGCCACGCTCGGCCGCGAAGAGTGGCCGCAGCTCGACGACCTCGAGAAGTGGGGGCTGGGGCAGCTCGGGATTCCGGCAGCGTCGACGGTGGAGATCGTGCTCGAGCGCTACGTCCCGGAAGCGGAGTACCTCGCCCAGCCCTGGCGGCGGGACGGTCTGTTCCGCGAACGCCGCTGGCATCACCTCGATCGAGCCATCGGATTCCTCGGCCTGATCGTAGTGTTCAGCTGTCTGCTGAGCGCGGGTGAGCGGCCCGGCAACCCCTGGCAGGGAGTCTTCCTGTGCATGATGATCGTGCAGGTGGTCACCTTCCACTTTTTCGGCGGCCTTGAGCAACGGCTTTTGTTCTCCGACCTGCGACGTGCGGGATTCACGATGAAGCCTTCGATACCCATGCTTGGAACCTACCAGACCGTGGCGGAGAACCTGATCTGGCCGCTCCTCGTCGTGTCGGTCTGCACGGCGGTCTACCTCTTCGCCGCGCGCCGGATACGGCGCTTTGACCGGGGCGGTACACCTCGGGTCGAAACCTCTGGCGATGCCTTCCAGCAGCGTTGGCGCGGCTCGATGCTCGGCTCCAAGCTCGCGCCACAGCCTTTCGAGCTCTCCGCTTGGCGATTCCGGGCGCTTGGCGTCGGTGCCGCCGTCATGGTGACGGTGACGGTGTTGGCTTTCTACGGCTCTCGGCTCGATTCGGGCTTTCTACCCTGGTCTCGGGCCAGGGAGGTGGGGATCCTGACGTGGGTCATGGCGGCCTACGGAGCCTTCGTGGCGGCTTCGTGGATGAGCACCGACTGGCAGCGGCAGGTCCCTCTTCTCCGCCGCTTGCCGGCGCCACCGGGGGAGGTGGTCCGCCAGCGTCTGATCCGCGCGCTGCGCTGGTTGGCGCTCTTTGCCCTGGTGCCGCTCGCGGTCGACTCCGCCCTGGCGCTTCTCGACTTCTCGTTTCGCGGCGCGGCGTCAGGCCGCGGGTCGATTCTCGTGGACGGCACGGTCTGGGGGCAGAGTCTCCTGGTCTTGGTGAGCGGTAGTCTGGCCATGGTCCTCGCGCTTCTGGGCCGCTCGATGATCGTCCTCAAGGGCTTGCTCATCGTTGTGCTCTGCGCGTGCGCGTTCCTCGGGCTCCGGGGGCAACCCCTTCCCAACCTGGCGGTGGTCCTGTGCCTGGGGGTCCTCGCCGCGGCGCTGCCGGTGATACACTTCCTGATGCGGCAGGATCTTGCCCCCGACGGCGTCGCCTCTCATTCGTATTCACGAAGCCCATGAACGCCGATTCTCTGTCTTCCGTCATGAAGACGGGTTGACCCGGCATGACCAAGGATCCGGCGTTTACCGACAACGTGCTCTATCGCTTGCTGGAAGAGCCGCGGACTCCTTCGACCGGATGAGGACGGCTGCGGTCAGGACGCTCGTTCAGACCGGCGAGTCGATCAGGCCAGGATGATCCTCGGGTCGGCGTCCGGGCAACGTCAGGACGCCTCGTGCAACTGCTCGCCGCGGTGCAGGCGACGGGCGATCTGATAGGTCTGCTCTTGTGCCCTCACGGTCGGCGCGTGGGCTGCCAGGTAGCGCGCTGCCGCGATCAGGACATGAGTGGCGGCCGGCGTGCCCCTCCGGAGCTCGGACTGGCGCACGGCAGCCTCGACCACTTGAATCGTGTGGAAGTCGCGGTCCTCTCGCAGCAGGACACGGCCCATTGTGGACCGCAAGCGAGCGGGATCGTGGTCCCCCGACTGATATTTCGCGACCAGCTCGCCGGCCTGGTTGACCTGCTGTTGCCGATCGAGCAGCGCCGGGAGCTCGGCGAGCAACGCATCGGCATCCGCGATATCACTTTGCGGCTCGGGGATGGCCGTTGCCGGCACGTTGAGAAAACGATCCAGATAGATGCTCATCGCCGCGTCGAAGACTCCGCGCATCAACTCCGGTGACGGCGAGCGTCGCAACCCCTGGTGAACGGCGTTCGCGAACGTAAACGTGTGCAGAGCCGTGTCCCAGTCCCCGAACTCGTTGCTGACATGGAAACGGGCGATGCGCAGAGCGGCGGCATAGGCCACGCCGCCGGCCAGCTCGTCCTCGGTGCCGCCTCCGCGCAACGCCATCAACAGCGCGTCGGCAATGGCCTGCGGATCGTCTCCCGACAGCACGTCGACAAGAACGTCGCGTCCGGCCCAGGAGCCGCGCCGTCCCTGGCCGATCTCGAGCGCTGTCGCCAGGGCCTCGAAGGCGCGCTCCAGAATCGGAATCAGGTCCACCGGATGGCGCCAGGCGTTGGATTCCTCCATCCGGTCGGCGGTGGCGAGTCCGCGTGCCAGGGAGGCGAGCACCGGCTCGGCCAGGTCCCATCCCGCCGCATCCAGCGCCTCGAGGGCCTTGTTGATGAAGTCGAGGACATGGCCGGCCTCGAGGTAGCGGTGGTCGGTGGCGGCGGCGAACAGCAGGTCGGCCATCTGGCGGTCCGTGGCCCCGGCCCGCACCGCCGAGACGATGCAGCGCTCAGCGCCCTGGGCGTCCCGGACCTCGACAAACTGACGCAACCAGCGCTTGAGAGTCGCCACATCGGCCGGCGATTCCGGCAACGGGCGCAGGTCGAAGCGCGGCGGCATGCCGTCGCACTCAGAGGCGACCGCCGACAGACCGTGATACAAGGCGCGCGGCCGGTCTTCCTCCTCGAGGTGCGGCAGCAGGTTCATCATGCAGGTGAGGATCGTCAGACCCTGCCCCCATCCCCACTGCCGGTACCTGGCCCCGAACTTGAGGCCGACGCGCAACGCTTCGGACGGGCCCTCCCCTTGTTCGAGCAACATGACGACGGCCTTGGCGATGACGAGCGGGATGTTCTGCTCCAATCCTTCGCGGACGCGTACGCCTTGATGTGCCGTAGGATCGTCGAGGCGGGCCACATCCACCCACACCTCGCCGCCGCGGATCTCGACGGGAAAGGCGCGCAAGTCGTCGGCCCAGGGGTCGAACGTTCCGCCGCTGGACAGGTCGAAACGGGCGTGGTGCCAATGGCAAGTCAGAATGCAGTCTTTCACGCTGCCGCGATCGAGCGGGAATCCCATGTGAGGACAGCGATTGTCCACGGCGTAGATCGCTTCGCCGTGGCTAAAGAGCGCCACCGTGTGTTTTTCGAGGTGGACCACCTTGCATCCGGTCGCTCGGACCTCGTCGAGGGTGGCTGCCTGGATGAGCTTCGCCACGGCCTCTGACCCCGGAGCTGGCGCCGCGGTCGGAGAAGGCCCGGCAAGCTGCGCACCGGTGCCGATTTCGGTCTGCAGGTCTTGCAGCTCGTTTCGCAGGTCCGCGGTGACCTGATAGCGCCGATCGGCGTCCTTTTCCAGGCAACGCCGGATGATCCGCCCCAGATGGCGGGGTAGGTCCGGTTTGAGCTCGGTCACCGGTGTGGGGGTATCCCGCAGAATCGAGGAAACGCAATCCGCGGACGTCTCGCCTCGAAACGGGTATGTGCCGGTGACCATCTCGTAGAGCATGACACCGAGGGAGAAGACGTCCGAGCGATGATCGACCTGCTTGCCCTTCAGCTGTTCGGGGGACATGTAGGGCACCGTGCCGAGGAGGCTTCCCGTCTGCGTGAGAGCTTCGGTCGGCGACCGCGACGACGCGGGATCGTCGAGCTCCCGCCGCAGCTTGGCCAGTCCGAAGTCCAACACCTTGATCCGTCCCTCGCGCGTGACCATGACATTCCCGGGCTTGAGATCCCGGTGAATGATGCTCTGAGCGTGAGCGGCGCTCACCGCATCGGTCAGAGGGATCGCGAGCTCGAAGAACGGCTCGAGCCTCAAACCACCCGCGGAGATGATGTCGACCAGGGTCCGGCCTTCGATCAGCTCCATGGTTAGGTAGCGTACGTCATCGGCCTGGTCGATGGCGTGAATCGTGACGATGTTGGGGTGGTTGAGCGCGGCGACGGCCATGGCTTCCCGCTCGAAGCGGGTCTGGCGATCGCGATCCTCCGTCATTTCCCGGTGCAGGACCTTGAGCGCGACCTTGCGGTTCAGCTTGTTGTCCAGGGCGGCAAAGACCTCTCCCATGCCGCCGGATCCGAGCTTCGATAGAATTTCGTAGTGGGCGAGGGTTCGACCGATCATGAAATTCTCCTGCTCATGTCTGACGATACTAACTCTCGGCTCAGAGCTTGCTCGAGCCGAGGCTCTTCATGCGCGACCTGAGAGTCGAGGCCTTGCCTGGTACCCCGCCACCGGTTTACCGCCATCTTGAATCGTAGCTGAACCGGCTTCGAATGTCACCGAGTCCGTGCCGTCTCGGCAAGGGCTGCGCGCCGCCCACCCCGCCGCCGTCGGCGCTTCACGGAGGATGAGCTCAGCCCCTTGATCGAGAAGCTCGAGAAACGGATCGAGGAGCTCGAAGCCGAGCTCGCTGCCCGCGTCCGGGTCGCAGCTTGATCGAGGGGATCGCGGAATCGGGGGCCGGGCGATCCCTCACGGCAACCGCGCCATCACTGCCTGGAACCTGGGATCCTCGCGCAGCGGATCGAGATCGGTGTCGTGCTCCAGCCAGTCGCGGCGGCCCTGGCCGGAGCCGGCGAGCTTCTCAAGCGCTGCCAGGGCGCGGTCGCCGTCACCGAGGGTGGCGTACAAGCAGGCAAGGTTGTAGTAGTGGACCGGCTCCTCGGGAGCCATGTCGTGGACGCGCTCCGCCCAGGCCAGGGCGCGCTCGCGGTCGCCGAGGCGGCCCGCGCAGAAGGCCGCGTAGAGGGCGGCCTTGGCGTCCTCGGGATGTCGGTCCAGATGGCGCTTGACGCGCTCCAGGCAGACGCGGCTGACGCGCACCACGGCCTCCCGGTCGCCCCGACCTTGGTGGAGTTGGGCGGCGAGGCTCAGGGCCTGGTAGTCCTCCGGATCGACCTCCGCGGCACGTTCGAAATGCGCCAGGGCTTCTTCGAGCTTGCCCTGGGCCCAGGCGGCGCGGCCGGAGAAATACCACGCATCCCACAGGCCAGCGTCGAGCTCGCGGGCGCGGGCCAAGTGGCGCTCCGCCTCGTCGCCTCGCCCGGCATGGTCGTGGACGGCGCCGACCCCGACATGGGCCTCGGCGAGGTCGGGAGCGAGCTCGAGGGCCCGGCGCGCGGCCGTCTCCGCTGCCTCGTTCTCCGCCTCGCGGCGCCGAAACCAGGAGCCCGCCCAGGCGTGGAGGATGGCGATCTGAGACCACGCCCGGGCAAACGTCGGGTCGAGCTCCACCGCCCGGTAGTAGAGCGCCTCAGCCGGCACAATGCGCAGCTGCGAGTAGAGCTGGCGGCCTTGGAGATAGAAGTCCCAGGCCTGGGGTGAGTTGGTGCCGACGCCGCGCAGCACCTCGCGCTCGCCCTCGCCCAGGACGCCGCGCAGCGCCTCGACCGAGCGCTCTGCGATTTCCTCCTGGATGGCGAAAATGTCGTCGAGCTGGCGGTCGAAGCGCTCCGACCACAGGTGGTAACCGTTGGCGACGTCGATGAGCTGGGCGGTGATCCGGACCCGGTCGCCCACCTTGCGCACGCTTCCTTCCAGGACCGAGTCGACGTTGAGCTGGCGCCCGATGTCGCGGATGTCGAGGCCGCTCCCCTGGAAGCGGAAGGCCGAGGTACGCGAGATCACCTGGAGCCCTTCGACGCGGGTCAGGGCATTGATGAGCTCCTCGGCCAGGCCCTCGCAGAAATAGGTCTGGTCGTGCTCGGCGCTCATGTCGGCGAAGGGCAGCACGGCGACCGTGGGGGTCCGGCCCGGTGCCTTCCTGAGGCGGCCCTTCAGGGCCTCGAGGTCGTGGCGCAGCTCGGCGGCACTCGACGGCCGCCGACTCGGATCCTTCTCCAGGCAGCGGTCGAGGAGGTGCTCGAGCTCCCGGGGTAGGTCCGGGCGCAGGCGCGACACCGCCAGGGGCTCGTCGCGCAGGATCGCAAGACTGCGGGCCGCCGGGTCGTCGGCCGACGCGTTATCCCCTGGAAATGGGTGGCGGCCGGTCGCGGCCTCGAAGAGCAGCAAGCCCAGGGCGAACACGTCCGTGCGGGCGTCGGTCCTCTGGCCGCGGATCTGCTCCGGCGCCATCTGGCCGGGGGTGCCCAGCACCGTCCCCGGGCGGGTCGCTGTCGCGTCGGGGACGAGGGTTTCGGCCGCGCTGTCGACGGCGGCGTCGGTCTCCGGCGTCCGCAGCTTGGCGAGCCCGAAGTCGAGGACCTTGAGATGCCCGTCCCAGGTGACCATCACGTTGTCGGGCTTGAGGTCGCGGTGGATCACCCCCCGGGCGTGAGCCGAAGCGACGGCATCCACCAGCGGCACGGCGAGGCGCAGTAGCTCCTCGAGCTCGAAGCCGGTAGGTGGAATGCGCTGGCGCAGCGTCTCCCCTTCCACCAGCTCCAGGACCAGAAACGCGACGCCGTCGGCCTCCTCAATGGCGTGGAGGGTGACGATGTTCGGGTGGTTGAGGGCGGCGACGGCACGAGCTTCGCGCTCGAAACGGGCGAGCCGGGGGGAGTCGGCGAAGGCCTCGGGGAGCACCTTGAGGGCGACCTCGCGCTCGAGCTTGGTGTCGAGGGCGAGGTAGACCTCCCCCATGCCGCCTGTGCCGAGGAGGCGGAGCACGCGGTAGTGGGAGAGGATTGTGCCGACCATGAGCCCAGAGTATCTTACTTCCAAGGCGCGCGCCGCCGCGGCGATGTCGTCGAGCTCGTGGCGTGGACGAAGCCGTCCGAGGGGGCGTCGCCATGGAGCGGTAAGGCGAGGGCGGTAGATTCGTCACCTCCGTCCCGGGTCCCGGTGCTTGCCCCCGGATGCCGGAGACGAGACGGTGGTATGCCTCGACATCGTTGGGGACAGCACGGAACTCGACCCAGGTCAGCTGCCGGAGAAAGCTGGGAAGCTTCTCGTCCGCGGGGCGGCGGGCACCGGGGAGGAGCACGGGGATGACGCGAAAGCTCGATGCTCGAGTTGGCGATCGCTACGCAGAGCTCCGGTCCGGTGTGCCGCAGCTCCTTGAAGATGTCGGTTCTACGCTTCCTGGCCATGACGCCGTCCAGTCTACCAGACTCCGAATCCGAGTCCCGATCACGACCTGATCAATGGCTGATGGGCGCAGCGGAACGAGCCACCCACCCGGTAGACCGCCTCGTAGGGCAGCCGGATCACTTCGAAATGGCGCTGTCGCAACGCGTCGCACACCCCGTCGTGGGCCTCCTCCGCGGGGACCACGATCGTCTGGTCGTCGATCACCAGGTGGTTGGTTCCCAGGTGGTCATTACAGAATTCCCGGTCGACTTCGATGATGTCCCAGTCGCGGATGTACTCCGGCAGGCCGTCGACGAAAGCCTCGACACAGGCGATGGCAACCCCCTCCCGGGGCGTGCAGAGCACGCAATCCAGGTGCTGAAAGCAGCTCGGATCGAGGTCGGTGACCTCGACGTCGTAGTCGCTGCCCAGGACGTGCTGCAACCAGCGGGCGCCTTCCGGGTTAGAGCAGTGACCCGAGTGGCCCACCAGGATCTTCTGCCCCAAAACGAAGATGTCGCCGCCCTCCAGGTACCCCCAGCCGGGCCCTTCCCGGGAATCATCGGCGCCGCCGTCGGGCTGGGCGAAGTAGCGCGCTCCGCGCTCCATGGTGGCGGCCAGAATGTGGCGCACCGAGAACCGCTGGCGGCGGTGGAACAGCGAACGCGGTGCCAGCTCGATGACGTTGTTGCCGATGGTGACGAAGGGATCTCGAAGCCAGCCTGTGAGGCTGCCGTGATTCTCGCCGCGGGGAAACTTGAGATTGGCCTCGCTGTGGGCCACGGGCAGGTGCACCACGATGCCGCTCGAGCGGAGAAACTCGATGGCGGCGTCGACCTGCGCCTGCCACTGCCGGTAGTACTCGGGACAGGCTGCCGAGACGTCCTGCTCCTGGTGATCGAACCACATCTGTCGCACGCCGCCGGTGGGCCGGAGCTCCGCGTCTTGCAGGAACTTGGGCCAGATGAACTGACCGCTCCAGCCATAGACGCATTCCTTGAGCTCCGCCCATTCGGAACGCACGAAAATCGCCTTGATGTCGCTCATGGATCTTCCATGGAAGCCGTGGGATGGGTAGCTGGTTTCGAGTCTTCCACGCCGCGTCGGACCCGGGGCGCGGCAAGAGACAGAAAGATCGCGGCGCTGGCGACGAAGCCGGCCGCGCCCAGCAACAACACCGGCCGAAACCCGCCACCCGCAACCAGCAGCTGCGCGGCCGTGGCCGGGGCGATCGCGTAGCCGAGCTTCACCGCGCTCAGAAACAGCACCACCAGGCGGCCGCTGCGGTCCACCGAGACCGTGATGCCGAGTTGGAAAGGCACCGGGAAATTCCAGGCGAAAGCGAACAGCATCACGGCCACCGCGAATCCTGACCGGGACGCCGTTCCGAAGAGCAGAAAAAGCGCCACCCCCTGGACAACCAGCGCCGCCGCGATCGGCAGTGCGCGGCCCAGCCGGTCCTTGATGGCGGCGGCCAGCAGTGCGCCGAACAAGCCGGCCAGTAGCGAGCCGGCCAGCGTCGCGCCGATGTAGGCCGCTTCCAGACCGGCCGCGTTGCCGATACGTTCCATGTAGGCCCACACCGCCATGATGCCGAAGTTGAACGCCAGACAGGCCAAAAGCGCCCAGAAACCAGGCATCATGGATCGGCGGACGATCGGTCCGGCGGAGCGAGCGGTGACCGGGTGTCCCTGCTGGGGAATCCTGGGAATCAGCAGGGCCGTCGACGCCACGATCAGCGCCAGGGCATAGAACACACCGGGCAGCCCGAAGCCCTGGATGAGCCTCGGCATGACCCAGAGCCCGAGCGCGCCGATGCTCAGCTGCGCGGCGATGAAGAGACCGAAGCAGCGATCCGGGTTGCGGGTGTCGCCCAGACTGGTCAGGGCGATGGACATCAACGAGCCGCCGGCGAATCCGGCGATCGTGCGTACCACCAGCAAGGCGGAAAAGTCCGTCACCTGGGCGGAAAGGAGATGGCAGAGCGCCAGCAGCGCGGCGGCCAAAAGCGCCACCAGGCGCCAATTGAGCGAGCGAATCCAGGCGGTCGCGAGAAGGGCCGCCACGAACATGCCGGTCATGTCGGCCGAGCCGAGCACCCCGACCTGTTCCCGGGTCAGTGCCAGTCGATCGGTAAAGGCCCCGATCAAGAGCGGCAACAGGATGAAGACGATGGAGCCGACCGCCCCGATCACGATGACGGACACGACCGCCGATCGCCGATCCACGGAGCGCTCGCAGCTGTCGGCCACGGTCAACCGGTACTTCATCTGTAGCCCGTCGGGTCGGCGATCATCCTGCTCACCATCCCGCTCTCCGCCCGCCTTCGCGGCTCATGTTATCATCTGGCTCAGAGTAGGATGGACTTGAATCGATTTGTCGACTGAGGAGCCGACCATGGGTACGAGCATGCAAGCTGTCGTCGTCGAACGACCAGGACCGCCAGAGGTTCTGAGCCTCCAGGAACGGCCCGTGCCGAAGCCGAAGCCGGGCTGGGTGCTGATCCGAGCTCGCGCCTTCGGGCTCAACCGCTCCGAGCTGTTCACGCGGCAAGGCCAGTCGCCTTCGGTCACCTTCCCGCGTATTCTCGGGATCGAGGCGGTGGGAGAAGTCGTGTCCGCTCCGGGTACCGAGCTCTCGCCGGGCCAGACCGTCGCCACGGCGATGGGAGGTATGGGCCGACAGTTCGACGGTTCCTACGCCGAATACACCTGCGTTCCGGCCAGGCAGGTGCAAACGCTCGACACGACGCTTGACTGGCCGACGCTCGGTGCGCTTCCCGAGATGATCCAGACCGCGTGGGGCTCCCTCCACACCGCCCTCCAGGTGCGATCCGGCCAGACCCTCCTCATTCGCGGTGGCACGACCTCCGTGGGGCTCGCGGCGGCGGTCCTGGCGCGGAAACATGGAGTCACTGTCGCGGCGACCAGTCGTCGCCCGGAACGTGAACAGCTCCTCCGCGACAACGGCGCGGATGCCGTCTTCATCGACACCGGCAGCATCGCCGAGGAGGTCCGCCGCGCGTTTCCCGGTGGGGTCGACCACGTTCTGGAGCTCGTCGGGACGACAACGCTGCTCGACTCGCTTCAGGCCGTCAAGCGTCACGGCGTCGTCTGCATGACGGGGATCGTCGGCAACAAGTGGGACTTCGAGCGCTTCGCGCCGATGGAAGCCATTCCGAGCTCCGTATACCTGACAGCCTACGCAGGGGAAGCCGAGGATTTCGAGAGGACTCCGCTTCAGGAGCTCGTCCGCGAGGTCGAAGCCGGGCACAGCCGCGTGAAGCTTGGGCGAGTGTTCAGGCTTGACGAGATCGTGGAGGCACATCGCGTCATGGAAGAGAACCGCGCCGAGGGAAAGCTCGTCGTCCTCACCTGAGAGCGGTGGCGGCCAATCTCCTTCTGTCCTCTCAACGGATCGGATGCCCTTCGCCGGATTGGATCCTTACCGGACTTGTAGACGAAACTTTCCGGCTACAGACCTGAAGGCACCGCCGAAGTCGGTCTCGTCAGGATCGGTGTCTTCCCCATCAGATCCGTTCGATCACTCGTACCGCAAAGACCGGACTGGCTCCAGCCGCCTCGCTCACCGTGCCGGAACAGACAGGCGGGGTATCAGGCACATTATGGCTGCGGGTCGTCGTCCAGGAGCTCGTCGATTGCAGGCTCCTGGAACGTCCGAAGGAGCTGGGGCGCAACCGCGTTCGCTTCGCCAACGACCCGATCGCCGAGATGCTCTACGCCGAGTCGCTCGCCGACCGCGGCGGAGCGAAGCTCAAGCGCCTGCGGCGCAAGCTCGAACGCGGCGGCGGCGACGTCCGAGGGCTGCGCGAGGTGCTGGAGCAGGTGGAGCGCTGAGTTTCCTCATTTCAGAGATCCTGACGAGCTTGACATCTGTATCCCATAGGCTACACTGCGTGCATGCGTGTACGGATGACCGAAGTCTATCGAGATTGGATCAACGCCCTCAAAGATCGGGTAGCCATTGCACGATTCTCCTTGTCCGGGTCGACTGGATGCCCTTCGCCGGATTGAACCAGTCCGGCCTCGGCATCGGCGGGATCCCGTTCACCATGCGCGACATGCAGATCGAGAAGATGATGGTCCTGCGCTCGAAAGGACTCTGAGGCAACGGCCACGAGTTCGTACTCCGTCCAGGCTCCTCCATGAGCGCTTGTCGGTCTTCCCCCACTTCAGCCGCCCCATTCCATTGTCAGGCTCGCGTGGATTCTTTTAGCACAGCTCGTCGGGGAAGGCTGCGTCGGAATCGGGAAGGGTTGCCACCTCCTCCGCCAGGTAGAGCGGCAACGAGAGTAGACGGTACGAGAGGCCACCGTCGGTCATCTTGACGGTGTGCTCCTCGTCGAGATGAGGCCCCTCGTGAAGCCGGACGCCACGGCTCAAGCCGGCCCGCCACAGCAGCTGGTGGAGCGACTTGAGCGACCCGGAGGCCGAGGCCTTGACCTCGATCGGCAGGAGGTGCCCGGCCCTCTCGACGACGTAGTCGACCTCGGCGTTATTGCGCGACGACTCGCTGACCCAGAAGTGGAGGGTCTCGGGGCGGACCTGACGTCCGGTGAGCAGTTGTTGGCCCACGAAGATCTCCGCCAGCCGTCCTTCGAGCAGGCGGTCGAGGCGAGACGTCCGGATGTCGGTGAAACGGCTGGTGAGCGCGAACGTCGCCAGGCCGACGTCGAGCGGCAGCAGCTTCGGTGCCGAACGGCGGCGCACCTGGAACGGCGGCCGTAGCGAGCTCGTGGGCCAGACCCGGGTCAGGAGAAACGTGCTCTCGAGCTTCGAGAGGGCCGCTTTCATCTGCTGCGAACGGTACCCCGGGGCGAACTGCTCGTACTTGAAGCGCTGTCCGTAATATGCCGGAAGGTTCTCGAAAGCCGCCTCCAGGTACTCGACGTCGCGCACGCCACGGTACTTCTGGACGTCCTCGGCAAGCGCCTGGACGAGGTCCGAGTGGACCTCGCGGACGGCGGCCGGATTGCCGTCGGCGACCCAACGTTTCACGGCCTCCGGCATGCCGCCGACCCACAGGTAGTCGCGGAGAAGCTCCAGAGCCTGCTGGTGGAGCGCCTCGGCCGCCGGACGGCCCTCGGCCAGGGCCCGCCGTAGCTCGTCGCGCAGGACGTCGCGACCCACCGCCGCCAGGAACTCGAAGAAGCCGAGCGGTCGCAGCGCCCGAAACGTCACCCGGCCGACCGGGAACGAGAAGCCCCGCTCCTGGAGCCGGACCTCGAGGAGCGAGCCCGCCGCCACGACGTGGAGCTCCGGATGGTCCTCGCGGAAGAACCGCAGCCAGCCGACGGCGTCCGGGCTCTCCTGGATCTCGTCGAGAAAAAGGAGCGTCCGCTCCGGGAAGCGGGCGACGTTGTGCCGGGCGGCGACCGCGCGCAGCAGCTCCGCCGCCGAACGGCTGGAGCGCACGAGCTTCAGATCCTCGTAGCGTTCGAGGTTGAGCTCCAGGAAGAGGTCGAAGCGCTCGCCGAAACGCCGCACGGACGACGATTTGCCCGTCTGTCGGGCACCACGGAGGACGAGAGGCTTGCGGTCGGCCGTACGGCTCCACTCGTCCAGGACGGGGTCGAGATGGCGTGGGAAGTACATGGATGGAGCCTCTGGCGTCGAAACACGGGGGTGTTTCCGTCACTCTAGCACAAAAACACGGGGGTGTTTCGACGTTCTCGGCGTCAAAACACGGGGGTGTTTTTACGGATCGGCGGCCCGGTCGTACATGGTGGGCTCCTCCTTCATTTCGGTGGAGCCGATCCACAGCACGGCTCCGAGGCTGTCGAAGAGTAAGAAGCGGGTCCGGCGCATACCGAAGGCGCCGGCCAGGGGCAGCGCCGGCCGCTCGCCAGGAAGAGCTCGGGGGGTCCTGCCGTCTCCAATCCCAGGTCGCCCGCCACTCGTCGAACCGGTAGACCGCCTCGTAGGGCAGCCGGATCAGTTCGAAATGGCGCTGTCGCAACGCGTCGCACACCCCGTCGTGCGTCCTCCGCGGGGACCACGAGGGTCTGATCGTCGATCAAGTCGTTTCTTCGTATATGCTTAGCGGTGTCCGGCACCAGAAACCGGGGTTATCCACAAGCATGGAGGAGCCGTCATGGAAGCCGTCAGCGAGAACGTCCTGCAGCAGCAGCTCCTCGACCGCCGCGGCCGGCTCGCGGCGGCTGTGGCCACCGGGGGGGCCTACCTCGAGAGCCTGCTCCGGGAAGTGGATTCCGCTCTGGGGCGGATCGACGCCGGCACGTACGGCCGGTGCGAGGTATGCCGCGATCCGATCGAGGGCGAGCGGCTGTTCGCCGATCCCCTGGTCTGCACCTGCCTCGGCTGCCTGGACGACGGCCAGCGCCGGGCGCTGGAGCGCGACCTCCAGACCGCGGCGGAGATCCAGGAGGCGTTGCTACCGCAGCGCGATCTCGTGGTCGACGGCTGGGATGTCCACTACCACTACCAGCCCGCCGGCCCGGTGAGCGGCGACTACTGCGACCTAATCACGCCGGCGGAGGACCGCCGCGACCTGTACTTCGTCTTCGGCGATATCAGCGGCAAGGGGGTCTCGGCATCGATCCTGATGTCGCATCTGAAGGCGATCTTCCGCGGTCTCGTCGCCTCGGGCCCGCCGCTTCCCGAGCTCGTCGAGCGCGCCAACCGCCTGTTCTGCGAGAGCACTCTCGCCCAGCACTACGCCACGATCGTCTGCGGCCGGGCGACGGCCGACGGGGAGATCGAGATCGTCAACGCCGGCCATTGCCCGCCGCTCCTGCTGCGCTGGGGCGAGGTGACCTCGCTGCCCGCGACGGGGGTGCCGGTGGGCATGTTCGCGAACGTCGGCTTTGCTGCCGAGAGGCTCCGCCTCGATCCCGGCGATGTCCTCTTCCTCCACACCGACGGTCTGTCGGAGGGGCGCAACGTGCGGCAGGAGGAGTACGGTCTCGAGCGCGCAGCGGCGTTGCTGGCACACTCGGAGGCGGGTTGCGCCGCCGATCTCGTCGGTGCCTGTCTGCGCGACCTCCAGGCCTTCCAGGCGGGGACGCCGGCGGCCGACGACCTGACCCTCATGGCCATCCGCCGGGCGGCGCCGGCGGATGCGTGAGGCCATCCGCGCCCTGGTACCTGGAGGCCTGTGCGCTTCCCCCGCCTGGGCTTTTCTGCCTGTGAGCAGATCTGCTAGGGTCGGCGTGGCCCTAGCGCCCAGCACGACGACACCATGTTCGACTCCATCGCCAGCGTGACCGGGAGTCTCTCTCGGCATTCCTACATTGCCGACACGGGCCTTTCGACGAGCCTCTATCTCGCCCTCAAGATGGCGAAGCCCCTCTTCCTCGAGGGCGAGCCCGGCGTCGGCAAGACCGAGCTCGCCAAGGTCCTGGCCCGCGTCCTCGACACCGAGATGATCCGTCTCCAGTGCTACGAGGGCCTGAGCCTCCAGCAGGCGGTCTACGAGTGGAACTACCCGCGGCAGCTGCTGGAGATCCAGGCGCGCCAGGGCCAAAACGGCGACAGCCCGGCGGTCGAGGACCTCTTCGCCGAGAAGTACCTCCTGAAACGGCCGCTCCTCAAGGCCATCGACGCGAGCCACGAAAAAGCGCCGGTCCTGCTCATCGACGAGCTCGACCGGGCCGACGACGAATTCGAGAGCTTCCTCCTGGAGCTCCTCGCCGATTTCCAGATCACCGTCCCTGAGATCGGGACGCTCACGGCGCGGCACACGCCGGTGACGCTCATCACCTCGAACCGTACCCGCGAGGTCCACGACGCCCTGAAGCGCCGCTGCGTCTACCACTGGATCGAGTACCCGTCGCGCGAACGGGAGATCGAGATCCTCCAGCTCAAGGTGCCGGGCATCTCGGAGCGCTTGAGCGCCCAGGTCGTCACCTTCGTCCAGGCGTTGCGGGGCGAGGACCTCTACAAGCTGCCGGGCGTCTCCGAGACCCTCGACTGGGCCGGCGCCCTGGGGCACCTCGGGACCGTCGAGCTCGATCCGGCGGTCGTCGAGGCGACGCTCGGCTTCCTCCTCAAATACCAGGACGACGTCGACCGGCTGCGCGGCCCGCTCACCGAGCAGCTGGTCACGCAGGCCAGCGAGGAGGACCCCGCGTGAGCGCAGCACCCTGGCTTTCGAACCTCCTGCTCTTCACCCGCGCGTTGCGCCGAGCCGGGCTGCCGCTGTCTTTGCACCAGACGATGAGCTTCGTTCGCGCTCTGGATTGGATCGACGTGGGCGAGCGGACCCAGCTCTACCACGCCGCCCGGTCGCTTCTCGTGACCCGCCGCGAGGACCTTGCCGTTTTTGACGCGCTCTTCTACCGTTTCTTCCGCGTCCCGGGCGATCCGCCGCGGCGTCCGCGAAGCGCACCTCCCCGGCGCCACCCCGGCGGCGAACAGGCGTTTACCGTCGCGAGCTACATGGCCTACAAGGCCCGGCGCTTCGACGCGGAGGTCGACGTCGTCGACCGGTCGGGCACCTACAGCCCTCTGGAGAGTCTGCGGAGCAAGGAGTTCTCCGAGATGACGCCGGAGGAGCTTCTTGCCGTTCGCCAGCTCATCCTGAAGATCCGTTTCGCGGCGAGCCGGCGCAAGACCCGGCGCCTCGTGCCCGACGACCGTGGCAAGACGGTCGACCTCACGAGGACTCTGCGGGAAACGGCCCGCTACGGCGCCGTGCCCCTCTCCCTGCCGCGGCGCAGCGAGAAGGTCAAGGACCGGCCTGTCGTCCTGATCGCCGACATCAGCGGCTCGATGGAGAAGTACTCGCGGCTCGTCTTGCAGTTTTTTTACAGCTTAAGCCACAGCCTCGACGACGTCGAGGCCTTCGTTTTCGCCACGCGGCTTTCCCGGCTTACGCCGCAACTGCGGCTTCGCAACGTCGATCGCGCGATCGAGATGGCGGCGCGCCAGGTCATCGACTGGGGTGGTGGCACCCGGATCGGCGAGAGCCTGAGCGCTTTCAACCGACACTGGAGCCGGCGCGTTCTTCGCCGCGGCGCGGTCGTCCTGATGGTCAGCGACGGCTGGGAACGTGGCGACGCCGACCTTCTGAGCCGCGAGATGCGCTATCTCCACCACCGCTCCTATCGCCTCATCTGGCTCAATCCGCTGGCCGGACGCACGAGCTACGAGCCGCGCGTCGCGGGGATGTCGGCCGTCCTGCCCTACGTCGACGACTTCCTGCCCGTCCACAACTTGCAGAGCCTCGATCAGCTGGCCGAGCACCTTCGATCTTTACCCGCGCGGCGAACCGGGCCAAACCGTGCGGTCTTGGTCAACGAATCACTTGAGAGAACCCTGCCCACAGAGTCCAAGGAGGAGTCAGCATGATCCCAGGAGCCTTCGACTACTACTCACCGACCAGCCTGGAGGAGGCGATTGGCCTGCTCACGGAGCACGGCGAGGCCGCCAAGATCCTCTCCGGCGGCCAGAGCCTGATCCCGGCCATGCGCTTTCGCCTGGCACATCCCGAGGTGCTGGTCGACATCCGCCGGATTCCGGGCCTCGACCGTCTGCGCGAAGAAAACGGCCATCTTCTGATCGGTGGCCTCGTCCGCGAGGTGATGCTGGAGGAATCGGACCTGGTGCGGACGAAGTATCCGCTCCTTTCGGATGCCACCGCCGTCATCGCGGACCCGCTGGTGCGCAACCAGGCGACCGTGGGGGGCAACATCGCGCACGCCGATCCGGCCAACGACCACCCGGCGGTAATGCTCGCGCTGGGCGCCGAGGTTGTGGCCCGCGGTCCCGGCGGCGAGCGCACGATCCCGATCGACGAGTTCTTCGTCGGCCTCTTCGAGAGCGCGCTCAGGCCCGACGAGGTCTTGACCGCGATCCGCGTCCCGTCGCCCGGGCCCGGGGCCGGTGGCGCCTACCTCAAGCTCGAGCGCAAGGTGGGCGACTACGCCATCTCGGCCGTGGCCGTCCAACTCACCCTCGAGGGCGACGTAATCCGTGACGTCCGCATCGGCCTCACCAACCTCAATCCGGTGCCGATGCGCGCCACCGACGCCGAGGCCGTCCTGGCCGGCAAGGCACCGAGCGACGGGGTGCTGGAGGCGGCCGGTCAGGCAGCCGCAGCCCAATGCGATCCCTCTCCCGACCTGCGGGGCTCGGTGGAGTACAAACGCGACGTGACCCGGGTGTTGATCAAGCGTGCGGTCAAGAAGGCCGTCGAGCGCGCGCGAGGCCAGGAGGTGAAGCGATGAGCCAGCATACGATCACCATGAACGTCAACGGCGAGGAGAGGAGCGGCGAGGTCGAGGCACGCACCCTTCTCGTCCACTTCCTACGCGAGAACCTCGAGCTGACCGGTACCCACATCGGCTGCGACACGACGAGTTGCGGCGCCTGTACCGTGAGCCTCGACGGACGCGTCGTCAAGAGCTGCACCGTTTTCGCGGTCCAGGCCGACGGCGCCGAGGTTCTGACCATCGAAGGCGTCGCCCAAAACGGCGAGCTCCATCCGCTCCAGGAGGGTTTCTGGGAAGAGCACGGCTTGCAGTGCGGCTACTGCACCCCGGGCATGATCCTGACCGCTCGCGCGCTGCTGGCGAAAAACCCCGATCCCACCGAGGAGGAGATCCGCCAGGGGATCTCGGGCAACCTTTGCCGCTGCACCGGTTACAACAACATCGTCGCGGCGATCCGCTACGCGGCGGAGAAGATGAAAGACGTCCAGGAGGTGAGCGAATGAGCCATGTAGCCGATCGTACCGAGCCCCATTCCCCGCTTCCGGAGGGCGTTTCGGCCCAGGTCGAGACGACGGAAGAGCCGCGTGTGACGACGCCGGAAAAAATCTGCGGCATGGGTCACCGCATGAAGCGCAAGGAGGACCCGCGCTTCATCCAGGGCCAAGGCCGCTACGTCGACGACGTCAAGCTCCCCGGTATGCTCTACCTCGCCCTCGTCCGCAGCCCCTACGCCCACGCGAAAATCCTTTCGATCGACGCGAGCGAGGCGCTGGCGATGGACGGCGTCGTCGCGGTCATCACCGGCGAGGACCTGAAGGCGGCGGGCAACCTCCACTGGATGCCGACGCTGATGTCGGACACCCAGATGGTCCTGCCGATCGAGAAGGTGGTCTATTACGCCCAGGAGGTGTGCGCCGTCGTCGCCACCGACCGCTATATCGCCGCCGACGCGATCGAAGAGGTTTACGTCGACTACGAGCCCCTCGACGTGGTGGTCGATCCCCACGAGGCTTTGAAAGACGAGATCATCGTCCGCGACGACAAGGAGGAAAAAACCAACCACATCTGGCATTGGGAGGCGGGCGACAAGGAGGCGACCGACGAGGTTTTTGCCGCCGCGGCGAAGACGATCAAGCAGTCGATCTACCTGCCGCGCCTTCACGTCTCGTCGATCGAGACCTGCGGCATGGTGGCCAACTACGACAAGGTGCGCGAGCACATGCAGATGTACATGACCTCGCAGGCGCCGCACGCCCACCGTACGGTTTTCGCCATGGTCACGGGCCTGCCCGAGCACAAGATCCAGATCATCTCGCCCGACATCGGCGGCGGCTTCGGCGGCAAGGTGCCGATCTATCCGGGCTACGTGTGCTGCGCGGTCGCGAGCCTCGTGACGGGCAAGCCCGTCAAGTGGATCGAGGACCGGAGCGAGAACCTCCAGGCCGACAGCTTCGCCCGCGACTACCACATCACGGCGGAGATGGCGGCCGACGAAAACGGCAAGCTGACGGGCCTGCGCGTCCACACGGTGGCCGACCACGGCGCCGCCGACGCGGCGGCGCAGCCCTCGAAGTTCCCCGCCGGCCTCTACAGCATCGGGACGGGCTCCTATGACTTGAAGGCGGCGCATTTCGCCGTCGACGGCGTCTACACCAACAAGCCCCCGGGCGGCATCGCCTACCGCTGCTCGTTCCGGGTCACCGAGGCGGTGCATATGATCGAGCGCATGACCGACATCATGGCGCACGAGCTCGGCGAGGATCCGGCCGAGCTCCGGCTCAAGAACTTCATCCGTCCGGACCAGTTCCCGTACCGTTCCCCCACCGGCTGGGAGTACGACAGCGGCAACTACGAGGCGGCGCTCAGGAAGGCAATGGAGATGATTGACTACCCGGCGCTCCGGCGCGAGCAGGCGGAAAAGCGCGAGCGCGGGGAGCTGATGGGCATCGGCATCTCTTCGTTTACCGAGGTGGTGGGCGCGGGGCCGTCGCGCGACTACGACATCCTGGGGATCAAGATGTTCGATTCCGCCGAGATCCGCATCCATCCCACGGGCAAGGCGATGGCCCGCTTCGGCACCAAGTCGCAGGGCCAGGGGCACGAGACGACCTACGCCCAGATCGTCGCCGAGGAGCTCGGGCTGCCGGCCTCAGACGTCGAGGTCGAAGAGGGCGACACCAACACCGCGCCCTACGGTCTGGGCACCTACGCCAGCCGTTCGACGCCCACCGCCGGCGCCGCGGCGGCGATGGCGTCGAGGAAGATCAAGGCCAAGGCAAAGAAGATCGCCGCGCACCTCCTGGAGGTCGGCGAGGACGACCTGGAGTGGAACGTCGACCGCTTTCACGTCAAGGGCTCGCCCGAGCAGGCGAAGACGATCCAGGACATCGCGTTCGCCGCCTACACCAACCATCCGCCGGGCATGGAGGCGGGCCTGGAGGCCACCGACTACTACGACCCGCCGAACATGACCTTTCCCTTCGGCAGCTACATCTGCGTCGTCGACATCGACCGCGGGACGGGACAAGTCGACATTCGGCGCTTCGTGGCGGTCGACGACTGCGGCAACATCATCAACCCGCTGATCGTCGAGGGGCAGATCCACGGCGGCCTGACCATGGGCCTGGCCCCGGCGCTCTTTGAAGAGATCGTCTACGACGAGAACGGCCAGAACCTCACGGGGACGTTCGCGGACTACCTGCTGCCGACGGCGGTGGAGTCGCCGCGTTGGGAGCTGGGGCGTACGATCACGCCTTCGCCCCACCACCCGCTGGGCGCCAAGGGTGTCGGCGAGTCGCCGACGGTGGGCGCGCCGCCGGCCATCGCCAACGCCGTCGTCGACGCGCTGTGGCACCTCGGGGTGCGCCACATCGACATCCCGATCACGCCGCAAAAAGTCTGGAAGGCGCTGCGCGACGCCGGCGTCAGCGACTGATGTACGACGAGTTCTTTACCAAGGCCCACGAGCTCGTCGAACGGGGCGAGCCCTTCGCCACGGCGACGGTGGTGCGGGCCGAGCGGCCGACGTCGGGCAAGCCGGGCGACAAGGCGATCGTCACGGTCGACGGCGTCATGTTTGGCTGGATCGGCGGCAGCTGCGCGCAGCCGACGGTGATCCAGGAGGCGCTCGGCGCGCTCGCCGACGGCCGCAGCCGGTTGATCCGCATCACCCCGGAGCCGGGCTCGGGGCCGCCGCGTGAAGGCTTGAAGGAGGTGGCGATGAGCTGCTTTTCCGGCGGTACGCTCGACATCTACGTCGAGCCGCAGCAACCGAAGCCGAGGCTTCTGATCGTCGGCCATTTGCCGGTGGCTCAGGCGCTGGCACACCTGGGGCGGGCGCTCGCCTACCGGACGATCGTCGTCGATCCCGGCGAGGAGGGCGGCACGGCGATGGCGCATGCCGACGAGGTGGTGCGCGACCTCGCCGAGCTCGCCGAGCATGCCGATGCGTCGACCTTCGTCGTGGTGGCCACCCACGGCCACTACGACGAGCCGGCGCTCGTCGCCGCCCTCAAGACGGCGGCGCCGTACGTGGGGCTGGTGGCGAGCCGCAAGCGGGCGGAGCCCATCTTGGAGTACCTGCGAGGTGAAGGGTTCGGCGACGCCGACCTGGCGCGTCTGAAGATCCCGGCGGGCCTCGACCTCGGCGCCCGCCGGGGCGACGAGATCGCGCTGGCGATCCTGGCGGAGATCGTCCAGTTGCGGCGCGGCAGCGAGCTTACGGCGGCTACGACGGAGGAGACGCGGGAAGTCGCTTCCGCGGAGCCGTCGCAGAGTTGCTGTGGCGAGGCGAAAGCAGCGGGTACCGCGGTCGATCCGGTCTGCGGGATGACCGTCGAGGTCGGCGACGAGCGTCCGAGCGTCGAGCACGAGGGCGAGTTCTACTACTTCTGCTGCGCGGGTTGCTTGCAGAGGTTCTCCGCGGAGCCGGAGGCTTACCTGGCGGGGGCTCCAATCGAATTCTCTTCCGGCAAATCCTGACGCTGCAGACGATGTGTTTCACCTCCTACATGTCGTCCGCAGCGGCTGCAGAGGACGTTTCAAGCCCGGGACACGCCGTTCGCAGCGGCTGCGGACGGCGCGTCCGGAACATCTATGCTGTCCGCAGCGGCTGCGGACGGCATGAGGAGGACGTCCCACACCGTGCGCACCGCCTGCGGACGGCGTGAAGAGAGCTCCTGCATCGAGCGAAGGTGCTCCGGGACATGGAAGGGGGCGTCCTGGGTGGGTTGTGGTGGCGGAAGAAGAGGTGAGCCGGCATCGGCAAACCGCCGGAAGCTGCCGCAGGAGGCGTTTTGGGAGGGGCCACGACCTTCGGGCTGACTGAAAACGGCAGTGTCCGGGCGTCCGGGACCTGGGCCAGGAAGGGAGGCCGGAAGGGACGGACAGGAGCGATGGGCGCCGGCCGCCGCGGCCCCCGGCGGTCCTCGGCTTGCCGGCGGTGGCTTCCCGCCAGCCGCCGCCGTCGGATCCACCGCAGGGGCGCGGCCGAGCCCAGGGATGCAGGGGGGTGACTTTTGTACCGGGCTTTTTTTCCACCGGTGACATTTATTACGGTCTCGTTTCCACCCCCCTGTCGGGTCTGCCGGGGATTACCCTCCTAGAGGCCGACATCTGATCGCTTTCCACCGCTGCCTACTCTGCTTTACCCCTCGATTTGGACGTGAAGGTCGCTTGGGGTGGAAAGGGGACCGTAACGAATGTCACCGGTGGAAGAAAAGCCCGGTACAAGAGTCACCCCCTCCGTTTCCCCTCCAGTTCAGTCCTCCTTGACCTTCAGCGCTGCGATCTCGGCTCGAATCGCTTCAAGATCCGGATCGGACCCTGCCTGGGACGCGAGCCGCGGATTGGCGGCGATCGCCTGCTTGAGCACCGCGAGCGCGCCTTCGCGCTCACCGTTGGCAAGCCGGATGACCGCCAGGTCGTAGAGCACCTCCGGGTAGACGGCCGATCCATCCGCCGCCGCCGCCGTCTTCTCCTGCCAGGTGAGGGCCTCGGGAAACCGCTTCTCGGTGAAGGCGGTCCAGCCACGGTTCCACAGGTCGTTGACGAGCGCGATTTTGAGGAGCCGGCCGAGCTCCGCGAAGGGCTCGGCGTGGTCGTCGACCCGGATGTCGACTGCCTGGTCGGTGTAGCCGCCGTAGCCGGCGCGCTCGCGCTTGACGAAAAGCGCCGCCGACTGCTTGCCGCGGCTGTCGCCGCCGGCCGCGTCACCGGCCACCAGCGCCAAATAGAGCCGGCGGGCCCGCGGCTCTCCGGCGCTTTCGAGGAACGCTTTTTCCATGGCGGCGACGACGTCCTCGCCGGTCAGGATGTTGCCCTGGACGGCGTAGCCCGGCCCGCTACGTCCACCGGCCCACGCATTGCAGCCCTCGCCGGTGTAGGTGGCGCTCTTGCCGTCGGGCGAGACGACGCCGACTTGACGCTGGGCGCGTCCGTCGTCGGCGCGGAGCAGGACTTCGAGGGTCTCGTCGGGGTGGAGGCCGCGGGCCAGGAGCTCCAGGCCGCGGGGTCCGAAGCTCGTGTTGGCGAACGACTGGGTGGCGACGGCGCCGATGCCGGCCAAGGCATGGGGCACGACCGTGCCGACGGCGAAAAAGCGGCTCGCCACCGCCACCCCGACTTCGCCGGCCTCGGGGTCGGCGGCGACGATCGAGAAGGTCTCGGGGGGCGGCGCCTCGGCGCTTACCGGCGAAATCGCGGCGGTGAGAAGCAAGAAGGTCGAGAGGAGGGTGGCTTTGTGTCTCATGGTGCGATTATGCCCTGCCGCTGCGGCCGAACGAGGTGGCGGAGCGGATCTTCTGCGGCGAGATTGGCGTCCTCGAGCCCGGGGACGGCATCTGGATGGCCGTCGAGTTCGCCTGGATCCTCCGCCGCTTCCGCGGCGATCTCGACGGGCGCTCTCGACGGCGCGTCCGCCGACTTCGCCCTAGCCCGGGAGATCGCCGAGCGGGGGCACATGCGTCTTCACGAATGCGATGTCCACCTCGAGGGGACGCGTCTCGCTCTCGTCCGCGGGGACGTTGACCGGGCGCGGGAGCGTCTGGTGGCGGCGCGAGGGATCGTGGAGGCGACGGGGTACCGTCGGCGGGAACGGGAGGTGGTGGCGTTGACGGGGTGGGTGGACGACGGCACTTGGATTGACGGAACGTAGCCAGGATGCGTAGACTGGGCAGTGACAGGCCAACCAGGAGAAGCCCATGGAGACCCGAGCCCTCACCATTCATGTCACGCCGGAGGCCGCGCAGGCCTACGAGACGGCAACGCCCGAGGTTCGACGACAGGTCGACGGCCTCCTCAGCCGCAGGCTGCGGGAGGCGATGCGGAACCTGACCCGCCAGAACGAAGAATCCGGCCCAAGGCGAAGTGAGCGCGCCCTGGCCCTGCTCTGCGGGAGCGCGACAGCGGGAATGACCACCGACGAAATTCTCGGCCTTACACGCGGTGAGGAATGACCGACATCCTCGTCGACAGCAACGTGATTCTCGACATCGCGACCAACGATCCCATCTGGGGAACCTGGTCGGCCGAGCAATTTCAGCAAAATGCGGAAGACGCGGAACTGGTGATCAATCCGATCATCTATGCTGAGGTTTCGGTCGGATTCCTAGAGCTCGAGGACCTTGAAAGGGTGGTGCCGGTTGACATCTACCGCCGTGAAGACCTCCCCTGGGAGGCTGCCTTCATGGCAGGGAAGTGCTTCTTGAAGTATCGCCGATCTGGCGGAACCCGGCGTGCGCCTTTACCTGACTTCTACATTGGGGCTCATGCCGCGGTAAACGATTACCGGCTTCTGACCCGCGACGCTCGACGTTATAGGACATACTTCCCTGAAGTTGAATTGATCTGTCCTGAGCCTGACCCCGATACTCCGACCGAAGATTAGCCTCCCGAAGTGGTGCGTCGATTCGCCCCAAGGCTCCTCGTCCCACTCGTCGACGAGCGCAAGAGCCTCGCGGGCGATGTTGCCGTTGACGAACTCCATGAAATCGCCCGATCCGCGGACGCAACCGGCTCCAGAGGTGCTTCCAGCCGCTCGGCTCGACGTCGGGCCGCGGATCGACGGAGAGTTGGACGGTGGACGTCCACCCCGGCGTCGAGGGCCATCCGGATGGGCTCCGGCTCGTAGAGGTGGGCGTGGACGCGGATGCCGCGTTCGTGGGCCGCCGCGACCACCGCCTTGTAGTCGTCCGCCGTCAGGCCCTCCCAGAGCTTGATGACGTCGACCCCCGCGTCGATCAGCTCGCGGGTCTTGCGCGCCGCCTCCTCGGGGCTGGTAATGACGTTCTGGGTTTCCGGCGGCACCGTGTCCATGGCGATGCGGGTTATCCAGGGGCCGCTGGTCAGGATCCGCGGACCGGGGATCTCGCCCCGGCGAACGCGTTCGCGTACCTCGAGGAGCTCGAAGGTCGCGCCGAGGTCGAGGGCCGTCGTCACGCCGGCCTCCAGGGTCTGGCGGGCGGCGATCTCCATCGCCTGGACGAGCCGTCCGTCGACTTCCCAGAGGAATTCGTAGTTGCCGTGACCGATCAGGTCGTAGTGCATGTGGAGGTCGATCAGCCCGGGCAGCATCGTCCGTCCCCGGGTGTCGACGACGCGCGTGCCGGGCGGGATCTCGACTTCGTCCGCCGGACCGACAGCGACGATGCGTTCGCCCTCGATCAAGACGGCGGCATGGTGGATCGGCGCGCGCTCGTAGCCGTCCAGGAGCATACCGCCGGCCAGCGCCAGGCGTTCCTGGGCCTGGGCGGCGGAGGCCGCCGTCAGCAGGACGAAGGCGAGGCGTTGGCTGAAGCGGCGCATCACATGAGGTCCAACGCCTCGGTGGAGGCCTGAGAGGACGGTGGGGAAGTCTTTGCCATGTCCGCATTCTTACCGCATGGGTTCCGGCGAAGCAAGCTGAGAACTTCCCCAGGCCTACACCCTCGGCCCCCCGGTGGTATCATGAGGCCCATGACACAGCTTGCTCAAAGGAGCCTGGACGAAGCGGATCAGGATGGGCAAGACGGCGGAGCTTCAAGACCGTCGAGCTGATCGTCGAGGAGACTCCATGGACGTCGTTGCCCTGCGATTCAATGCTCTAATCCCTTTTAGGTGCCACCCATTCAAATGGTTGACAACAAAGGATTTAGCCGAATACGGTGGGTGCATGGACTACACCACAGCACCCCCCATTTCCCCCCCAACTGTTTGCTCAATGTTTGCTCACCCTCCCCAGGGAGGTGGGCAGCATGACCGCCGAAACCGCCCGAGGGCACGCCCGCAGGTCCAAGGATCCTCCCGCCGGCCCATCAGGCGGTCGGGCCCCGGCGCCGGGAGGCGGCCATGAAGACGCGGCTCAACAAGCGGGCCGTCGACGGCGCCGTCTACCAGGGCCGAGGCGCGTGCTACCTGTGGGACACCGCGACCGCGAGCTTCGGCCTCAGGATCTACCCGAGTGGCCGGAAGTCGTTCGTCGTCACCTACCGCCCTCAGCAATCTGTGTCGCTGAGAGGGAGTGGCGACCGGACTTTCATTTCATCGTCCGCTGCCTGGAGCGTTTGGCGGCAGGTACTGCCTATCCTGCCGTCGCCAACGGTATATACAGACCCGCGCAGCTACCTCAGCAGGTCGGAGACCAGTCCGAATGCCACTTCATGATTCGACACCTGGAGCGCCTACCCATCGAGGCGTCATTCCCTGCCATCATCGACCGCATTGCTGAGGTAACGGAAGGCGCCCAGATCCGAACAGGACAACGCCCGTACCTCTATGTCGACGTGACGGGCTTGGGGCAGCCGGTAATCGACCTTCTGGAATCACGCATAGAAGCTCACATCTGTTCAGTCTTCTTCACGCACGGCGATCGGAGAACTAAAGACCGGCGACTGGTGACTTTGGGTAAAGCGTTCCTCGTTACGAGACTCCAAGTGTTGCTCCAGGCCGGGAGGATGCATCTTCCGAAGACGCCCGAATCGAGGACCCTGCGCCAGGAGCTTCTCGAATTTCAGGTCCGCGTCGAACCCGACGCAAATGACCATTACGGCGCCTTCCGAGTCGGGAGCTACGACGACCTTGTCACAGCACTCGGCCTGGCGGTTCAGACCGATGAATCTGAAATGCCCGTAGTTGAATTTGGCAACTTCCCGCCCTGGGGCTGAAGTGACGAATAGCCCCGGCGAGTGCGCTTGCAGGAATGGTTCTCGACGGGTAGCCAGGCCACTTGGCCGCCGCCGCCGCCGCTGGCCACTGCGCTGAAATGACGTTCCAGACGGCTCCGAGCCGGGTGCACTATGCCGCCCCGTCTCCCGCGTGGTATCCTGAGCCCATATGAGCACAGACCAGTGCGACCACCCCGCCACCGACGAGGCCGAGCGCACCCTCGGTGCCGAGGCGCTAAGAAAGTTGATAGAGGTATTAAAGGACGTGGATGATGACTGACCGACGAGCGAGACGTCCAGGCGTCTGCGGTCGTTGATCGGGAGTGACATCGGCCAGAAAACGGGACCTGATGGCGATCTGTGTCATCTAAAGTATAAGCATTTTTCAAGGCTGCCATCCAGATTTCGCCATTCGTTGGGTACGATAACCATCGAACGGGTATCGAAGTAGATCGTGTCTTGAGGCCCTGAGCCCTCAGCCTTGCCCATTCCACGAACGCCCAGTGGTCCCCTGGGACCACTGTAAGGTGCGCTGCATCTGTCGGCAGCCTGACCTTTGACCATCAGCGACCGGTGTCCAGGTCGAGTTAGATCAACCACCATGCAGTGATCGCCGTTCATTCCGCCGGATGCTTCCTGAAGACGAAAAACTTGCCAAACCATGGTCGCAGAGGTCAAGGAGACGATTGAGCTGTTCACAGACCGAGCGGGTCGCCTCCAGGTTCAGGCGGGTCTTTTCCCGTTTCAACGCGACTCTTGGCATGGTTGTCTTTCACAATCCCCCCCACTGTGATCACGGTGATGCTCAGGAGAGCGGCGGTCAACGACTGCCAGTCTGGCCGGAGCCATAGACAGTAGCAGACGCCGCCGACGCCGGTGAGCGGAATCAACCTCCTTGCGTCCAAGCCGAGGACACTCTGGACGGTCGAACGGCCGACGATCCGCAGGCCGTCCAAAGCGTCCGGTTCTGGTGAGATCCCGATTGTGTCGAACTCTATGCGATCTTTCTTGGCCATTTGGTGTCTCCTTTCTGGACCGGCGTCTTGGCCGGCAAGCTCGTCGGACCTCCGTCTCGAGCAGCACGAGGCCGTCGGTGTCGTCTACGGTGCTCTCCACAAGTGCCCAAAGGTCACCGGGATGAACTGTAATGTGAGTCGCAGCGGTCGGGAGTCATGCTGCACGGCCCTGCGTCGCCCCGACCAGTTACCTACCGTCATCACTCCAGGCTAACGCCGTCTGAGCTACATCTTGGTTCTCTTATGTCGCCAAGAGCGAAAATCCGATGTCCGGCTACGACCCAGTCATATGTTCCGCGAGGTGGCAGCTACTCGGTATCCGCCGTTTGTCGCACCTATCCAAACCTAACCTTTCCTTCCTATCCCTTTGACGAGGGCCAGGACCGCGACGACGGTGCCGACGACACAGGACGAGCGCGAGTCCACCACCAGGATTCCACCTCGACCTCCGACCCAAGCGCCGGACGTGACCGCGCGGGCGCCGCGGCAAGCCCTACCCCCTGACAAAGGTGAGGACCGCGACGACGAGGGCGGCAACGCCCGACAGAGCGCCGACGACGACGAGGACGGCATGAATGATCTCTCCCCGGAGTTCGGCCGGGGTGATGTTGTCTTCGGTTCTCTTCTTCGACATAGCGTTTCTCTCCTTTGTTGGTTTCGTTCCTTCATCCCGCCAAGGACGCGAACGGGCAAGGACCGCTCGCCGCCACACAGAGATCTGCGTTGCCGCAGATCCCGCCGCCGTTTGAGCAGGCGACGACACGGATCCGTGGAAGCTCACCGCGGCCGTTCGCCTCGACCTCACCACCACGGCACCCCCACCCGACCGCTGGCGGCGAGGACGACGAACGCCACGGCGAGGGCGACGCCGGCGACGAACGCCAGGCCGAGCACCCCGGCGCGCCATTTCCTGCGGTCGAGGTCGAGGAGCAACCGGAAGCTGCGCGCCTTGACCTCGATTCGGAAGCGGTGTTTCTTGTTTGGCATGGGATAGTTCCTTCAGTTCATCTTTACGTGTGGCGGATGGCGTCGAAATGCTGCCAAAGGATCCGGGGCTCCAGGGATTCAATGGGGCTTGACATGGCATCCTTCTCGGACTCGTGCTCTGTCCAGCTACCCCTCTACGAAGGGAGGGAGAATTAACAGAACGGACAACGGCCGTTGGTCGCCTCGCAGTCATCAACGGACGGCATGTATCCCCCCTCGCCTGCCAGCGATCCTTCTGTAGCGAGACGAACTCACCCGATGGCGCCGCGACGGCGGCCGCCGAGAGAAGTAGTGTCACGACGGTTAGTAGGCTTTCTCCCCCTTCTCGACGACTCGGAAGCAAGGTGGAGAACCGTTAGCTAGCGGTAGGAGTCCCACCCGCCAAACCGGGGTACCTGATCTTGCGGCCTGACGCGTTCCTCCCGAGTCAGGCCCCGCTGAGGTACGTCCCGCTCCTTTGCGGGGTTCCGGGAGATCGACGACCGGCTGCCCCAAGCCCGTCACGTCGACAGTCCAGGCTCATCGCGGCGGCGACAGTCGTGACCCCGAACAGCCCCTGCGGTCGCCGTTCCCGCACGACCGACCGGTCGGTATCTGTCCCGCATCATGCCGCGCGGCACCGACCGGCGTGGATGACCCTTGGCTCGGTCGCCGCCCCGGCGCCAATGCCGGAGAAACTTCCCAGGCCGGCACACACGGTCCGCCGATGATCCTCGGTCGACCTGAAGATCGGGCTCCCGCCTCCGGCCCCCCGAGCCCCGGCACTTCTGGGGACCCCCTCCACGGCGGGAGCCCTGGGGAGATCCGGCGTTGGGGGACATCCCAGGCCCTTGGGACGGCCTGTCTCCATTGGTCCCGCCCCTGGGGGTTGCGAGGCAACACGGCCGTGCGGCGGTCGGGGTGCCGGCTTCCTTACTAGAATCGGTCTTCTGGGTAGTGGTCTCCGGGAGTACCGCCTCATTCACGCCCGATGTCGCGCCTGATTCCCGCCACCACCGCCTTGTTCCCGCCCTCCTACCTAGAAGGCACATTCTAGGAAGCGGTCGGCGGGTCGCTGCTGCGCTAGAATCCCGCCTACGGGAGGATACATGGCGAACGACGAGCACTTGGAGATCCTGAAGAAGGGCGTTGAGGCGTGGAACCGGTGGCGGGAGGAGCATCGCAGTGAGCACCCCGACCTGAGCGGCGCCGACCTGAGCGACGCCTATCTGACCGGGGCCGACCTGACCAGCGCCAACCTGACCTTGGCCAGCCTGCGCGGCGTCGACCTGACCGGCGCCGACCTGACCTTTGCCAACCTGAACGGCACCGACTTGAGCGGCGCCGACCTGAGCGACGCCAACTTGCGCGGAGCCATCCTGCGCGAAGCCAACCTGCACGAAGCCACCTTTCACATCGCGACCATGCTTTCTTGGATGGACGAGAATATCAGCGGCACTGTCGGCAGCTTCCTTGACCTGGCCACTTGCGTTGGCCTCACCGAGGCCCGATTCTCGCATCCGTGGTTTCTCCCCAATTACCTGGAGCGGGCCTTCGGTTTTGCCCACCGCACCGACACTCGGGAGGCCAAGGTGGGGCCCAGGTTCGTCGCCTATGCGCTGGAAAAGGTCAAGGCCCTCCGCGCCCTCTACCCCGACAACACTCCCCCCGACTCCCTGGTCGAGGCGGTCCAGACCATAACCGCCCAGCTCATCCAGTACCTGGCGAAGCACCCCAAGGCCATGTACACGATCGAGCCCCGGCAGTTCGAGGAGCTGATCGCCGAGATTCTGGCGAGCTACGGGTGGCAGGTCCACTTGACGAAAGCGACGCGCGACGGCGGCTACGACCTCTTCGCCATCTCGAAGGACCAGGCCGGTGTCGAGACTTCCTGGATCATCGAATGCAAGAAGTACCGAGAGGACAGGAAAGTCGGAATCGACGTGGCTCGGGCGCTCTATGGGGTCAAGATGGACCTCAACGTGGCGAACATGATGCTCGCAACCACCAGCCACTTCAGCCGAGACCTGCACGCCTGGAAGGCGTCCCGCTACGACCTAGAGCTTCGGGACTACGAGGGGATCCTGGAGTGGCTGAACGAGTACCGTCCGAATCCGAGCGGACAGCTCTACATCAAGGACAACCGGCTGGTGGTGCCGGGAGAGGAAGAATGAGTCAGGACAAAGGTCGTCGGTATTTGTTCCGTCCTAACGCCTGTTTATTCCGCAGATCAAACTCATCTAGCCCCAGATCCAGCGCATAGAATACTGTTAAATTTCCAGAAAAGAGTTGAAA
>CBDUYN010000024.1:0-80383 GCA_965371445.1 uncultured bacterium | reverse complement strand
CCGACTCCCGCGTGCAACCGTCGAGCAGACGGCGGCCGTTGAGCAGCGCCCCGCGTGTCATGAGGCAGTCTCCTTTCTTGGGACCTCCCCATGTCTCTCTCTGATATGGACCATAGCATATGTTGCATATGTTGCCGGAGCTTTCGTCGAGCCGCCGGCCAGGGCAACTCGGGCGTCGGCTTCATCTCCGACTATCGCTTCGCACCGAGAATCGGCTAATCTCCACACATAGCGGCCTTTCCGAGGCCACCGCGAAGGAGCGACCGGTATGTGGGAGACGAGGCGTGAGCTGATCGACCGGATCGTCGGCGAAGTCTGCGCCGGCGTGGCGGCGGACCAAAAAGAGATCGCCGCCGCGCTGACCGAGAGGGCGTTCGCCGGGATGCCCGACGAGGAGATCCGCTCGATCCCGGGGAGCCTCTCCGGGGCCTGCCTGGCGCTTTTTGACCTCGCCCGTACGCGTCAGCCGGGACACCCCGCGGTCCGGGTCATGAACCCCGAGCGCGACGCCCACGGTTGGGAGAGCTCCCACACCGCGGTGACCGTCGTCACCGACGACATGCCCTTCCTCGTCGACTCGCTGCGCAGCGAGCTGACCCGCCGGGAGCTGACGATCCACGTGGCGCTGCACCCGCAGATCAGCGTGCGGCGCGACGCCGAAGGCGCCCTCCTGGAGCTCGTGGAGCGCGGCTCCTCGGACGACGCCGTCAACGAGTCGTTCCTGCATTTCGAGATCGACGTCCGGACCGCCCAGGCGGAGCTCGTGGAGCTGGAGACATCGATCCTGAAGATCCTGGCCGACGTGCGCACGGCGGTCGAGGACTGGCCCCAGATGCGCCTCGCGCTGCACCGGATCCTGAGCGAGATCGAGGCCGACCCGCCACCTGCGGCCGAGGACGACGTCGCCGAGGCCAAAGAGTTCATCCGCTGGCTCGAGGACCACCACCTGACGCTCCTGGGCTTCCTCGAGTACCACCTGGTCAAGGAGGACGGAGAGGAGTACCTGCGGCCTCTGGGCGACGGCGGCCTCGGGCTCTGGCGCAAGCTCCCGCTCCAGGCGCGGGCCAGGAGCCACGCGCCGATGGCCGGGAGCACGGCGCGCTTCGTGCGCGGTATCGAGCTCGTGGCGATCGCCAAGTCAACCCAACGCTCCACGGTCCATCGGCCCGTCCAGATGGACGTCGTCTCGATCAAGAAGTTCTCGGGCGGGCGCCTGGTGGGCCAGTACCGCTTCCTGGGGCTTTTCACGTCGGTCGCCTACAGCATGCGGGCGAGCCGGATCCCGTTGATCCGGCGCAAGGTGAAACGGGTGATCGAGCGCGCCAAGTTCCTGCCGGCGAGCCACAACGCCAAAGGCCTGCGCCACATCGTCGAGACCTATCCCCGCGACGAGCTCTTTCAGACCTCCGAGGAGGATCTCTACCACTTCGCGCTGCGTATCCTGAGCCTCCAGCTGCGGCCGCGCGTGGCGCTTCTCGTGCGGCGCGACGAGGCCGAGAGCTTCGTCAGCTGCATGTTCTTCGTGCCCCGTGACCGTCATTCGACGCAGCTGCGCCAACTCGCCAGCCGGATCCTCGCGGGGGTTTTTCTGGGCGAGGTCATCGCCTCCGACTCGCTGGTCGCCGACACGGCGCTCGCCCGGGTGCTGATCGTCGTCAAGGTCCGCCCCGGCGAGATCCCGGACGTCGACCTCGCGAAAGTGGAGCATCAGCTGGCCGACGTCTCGCGGAGCTGGGAGGACCGGTTGCGCGAGGCCCTGGTGAAGGCCCACGGCGAGGAGGTGGGGCTCAAGACCTGGCGCCGCTACCACGACGCTTTTTCCGCTTCCTACGTCGAGCACACGAGCGTCGACCTGGCGGTCGACGACCTGCCGCTCATCGACGAGGCACGCTCAAAAAGCACGTTTACCCTGCGCCTCTACCGCACGAAGGGTTCCGCCATCTCGCGCCTCCATCTGCGGACGTTCGAGATCGCCGTGCCGGCGCCGCTCTCGGACTTCCTGCCGAAGCTCGAGAACATGAACCTCGAGGTGCTTTCCGAGGTCCCCTTCGAGGTCTTTCCCAAGGACGCGGCCAACCCGGTCTGGATCCGCGACTTCGAGGTGGTGACCGACAGCCAGGTCGACCTGGAGACGGTGCGCGAGAGCTTCGTCGAGGCGATCCGCCACCTGTGGCGCGGCGACGTCGAGAACGACAGCTTCAACCGCCTGGTGCTCGCCGCCGGCCTCGGCTACCGGCAGGTGATCCTGCTGCGTGCCTACGGCAAGTACCTGCGCCAGATCGGCTCGGCGTTCTCCGAGGTCTACATGGCGAGCGCGCTCGCCGACAACCCGGCGATCGTGGAGTCTCTCGTCGAGCTCTTTGCCGCCTTCTTCGATCCCGGCCGCGACGGCGATCGCGAGGCCGAGGCGGCGGCGCTGCGCGAAAAAATCCATGCCGACCTGGAGGAGGTCGGCAGCGCCGACGACGACCGGATCCTGCGCCGCTTCCTGAACCTGGTCGAAGCGACGGTCCGCACCAACCACTACCAGGCCTACGAGCCCGAGCCCGGCAAGACCGCGGCGAAACCCTACCTTGCCTTGAAGCTCGACGCGCGGCGGATCGAGGAGCTGCCGCGGCCGGTGCCGGCCTACGAGATTTTCGTCTACTCGGTAGACGTCGAGGCGGTCCACCTGCGCGGCGGCAAGGTGGCGCGGGGCGGTATCCGGTGGTCGGACCGGCGGGAGGACTTCCGTACCGAGATCCTGGGGCTCGTCAAGGCGCAGATGGTGAAAAACGCGGTGATCGTGCCGGTGGGTGCCAAGGGCGGCTTCGTGGTCAAGCGACCGCCGGCATCGCCGTCGCGCGAGGAGCTCACGGCCTACGGCGTGCGCTGCTACGAAACGATGATGCGCGGTCTGCTCGACCTGACCGACAACCTGGTCGACGGCGAGGTGGTTCCACCGCTCCGGGTGGTGCGCCGCGACGAGGACGACCCCTACCTCGTGGTGGCGGCCGACAAGGGCACGGCGACGTTTTCGGACCTCGCCAACCGCGTCGCCGCCGAGTACGGCTTCTGGCTCGGCGACGCGTTCGCCTCCGGCGGCTCGGCGGGCTACGACCACAAGGGCATGGGGATCACCGCCCGCGGCGCCTGGGAATCTGTCAAGCGTCATTTCCGGGAGACGGGCCGCGACATCCAGAGCGAGGCGTTCACCGCGGTGGGCGTCGGCGACATGTCGGGCGACGTTTTCGGCAACGGCATGTTGCTCTCCGAGCACACGCGGCTCGTGGCCGCTTTTAACCACCTCCACGTCTTCCTCGATCCGAACCCGGATCCGGCACGCTCCTACGCCGAGCGCCGCCGCCTCTTCGAGATGGGACGCTCGAGCTGGACCGACTACGACCCCGCGGCCCTCTCGCCGGGGGGCGCGGTCCTCGACCGGCACGCGAAGACCCTCAAGCTCAGCCGCGAGGCGCAGCAGGCCCTGGGCCTCCAGAAGGCCGTCCTGACGCCCGCCGAGCTGATCCGCGCCATCCTGAAAGCGCCGGTCGACCTCCTGTGGCTGGGCGGCATCGGCACCTACGTCAAGGCGTCGCACGAATCGCACGCCCAGGCCGACGACCGCGCCAACGACGACGTACGCCTCGACGCGAGCGAGCTCCGCGCCCGGGTGGTGGGCGAGGGCGCGAACCTGGGCCTGACGCAGGCGGCGCGCGTCGAGCACGCGCTCGCCGGCGGACGGCTGAACGCCGACTTCATCGACAACTCCGGCGGCGTCGACTGCTCCGACCACGAGGTCAACATCAAGATCGCGCTCGCCGACGCGGTGCACACCGGCGAGCTTTCCGCGGCGCAGCGGCTGGCGCTCCTCGCCGAGATGACCGGCGAGGTCGCCGAGCTCGTGCTCCGCGACAACTACCTCCAGTCGCAGTCGATCACCTTGAGCCAGGCGCGCGGCGTCCGGGTGCTCGACGAGCAGGCGCGGTTGATCGTCGACCTGGAGCGCTCCGGCCATCTCGACCGCCGGCTGGAGGGGCTCCCCACCGAAGCGGAGCTCGCGGAGCGCCGGGAGGCGGGACGGAGCCTTACGAGGCCGGAGATCGCGGTGCTTTTCGCGTCGAGCAAGATCTTCGTCTACAACGAGCTGTTGGATTCCCAGCTGCCCGACGAGCCTCTCCTGGTCGAGGATCTGGTCCGCTACTTCCCCGCGGCGATGCGAGAGCGTTTCCGCGCCGCCGTCGAAGGCCACCGGCTGCGCCGCGAGCTCATTGCCACCCACGTCACCAACTCGATGTTGAACCGCGTCGGGGCGAGCTTCGTGCCGCGGATGGCCAAGGAGACGGGCTCCCACGTCTCCGACATCGCCCGCGCCTACACCGCGGCGCGCGATATCTTCCTACTGCGCTCGGTGTGGGAAGACATTGAGGCGCTCGACAACCAGGTGCCGGCGAGCCTCCAGATCGAGATGATGCTCTCCTCGATCGACCTCGTGGAGCGGGTCACGCGGTGGCTGCTGCGTCACGCCGGCTGGCCGCTCAAGCTCTCGGAGCTTCTGGAGAGCTACACCGACGACATCCTGATCGTCGCCGCCCAGCTCCAGGACATGTTGCCGAAGTCGAGACGCTCGCGCCTGCGCCGCAAGGCGAAGCGCCTGCGCGACGCCGGGGTGCCGCACGAGCTCGCCGAGCGCGTGACGGAGCTGGAGATCCTTCACTTCTCCTGCGACGTGGCCCGTTGCGCCGCCGAATCGGGTGTCGGGGTGGAGCGGGTCGGCAAGGTCTACTTCGCGGTGGGCGAGAGCTTCGGCTTCGAGTGGCTGCTGCGCGCCGGCTCGTCGCTCGCCAAGGGCACCTCCTACCAGCAGTCGGCCGTCGCGTCGCTGATCGAGGACTTCTACTCCCACCAGGCGGAGCTGACGAAAAAGATCGTCACGGCGTTTCCGGCCGAGAGGTCACCGAAGACGCCGGCGGCGAAGCTCGCCAAGGCGGCGATCGGCGCCTGGAGCGAGCGGCACCGCGAAGAGGTGGAGCGCGTCCGCCACCTGCTCGCGGACTTCGAGGCCGCCGACGAGATGGACCTCGCCATGCTGAGCGTGGCGGAAAGAGAGCTACGGCGTCTGGCTGCGGCCTGACGCCATGTCCTCAGGAGGTCAAGGATACTTCAAAAGCAGTTTACTCCGCGGCATCGAGAGCGCATACTGAAGCCGACCGCGAGGGAGCGGCCGCAGGGCCGGGACGAACACTGCCCCCAAGGAGGCGAGCCATGCTGCGTTTCGTCGGGTCCTCCCTCTGCCTCGCTCTCGTCCTCACCCCGGCCGCCGCCGCGGCGCAGACGCTCGACAAGATGGCCCTCTGGAGCTCGGGCTCGGTCGAGCTGCGGGGTGCGAACGTCTACCAGCGCCGCGTCTACCCCGAGCTCGACGGCCCCGAGTTCATGGGCCCGGGCCCCCTCGGTCCACCCTACACCCAGGCCGACTTCAACCGCCTGGCGGCGCTTGGCGCCAACTACGTCAACGTCTCCCACGCCGGGATCTACAGCGAAAAGCCCCCCTACCGGCTCGACGCCGCCGTCGCCAAGAGCCTCGACCGGACGCTCGCGAAGATCGCCGGAGCCGACCTCTTCGCCGTCATCAGCTTCCGCACCGGACCGGGACGGAGCGAATTCACCTTCTTCTGGGAGGAGGCCGGCGACTGGTTCGACGAGACCTACCTGAACGACCGCGTCTGGCTCGACGCCGAGGCCCAGGACGCCTGGGCCGCCATGTGGCGCGCCGCCGCCGAGCGCTACCGCGGCCATCCGGCCGTCGCCGGTTACGACTTGATGGTCGAGCCCAACTCGAACGACCGCTGGGCCGATACGTGGGAGCCCGAGGAGTTTTACCGCGAGCACGGTGGGACGCTCATGGACTGGAACCAGCTCTACCCGCGAATCGTCGAGGCGATCCGCGAGGTCGACGCCGAGACGCCGATCCTGGTCGGCGGCATGAGCTACAGCGCGGCCGAGTGGCTTCCCTACGTGCGCCTCGTCGACGACGAACGCACGGTCTACACGTTGCACCAGTACGAGCCCTACGTCTACACCCATCAGGAGCCGGACGATTTGTCGCGCACCTATCCGGGGACTTTCGACCCCTGGGGCGGGGACGAGCCCCAGCGAATCGACGTCCATTACATGGAGGGGCTCTTGCTCGGTGTCGACGACTTCGTCGAGGAAAACGGCGTCGCCGTGGCGGCCAACGAGATCGGCGTCATGCGCTGGGAGCCCGGCGCCGAGCGCTTCCTCGACGACGAGATCGGTCTGCTCGAGCAACGCGGCATCAACTGGGCGCTGTGGATCTGGGATCCGTCCTACGAGCCGTTGACCGAGGAAGTCAACGCCTTCAACTTTCGTTTCGGTCCCGATCCCGAGAGCTTGACCGACGAGACGAACGCTCTTCTCGACGTGATCCGAGGCTATTGGGAACGCAATACGCTACGTCCGTCGAGCTTTGTCGAGACGGAGGGCTGCGTCGCCGACGAAAAGGCGCTTTGTCTCCAGGACGAGCGCTTTCGCGTCACCGTGGCCTGGGAGGACTCGAAGGGCAACACCGGCGACGGCTACGCCGCGGCGATGACCGCCGACACCGGGTATTTCTGGTTTTTTCATCCCGACAACGTCGAGATCGTCGTCAAGGTGCTCGACGGACGTTCGGTGAACGGTCATTTCTGGGTCTTCTACGGAGCGCTCTCGAACGTCGAGTTCCGTCTCGAGGTGACGGACACGGAGAGCGGCAAGAGACGGACCTACGAGAATCCCCAGGGACGGTTCGCGAGCCGGGGCGACACCCGGGCGTTTCCAGGGTAGGGAGGCTCCGCCTGCCGTCCGGGGCGGCTACGAGGACTTCGCCGCCTCCTCGCCTACCCATCCCGAAAGCGACACGCTCGTCGTGGCGCTCGCCAACATCTTCGCCCTGGGAGGCTGCAACTCGTGCCGAGGGCCAGAGGAGCCCATCGCGGGCCGGTTGCGCTACAGTGGAGCCGTAACGACACGGGAGACGACGATGCTGCCGGGCGAACCGGTTCTGACGGTGTTTTTCTACAGCTCGCTCGCGGCGGTGGTGGCCGCCCTGGGCGCGTTGCCGTTCGGTTTCGCGGCCCGGTTGCACTCGGCCTGGGTGGGCGCCGCCTACGCCCTGGCGAGCGGGCTGATGCTCGGCTCGGGATACCTCTTGATCACCCATGGGCTCAAGACCGCGCCGCTCCTGGCTCTCCTCGGTGCGAGCGCCGGAGTCGCCTACACCTTCTGGACCCAGAGCTATGCGGGCACCGGCGAGCTCGACACTCGCCCCGACCACGAGGTGAGGCCCGAGGAGGGCTACAAGGCGATTCTCCAGAACACGCTCCACTCGGCCTCCGAAGGCGTCGCCATCGGCGCCGCCATGGCGGTCGACCTGAGGTTCGGGATCTTCCTCGCCCTCGCCCTGGCGCTCCACAACGTCGGCGAGGGCATGGCCTTGACGGAGCTCCTCGGACGCCAAGGCATGCGTCCCCGCGAGAGCGCCGGGCTTTGCGTCTTCACGAACGTCAGCCAACCGCTTCTCGCCATCGTCACCTTCGCGATGATGCCGGCCCTCGGTCGCTTCGAGCCGGTGGTGCTCGGCTTTGCGGCCGGCGCGCTCCTTCACCTGGTCTTGACCGAGCTCGTGCCGGCCTCCTACGAACGGGCCGCGAAGCCTCTCGTCGCCGTCCTGATGTCGACGGCGACGGCCGCCGTCGTCTTCTTGGAGACGATCCTCGTCTCCGGCGGCGGTCTCCCGTAGGATCGCGGCCATGTGGCAAACGCTCGGCCTCGTCTTCGTCTTCGGCCTGATCACGGCTCTGGCCACCGGCCTCGGCGCCCTGCCCTTCCGCTTTCTCGGCGCGGTCTCTGAGAAAACCGTGGCCTACACCAGCGCCGCCGCTTCGGGCCTCATGCTGGGGGCGAGCTTCGGGCTCATCTTCGAGGGCTCGGAGCACGGCACCGTGCAGACGATCGTAGGCGGCGGCTTCGGCGTCGTCTTCATCCTCGCTGGCGAGCGCCTGCTCAAAGGGCGCGAGGTGAGCTTCGGCGACCTACGGGCCGAAAGCGCCAAGAAAATCCTCCTGATCCTCGCCGTGATGACGCTCCATTCCTTCTCCGAGGGCGTCGCGGTCGGCGTCGCCTTCGGCGGCGGCGAAAAACTGGCGACGCTCATCACCGTCGCCATCGCCGTCCACAACGTCCCGGAGGGGCTGGCGATCACCGCGGTGATGTACCCCAAGGGTACGCGGCTTTGGGCCTGCGCCGGCTGGAGCGTCTTCTCCTCGCTCCCCCAGCCGCTGATGGCGGTGCCCGCCTTCCTCTTCGTCGAGAGCATCCGGCCCCTCCTGCCCTACGGCCTGGGCTTTGCGGCCGGCGCCATGGTGCTGATGGTCTTCCTGGAGCTGCTGCCCGAGGCCTACGAGAACGCCTCGAAGGCAAGCGTCGCCCTCTGGGTCAGCTGGACCCTCGGTGCGATGATCCTCTTTCAGCTCTATCTCTGAGGACCCTGGCGGTCTACTCGCCGTCGAGCTGGGCTTCCCTTAGAAGGTCGACGAGGGTCTTCATGACCTTGACCCGCGCGTAGCGCTTGTCGTTGCCTTCGACGAGCGTCCACGGCGCTTTCAGGGTGCTGGTCTTGACCAGCATGTCGTCGACGGCAGCCTCGTATTGCTTCCACTTTTCGCGATTGCGCCAGTCCTCGTCGGTGAGCTTCCAGCGCTTGTGGGGCATGTCGCGGCGCGCCTCGAAGCGGCGCAGCTGCTCCTCCTCGCTGATGTGGAAGTAGAACTTGGCGACCATGCAGCCGCCGTCGACCAGCTGGCGCTCGAAGTTGTTGATCTCCTGGTAGGCGCGGCGCCATTGCTCCTCCTTGGCGAAGCCTTCGACACGCTCGACGAGGACGCGCCCGTACCAGCTGCGGTCGAAAACGAGGATCTGCTTTTCCTGCGGCGGCACGAGGCGGCGCCAGAATCGCCAGAGATAATGGTGATTGGTTTCGTCGCCGCGCGGCGCGGCGATCGAGTAGACCTGGTAGCCGCGGGGATCGAGCTTTTCGGTGAAGCGCCGGATGGCGCCGCCCTTGCCGGCGGCGTCCCAGCCTTCGACGACGGCGACCAGGAGGCGTTTCTGCTCGTAGAGCTGGCGCGCCAAGAGCCGCGCCTCGACCTGGTAGGCGAGCATCTTGTCGCGGTACTGCTCGCGGTCGAGGCTCAAGGCGAGGTCGACTCGGCCCAGCATGCTCATCTCGGTTCCTCCTCCGCTTCCGGCTCCGCGGGCGGCTCCTCGGGTGTCCAGGGTTCCGGCAGCGTACAGCCGCGCGATTCGAGCGCGTCTTCGAGGCGGTCGATGACCGTCTCAAAAGCGGTGATCCGGGCGTAGCGCCGGTCGGTCGTCGGGATGATCGTCCAGGAGCTCCAGGCGGCGTCGGTGTGCTCCAGCATCTCCTCGACGGCGGGGAGGTAGTCGTCGTACTTCTCGGGATCCAACCACTCGCCCTCGTGGATCTTCGACTTCTCGACGGGGTCCTCCTTCCACTTCCTGTAGCGCACCTTTTGCTCTTTCTTCGAGATGTGGAGAAAAAGCTTGACCAGGAGGTAGCCGTCATCGGCCAAGGTCCGCTCGAAGTCGGCGACGTCGCGTAGCTTGCGGCGCCAGCCGAGCTCGCCTGTCCCCTCCTCGATCCGGTCGACGAGAGCGCGGCGGTTCCAACTGCGGTCGAAGATGGCCATCTCGCCGTGGGCGGGGATGGCGAGCCAGAAGCGCCACATCCAGGGCAGGTAGAGCTCATAGCTCCGTGGCTCGTCGCTGATGTAGTTGACCTCGTAGCCGCGCGGCTCCAGCCGCTCGGTGAGCTTGCGGATGACGTCAGCCTTGCCGGCGGAGTCCCAGCCCTCGAAAACGAGGATCGAGGGGATCCCCTCGCGCCAGCAGGCCTGCTGGAGCTGTAGGAGCCGCTCGCGCAGACGCGGCAGCCGGCGTTGGTATTCGTCCTTGGAGAGCTTGCGCGTCAGGTCAATGAGCTCGAGCATTAGCTGTAGCCAATCATCACTGCCACCACGAGGACGACGGAACCCGCGATCCAGACCTTGACCATGAAGGGCAGGACGAAGCGCAGCCAGCGGTCGTAGGGGACCGCGCCCATGGCGAGGATGCCGACGAGCACCGCGTTGGTGGGCACGAGGATGTTCGTAAAGCCGTCGCCGAACTGGTAGGCGAGGACCGCCACCTGGCGCTCGACGCCGACGATGTCGGCGAGCGGCGTCATGATCGGCATCGTGACGTAGGCCTGGCCGCTTCCCGACGGGATGAAGAGGTTGCACAAGCTCTGGACGAAAAACATCCCCACCGAGGAAAGCGCCGGACCCACGGCCTGCAAAGGCAGCGAGACGCCGTGGACGATCGTGTCGATGACGCCTCCTTTCTCCAGGACGACGAGGATCGAGCGGGCGAAGCCGATGAGCAGCGCCGTCGTCGTCAGCTCCGCGGCACCGATGCAGAACTCGCGCGCCGCCTTGTCGGGGGAGAGCCGGGCAATGATCGGCAACAGAAGCGAGAGGCCGATGAACATCGCCCCCATCTCGGCGACGTACCAATGCCACCCGGAGAGCTGGCTCAGACCGTAGATCAGGACGGCGAAGGCGGCGGCGGTGACGACGAGGCTCGCCACGTGGCGTCCGGTGAGCGGCGGATGCTCGGTGACTTTCGCCGCCTCGGGAGGCTCGATGTCGGCGACGAGGCTCTTTTCGGGGTCTTCCTTGACTTTCTTGGCGTAGCTCCACAGGTGGTGGTAGCCGATGGCGAAGAAGACGACGCCGATCGCGACGCGAAACGCCCAGCCCGAGGTGGGCGTCAACCCCGCGATCTGTTGCGCGATCATGACCGTGAACGGGTTGACCGGCGCGACGCCGTAGCCGACGCTGTAGCCGACGCAGACGATGCCGATGGCGGTGACGGCGTCGAAGCCGAGGCCGACGGCAAGCGCCAGGAGCACCGGGATGAAGGGCAGGTACTCCTCGGCCATGCCGATCGTGGCGGAGCCCGTCGCGAAGAGGAACATGCCGCCCGCGAGGAGCAGCTGGGGCCGCGAGCCGAAGACTTCGAGGAGGCGACCGATCAGCGCGTCGATCGCGCCCGTGGCCCGCAGCACCCCGAAGGCACCGCCGATCAGGAAGACGAAGAAGATGATGTCCTGGGCCTTGGCGAAACCCTCCGGGACGGCCATGAAGATGACGAGCGGGCTCAAACGCACCGGCTCCTCGGCGAGAGTGAACGAATCGCCCTGGACTTGCATGCGCCCGGCTTCGTTCTCGACCCGCACGTAGCTTCCCTGGGGCAGGACCCAGGTCAGGATGAACGCCAGGACGATCATGCCGAAGAGCAGGACGAGGGTGTGGGGAACGCGGAATCGGGCCATCTTCTTCTCTCCTCAGGGTCGGGGGTCCGGGGGTGAGTCTACAGCTTTTCGGCCTCGCGGCCCCCTGGTCTCGCCTGGGGATCCATGGAATGATCCGCTGGCGCCAATTCAGCGACGGGGCGAAGCGATGGAGCCACGGGAAGCATTGCAGCGGGCGATGGCTCGCCAAGACCTGAGCCGGACCGAGACCGAGAAGCTCTTCGGCAGCTTGATGGACGGCGGCTGGAGCGAAGCCGAAAAGGCGGCGCTCCTGGTGGCCCTCGCCATGAAGGGCGAGGCGGCCTCGGAGATCGCCGGGGCGGCGCTGGCCATGCGCCGCCGCGTCGTCCGCATCCCCCACGGCCGTGACGACGTCGTCGACACCTGCGGCACCGGCGGCGACGGCAAGGGGACGTTCAACATCTCGACGGCGGCGGCGCTCGTCGCCGCGGCGGCCGGAGTGGCGATCGCCAAGCACGGCAACCGGTCGGTGTCGTCGCGCTCGGGCTCGGCCGACGTCTTGGAGGCCCTGGGCGTCGCGATCAGCGTCGCCCCCGAGGCGGCCGGCCGTGCCGTCGACGAGATCGGCATCGCCTTCCTCTTCGCCCCGGGCCTGCACCCCGCGATGAAGGAGGTCATGCCGGTGCGCCGCGGGCTCGGCGTGCGGACGATCTTCAACGTCCTGGGACCTTTGACCAACCCGGCCGGCGCCCGGCGCCAGGTGATGGGGGTCTACGACCGCGGCTTGGTCGAGGTGATCGGCCAGGTACAGCTCGAGCTCGGTGCCGAGCATGCCCTCGTGGTCCACGGCAGCGACGGCCTCGACGAGATCACCACGACCGGCACGACGTCGATCGCCGAAGCCCGGGACGGCGAGCTCAAGACCTGGGAGCTCGATCCGCGGGACTTCGGCGTGGCGCGGTCGAAGCCCGAGGACCTGGCGGGAGGCACACCGGAGGAGAACGCGGCGGCTCTGGGGCGCGTCCTCGGGGGTGAGGAGGGTCCTCTGGCCGACATCACGGCCCTGAACGCCGGCGCGGCGCTTTACGTCGCGGGGCGGGCGGAGACGATCGAGGCGGGCTACGCCGCGGCGCGCGAAGCGCTGCGCTCTGGGGCGGCACTCGGCAAGCTGGAAGAGCTTCGTCGGGTCTCGGCTTGACCTACGAAGAGCCGGGTTTGTGGAGCTCGAAGGGTAGGCCGAAGTCGGAGCCGTCGGTTCCGCCGGGGAGGGGGATCCCGCAGCCGACGAGCGCCACCGCACCCTCTTGGATGCCGTCGATTCCCAGCGTCTCGTCGATCGCGACGGCGTCGATCCCCACGAAGAAGGAGACGAGGCCGAGCTCGGCCGAGGTGAGCTGAAAGGTCTGGCAGAGATGGCCGGCGTCAAAGAGGACGACGGCGTGGGTCCTGACGTTGTTGCGGTACTTCCAGAAGTTGCGATGGAAACGCGCCGTCATCAGGAAGATCAGCTGCGATTCGCCGGCAAACATCTGCTCCGCGGCCATCCTGCCGGCCAGCTCCTCCGCCTGCGGGAGGGTGTAGGACCGGATCCTTGCAAGAGCGTGATCGCGCGGGTCGTAGTGGTAGATTCCCGGGTCGAAGCCCTCGACACGTAGAAGGAACGGATAGATCTCGACCGGGTGAAGCGCCCCCCCGGAGGGGCTCGTACGCTTCTGAAGCGTCACGTTTTCCGATATCTGGAAAGTCCCCTGGCAGCCGCCCACGTACTGCAGCAGGGTCAGGAAGTCCTCCTGGCTCAGGAGCTTCGACGAATCGAAGGCCCGGGCCGTGCGGCGCTTCCTGAGCACCTGGTAGAAGTCGCCGTCTTTGTCGATCCGTGGCAGCGCGATCGTCTCTTCGGCCTCCGCCACCTCGTGAAAAAGGGGCGGCGGCGGCCCGTGGCGCTCGACGTTGCGCTCGGCGTTCTCGGCGCTTTTCCGGCTCGCCGATTCAAGGTCGACGAGCGGCGTGTAGCCGAGGCGGTTCAACCCCGCCGGATGCTTCGACATCAGGTGGTAAAACGCGGCGTAGGGATGCCAGACGTTCTCGTCGAAGGCCTCCTCGCGCTCCTTGAGCCTTCGCAGCTCCTCGTCGCCGGAGGTGGAGACGAGAAGGCCGATCTCGACGAGGTGGTCGAGCGCCTCGCCGGGAATCCCCAGCTGGGAGAGGAGCTTCGAACGGTGCCTCCACTCGTGGGCCGAGACGGCGTAGAGCCACCTCACGTCGTCGACCGAGAGGTCGTGCTCCGACTCCGTCAGCATCGAGATCGCCCGGATCCGCGTCTCGTAGCTGATCTCCACCTCGCCACGCAAGAGCTGTGCGACGTCGGCCAGCCGTTCGTCGTGGATGTCGAGAAGGAAAAAGCGGGAGCGCTTTATCTGGACGATGGAAAAGACCTGCGCCACGCCATGGAGTATTCCACAGGGCCTTCGGGGGGTCAAGCCGCCGCCGCCTCCCGGCTGTGCTAGGGTCGAAGACAACGACGATTCAACGAGGAGAAGGCGATGCCCCGGCCCGCGATCTCGCTGCCGCAGCTTGAAGACAAGCACTTTACGCTTCCCGTAGAGGAGCTGGCCCGATGTGTCCGCGACGCCCGCCGGCGGACGCTCGCGCTGGTCGGCGACCTCGCCGAGCTCGAGCTGGAGGTCCCCTACTGCGACGTCCTGAATCCGCTGCGCTGGGAGCTCGGCCACGTCGCCTTTTTCTACGAGGCCAACCTGCTGCGGCTCCTCGGGCACCGAGAGCCGATCCTCGCCGGTGGCGACGACCTCTACAACTCGTTCGAGGTCGACCACGACGACCGCTGGGGGCTCGACCTGCCGTCGCGCGAGGAGGTCCTGGGAGCGCTGGGCCAGGTCGAGGAGGCGGTGCTGGAGCACCTCAAAGCCTCGCCACCCGGCCCGGTCGAGACCTATCTGAGCCTCCTCTCGGTGCTGCACGAGGACATGCACGCCGAGGCCTTCACTTACATGCGCCAGACCCTGGAGTATTCCGCACCACGGCTCCCGGCGGCCGAAGCGCCGCGCCACGGCGCGTGGCCCGGCGACGTCGAGGTGCCCGGCGGTGTCTTCGAGATCGGGGCCCGGCCCGAGGCGCCTTTCGTCTTCGACAACGAGAAGTGGGCGCACGAGGTCGAGCTCCAGCCCTTCGCGATCGCCCGCGCTCCGGTGACCAACGCCGAATTCGCCGGCTTGGTCGAGGACCGGGGGTACCTGCGCCGCGATCTCTGGAGCGTGTCGGGGTGGGTCTGGCGCTGCAAAGCCGGAGCCTTGAAGCCCCTCCACTGGCAGCGGAGCCAGACCGGATGGCTGCGCCGACATTTCGACCGCTTCGTCCCCCTGGAGGACGACGCCCCGGCCGCCCACGTGAGCTGGTACGAGGCCGAGGCGTACTGCAACTGGGCCGGCCGGCGGCTGCCCACCGAGGCCGAGTGGGAGAGGGCGGCGAGCTGGGAGCCCTCAACGGGGCGCAAGCGTCGTTTTCCCTGGGGAGAAGAGCCGCCGAGGAAAGCACAGGCCAACCTCGACGCGGCCTACGACGGCTACGCCGACGTCGCCGCGTTTGCGGAGGGCGACAGCGCCTGCGGTTGCCGCCAGATGGCCGGCAACGTCTGGGAGTGGACCTCCTCGCCCTTCTATCCCTATCCGGGCTACGTCGTCGACTTCCCGTACCGGGAGTACTCGGCGCCGTGGTTCGGCTATCCCAGGGTCTTGAAGGGCGGCTCCTGGGCCACCCGCTCGCGGCTCGCCTACAACACCTACCGCAACTTCTTCCTCCCCGGCCGCCGCGACGTCTTCACGGGTTTTCGGACCTGCGCCCTCTGAGTACCGGACCGGTCCGCCCCCCGTGCTATCGTCCCCGGCATGGACCTGAAGGGCAAGAGAGCCGTCGTCACCGGCGGCGGCCGCGGCATCGGCCGCGCTATCGCCCGCACCCTGGCCGAAGCGGGCGCCGCGGTCCTCGTTTCGGCGCGTTCGCGCGCCGAGATCGAGGCGACGGCGGACGAGCTCACCGGTGACGGCCACGAAGCCCACGCCGTGGCCTGCGACGTGACCGATCCCGACGCGGTCCGCCGTCTCGCCGCGGCCGCGGAGGAGCTGCTGGGCGGCGTCGACGTCCTGGTCGCGAACGCCGGCATCGCCTCCTCGGCGCCGCTCAAGGCGATCACCCTCGACGACTGGAACCGGGTCTTCGCGGTCAACGTCACCGGGACGTTCCTCGTCACCCAGGCCTTCCTGCCCGGTATGCTCGAGCGCCGCTGGGGACGGCTGGTGATGATCGCCTCGACGGCGGGCAAGCACGGCTCCCCCTACCTCTCGGCCTACGCCGCGTCGAAGCACGCCGTGGTCGGCTTCATGCGCTCGGTCGCCGCCGAGGTCGCGGAGCGAGGCGTGACGGCGAACGCCGTTTGTCCCGGCTACGTCGAGACCTCGATCGCCTCGCAGGCCGTGGAGAACATCGTCGAGAAGACCGGGCTCTCCGCCGAGGAGGCGCGCGCCGCCCTCGCCCGGTCGAGCCCCCAGAAGAGGATCTTCGAGGCCGACGAGGTGGCCTTTCAGGTGCTCGCGCTCTGCGATCCGCGCGCGCACGGCATGAACGGCCAGTCGATCGTCCTCGACGGAGGAGGATTCCAGGCATGAGCCTCATCCCGATCAACCCGGAGGCGCTCGGCGCCCCGCGCGGCTACTCCAACGGCATGCTCGCCCCGCCGGGCGGACGCCTCCTCGCCGTCGCCGGCCAGGTGGCCTGGGACGGCGAGCAGCAAATCGTCAGCGACGCCTTTCCCGCTCAGTTCGGCCAGGCGCTCGCCAACGTCCTCGCCGTCGTCCACGAGGCCGGCGGAGAAGGCGAGCACCTGGCCCAGCTGACGATCTTCGTCACCGACCACCGGGAATACGTCGCCACCGTCAAGGAGGTCGGTGCCGAATACCGCCGGCTCATGGGACGCCACTTCCCGGCCATGGCCCTGGTCGAGGTCAAGGCGCTCCTCGAGCCCGGGGCCAGGGTCGAGATCCAGGCCCTCGCCGTCCTACCCGCCGAGGAGGCCAGTGTTTCCCCCCCTCGATCCCCGCAAGGGGACGCATGATGACGATCGAGCCGCAGAGCTTCCGCTACGAGCACGACCGCGAAACCGCGGTGGCGACGATCACCCTCGACCGCGCCGACCGGTTGAATGCTTTGACCTTCGAGGTCTACGACGAGCTGCGCGAGACCTTCGACCGGCTCGACCGCGAGGCGGGGGTGCGCGCGATCGTCCTGACCGGCAGCGGCCGGGCCTTCTGCTCGGGCGGCGACGTCGAGTCGATCATCGGCGAGCTGTTCGAACGCGACTACCAGGGCCTGCTCGACTTCACCCGCCGGACCGGGGCTTTGATCCTCTCGATCCTCCGTTGCCGGCGGCCGGTCGTCGGCGCCCTGAACGGCCTCGTGGCGGGCGCCGGGGCGGTCGTCGCGGCGGCCTGCGACGTCCGCATCGCCTCCGAGGACGCCAAGATCGCCTACCTTTTCACCAAGGTGGGCCTCTCCGGCGCCGACATGGGCGCCTCCTGGCTCCTGCCGCGCATCGTAGGCCTCGGCCGGGCCAACGAGATCCTGATGACGGGTGACTTCCTCTCCGCCGACGAGGCTCATAGGATCGGCCTCTACAACCGCGTGGTGCCCAAGGGCGAGGTCGCCGCCGCGGGTCGCGAGTGGGCCGAGAAGCTCGCCCGGGGCCCCTCTTTCGCCCTCGAGGTCACCAAGAAGATGCTCTACCGCGAGGCCGCGATGGACCTCGTCTCGGCCATGGAAGCCGAGGTCGAGATCCAGGCGGCCTGTATGGAAGATCCGAACTTCCGGGAGTCCTACGATGCCTTCCGAGAAAAACGAAAGCCTCGTTTCACTTGACCTGGAGACCGTCCGGCCCTTTCTCGCCGAGCACCACGAGGAGGTGGCGGCAAGAGTCGTGGCTTTTGTCGACGACGAGCTCGCCCACCTGCCCTACGCCACGACCGACGAGGCCGCGCGGCAGCAGGCGCGCGAGATGTTGGCGCGGCTTGGCGGCGCCGGCTGGTGCCAGTACCCGATCCCCGAAGAGCATGGCGGCGCACCCACCGGGCCCGACCTGCGCGCCTGTTGCCTGATCCGCGAGGCCCTGGCCCAGGTCTCGCCGCTCGCCGACTCGGTCTTCGCCCTCCAATGCCTGGGCTCGATGCCGATCACCCTCGCCGGCACCGACGAGCAGAAGCAACGCTTCTTGCCAAAAATCGCCAGGGGCCGGACGATGACCGCTTTCGCCATGACCGAGCCCGAGGCCGGCTCCGACGTCGGCGGCATCGAGAGCCGGGCCAAGCTCGACACCTCCGACTACAGCGAGCTCGAGTTCGCCCGGCCGGAGGTCGTCCCGGCCTGGGTGCTCGACGGCCGCAAGCACCTCATCACCAACGCCGGCCTGGCCAAGCTCTACGTCGTTTTCGCGTCCACCAACCGCGACGCCGGACGGCGTGGGCTGAGCTGCTTTCTCGTCGAGGGCAACCGCACGGGCGTCCGCTTCGTCCGTGCGCAGGTGCTTTCCGAGCCCCATCCGCTGGGCGAGGTGTCCTTCGACAGTTGCCGCCTGCCGGTCGGGAACCTCCTCGGCGAGGAGAGCGAAGGGTTTTCGATCGGTATGCGGACCCTCGACCGGTTGCGTGCCACAGTGGCGGCGGCCGCCTGCGGCCTCGCCCGCCGAGCCCTCACCGAAGCGCTGCGCCACGCGCAGAAGCGTCGCCAGTTCGGCCAGCCGCTCGCCGACTTCCAGCTGATCCAGGAGAAGCTCGCGCGCATGGCCACCGAGCTCGACGCCGCACGGCTCCTGACCTACCGCGCCGCCGCCGCGGCCGACACCGACTCCGAGCGCCTCACCCTGGAGTCGGCGATGGCCAAGAGCTATGCCACCGAGGCGGCGCAGCGCATCGTCGACGAGGCGGTGCAGATCGTCGGCGGGCGCGCCGTGCTGGCCCAACACCCGCTCGACCGGCTCTACCGAGCCGTCCGGGCGCTCAGGATCTACGAGGGGACGACCGAGATCCAACGCCTCGTCATCGCCCGGCAGCTCTTGAAGGATTGACGTTGAAGCTCGCCGTCGAGCGTCGAGCCGGCACTCAGCGCAGCTCCCCGGTGATCACGTAGCGCAGAATCTCTTTCCGTCCCGGCCCGAGGGCGTCAAGCGCTCAAGGCACACGGTCGAGCTCCAGGCGATGATGACGAAGGTGGAAGCTCAATCCCCTCCCAGGTGCCGGTCAAAAAAGTCGGCCGCCGCGCGGTAGGCCGCGAGCCAGTTGCGGTGCAGGAGGAAGCCGTGCACTTCGTCGGGGAAGATCAGTTGCTCGTAGGGGACGCCGCGCCGCCGCAGCGCTTCGACCAGATTCACCGTTTCGCTGAACGGGACGTTACGGTCGTCGTCGCCGTGGATCAGGAGCACCGGCGAGCGCCAGGAATCGACCGCGGACATCGGCGAGGAGTCGTAGGCGAGGCGCAGGATCTCCGCCTGGGTCTCTGGATCGCGCTCCCCGATCCGCCGGCGGAGGAAGACGTTCCAGTCGTGTACGCCGTGCAGGTCGACACCGGCGGCAAAAAGGTCCGAGGCGCGGGCGAGGCCGAGCGCCGTCAGGTAGCCGCCGTAGGAGCCGCCCCAGAGGGCGATGCGCTCGGGATCGACGTCGTCGCGGCTGCGCAGGTAGAGCCCCGCGCCGACGACGTCCTTGTACTCGCTAGCGCCGCGGGCACCGTAATTCAACGCTTCGCGAAACTCTATCCCGTAGCCGATGCCGCTCCGGTAGTTGACCGAAAGGACGACGTAGCCCCGGCTCGCCAGGTATTGGTTGAAGGCGTAAGCGTTGTGGTAGTAGCCGCGGTGGTGGAAGCCGAGGAGCATCTGGCGGCGCGAGCCGCCGTGGAAGAAGAGGATTGCCGGTCTCCGGTCGCCTTCCTTGAGGTCCCCGTGCACGAAGAGCTGGCCGTGGATCTTCAAGCCGTCGGCCGCCGAGAAGACGACCTGCCGCGGCTCGACGAGGTGCTCCGAAGGAAAGCCTTCGGCCGCCGGACCCAGAGGACGTAGATCGCCGTCGTTTTCGCGGATCGCCGCGTGGGCCGGCTGTCGCGTTCCGGAGGCGAGCAGCACGACGCGTCCGTCTTCGAGGCCGCGCGGCGCCCACTCGATTCCCTTCCCGGGCGCGGTGAGAGGCTCCGGCGTCCCTCCCTCGACCGCCACCCGCCAGACGTGCCGGCGGTCGACGTCGTCCTGGTTCGAGGAGTAGAGGACGTGGGTGCCGTCCGCCGAGAGGGCGGCGAATTGGACCTCGAAGCTTCCCGGCGAGAGCAAAGTCGGCTTGCCGCCGCTCACCGGTACCGAGTAGAGGTGGGTCCAGCCGTCTCTTTCCCAGGGGAAGACGAGGCGATCGCCAGCGCCCCAGAGGAGCTGGTTTTCGGCGGAGACCCAGCGGAAGGCGCTGCCGACGCCTTCCTCGGCCCGCCAGATCTCGCGCGCCTCGCCGGTCTTCGTGTCGACGACGCGGATCGAGAAAGGGAGCGCCGCGCGCCGCGCGCTGAAGGGCAGGTTCTCCCGCTCGTGGGGAAAGCGCAGGTAGGCGATGCGGCGGCCGTCGGGGGAGAAGACCGGGTCCGAGTCGACGTCGACGCTCGGGTCGAGGTAGCGAAGCGTCCCGGCGGCGAGGTCGTAGACGCCGAGGAAGGCGTGGTCGTCGCGTTCGCTCGTGAAGGCGAGGAGCGGCCGCTCGGCGTCGGGCGAGAAGCGGATCCCGCCGGCCTCGCCGCGGATCTTGAAGAGCTCCGTAGGCTCCTCGTCCTCCTTGCCGTCGAGGGCGGCGGAGAAGACCTTGCCGTCTTGGGCGAAGACGACGCTCTTGCCGTCGGGCGCGACGCGGGGCGAGGCTCCCTCGGCCAGGCGCCGCGGCTCGCCGCCGTCCAGGTCGACGACGTAGATCGTCCGCTTCGTGCCGCCGGGGTCGCTCAGCGGGTTGGGGATCTCGCCCTGGGAGTTGGGCCGGCCGCCGCGGACGAAGAGGAGCCGCGACTCTTGAGGGGTGAAGCGCAGCTGAGCAAGGGCCTGTCCGTCGTCCTCGGTGTAGCCGGTGAGCCGGCGTCCTTCGAAGCGTGGGGCCGCGGCGACCCAGACGTTGCGGACGCCCTCGTGGCTCACGACCCAGGCGACTTTCCCGCCGCTTGGCGAGGCCACGAGGTCCGACGGGAACGGCGCGCCGAGGACCTCTTCGAGGCTGAAGGGCGACTCGGCGCCAACGGCTGCTGCCAGTGTGAGGGCCACGAGAAGACTCGCCCACAGCATTTTCGAATTCATGGCGAGAAATCCCTTTTTGAGCTTTCGCATGGGGCCTCCTTACCAATAGCTCTTCAGCTCAAACGACGGGTCACGTCGAACTGTACCATCCAACGAGTTGGCCGCCAGAGTCGTGAATGCTCATCGCACCGCTCTGCTCGCGAGGAGAACCGACGACGTCTTGGTGTATGATCCGCCTCGTCACCTCGGGGGGAGCCCGTAGCTCCCGAACCGCCCGTCCCCACTTCGACCCTCCGTGCTCAAGGCCCATCCATGATCCAAGAGCTCTTCCGCATCGGCGACTTCGCGGTCAGCCCGTTCGGCGTGATGCTGGTGGCGGCGCTGCTCGCCGCGTACTGGCAACTCGCCAGGGAGTTGCGCCGGCTCGGCATCGGCACGGGCGACGACGCAAGCTCGATCACCGTCACCTGCGGCTTCTGGGGTATCGTCGGCGGCAAGATCTACTACGCGATCCTCTACGGGGACTGGCGGCTGCTCTTCGACCGGTCCGGCATCGTCTGGTACGGCTGTTTCCTGCTGGGCCTCGTAGCGCTTCTCTGGTCGATCAAGCGCCGCGGCCTGCCCTTCGCCAAGACCTTCGACGCCAACGCCCCGGCACTCGCTCTGGGCTACGGCGTCGGCCGCATCGGCTGCTTTCTGGTCGGCGACGACTACGGCCGGCCGACCGACGCTCCCTGGGGTGTCGTCTTCAAGGTGGGCCTGCCCCGGACCACCGCCGCCAATCTCCGCGACTTCGGCTACGAGCTACCGCCGGGGACACCCGGCGACGCCTGGGTGGCCGTCCATCCGACGCAGCTCTACGAGTCGGCCCTGGCGCTCGTCATCTGGGGCCTGGTGCTCGCCTTCGCGAAGGGCCGGCGTCTGCCCGGGAGCACCTTTCTCCTTGCCATGGCGCTGCTCGCCGTCGAACGCTTCTCGATCGAGTTCCTGCGCGCCAAGGACGACCGCTTCTTCGGCACGCTGACGCTCGCCCAGGTGATCTCGATCGTGCTCGTCGCCGTCGTCGCGGCCTTCGCCCTCTACCGGCGACGGAGCCCGGTGCCGGCTTGAGGAGAGCGGCGTGAGGAAGACCCCACCGCGTGTGCTGACGATCGCCGGGTCCGACTCGGGTGGCGGCGCCGGCATCCAGGCCGACTTGAAGACCATGGCCGCCCACGGCGTCTACGGCATGTCGGTCCTGACCGCGGTCACGGCCCAGAACACCCGCGAGGTGCGGGCCGTCCACGAAGTGCCGTCCGCTGTGGTGGCGGCGCAGATCGACGCCGTTTTCGAGGACATCGGCGTCGACGCCGTCAAGATCGGCATGCTCTCTTCGGTGCCGATTCTGAAGACCGTGGCCGAGGGCCTGCGGCGTCACCGTCCGCGCCACGTCGTCCTCGACCCGGTGATGATCGCCAAAAGCGGCGATCCGCTCCTCGCGGACGACGCCGTCGCGGTCCTCGCCGAGGAGCTCCTGCCGCTCGCCACCGTGGTGACGCCGAACCTGCCCGAGGCGGCACGGCTCGCCGGCTTCGACGTCGGCGACGAGGCGTCGCGGCGGCGGGCGGCCGAGGCGCTCGCCGAACGCGGCCCCGCGGTCCTCGTCAAGGGCGGTCACGGCGAGGGCGAGGAGATGGTCGACCTGCTCTACGACGGCCGGAGCTTCCACCGCTTCACCCGTCCGCGCATCGCGACGTCCTCGACCCATGGCACGGGCTGCACGCTGTCGTCAGCCGTCGCCTGCCGCTTGGCGCGGGGCGACGCCTTGCCGCGGGCTGTCGAAGGGGCCATTGCCTATCTTCACGGCGCCATCGCTGCGGCCTTTCCTCTGGGCGGCGGTCATGGGCCGGTCCATCACCTCTATCGCATCGATGCCGGGAAGACGGGCTGACGGCCGTCGGCGGGCAAGAAGCGCGGGGCGCGGGCGGCGACGGCGAAGCAAGGGCGGCAGTCGTACGACTGGAAACTTGACAGTCGTACGACTCGGCGCTAGCCTGGAAGCGTTCGCGAGCTCACGACTCGGAGGTTCTCGCCATGACCGCATCTCAGCTCCGCCAGAACATCTACCAGCTCCTCGACCAGGTCCTCGACACCGGGTTGCCGCTGGAGGTCGAGCGCAAGGGAAGGAAGCTGCGCATCGTCCCCGAGCCGCCGCGCGACAAGCTCGACAACCTGAAGCGACGGGATTGCCTGGTCGGTGATCCGGAAGACATCGTCCACATGGACTGGTCGAGGGAATGGCGTCCCTGATCTACCTCGACACCCACGCCATGGCGTGGCTCTACGCCGGTCAGGCCGAGCGAATTCCTGCCGCGGTCCGGAAGGCCGTCAACGAAAGTGAGGTGCTGATCTCGCCGATGGCGCTCGTCGAGCTGCAATACTTGATCGAGATCGGCCGGTTCACCGATCCGGTCGAGCAAGTTCTGGAAATCCTCGGACGAGACCTCGGCCTGAAGGTCTGTGATTTGCCGTTTCCCCAGGTCGCGCGCCGCGCCTTGGATCAGAGCTGGACCCGCGACCCTTTCGATCGGCTCATCGTCAGCCAGGCTTCCTTGCGGGAGGCGCCACTGGTGAGCAAGGACCGGGAGATCCACCAGCATTATCGCGGCGCCTTGTGGTCCGCTCCCCTCAGCGGATGAGCGCACCCGGCGCGCGGCCGACTCGCCGCCAGCGCTTGCTGTCGCTGTCCCGCCGGCTGCGGCACGTCTCCGTTGGAGTAGGATGCTCACCATGCGAGGGCAAGTGGACCCGTCCAGGCTCCGCCGCCTGCTCCGCGAGCTCGGCCACAGCGCCCGCGGTCCGGGACGCGTCTACCTCACGGGGGGCGCGACAGCGCTCCTCGTGGGTTGGCGCGACAGCACCGTCGACGTCGACCTCAAGCTGGAGCCCGAGCCGCCCGGCGTCTTCGAGGCCATCGGCCGCCTCAAGAGAGAGCTCGGCGTCAACGTCGAGCTCGCCGCGCCGGATCACTTCCTGCCGCCGCTGCCCGACTGGCAGGGCCGTTCGGCCTACATCACCCGCCATGGTCAGGTCGAATTCTTTCACTACGACTTCCGCGCCCAAGCTCTCTCCAAGATCGCCCGTGGGTTCGATCGCGATCTCGCGGACGCCCATGCGATGCTCGAACGCGGCCTGGTTACAAAAGACGACCTCGTCGAAGCCCTGGAACAGATGCTGCCCGATCTCCTCCGGTATCCCGCCCTCGACGCTGAGGCGTTCGAACGCCGGGTGCGGAGCTTTCTCGGGGAGAAGGGCGATGAGTAGCTTCGCGGGATTGCCCGGCGCCGAGAACGTGGAACGCGGCGTCCGCGACCTGAACGCCGGGCGTAGTACCGTGGAGGCTCTGCTGGTCGCCGCCGCCGTCACCCGGCTGCGCGAATTGGGGCTGGAGATCTCCAAGGACGTCGTCTTGCCCGACGAACCGGAGCTCGCGCTCTACAGGCTCCTCGGCGAGGAGCAGGATCCCTACTACCGCTACAACGCCCTGCGCCGCGAGCTCGACAGCTTCGTGTCGTCCCTGGAGGTGCGAAGACGGGGTCGTTGAGGCATACCAGGGTCCGCTGATCGTGGCGGAGCTTTCGTGTTGTAGGATGGCAATCTTGCCGGTCGCCGACCGGCCCGACGTTCACCGATCCGCTCCTCACGAGCTTTCCAGTGACCATGAGCGACGAAATCCTCGACCTCCTCGTGGTCGGCGCCGGTCCCACGGGGATCGCCATCGGCGCCGAGGCCAAGAACGCCGGCTTGAACGCGCTGCTCGTCGACCGCGGAGCTCTCTGCAACGCGATCCTGGGCTTCCCGACCGAGATGCTTTTCTTCACCACCCGCGACAAGCTGGAAATCGCCGGCATCCCCTTCGCCGTCCCCGAAGACAAACCAACCCGGCGCCAGGCCCTGGCCTACTACCAGGGTGTGGCCCGCCGCTACGGCCTCCGCCTGGCGCTCCACGAGGAGGTGCTCCGCATCGAACGGAGGGCGGAGGGCGACTTCCGCGTCGAGACGCTCCACGACGGCTGTGCGAACGTCCGCCGGGCGCGGGCCGTGGCGCTCGCTACCGGGTACTTCTTCAATCCTCGCCGGCTCGGCGTCCCCGGAGAGGAGCTCCCCTGGGTCCACTACCGCTACCTGGAGCCCTACCCCCACTACGGCGAGGACGTGGTGGTCGTCGGGGGCGGCAACTCGGCGGTCGAGGCGGCGCTCGACCTGTGGCGCAACAACGTCCGGGTGACCCTCGTCCACCGCCACACGGCGATCAAGCCGACGGTCAAGTACTGGCTGAAGCCCGACTTCGAGAACCGGGTCGCGGAGGGCTCGATCGCGGCGCTCTACGACGCCCGGGTCGAGGAGCTGCGCGGCGAAGCGCGCGGCGTGGTCGGGGTCCGGCTCGCCTCTGGAGAGCGGCGGGAGCTGCGAGCCGACGCCGTCTACGCGCTTCTCGGCTACCTGCCCGACGCCGAGCTCCAGCGGCGCTCGGGCATCCGTGTCGAGGCGGCGACGCTCGTCCCGGACCACGACCCCGAGACCTGCGAGTCCAACGTCCCCGGGCTCTACATCGCCGGGACGCTCCAGGCGGGCCGCGCCACCGGGAAGATTTTTATCGAGAGCTCGCGCGCCCACGCGCCGCGAATCGTCGGCCACCTTCTCCGCCGCGACGCCGCGGTTGCCGTATAATCGGCGAAGCGCCCAGGCGTACGCCGTAGTTTCGAGACAACTAGGAGACGAACATGCACCACCGAACCTTCAACCTCCTCCTGATCCCGCTGCTCCTGTGGAGCTTGCCGAGCTTCGCCCAGGACGACGGGGCGCTCGAGCCCAACGAGGACGGTGTCTTCCTCGACATCGTCCTCGTCAACCTCGTCAACGTCGAGGTCTACGTCACCGACAAGAAGGGCAACCGGATCCTCGGGTTGACGCGCGACGACTTCGAGATCGAGGTCGACAAGAAGCCGATGGCGATCTCCAACTTCTACGCCGTCGAGAACGGCAAGGCGCGCGGCGACGGCATCGAGCCGCTGCCGCAGCCGGAGGTCGCGGAAGCGGTTCCGGGACGCCGGCCGCCGGGACGCCGGCCGCCGGGACGCCGGCCGCCGGGACGCCGCGGCGACGAGCCCCCGGTGCCTGAGGACCAGCGGCTCCACCTCATCCTCTACGTCGACAACCTGAACCTCCATCCCTTCACCCGCAACAAGGCGTTCCGTTACATACGTACCTTCCTGCGCGAGCGTCTGAAGCCCGGGGTCGACGAGGTGATGCTCATCACCTACGAGCGCTCGATGCACGTGCGCCACCCCTTCACCACCGACGCGGAGCTCGTCGCCTCGACCCTCTACGAGCTCGAGGAGCATTCGGCCCACGCCGTGCACTTCGACTCCGACCGGCGTGACATGCTGAACATGATCTACGACGAGGACCTGGCCAACATGGTCAACCTCCGGGGCCGGGCGAGGTCCTACGCGGAGTCGATCTACAACGACATGGACTTCACGGTCCGGGCGCTCAGCGAGATGGTCGAAACCCTCGCCGGGCTGCCGGGGCGCAAGGCCATCCTCTACGTCAGCGACGGCCTTTCCATGCGGCCGGGCGAGGACGTCTTCTACGCTCTCGAGGACCAGGCCCGAAAGACCGCCAGCTCCGACCAGGGGATCCTGATGGAGATCCACCGCTACGACATGTCGCGGGACTTCCGCCAGCTGACCAACAAGGCCAACGCCAACCGGGTGACCTTCTACACCCTCGACGCGGCGGGCCTCAGGACCTACTCCTACATGGAAGCCCAGAACGCCACGCCGGGCGGCGGCGCTTTCATCGACCAGGTCCACTTCTCGAACCTTCAGGGGTCGCTGATGTACATGGCCGAGGAGACCGGCGGCATGTCGATCATCAACACCAACAACTTCGGCCCCGGCCTGGAGCGCGTCGCCGACGACTTCGACAACTACTACTCGCTCGGCTTCGTCTCCGGGACGGCGGATTCGGGCCGCTACCACCGGATCAAGGTGCGGTTCAAGGACGAGACCAAGAAGTACGTGGTCCGCCACCGCGAGGGCTACCGCGACAAGCCGATGGAGACACGCATGACCGACTCGACGCTCGCCGCGCTCCACTTCGGCTACCAGAGCAACTCGCTGGGCGTCGAGATCGAGTTCGGACGTCCTCAGCCCGAGGAAAAAGGCCGGCGTTTCCTGGTGCCGGTCTCGGTCCGGATCCCACTCGGCAACATTGCCTACCTGCCGAGCGGCGAGTTCCAGCGGGGCCGCCTGCGGATTTTCATCGCCGCCCGCGACGAGGAAGGGGGCCTCTCGCCGGTCCAGAACGTCGAGCTGCCCATCGACATCCCCGAGGCCCAGTTCGAGACCGCCAAGCAGCAGCACTACCGCTACGACATAACGCTCCAGATGCGCAAGGGGCGCCAGGTCCTGGCGGTGGGCGTCCACGACGAGATCGGTGCGGTGTCGGGATTCGTGACCCGTGGGCTCTCGGTCGGAGGGGGTCCCTAGGAGAACCGAATGAAACGACGCCGCAGCGAATGGGTGGAGATCTTCGAGGCCCTCGGCGAGGCTTTTTTCGCGGTCCTGCGCTCCGAAGGAGCGGTCCTCTGGCGTGACCTGTGGGAAGGGAGCCTGCGCCGGGCGCTCGTCTCCTTGGGACTCTTCTTTGTCGCCAGCTGTTTCTTCTTCATGCTGGTGGCACTTCTCGTCACCGCCGCGGTGTTCGGCGTCGCGGCGATCTGGGACCTTCCGACCTGGCAGGCGACGCTCTACGTGGCGGGGGCCGTCACCGCCGTCGTGGCGATCCTGGGCGGCGTCGGCTACTTCTTCGTGAAGCGTTTCGAAAACCCGCTCGCCACGCTGCGCGCTCGCCTCGACGACCACCTGGAGTGGTGGCGCGAGCGTCTGCTCGAGGAAGAGCGTCTGATCGGAGATGGAGAGAATGAGTCGCAAACGCCAGCAGGCGATGACGCAGCTCACGAACCGACGCCGGCAGGCTGAGGAGCGCCTCTCGGACCTGCGCCGCTCGCTCGACCGCGAGCTCGGCGGCTACCTGCCGACGAGGGGGTCCTGGGCCGTGCCGCTGGTGGCCTTCGCCTGCGGGGTGGCCCTGGCTTTCGCCGCTCCACGCAAGAAGACGGCCAAAGAGGAATGAGGAAACGCCGTTGGATGACCAGGCCAACGCGCTTCTCCTCTTTACCAAGCCGGCCCGGCCCGGCCGGGTCAAGACGCGGCTCATCGGCGAGCTCACCGCCGAGGAGGCGGCCGAGCTCCACGCCGCGTTCCGCGACGACCTGACCGAGCGCCTCGCCGGCCGAAGCTTCCACCTCGAGCTCGCCTGGGCTCTCGAGGACGGCGAGGACGTCCCCGCCGGGGCGGTACCCGGCTTCCGCCAGGAAGGCGAGCACCTGGGAACCCGGCTCTGGAACGCGCTCGCCCACGCCGCCGAGCGCTTCACGGCCGTGGGAGCGGTGGGGAGCGACCACCCCGAGCTCGAAGCCGAGACCGTGGAAGAGGCCTTCCGCCGCCTCGCGAGAGGCGCCGACCTCGTCCTCGGCCCGGCCGCCGACGGCGGCTACTACCTGATCGCGCTGCGGCGCGAAGCCCTCCGGCGACAGCTTTTCGAGGGCATCCCATGGTCGACCGAGACGGTCTTGTCCGAGACGCTGGCACGCGCCGAGAGCTTGCAGCTTAGAACCGAGCTCTTGCCCACCGGCCACGACGTCGACCTGCCCGAAGACCTGCGGCAGCTTGCACAGCGGCTGGCGGCGACGCAGAGCCCCTGTCCCCCTGGGGGGATCAAGGGGGGAAGACACTGTCCGCGGACCCGGAAGCTGCTTCGCGCCTGGGGCCGACTTGAAGGAGACAGTGGACGATTGGAAGGAGACAGTGGATGAGGATCCTGACGGCTCAGGAGATGCGCGAGGTCGACCGGCGAGCGATCGAGGAGATCGGCATCCCGAGCCTCGTCTTGATGGAAAACGCCGCCATCGGCGTCGCCGACGCCCTCGCCGAGAGCTTTCCCGAGGCCGAGAGCGTGGCGATCTTCTGCGGCCCCGGCAACAACGGCGGCGACGGCCTGGCGCTGGCACGGCTCCTCGACGCCCGCGGCTATCGTTGCCGCACCTACCTCGTGCTGCGTGGCTCGCCGCCCCGCGGCGACGCCGAGGTGCAATTAAGGATCCTCGAACGCGCCGGCATCGAGGTGGAAGAGGTGCGAGGCGACAGCGACCTCGCCGCCTTGACGGCTTCCTGCGAACGTTTCGACCTCCTGGTCGACGCTCTCTTCGGGACCGGCCTCGCGCGTCCCCTGGAGGGACACTTCGCCGAGCTGGTGGAGTGGCTCGGCACCTCGAGCGTCCCGTGCCTCGCGGTCGACATGCCGAGCGGCCTCGACGGCAGCCGGGCCGAGCCGCCGGGTCCGCACGTCCGGGCGGATCTGACGGTGACCTTCGCGGCGCCCAAGGTGGCCCACGTCCTGGCACCGGCGGCCGACGCCACCGGCGAGCTGGTCGTGACCGACCTCGGCATTCCGCCCTTCCTGGTGGCCGAAGCCCCCTCGGGGGGGAGTGGGGGGGAAAACACAGCTCCGGGGCAGCTCCACCTGTCGGTCGACGAGGAGCTGGCGGCCTGCCTCCTGCCGAGGCCGGCGGCGAGCCACAAGGGAACCTACGGGCACGCCCTCGTCGTCGCCGGCGCGCCGGGACGCGCCGGCGCGGCGATCCTGGCGGCGCGTGCCGCGATACGTGGCGGCGCGGGGCTCGTGACGGCTGCCGTGCCGGAGCCGCTTCTCATGACGGTCGACGGCGGCTGCCTCGAATCGCTCACCCTGGCGCTACCGGCCGACGCCGACGGCGCCCTCTCTCAAGCGGCGGCCGACGCCGTCCGTGAAGCGGCGGCCGGCAAGCAGGCGGTGGCGCTCGGCCCCGGTGTCGGCCAGAGCGAGGGGACCGTGGCTGCCGTACGGCGCCTTTATGCGGAGCTCGAGGTGCCCGTCGTCCTCGATGCCGACGGCTTGAACGCCTTCGCCGGACGCCTCGAGGAGATGGCCGAACGGACGGCACCGGCCGTCCTGACGCCTCACCCGGGCGAAGCGGCTCGTCTGCTCGCGACGACGAGCGCCGAGGTCCAGGCGGATCGCCTGGCCGCGGCGCGGCGCCTCGCGGAGGGGAGCCGGGCAGTCGTCGTCCTGAAGGGTCATCTCTCCCTCGTGGCGACGCCCGAAGGCGACGTCTGGATCAACCCGACGGGCAATCCGGGTATGGCGAGCGGCGGTAGCGGCGATGTCTTGACCGGGCTCGTTGCGGCGCTTCTGGCGCAGGGATATGATGCTCTGGTGGCCGCCCAGCTAGGTGCTTTTCTGCACGGTCTGGCGGGCGACATGGCGCTCGCCGGTCCCCGAGGAGAGGCCCCGGAAGCACTCCGCGCCACCGACTTGCTCGACGCCTTGCCCGAAGCCTTCGCCCACCTGCGAGCCCTGTGAGCCATGACCAGGTGGCGAAGCACGAGCGAGGCGGAGACCGAGGCGGCGGGCGAGGCGCTCGCCGGCGAGCTCGGCGGCCGCGGAACCGTCCTCCTCGAGGGCGATCTGGGAAGCGGCAAGACCGTCCTGGTACGGGGTGTCGCCCGCGCCCTGGGGATCGAGCCGCGCGAGGTCGTCTCGCCGACCTACACCCTGGTCCGCGAGCACGAAGGCAGCGGCGGACGCCTCGTCCACGTCGACCTCTACCGGCTGGAGCCGGAGGAGGTCGCGACGCTGGGTCTGGAAGAGCTCTTGGACACCTCCACGCTGGCGGCGATCGAATGGGCCGAAAGGCTTCCGGGGCTCCCGGAGGGACTCAAGGTCACGATCCGGCGCGTCGGCGACGGCGTGCGAGAGATCGTCTGGTAAGAAGCAAACGAAACGGATCGAAAGGTGACGTCACCAAGACGTTTGAACGCAGACCAACGGGCTGCCGCAACGCCTGGCGGCCAGTGAGGAGAAGCGATGAAGATCAAGAAAGTGGGAGTGGTCGGCTGTGGTCTCATGGGCTCCGGAATCGCCGAGATCGCGGCCAAGTCCGGCTACGCGACAGTGATCCGCGAGGTCAGCGAAGAGCTGCTGGAGAAAGGCCTGGCGCGCATCCACGGCTCGCTGGAGAAAGCGGTCTCCCGCGGCAAGCTCGAAAGCGAGGAGCGCGGCCGCGTCCAGGAGCGCATCTCCGGGGTCGTCGACCTGGAGGCGCTCGCCGACTGCGACTTCGTGGTCGAGGCGATCGTCGAAAACCTCGACGAGAAGCGCAAGACTTTTGCCGTCCTCGACGAGACGGTCAAAAAAGAGGCGATCTTCGCCACCAACACCTCGTCGCTGACCGTGACCCAGATCGCCGCTTCGACCGGGCGCCCGGACCGGCTGATCGGGCTCCACTTCTTCAACCCGGTGCCGGTGATGAAGCTCGTCGAGGTGGTCGAGACGTTGATGAGCGACAAGGGCGTCATCGAGACGACGCACGAATTCGTCCGCTCGCTCGGCAAGGAGCCTGTCGCCTGCAAGGACAACTCGGGCTTCATCGTCAACCGGCTCCTCATCCCCTACCTGCTCGACGCCATCCGGGCCCTGGAGGAAGGCGTGGGCACGGTCGAGGACATCGACAAGGCCATGAAGCTCGGCTGCGGCTACCCGATGGGTCCTTTTACCCTGCTCGACTTCGTGGGTCTCGATACGACCTACTACATCGGCAACATCATGTTCGAGGAGTACCGGGAGAAGCGCTTCGCGCCGCCGCCGCTCTTGAAGCAGATGGTGCAGGCCGGACGCCTCGGAAGGAAGAGCGGCCGGGGCTTCTACGACTACTCGAAGAAGTAGCCCGGTTCACGGCCATGCGGGGTTGCGTGAACCCTAACGGTCCTTCGCCACCCCGAAGAGCCGCTCGCGAACCTGCTCCTCGGCCAGGGTCTGGGCACGCGGCGGGACGATTCCCAAGATGCCGGGCCATGGTCCCGGCGCCGCGGCCGCGGCGGCCGCGGCGCCGTCGACGCGGCGGACCTCGGGCGCCTCCCGCAGCTCGACGCCGACCAGATAGGCGTAGCGAAAGGTGCGCACGTGGGCGTCGGACCAGCTGGCGCGGCCGGGCACCGGCACAACGAGAGCGTCGGCCGGCGGCGGGCGGTTCTCCGGGGACTCGGTGCCGACATAGAGGAGCCCGGCTTCGCCGCCGTCGGAGGCAAGCTCGAGATGGAGGACGCCTGTCAGCTCTTCGCCCCAGTCGTAGATCGCCCGCACCCCGATCTGGGACAAGGCTCGCCGCGTCGAAAGCTCGCGCCAGTCGCCTTCCATCGGGCGTAGACGGACCGCGCGGCGCAGCGCTTCGGGCGGGAAGGCGGGCTTCGGCCACGGCCGCGCCTCACCGGCCGGAGCCGGACGCCAGCGTCCGGCCGGATGACCGCGCCAGACCGTTGCCGGCTCGCCGCCTTCGAGCCTCCAGCCATGAAGGATCGCGGGATCGTAGCGGCGAAAGACCCTCCAGTCGCCGTCGGTCACGATCCGCGGTCCCTCCTCCTGGCCCAGGCGGAGGTTCGCCAGCAATCCCCCGGCGCCACGGCTCGAGCGCAGCTCCACGGCCAGCCGGTTTCCGCCGGCCTTCGTCACGTCGCCCACCTCGTAGAGGTCCGCTGGCGAGCGGTCGCGGTAGGAGCCGGAGCCGACGCGCCGGCCGTTCAGGTAGACGACGTACTCCTCGTCGGCCACGATGGTGAGCGAGGCATGGCCCGGCTCGTCGAGGTCGAAGTCGCGGACCGCGAAAAATGCCAGGGGCTCCACGCTCTCGTGGACTCCCGGCGCCCAGATCCAGCAGGCGCCGCGGCCGGGTTCGGAAAGCTCCGCCCGCAGTGCTGTCACCGTCCGCTCGAGGGCCGCCAGGACGAGAGCCGCGGCGGCCACGGCGGCGAAGAAGCGCCATGGGGAGGTGAATCGTCGCGGCGCGGTCATGGTTCGGGAAGGCTAGCACCGCCGCGCACCTTGCGGAAAGTGCTCCACAGCACCCCGCCGCGGAAACCCGGCGCCGGTTATCGAGACGTAGAACCGACGATTGCAGCTCGAAACATCGAGGATCGTGGTTGCTTGCGGACGGTACCGACGATCTCGACCTGCACGGGGACACCGGCGACGCTTGCCGGCAACTCCGTTTCTGTCGCCGGCTTGCCTTCGAGATTCACCTTCACGCCGTACCCATCTCCGATTCGAGTGACGCCGACCCCGACGACCGACGCCAGGGCTGCGAAGACTTCCAGGGCCTTGGGCTTGGCGGCGCGTGCTTCTTCGAGAGTACGAGCGTCCATGTGCTCAGAATAGCAGATCGACGGCCAGGGAGTCGAGCACCGACACCAGGGAATGGGCGTAAGTCAGGCCTTCACCGTTGGCACCGCCGAAGTCCGTACCGGCGAAGAGCAGGGCAATGGCCCGAAGATCTCGGTCCACGATCAGCGCACCGCTGTCGCCTGCACGGCTGAAGGGCGCACTGTCCGAGCCTTCGATCTCCACCTGGCGGTCGAACCGCAAGGCACCTCGCTCGAAGTGGACGACGACATTGTCGAGCTCAAAAGCCGTCACCCGACCTCGAGTCACTCCTGTGGTACGGCCAATCTTGGCCACTTCCATACCTCCGTCCAGGAGCGAATCACCAAGACCAACCAACTGACCGAGCCCGGACAAAGTCCTGAGATCATGATCGACGTCCTCTTGAAGCGAGGCTACTGCCGCATCCACCTGGTTGACGCCTTCCGTGACTAACGGTTGAAACCGTGCGAGCCTACCCACCATGTGCCGTGACTCGTCGCCGCCATCGGCCAGAGCGGGTTGGAGGACCGCGTCTCCAAGGTGGGCCATGCCTTCCCGAGCGAGGACATGGTTGTTCGAGATGACAAGGACGTCACCACTCTCACGATCTCTGACGAAGCAACCGAGAGTTCCGGCCTCGACGGCCAAATGGCCGATAGAACAACCCATCAGCAGAGGCCGATTCGCCTGCCGGTACCAGAGTTTCGACCGCTTGTTCACCGACCCGACATAGCGCACGTCGACTTCGTCTCGTGCCTGACGGCGGATCGCCTCGACCTGGAGTTGAGCGGCTTAACTCCGGGATTGCACCCGCACCGCCAAGGCGAATCCTTCGTGGCGGCATCGCGTGATGCCGAGAGCGATGCGGTCATCATGTAGCGGGGCGATGGCTTCGCCCTCCCAGCGCCTGCCCTGCGTCCGCACGGCACCCCGGTTCGTCGATCTCTGCAACTCTTGCTTCAGGTCCCTCGCGGATTCGAGTCGCATAACTCGCAGCTCCTCCATAGACGGTAGCCGTCGGTGGCCAATGAGTAGCCAGCCTATACAGCTTCTGGAACGTCGTCAAAGACCGGGTGGCTCTGTGGTCGGCCTTGGAAGGAGCACTCCAGGCCGACCCAAGTACCAGGGCCAGAGGGCAAGCAGACCCTCGGAGCCAAAGCTCACCGCCAGCGTCAGAACGCGGCAAATCGGGGCGGTTTCTGTCCCACCGGGTCAAGCCGAGATCTCGGGAATGTATGGGCCACATTTGGCACCTCCGTTCTGGGGTTGCTCCCGAAGGCGCCACGCGATAGACTTGGTTGGACCAAGTCCTTGTGGCGCTTTGCGCCCTCGGGGCCTTACTTCTTTGGACTGTGTCTTGGTTGGATCGCCAAAGAAGTAGGCATGGTTGAAGATGGCCGGGTTCGCCCGGCCTTCGCTTTTCTACTCGATATCGAGCCTCCCCTGCTCGGGATCGTCGTTCCAGGACTTCAAGCACCACTTGCCGTCGACCTTGTCCAGGTCGGTGTTGCTACGCTTGGAGATGCGATTCAGGGTCCCGAAGACCGACGTATAGACATTTTCCGCCTCGCTCTTCCACCCTCCGGCCCTCAGGTTGTCGATCAGCTCACGCGTGTCGCGACCGGGAGGGCCGACTCTTCCAAGGTACACGAGGGTGGCCTCCAGAGTCGTCATGCCAGCGAATTCGCCGCCATTCGATTCAGGCACTGCCTCGGTCTGGCCTTCTCCACTGCGGCTGGCTTCGCCATTCGTGGCCCTTGGGGCGTCGTCGCCAGTCGGGGCTGTACCTGCCAGCTTTTCGGTGAAATAGGCCTCGACCTCCTGCAAAAATTCCAGCTTTTCCCGATGTTGGTCGAGCTCCTTCTGGAGTTGGTCAATCTTGGCTGCCATCTTGGCGATGTCTGCCCGGGTCTCTTGGATTGCCGCTGCGGCGTTGGCTTGAGCCATGAGATTTCCTCCTGCCAATAGTCTACGCGAGTGGCATTGGCTGAGTCAAGAAGAATGTTGGCAGTCGGAATCAAGGAGCAGTGGTAGGCCTTGCCTGCATATTCCATAGACATTGAAGAGATGTTGACTGTAGCTGCTCCGCTCTGTGCCAATCTACGAACGACGGGCTCTGCCAGTTGCTCTCCCTGGCAACAAGTCCGGTTCACTGCCCCTGGCCCCGGTATGGCGCGGCTTGGTCCCGGGATGCGGGGCCTTGTTTTCTCTCGGCCGTAGGCCGAGCGCGCTGCGCGCGCTCGGACAAGGCCAAGCCGAGCTACGTAGGGGCCGTTGAGCTGAAGCCGTCACGCTCTAACCCGATACGTCGTTCTCGTCTGCTTGGCCTTGCCACCCAGAGCCCAGAAGGCGCCGGAGTAGACCAGCTTGCCATCTGCCCCTGCGTCAAGCTCCTTCTTGATATGCCCGCGCCATAGACTGGAGACGGTTGCCGCCCATTGGTGACCCTGGCCTTGCACTCACCGAACCCGGCGCGCTAGATTTAGACGTGCCCGCCGTAAAAACCATCCCCGGACTCCGGAAAGCCTGAGCCCGTCGTGTCGGCCCCCACCGTCGTCGCCGCCATCCCGGCCCGCTACGCCTCGATCCGGCTGCCCGGCAAGCCCCTCCTGGAGCTGGCGGGCCGGCCGATGATCGAGCACGTCTACCGCCGGACGGAGATGGCCGAGGGCATCGCCCGGGTCGTCGTCCTGACCGACGACGAACGGATTCGCGACGTGGTCCACGGTTTCGGCGGCGAATGCGAGATGACCCCCTCCACCTGTGCCAGCGGAACGGATAGGATCGCCCACGCCGCCCGCGACTGGGACACGTCGGCTGTCTTGAACGTGCAGGGCGACGAGCCCCTGATCGACCCGGCCGCCATCGCCGTCGTGGCTCGCCACCTGCTGGAGCACCCCGACGACCCCATGGTGACGCTCGCCGCGCCCGCCGAGGAGGCCGAGCGCGACGACCCGAACGCCGTCAAGGTGGTCTGCGACCGGCGCGGCTACGCGCTCTACTTCAGCCGTTCCCGAATCCCCTACCCGCGCCAGGAGGGGGCGGCCGAGGCCCGATTGCATGTCGGAATCTACGGATATCAACGCCAGACCCTGTTGCGGCTCGCAACGCTCCCGCGCACACCGCTCGAGACGAGCGAATCCCTGGAGCAGCTGCGGGCGCTGGAAAACGGTATCCCGATCCGCGTCCTCGACGTCACCGGCAGCGAGCCGGGCGTCGACACCGTTCAAGACCTGGTCCGCGCGGCGGCGAAGCTCACCGCCGCCGGACCTCTTTCCTAGCTCTACGAGGAGCCCTTGACCCATGACCAAATTCATCTTCATCACCGGCGGCGTCGTCTCGGCGCTTGGCAAGGGCGTGGCCGCGGCCTCGGTCGGCGCGCTGCTCGAAGCCCGCGGCTTCAAGGTCACGCTGATGAAGTTCGACCCCTACGTCAACGTCGACCCCGGGACCATGTCGCCCTACCAGCACGGCGAGGTCTACGTGACCGACGACGGCGCCGAGACCGACCTCGACCTCGGACACTACGAGCGCTTCACCCACACCGTGACCTCGAAGCTCCACAACTACACGACGGGCAAGATCTACGAGACCGTGATCAACCGGGAGCGCCGCGGCGACTACCTGGGCAAGACCGTCCAGATCATTCCCCACATCACCGACCAGATCAAGGACGCGATGAAGCGTCTCGCCGACGGCCACGACGTGGTGATCGTCGAGATCGGCGGCACGGTCGGCGACATCGAGTCGCTCCCCTTCGTCGAGGCGATCCGCCAGTTCCGCCAGGAGCTCGGACGCTTCAACGCCGCCCATCTCCACCTGACGCTCGTCCCCTACGTCGCCGCCGCCGACGAGCTCAAGACCAAGCCCACCCAGCACTCGGTGCGCGAGCTGCGGGCGATCGGCATCTCGGCCGACGTGCTGCTGTGCCGCGTAGACCGGCCGCTGCCCGAGGACCTGCGCAAGAAAATCGCGCTTTTCTGCAACGTCGAGCCACGCCACGTCATCGCCGCCCAGGACGTCTCCACGATCTACGAGGTGCCTTTGCACCTGAGCCGCGAGGGGCTTGACGAGATCCTCCTCGACCTCCTCCATCTCCCCCACTACGAAGGCGACCTTTCCGGGTGGGAGACACTGGTCAACAAGTTCAAGCACCCGAAGCACGAGGTCCGGATCGGCATCGTCGGCAAGTACGTCGAGCTCCCGGACGCCTACAAGAGCCTGAACGAGGCCCTGGCCCACGGCGCCATCGCCAATGACGCGGTCGTGAAGATTGTGTTCATCAGCGCCGAGGAGATCGAGGGAGGGCACTGGCCGCCGGAGATCTTCGAGGTCGACGGGCTCTTGGTGCCGATCGGCTTCGGACGCCGCGGCTCCGAGGGCAAGATCCGCGCCATCCGCTACGCCCGGGAGAACAAGGTCCCCTTTTTCGGGATCTGCCTGGGGATGCAGTCGATGGTGATCGAGTTCGCGCGCAACGTCTGCGGTCTGGCTAGCGCCAACTCGAGCGAGTTCGACGCGGAGTCCCCGGACCCGGTGATCTACAAGCTCCGCGACCTCCTGGGGGTCGAGGCCATGGGCGGCACCATGCGCCTCGGCGCCTATCCCTGCCAGTTGCGCGAGGGGACCCTGGCGCGCAAGATCTACGGCCAGGCCGAGATCTCGGAGCGCCACCGCCACCGCTACGAGGTCAACCAAAAGTACCTCCGGATGCTCGTCGACCACGGCCTCACCGTCTCCGGCATGAGCCCCGACGGCAAGTTCGTCGAGATGGTCGAGCTAGCCGACCACCCGTGGTACCTGGCCTGCCAGTTCCATCCCGAGTACAAGTCGCGCCCCATCGAGCCCCATCCGCTCTTCGTCTCCTACATCGCCGCCGCTCTGGAGGAACAGCGGCGGCTGCGCGAATCGCCGGAGCGGGCCGAGGAGCGGTCCGAGGTGCCGGTGGAGGTCGTGGCCTGAGCGAGGTGGGCCGACGACGGTAACGACGGTCCACCCTCTTGACATGGACATCTAAGGTAGACAGAATAGGCATATGGGCTCGCCCAAGAGGTGAAGACGATGGAATGGAACGTCGCACAAGCCAAGCAAAGGCTTTCCGAGGTCCTGAGGTCCGCCGAGAAGGAGCCGCAGCGGATCTACAACCGTCAGAGGTTGGTGGCGGCGGTGGTCTGCGGCGAGACGTTCGAGGAATTCTTACGCTGGAAGCAGAACCGCGAGCGGAAGTCGATTGGCGAGGAGTTTGCCGAGCTGCGGGCGATCTGTGCCGAAGAGGGAGGCTGGGAGCTTCCGGAGGCCAGCCGCAAGGACCGGCCCAATCCCTTCCCGGAAGCCCTGAAGGATGCATCTCTGCGACACCACCGTCCTCAGTGAGCTGACCCGTCGCGAGCCGAACAGCGGCGTCCTGGCCTGGATGGAGGGAATGTCCGCGGTGGCGATCTCGGTCGTGACGCTCGACGAGATCCTGTATGGGCTGGCCTGTAACCCGATACCGCGGATCGCGGCCTGGTTCGACCGCTTCTTCGAGGAGCGCTGCGAGATCTTCCCGGTCACCGTCGAGGTCGCGAGGGTCTCGGGGCAGCTTCGGGGGCGGTTGCAGGCGAAGGGCAAAGATCGCACTCAGGCCGACATGATGATCGCGGCGACAGCCAGCGTCCATGGGCTGACGCTGGTCACGCGCAACGTCCGGGACTTCGAAGATTGCGGAATTCTGATCTTGGACCCCTTCACGTAGAGCCGGCCGCGAGCGTGGTAGATTTCCACCGACGGGGATGACGTGGTGATCGTCGAGATCGGCGGCACGGTCGGCGACATCAAGTCGCTCCCCTCTCTTCGTCTCCTGCATCTCGGGGCCGCTCTGGAGGAGCAACGGCGGCTGCGCGAGTCGCCGGAGCGGGCCGAGGAGCGGGCCGAGGTGCCGGTGGAGGCCGTGGCCTGACCGGGGGCTTTTCGGGTGCCGTCCCTGGGACCCGGGAGGAGGGGACGAGCTTTTCGGGTGGCGTTCCCTCTACCCGGGAAGGGGACCTGAAAAATCCGGGTGGCGTTTCCGGGACCCGGGAAGGGACCTGAGAAATCCGGGTGGCGTTTCCGGGACCCGGGAAGGGGACCTGAAAAATCCAGGTGGCATTTCCGGGACCCGGGAAGGGGACCTGAAAAATCCGGATGGCATTTCCGGGACCCGGGAAGGGGACCTGAAAAATCCGGGTGGCATTTCCGGGACCCGGGAAGGGACCTGAAAAATCCGGGTGGCATTTCCGGGACCCGGGAAAGGGACCTGAAAAATCGGGATGGCATTTCCGGGACCCGGGAAAGGGACCTGGAAAATCGGGATGGCATTTCCGGGACCCGGGAGAGGGTCTCAGAAAATACCCATGGGACATTTTACCGACCAGGAATTAAGGGTGTGGACTGGCCAACGTCGCCGAGTTTCTTGCTGTAGCGGCAAATTTGGCGACGGAGCTTGGCTCTGGACGACATGGAACGCTCGCCCGCGACGGCATCCATTGGGATCTTCCGGCTTTAGCCGGTAAGCCCGTAGGGCGTCCTTTAAAATGTAGCCCGGGGATTTATCCCCGGAAAACGGCAGCGCTCGGCTTGACGGGCATCCTGGAGGGAATCGGCGTGACGGTCCCGACCTCCGCAACGGGCCTAAAGACCCGTGCTATAGATGAAAAGACGACTAAAGTCGCCTCCAGGTCGGGATAGAGCTGCGGCGCGCGCACCGTAGGGTCCGGTGGTATCGAGATGCGGTCGGCAACTACTCTTCCGTAGCCCGACGGCTTCGCTCCAGCTTTCGCGGAGCACCAGATCCGGCTCCCCTAGCCGAGTCGACCCAGGTCCTTCCGGGTGGCAAGCGGATCGCCGCCCGGGCCCAGGACCCGAGAGCCTCGAACGGAGCCTCGGACGGTGGATGGCCGGCCACGGAGAGTCGGTGTGGCAGGCGGATCGCCGCCCGGCCTCGGCCTTGTCTTCGCGGCGGCTCAACCGCCGCGTCTTTGCCGCGACACGATCGCCCTCATTTTGAGATGTCACGCACCTCCGAAGCTCTTGCCAGGTAGCGCCGCCAGATCTCGGCGACCCGCGCGGCGTCTCCGGGATCCTCGAAGGTGGGCTCGAAAAGACCGAGGCGTCCGCGGCAGGGGACCAACTCCAGCGCCTCGACGGCGGCGAGCCGGATCCCCACCGCTCCGGGACGGGCCCACGGATCCGTAGGACGCTCGCCGTTCCAGTCGGCGTCGACCACGGTAACGAGGCCGACGAGTCCGCCGCGCTCGTCGCGCGCGCTCTCAAGCACCGCCGTCTCGTCGTCGAGGAGGCCTTTGGCGGCGAGGGCGCGCAGGTCCCGGTGGGCCTCGCCCTCGCGCCACCAGGTCGAGGCGTGGAGAAAGAGCGGACCGCGGTAGCGCGGCAGGTATCTCCAGGACCGGTTCTCGATCCGTTTGTCCCCGTGGACGACGCACCAGGCCCAGGGCTGCCGCAGGCTGAGTGCTTTCATCGTCCGGAAGGATACCAGCCCGACGGCCGAGAGGCCGAGACTCGGTGCCGTCGCCCCGGCCTCAGGAGACTGACGAACCGCAAGGGCCGGGCTCCCGTGGTAGATTCCGAGGGCAAACGTCGGGTAGGGACCAGATGGCGGTCAACAAGAAGCCACTCAGCGAAAGAGAGCTCTGCGACCAGGTCGTCACCCCGGCCCTCGCCGACGCTGGCTGGGACGGCGAGATCCAGATCGGTCGCGAGGTCCGCCTCACCGCCGGACGCGTCCTCGTCCGCGGGCGCATGGCGTCGCGGCGCCCCTACCGGCAGGCCGACTACGTCCTCTACTACAAGGAGAACCTGCCGCTCGCCGTCGTCGAGGCCAAGGACAACGAGCACAGCGTCGGCTCCGGCATGCAGCAAGCGCTCGACTACGGCGAGATGCTCGACGTCCCCTTCGTCTACAGCACGAACGGCGACGCCTTCCTCGAGCACGACCGCACGGCGCAGAGCAGCGATACCGTCGAGCGCGAGATCCCCCTCGGCGCCTTTCCGAGCCCCGACGAGCTCTGGCGGCGCTACCGAGCCTGGCGCGGCCTTGGCGACGAGACCCTCCCCACCGTCACTCAGGACTACTACTCCGATCCCGCCCGGCGGCTCCGCTACTACCAGGTCAACGCCGTCAACGCCGTCGTCGAGGCGGTGGCCCGCGGTGACCGGCGGGCGCTTCTCGTCATGGCTACCGGCACCGGCAAGACCCTGGTCGCTTTCCAGACCATCTGGCGCCTCAGAAAAGCAGGGCTCGCCAAGCGCACCCTCTTCCTCATCGACCGCAACGCCCTCGCCGACCAGACCCGCAACAACGATTTCAGACCCTTCGGCGGCGTCATGACCAAGGTCACCCAGCGCAAAGCCGATAAGTCCTATGAGGTCTATCTGGCGCTCTACCAGGCAATCAGTGGCGTCGAAGAAGTCAAGAACGTCTACAAGCAGTTCTCCCCCGGCTTCTTTGACCTCGTCGTCATCGACGAGTGCCACCGCGGCAGCGCCGACGAGGCCTCTGCCTGGCGCGAGATCCTCGACTACTTTCAAAGCGCCGTCCACGTGGGCCTCACCGCCACGCCGAGAGAAACCCGCGACGTCTCGAACATCGCCTACTTCGGCGAGCCCGTCTACACCTACTCCCTGAGGCAAGGCATTGAAGACGGCTACCTCGCCCCCTACAAGGTCATCCGCCTCGACTTCGACCGCGACCTCGAAGGTTGGCGACCCGAGGCCGGCAAGCTCGACAAATACGGACGGGAGATCGAGGACCGCGTCTACAACCAGCGTGATTTCGATCGCCAGCTCGTCCTCGACCAGCGCACGCAGCTCGTCGCCAAGAAGGTCACCGAATATCTCCGCGCCACGAACCGCTTCGACAAGACCATCGTCTTCTGCGAGGACATCGACCACGCCGAACGCATGCGCCAGGCCCTCGTCAACGAGAACATCGAGCTCGCCGCCACCGACCGCCGCTACGTCATGCGCATGACCGGCGACAACGCCGAAGGCAAGGCCGAGGTCGAGACCTTCTGCACTCCCGAGGAGCTCTATCCCGTCGTCGTCACCACCTCGCGGCTCCTGGCCACCGGCGTCGACACCCAGACCGTCAAGCTCATCGTCCTCGACCGGCGTATCGAGTCGACCACCGAGTTCAAGCAGATCATCGGACGCGGCACCCGCATCCGCGAGGAATACAGCAAGCTCTTCTTCACCATCATGGACTTCAAGCGGGCCACCGACCGCTTCGCCGACCCCGACTTCGACGGCGACCCCATCTCGATCTACGACCCACGACCCGGCGATCCGATCGAACCGCCCGAGGACCGCGAGCGGCAGCGCTACCGCGTCGAGGACGTCACCGTTGACGTCGTCTCGGAACGGACCCAATACCTCGACGGCAAGGGCCGCCTCATCACCGAGACCCTACGCGACTACACCCGCAAGACCGTGCGCCAGGAATTCGGCTCCCTCGACGAGTTCCTTCGCCGGTGGTCCGCGGCCGAGCGCAAGAAGGCGATCGTCGAGGAGCTCGAGGACCACGGTGTCGTCTTCGAAGACCTGGCCATCGAGGTCGACCGCAACTGCGGACCCTTCGACATCATCTGCCACGTCGCCTTCGACCAGCCGCCCCTGACCCGGCGTGAGCGGGCCGAGAGCGTCCGCAAGCGCAGCTACTTCACCCGCTACGGCGACGCCGCCCGAGCCGTCCTCGAAGCCCTCCTCGACAAGTACGCCGACGAAGGCGTCGAGGACCTCGACAGCATGCAGGTCCTGAAGCTCAGGCCTCTCAACGAGCTCGGAACCCCGCACGAGATCGTCGAGCGCTTCGGCGGCAAGGAGGGCTACCAGGACGCCGTCAAGAGCCTCCAGGACGCCCTCTTCGACGTCGCCTGACCTCAGAAACCCCTCACGGACGACGGAGCCACCCACATGTCGCTTTCGACCACCGTCAAGACGATCCAGGACATCATGCGCAAGGACGCCGGCCTCGACGGCGACGCCCAGCGCATCAGCCAACTCGTCTGGATGCTCTTTTTGAAGATCTTCGACGAAAAGGAGGCCGAGCGCGAGCTCCTCGACGACAACTACCGCTCGCCCATCCCCGAGCCGCTTCGCTGGCGCAACTGGGCCAAGGACGACGAGGGCCTGACCGGCGAAGAGCTCCTCGACTTCGTCGACAACCGGCTCTTCAAGTCCCTGAAGGACCTTCCAGTCGGCAAGAACCTCGCGGCGGGCGTCGTCCGTGCCGCGTTCGAGGATGCCTATAACTACATGAAGTCGGGCCAGCTGATGCGTCAGGTGATCAACAAGCTCGGCGAGATCGACTTCAACCGGGCGAGCGACCGCCACCAGTTCGGCGACATCTACGAGAAGATCCTCTCCGACCTCAGAAGCGCCGGCAACGCCGGCGAGTACTACACGCCCCGGGCCGTCACCCAGTTCATGGTCGACATGGTCGACCCGAAGCTCGGCGAGGTCGTCCTCGACCCGGCCTGTGGCACGGGAGGGTTTCTCACCTGTGCGATCGAGCACGTCCGCTCGAAGTACGTCAAAAGAGTCGCCGACGAGGAGACGCTTCAGCGCTCGATTCGCGGCGTCGAGAAAAAGGCCCTGCCGCACCTGCTCTCCGTGACCAATATGCTGCTCCACGAGATGGAGGTGCCGTCGTTCATCCGCCACGACAACACCCTGGCGCGTCCACTGCGCGACTACGGGTCGCGCGATCGTGTTGACGTCGTGGTCACCAATCCGCCCTTCGGCGGCATGGAGGAAGACGGCATCGAGCTCAACTTCCCGGCCAAGTTCCGGACGCGGGAGACGGCGGACCTCTTTCTTCTCCTGATCATGCACGTCTTGAAGCCCGGCGGCCGCGCGGCGATCGTCCTGCCTGACGGGACCCTCTTCGGAGAGGGAGCGAAGACGCGGATCAAGGAGAAGCTCCTCACCGAGTGCGACCTTCACACGATCGTCCGCTTGCCCAACGGGGTCTTCAGCCCTTATACGGGAATCAAGACGAACCTGCTCTTTTTCACCAAGGGTCGACCGACGAAGGAGGTTTGGTACTACGAGCATCCCTACCCGGAGGGGTACAAGTCGTATTCGAAGACGAAGCCGTTGCGGATCGAGGAATTCGAACCGGAGAAGAAGTGGTGGAGCCGACGTCGTGCGGGCGAGCACGCATGGAGTGGCCGAGCCAGCGACATCGCCGAGAGCGGTTACGATCTCGACGTCAAGAACCCGCATGCGGCGGACGACGGCCCTGGAGATCCAGACGAGCTGTTGGCGTTTTACCAGCAAGCGGCAGCCGAAGCGGCGGAGATCCGCGAGAAGCTGAAGGCGAGTCTGACGGAAGCGCTGAGCGTAGGGTGATGGACGCTCAACTGCTCAACCGGAATTTCGAGACAATCGCTGAGGCGCCAAGTGGCGTTCGGCGGTTGCGAGACTTGATTCTTCAGCTTGCCGTGCAAGGCAGACTATTGCCACCAGTAGATGCGGCCGATTCCGCCAAGAAGCTCCTCGAAGAGGTGAGGACTCGACGACGTGCCTTTGTCTCCAAGAAACAGGCAAAAAAATTCCAGACAGAAAAGCCTGCTGTCCAACCAGCCTTCCCATGTCCCGTCACCTGGTGCTGGACCACGGTCGAGGAGGTGACCTCCAAGCTCGGTGCAGGGAGCACCCCTCTTGGAGGAAAGACTGCTTACGTTTCGGAAGGGGTGAAGTTCATAAGATCTCAAAACGTATGGAACAACGGGCTACGATCAGCTGGTATCGCCAGGATACCACGCGAAATACACGAAAAAATGGCTGCGACCTGCGTTCGCGACGGAGATGTCTTGCTAAATATTACGGGTGCTTCAATTGGCCGTAGCGCCTTAGTGCCCGCCAACTTCGACGAAGCAAATGTAAGTCAACATGTGGCGATTGTTAGACCAGTTATTCCGGAGCTTAGACATTTCCTGCATCTGTATCTAGTTTCTCCGTATTCGCAGGGCCGGATCATGGATATGCAAGTGGGGATATCAAGGGAGGGGCTAAGCATGTCTCGACTTCGCGATTTCCCTCTCCCGCTTCCTTCACTTTCCGAGCAGCAAAATATCGTCGCCAAAGTAAATGAACTCATGGCTTTTTGCGACGACCTGGAGGAGAAACAGGACGAATGCCGCAGAGCCTGCACACGCTTCAACACCGCCTCCCTAGAAGCCCTCGTCAACGCCGAGAACCCGGACGAACTCGCCGAGCACTGGCAGCGCATCTGCGATCACTTCGATTTGCTCTACTCGGATCCGAAGAACGTCGAGAAATTGCGGAAAGCCGCATTTGATCTTGGCATAAAGGGCAAACTGACTCACCGAGACCCGGCGGACGGGTCCGCAGCTTCCTTTCTTGCAACTTGCAAGGCTGCAAAGGCAGAAGGAGGCCAGCGGCCTCTGAAAAGAGTCGCCGACGGCGCAGGCCGGACCATCCAAGAACCCTTCTCAATTCCAGCTAGCTGGAAGTGGGCACGTCTCGATGACATCGCCCTCTCGGTCGACTACGGAACGTCACAGAAAGCACATGAGGAAGTCGAGGGCATACCGACGCTAAGAATGAGCAACATACAGAAGGGATCTCTCGATTTAAGAAACTTGAAGTACATACCGCGGAACACGGAAGGAGTCTCAAGATTGCTCCTCTCTAAAGGCGATATTTTGTTCAATCGCACGAATAGTTACGAGCTGGTCGGAAAGGCTGGGGTCTATGAAGAGGCCGACAACGAGTACTCGTTCGCGTCTTACCTCATACGCGTACGCTTATGCTCAAGCCGCGACATTTCAAGGTACGTAAACTACTACTTGCAGACATTATTTTTTCGTCAAGAGCAGCTAGGGCCGGGAGTAACACAGCAGACAGGGCAGGCGAATTTCAATGGCACCAAGTTACGCAATGTGTTGATACCGATACCGCCAACTGGCGAGCAGCGAAGGATTGTTAAGATCCTAGACGCGCTGAACTCTCTTTGCGAGGATCTTCGGTCTTCCTTGGAGAGATCCTCTGCGGCACGCCAAGTAGCCCTTGCCGAAATGACGGCAGAAGCTTGGCGTTTAAGTTCTACCTCTATGTCGGCGGAAGTGGGCTCAGAGAACTCCACGCTGGAGCCTAGGGCCCATCAGAGTCGACTCAATTCAGCTAGGCCGGAAAGATCTACTCAGGCTGCCGAAGGAAAGCTCTCAAGCCTGAGTGACGCAGGTACAGCAGCTTTTTCCGACGTTGACGCAGATATCCGGGTAAATATCATTCACGATACCCTCCTCGGCGAGGGCCCCCTCCCCCTCCTCGACGCCCTCCGCACCGTCGCCGAGACCCTCCGCTCCGACGGCCTCGTCACCTTCAAGCGCTTCCGCCGCGACGGCAAGCTCGCCCGCGCGATCGACGACGCGATCCGTCGGGGTGTGCGCCGTAAGCTCTTCGATCGTCCGCGGCGGGGTTACGTCCGCGCGGTGCTCGCGGATCCCGCAGAGTACAGCGAGGGTCTCTGGGAGATGGCCGTCCTCTCGGTGCTCGACACCGAGGAAGCCGTCGCCGAGGACGAGGCGGTCCAGGATGCGGCCTATTGGGCGCAGGAGAGCATCGGGTTGGCGTTCGCGCGGTTGCGTCGTGGCGGCAGGATTTTGACGGCGTTGCAAGAGGCGGTGGGACGGCTTGTGGCGTCGGGCGAGGTTTGCCGCGCCGGGGAGGGCCTGCTTCGGAGGGTCACGGGTTAGGGCTGCGCTCCTAGTTGGTCGACCCTGAGGATGAAGCTCCCGCTCCCTCATGAAAGCCCATTCCAGGCACCTGGGACTCCCCGGTTTCCCTCACAGGATTCGACAACAGACCTCGTGTTTCCCGGGGAAATCATGAATAGGCCACCTGATTCCGACGAATTCTCGGGATTTTGGCGCCCAAATCGGCAAAACGCGGCACATTGGTCCGTTGGAGGGTGCCTGAATCACGTCCCGGCGGCACAATCGTTCGGCAAAAACGTTTTTATCGACCGATTGTGCCGCGATCGGCCGATTTTGGCGTCCTGAATCGCCCTCTCGGGGCGAGTCATGAGGGTAATCCCTGACATTTCCGGCCGGTCCCGCTTCGTGGCATCGCGGAGAAGAGAAGAGCGACAAAGAAGAGGACACCTCGTACCGCGCAGCAGAGACGGCCGTGGACTCCAGCGCCGGAGGCCCGCGACAAGCGGATCGCCGTGTGGACCGCCGCCTCGGGCGGAAGCGTCGCGAGGACGGCCTCCACCTGCGTCGTTCTCGTCGCCGAGGAGGAGGTCGGCCAGGGCGTCCGGGGCGACGGCGCCGAGGTCGACCAGGAGCGCCGCGAGCTCAGCCGGCGCGCCCGCCTCGCAAAGCAAGGAAGACGAGCGAATTACGATACAGGCGTGGCGCCGAGCCGCGCGACTCCAAGATTGCCTGCGCCGCCGCTACCGCCGCGCTTCCCGGATCCTTGCTGTGTCGTTCTCCGGCGGGCCTCGGGGACCTGAGCGAGGTTCGCGCCGTCCTGGCGGCGGCCGCCTTCAGGCGGCCGGCGACGAGATTTATCGCTTCAGGGCTTGCAATTTGCGCCAAGGGCATATAGTCTAACGGCATGCACGAGCGCCACCCACCCCTCCTCCTCGGAGCGGCGGCTTTCCTGGTGACGCTGGCTCCGTTCACGGTCACGGTGCCCGCTGTCCAAGGCCAGCCCGTCCCCTGGGGGCCGGACTTCCAGGTCGACTCCTACCCGCCCGAGAAGCTGGGTTCGCCGGCCGTCGCGGCCTTGGGCGACGGATTCGTCGTCGTGTGGAGCGGCGACGGCTCGCCGGGGGGCGACATCGGATGAAGTCGTCCCCAGTCCGTCCTAAGGCCCTCAAGCTCTGGCTCCGCAAGGCGCTCGCGAATCCGCGCTCCATCTTCGACGACAAGGAGGAGCGCTACCTGAACCCGGAGCTCTATCTCCCCTTCTTCGACCACTGCGAGGCGATCGCCTACGAGGATCCCAACCGCGCGCTCCTGCTCGCCGAGGCGGCCATGGCGATCGCCGAGAGGACGCAGAACCGCCACGTCGTGCACCGTGGCCTCGGCGTCCGGTTCAACGCGGCGGTGGCTCTCGCCCAGTGGCAGCCGGCGGCGCAATGGCTGGCGGGCCAGGCGAGGGCGGTGGCCGGCTGCTGCGAGGGCTGCCAGGCCGATCACCTCTACCGCCGGGCGGACTTCGCCCTCGAATACCGCCGGGTGTCGGAGACCATGACCCACCTCGACGATTCCTGGCCGGTTCTCTCGAAGACCCAACGCAGCACCGCCGTCGGACGCTGGCTCAACTTCCGGAGCATGGCCCTCCACCACCGTGGCGAGCCGGGCGCGGCGATCGACGCCGTGGCCGAGGCCCTGACGCGCAACCCGCTCGACGCCGTGCCGCAGATCTTCTTCCGCGACGCCGTCGGTCTGCTGGGTTGCTTCCTCCGTGGCGACGACCGGGCGATTGACGAACGGATCCTGGAGGTCCTTGCCGATTTCGAGGTCCGGCTCAACGACGTCCGCGACTGGACAAAGGTGCGCAACCACATGCGCTGGCTCTCCGGGATCGTGCTCGGCCGGCGCGATGAGGCAGAGCTGGCCGAGAAGCGCCTGGAACGTGTGCGCTGGTATCTGCGCGACGAGCTCGGCTTCAACCGTCGGCCGAGGCCGAAGGCGCCCGAGGTGGCGCCGCTCTTCACCGAGCGCGAGGAGCGCGAGCTCGTCGCCGTGAGCGCCGACCTGGGCCAGCTCAAGTTCCGCACCGCCAGGGTCCGGCAGGACACCCGGGAGAGCGTCGAACGGATGCTGTGCTCGTGTCTCGACGGTCTGGCCTTGGACGCCGCCCTGCGGCGTACGGTCGGCGAGACGTGCCTCGCCGTGCGTCGCAAGTCGGCGGCGGCGGCGCTCGACCATCTCGTCGACCTGCGCCAGGCGGTGCTCGTCCCGCTGCCGTGCCGGCTGGCCGACCGCTACCTCGGTTTGGAGGAGGTCGACCGCAGGTGGCTGGCGCGCCGTCCGACGCGTTCGGCGACGCCGCTGTGCTACTGCGCGGCGGAGAGCACGTCGCTGTCAGGGAAGGGGACTTCCTCGTCGGAGTAGGGTGGGCCACGGCGTAGTGATGTGGCTTGCCACCCACCAAACAGCAAGTCCCGTGCCATTTCCCCGCATTCCAGCGTCTTTTTTCAAAGACGACGCTTTTGTAACGAGCAAAATTGGGTTCCGAGGCCCCTTGGACCCAGTAAACAAGGGGATCTTCGCCGTATTTTCGCCCGCTATTAGAAACTGCAAAAGCGTCGTCTTGGTATCAGATCGGATTTCTTTTCCGTAGTGTCCCTTCAAGAAACGCCGGCAAGCCGCGGACAAGACCGCGGGGTTTCGTGGCGACACCGGCAAAAACCAAACCCGCCCGGCTGACACCGTCCCCTTGGGGGGACATCACTGCCGGGCAAAGAGAAAGGAGACACATCATGAACGTGAAAACGTCCAAGGAAGTGACCGACCGTGAGAAGGCGGCAGCCTTCGTCCAGTGGGCCCTCCTCGTGGAGGGACCTGCTGTTGCCGACGACCTCACCATGCTCTTCAACCCGCCACAGGCGGAGCTCTTCAGCCTGCCGCAGGCGGAGCTCAACCCACCGCAGGCGGAGCTTCAGGAAGGGCTTGGTTTCCATTCACTCATCCGGAACTCGGCCGGGACGCTCCAGGGCGCCGTCGGCGCGCTGGTCGTCTCCGACGAGACGCACTACTCCGAGAAGGCGGCCTATTCGGCCCTTTTGAGGAAGCGGGACGACTCCGTCAAGGACGGCGTGCGCATTGCCGTCGCCCTGCGCCGTGTCGTCCAGGGTCTCCACGACCAGGCCGACCTGGGGCGCTTCGGGTTCGGCGGTGAGACCGCCCGCGAGGCGGTTCCGCTGCTGCACCAGCTGGAGCGCATCACGAAGACCGTGCATTCAGACGACCTCTCCGAGATCCTCGGCGATCCCGTCGTCCCTGGCGCGGTCTTCGATCCCAAGCCCTACCGCGAGGTGCTGAAGCGCCACGTGGCGGAGCTGCGCGGCGTCGTCGCCGAGAGCGGCGAGGCCCAGCGCCGGGTCGAGCGCGCCTACCTCGACAAGCAGACGAAGATGAAGCTCTACGACCGGATCTTCCTGCGCGAAGCACGTAGCTTCGAGGACTGGTGCCGGCTGGTGGGCCGCGACGAGCTGGCGCGGCGCGTCCGTCCGTCGATCACCAAGCCGGGCCGCACCGAGGAGCCGCCTCCCGAGGTCTCCGAGCTCGCGGTGCCCGAGGGCATCCCGACCGAGGAGATCTCGATCGAGGAGGTGGAAGCGACCGAGGACGTGAAAGCGACCGAGGACGTGAAAGCGGCCGAGGACGTGGAAGCGACCGAGGAAATGGAAGCGGCTCCGGCGCCTTGGGCTCCATCCCGCTGATCCTCTGACCCACCGTCCCCTCTGCTGAGGGGCCGGGGCCCGGGGGGCTGTCGCCGCGAAGCGCCGGCTCCCCGGTTTTTCTTCTTGGGCCGTCCGTCATGCCGATCTCTGGAGCCGAATCAGCCCAGACCCAGGTTGAAACGCAGAGCAGTTCTCACCACGTCGGACCGTCGTCATCGAGAGCTTCCCCAACGGCCGTGGCGCTTTGAGAGGCAAATTCTTCCGCTTCTTTGGCGTAGAAGCCGTACCCCTCCCGGGCCAAAGCCTCCCGTTCGTGCTGGCGGAAGCTCTCGAGCAGGTCGCTGACCAGGCGGCTACGGTTCGTACCCATCTGAGCAGCCTTGGAGTCCGCGTAGGCGATGAGCTCCTCGGGAAGTGAGAGTGTGACCTTACGGGTAAGAGCTTGTGGCATGAAACACCTCGGGATTGCGGAACGTCCGGACCACCGGTTTGGGTGGCTGAAGCGGACGTCTCCATCTTACCACCTCCGATCGCGGTTGTGAAGTCGTCCACCCGTCCGTGCTCGTCACACGCGGTGGCGATCTTGGCCCCCTTCACGTAGAGCCGGAGGCGACCATGGTAGATTTCCACCATGACGCAGCCCGAATCCGACCAGACCCGCGTCCCACCCGTCGAGCTCGCCCCCGGGATCGTCCTCGGCGTCGACGCCTTGCCCGTCATCGCCGGCCCCTGTGTCATCGAGAGCGAGGGTTTGGTCCTGGAGATCGCCTCGACCTTGAAGGAGATGGCGGCGCGGCTCGCCCTGCCTTTCGTCTTCAAAGCCTCCTTCGACAAGGCCAACCGTAGCTCGGTGACGAGCTTCCGGGGTCCGGGCCTCGCCGAGGGCCTGCGGATCCTCGGCAAAGTCCGCGAAGAGCTCGGCCTGCCGATCTTGACCGACGTCCACGAGCCGGCGCAGTGCGCGCTGGCGGCCGAGGTCGCGGACGTTCTACAGATTCCGGCCTTCCTCTGCCGCCAGACCGACCTGATTCGAGCCGCCGCCGCGACCGGCCGCACCGTCAACCTGAAGAAGGGCCAGTTCATGGCCCCCGACGACATGCCCCGCGCCGTCGAAAAGGCGCGCGCCGAGGGCAACGAGCGCGTCTTCGTGACCGAACGGGGGTATTCTTTCGGCTACCACAACCTGGTGGTCGACATGCGCTCCTTCGCCATGATGCACAAGGCCGGAATCCCGGTGGTCTTCGACGTCACCCATTCGCTCCAGCTCCCCGGCGGCGGCGAGGTTACCGGCGGCGCCCGCGAATACGCCGAGCCCCTCGCCAGGGCGGCCGTGGCGGCAGGAGCCGACGGTGTCTTCGTCGAGGTCCACCCGGACCCTGAGCGCGCCCTCTCCGACGCCACGACCCAGTTGCCGCCGGCCCGCGCCGAGGCTTTGCTCGCCTCGCTCGGAGCGCTCCGCCGAACGCTCGTAGAGGCCGGCCGATGAGCGGACCGGTCAAGCTCGCCGAGGCGCCGCCGAGCGAGGCGAAGGTACCGCGGCCGCCGCGCGAGGTGGCGCGCTGGGTCCTGGAGATCGAGGCCGCGGCCATTGAGGCCCTCCTGCCGCAGCTCGACGAGAGCTTCGACCGCGCGGTGGAGATGCTGCTCGCCTGCCGTGGACGAGTCGTCACGACCGGCATGGGGAAAAGCGGCCTGGTGATGAAGAAAGTCGCCGCAACCCTCTCCTCGACCGGCACCCCGGCGCTTTTCCTCCACCCTGCCGAGGCGATCCACGGCGACCTGGGCATGGTGTCGGGCGGCGACGTGGTCCTCGGAGCGTCCTATTCGGGCTCGACCGAGGAGCTCCTGCGCCTGGTCGAGCTGGTCAAGCGCCTCGGGGTGCCGATCGTCGTCATCACGGGGAATCCGGCGAGCCCGCTGGCGCGTCACGCCGACGTCCACCTGCCGCTCCGGATCGACCAGGAGGCCTGTCCTTTGAACCTCGCGCCGACGGCGTCGACGACGGCCACCCTGGCCCTCGGCGACGCGCTCGCCATGGCGCTTCTCGAGGCCCGGGGCTTCACCCACGAGGACTTCGCGGAGCTCCACCCCGGCGGACGGCTGGGCAAGCAGCTCCTGAAAGTCCGCGACGTCATGCACCAAGGCGAGGCCCTGCCGCGGGTTGAGACCGCGACCCTCTTGCGCGACACGGTCTACGAGATGTCCCGCGGCAAGCTTGGCATCACGGGCGTCGTCGATCCGGAGGGCCGCCTCGCGGGTTGCCTCTCCGACGGCGACCTGCGGCGTCTCCTGGAGCGTGACGCGGACCTCTTGAAGCGCACGGCCGGCGAGTGCATGCACCCGGGACCGCGCACGATCGACGGCGGCGAGCTCGCTTCGGCGGCCTTGAAGCTCATGGAAGAGAACCGCATCACGTCGCTTTTCGTCTGCGACGAGAACGGCGTCCTGGATGGCATCGTCCACATCCACGACCTCTGGCGATTGGAGCTTTTCTGATGATCGGAGACGAGGTGTTCGCGCGCCGCGCGGCGGGCCTTGAGTGGTTGCTTTTTGACGTCGACGGGGTCTTGACCAACGGCTACCTGCTCTACACCTGGCGAGGCGAGGTGGTCAAGCTCTTCCACGTCCACGACGGATTGGGCTTTCGGCTCGCCCAGCGAGCCGGGCTCAAGGTCGGCCTCTTTTCGGGCCGCCGCTCGCGCCCCCTGGAGCGCCGCGCCACCGAGCTCGACGTCGACGCCGTCGTCCTCGGGGTGCGCGACAAGCGCAAGGAGTTCGACAAGTTCCTCGACGAGCACGAAACGTCCCCCGGGCGGGTGGCCTATGTCGGCGACGACTTGCCGGACCTGGCGGTCCTCGGCCGCTGCGCTTTGTCTTTTGCTCCCGCCGACGCGGTGAGCGAGGTACGCGACGTGGTGCATGTCGTGCTCGACACACCCGGCGGCGCGGGCGCGGCGCGCGAGATGATCGAGCTTGTCCTGAAGGCCCGCGGCGACTGGGACGGTGTTCTCTCTCGTTTTTCGCTCGGTTAGCGCTACTCGCCGAAGCCGGTGACCGCGTAGTTGCCCGAACGTGGGTCGCGCTTCAACCGGATGATGCTCTTCGTCTGGGCGTCCTCCAGGAGGTTCGAAAACGAGGAGTAGCTGTAGTAGCCCTCCGAGAACGACGGACGCTTCCTCTGCATGGTCTGCTTGATCATCGAGCCCCAGAGGATCGACTTGTTCTCGCGCACCAGCGCCAGGATCGAATCGATCAGGAGGCCGAACACCTCGGCATCTTTTTCCGAAAGGTGATCGAGGCGCGGCGCAAGTTGGAGGTCGCGCCAGACGTCCTCGTAGTAGATGAACTCGTCGCAGTTGTCGATCAGGAGGGCCGACGTCGAGTTCTTGACCCCCATCCCGATCACGAACTTGTTGTTCTCCTTGAGCTTCGAGACCAGCGGCGAGAAGTCGCTGTCGCCGGAGAGGAGGACAAAAGTATCGAGGTGCTCCTTGGAGAAGCAGAGATCCATGGCGTCGACCACCATCTTGATGTCGGCGCTGTTTTTCCCCGAGTAGCGCTTCTGCGGGATGTCGATGAGCTCGATCGCCGCCTCGTGAAAGGCGCGCTTGAGCTCGCTGTAGCGTTCCCAGTCGGCGTAGGCCCGCTTGACGATGATCTTGCCCTTCTCGAGCAGACGTTCCAGGACGAGGTTGATGTCGAACTTCTTGATCTCGGAGTTGCGGACTCCGAGGGCGATGTTCTCCAGATCGCAGAAGAGGGCGATCTTACGCTCGTCAGAGGTCGTGGGGCTCCTCTCCGGCAGGTCAAAAACGATCTCGTCCTTGGTCAGGGGCTCAAGGCGCGGCATGGGCTTCGGCTTTTCGGCGGCGCGCTCCGGAGGAGGCTCGGGGACGGCCCTCGAAGCGGGGCTGGGGGCGCGCTCGGCCGGCTCGTCCTCGGCGCTTTTTTTCCGCCGGCGCTTGCGCTTGCGCTTCCTCTTCTCGGCCGGAGCGTCGCCGGCCTCGGAGGCCGCACGGCGCTCCACCTCCGGCTTCGGCTCGCGCTCTTCGTCGTCCGAGGGGCTCCGGGGCGCCTCGGGCTCCCAGCCGATCGTGAAGGCTTCTTCCTCGGCACCCTCTTCTTCGTCGCCTTCCTCATCGCTTTCCGTACCGAGCAGGTCGAGGACGCCGTCGTCGGCAAAATCGGCGAATTCGTCTTCGTCGTCGGCCGGGTCTTCTTTCTTCGAGCGTAGCCACCAGGGTGCCAAAGTCGTCTCCTTCCAGGTGAGTCGCGGAGTCTTGAGGACGGATGCGGGCGTTGGCCCGCCTTGGTGTCTGGGCGCCGGACTGGCGATGCGCCCCGCCGCGCTCCCGGATCGTTCCCAAGGAGGGAGGCTGTCCAGCCGGACGGCCATCGTAACACAGGCGACGGCACACCCTACGAAGGCGCCGGTGAGGTATACTCCGCCCAGCCGAACCACCCGTGGGTGAGCTCCGCTGCTTGGCCCACTCGACACTACGGACACCGCTCTTGAGCAACGACTCGCTGCCCTACCACTACCTGGCGGTCGACGGACCGATCGGGGTCGGGAAGACCACCCTGGTGGATCTCCTGGCCCGCCGCTTCGAGGGCGTGAAAGTCCTCGAAGACGTCGAGAACCCCTTCCTCGACAAGTTCTACAAGGACCGGCCCGGCGCCGCTTTCCAGACCCAGCTCTACTTCCTGCTCTCGCGCTTCAAGCAGCAGCAGGAGACGATCCAGCGCGAGCTCTTCCAGCGCCTCGTGGTGGCCGACTATCCGTTCGTCAAGGACCGGATCTTCGCCTACCTGAACCTCTCGGACGACGAGCTCTTGATCTACGACAAGCTCTACGCCATGCTCGAGCCGCAGGTGCCGCCGCCGGATCTGGTCATCTACCTGGAGGCCGACATCGATACCTGCCTGGAGCGGATCCGGCGCCGCCAGCGTCCCTTCGAGCGCGACATCTCCGAGGAGTACCTGGCCGAGCTCATCGACGCCTACAACCACTACTACCATCACTACCGGCGCTCGCCGGTGCTGGTCGTCGACACGCGCCGGCTCAACTTCCCGCAGCGCCCCGGCGACTTCGAGGAGCTCGTCGTCCAGCTCAGGAAGTCGATCAAAGGAACCCAGTACTACGCGCCCCTGGGGACGCGTTAGCCCCCTAAGGAGAGCAGATGAGCGTTAAGACCCACCCGGCCACGGCCGCCGGCCCTCCCGCCGAGAGATCGCTTCAGGTCGCGCCGCTTCAAATCGCTGAGAGGACCTTCCACTCGCGCCTCATCCTGGGCACGGGCAAATACACCTCGAACGACGCGATGGTTCGCTCCTTCGAGGCCTCGGGGACCGAGATGGTCACCGTGGCGCTGCGGCGCGTCGACTTGAGCGACGCCGACGGTGACGCTTTCATCCACCACATCGACCGCGAGCGCTACCTCTTCTTACCCAACACGGCCGGCTGCTACACGGCCGAGGACGCCGTTCGCACGGCGCGGCTCGCCCGCGAGCTCGGCGGCTGGAACTGGGTCAAGCTCGAGGTCATCGGCGACCCGAAGACGCTCTTTCCCGACAACGGCGAGCTCTTGAAGGCCACCGAGACGCTCGTCGGCGAGGGCTTCGTCGTCCTCCCCTATACCAACGACGACCCCGTGGTCGCCAAGAAGCTTGCCGACTTGGGCGCCGCGGCGGTGATGCCGCTCGGTGCGCCGATCGGCTCAGGCATGGGGATCCGCAACCCGGCGAACCTACGGATCATCATCGAGCAGGCGTCGGTCCCGGTGATCGTCGACGCCGGGGTGGGAACGGCCTCCGACGCCGCGGTGGCCATGGAGCTGGGCGCCGACGGCGTTTTGATGAACACGGGCATCGCCTGCGCCGAGGACCCGGTGAGGATGGCCTACGCCATGAAGCTCGCCGTCGAATCCGGATGGCTCGCCGCCCACGCCGGACGCATCCCCAGGAAGCTCTACGCCACCGCCTCCTCGCCCGAGAACGGCCTCATCGAATAGGATGCGCCAGGCGAGGACGAAAGGAGAAGAGGAGCCCGTGCGAGACGTCATCACCGCGATCCTCGGAGGCGGCCGCGGCACCCGCCTCTGGCCCCTGACCCAGCACCGCGCCAAGCCGGCCGTGCCGGTCGCCGGCAAGTTCCGGCTGATCGACATTCCGATCTCGAACAGCCTCCACGCCGGCATCGACCGCATCTTCGTCATCACCCAGTTCAACAGCGCCAGCCTCCACCGCCACATCGCCCAGACCTACCGCTTCGACATCTTCAGCCGCGGTTTCGTCAACATCCTGGCCGCCGAGCAGGGCCTGGAGCGCAGCGACTGGTACCAGGGCACGGCCGACGCCGTGCGGCAGAACCTGGGACGGCTGACCTATTCGCAACCGCGGGAGATCCTGGTGCTCTCGGGCGACCAGCTCTATCTGCTCGACATGCGCGCTTTCGTCGAGAGCCACCGCGAGCGGCGTGCGGACGTTTCGATCGCCGTCAAGCCGGTGCCACGTTCCGAGGCCTCCGGCCTGGGGATCCTGCGCATCGACGGCGAGGGACGTATCGTCGAGTTCGTCGAGAAGCCGAAGCGCGAGGAGGAGCTCGACCGGCTCACCTTGGACGCTGCGACGATCGAGCGCCTCGGCCTCGACGCCGAGCCCGGGACCCTTCTCGCCAGCATGGGGATGTACGTCTTTCGCCGCGAGGTGATCGAGGACTTCTTCGCCACCGACCGCGAGTCGCACGACTTCGGCTCCCAGATCATCCCCGCGGCGATCGAGGGCTCCCGGGTCTACGCCTTCCTCTACAACGGCTACTGGCGCGACATCGGGACGATTCCCTCGTTTCACGAGGCGAACCTGGAGCTCGCCGCTCCGGATCCGCCTCTCAACCTCTACCACCACGAGCGTCCGATCTATACTCACGCCCGGTTCCTGGCGGGGCTCAAGATCCAGGACTGCCACGTCGAACGCTCGGTGCTCTGCGAGGGTAGCGTGCTCCTCGGCAGCTCGATCCGCCGCTCGGTCATCGGCATCCGCTCGATGGTGCGGGAAGGCTCCGTGATCGAGGATTCGATCGTGGTCGGCTCGAGCCCCGAGCGGCACACCCAGACCCGCGACGGTGAAGTGCCGATCGGCATCGGCCGCGACTGCCGGATCCGCGGCGCCATCATCGACCGCGGCGCCCGCATCGGCGACGGTGTCCAGCTGGTCAACCTGGACGGCGTCAAAGAGGCCGACGGCGACGGCTACGCCATCCGCGGCGGTATCATCGTCATCCCGTCCGAGCAGCTCATCCCGCCGGGGACGGTGATCTGAGGAGGACGCCGTGAAGATCTGCTTCGTCGCTTCGGAAATCGTCCCGTTTTCGAAGACCGGGGGGCTCGCGGACGTCGCGGGAGCCCTGCCCCGCTACCTCCACGAGCACGGGCACGAGGTGCGCGTCATAACCCCCCTCTACGCCCAGGTCGACACCACGAGCGCGCCCTTCGTACGCGTCGAGTTCTTGACCGACGTGCCGATCGCGCTCGGAGCGCACACCTTCCACTTCTCGGTCTTCGTGGCACGGCCGAAAGGCAGCGAGCTCGACGTCTACTTCGTCGACTGCCCGCAGCTTTTTCACCGGCCGTCGCTTTACACCGGAGAATGGGACGAGCACCTGCGCTTCGCGTTGCTCTCCCACGCCGCCTTGGCCTGCTGTCAGCGCATGGGCTTTGCACCCGACGTCGTCCACGCTCACGACTGGCATACGGCGCTCTTGCCGATCTACTTGAAGGCCCTCTACAAGTGGGACGAGCTCTTTGCCCGCACGAAAACGGTGCTGACCATCCATAACATCGCCTACCAGGGGATCTTCCCGGCCGAGGTGGCGGGGAACCTCGGCCTCTCGGACCACGCGTCGCTCCTCTTCCAGGAGGACTTGAAGCAGGGCCGGGTCAATTTCCTGAAAAACGGGGTGCTCTACGCCGACGTCGTCTCGACGGTGAGCCGGACCTACGCCCGCGAGATCCAGACCGCGGCTTTCGGCGAAGGGCTGGAGGAGCTTCTCGCCGAGCGTGCCGCGAGCGTGGTGGGGATCACGAACGGTGTCGACTATGGGACCTGGAGCCCGGCGAGCGATCCGCACATCCTGCAGCCCTACTCGATCGACGACGTGGAAGAGGGGAAGCGGGCGAACCGCGACTATTTGCTCTCGGAGGTCGGCCTGCCGCCGGCCGGCAAGGCTCCCGTCCTGGGGATCGTCTCGCGGCTGACGGCCCAGAAGGGCTTCGAGCTCCTCTTCGAGCCCTTGCCGGAGGCGTTGCGCTACCTCGATTTGCGCCTCGTCGTCCTCGGGACCGGCGAGGATCGCTTCGAGGAGCACTTCCACTACTTGCAGCGCACCTTTCCGCAGAAGGTCTGCTACTACCGCGGCTACAGCGATCGGCTCGCCCACCTGATCGAGGCCGGTGCCGACATCTTCCTCATGCCGTCGCGCTTCGAGCCCTGCGGGCTCAACCAGATGTACAGCCTGAAATACGGTACGGCGCCGATCGTGAGACAGACCGGCGGCCTCGCCGACACGGTGGAGCACTTCAACCCGGCGACCGGACAGGGGACGGGGTTCGTCTTCGAGCACTACGACTCGAACGGCTTCTCCTGGGCGCTGCGCTCGGCGCTCACCGCCTGGAAGGACCCACGGGCCTGGGCGCTCCTGCGGCGCAACGGAATGGAAAAGGACTACTCCTGGGAGCGTCAGGGAGCCGAATACGAAGAGCTCTACGCGGCACTCGTACCCTCGGCCTGAACAGGCGCGAAGGCGCGAAGCGAAGCCCTCCGGTTGCAGTGGATCTCCATCTCGTGCTAGGATGAACGTTGCACAGTTTCGGCGTCCGTGCTGAAAGAATCGACACAGGGTGGAGCGTAGACACGGAGGAGTAGAGTCATGGCCAGGCTTCCTCAGCAGAGGGGATTCACCCTTGTAGAGTTGCTCATCGTCGTCGCGATCATGGGTCTGCTCGCCTCGATCATGATCCCCAACCTGCTCGACGCCTTGCAGAAGGCCCGGCAGAAGCGCACCATGACCGACATGCGGGGCATCGGAATCGGCTGGATGTCCTGGCAATCGGATCAAACCGGGGCCGCCTCGGCCGGCCAGCAGATGTTCAACACGCAGCCTCTGGCCGACGTGCCCTACGACACGATGGTGACGTTCCTAACCCCCTCCAACACCTTCTTCTACGTCCAGAAGCTCCCGGCCGCCGACCCCTGGGGTACCCCCTACAGGTTCAAGAAGACCGCGGGAAACCGGTCCGAGTCGATCTTTCTCTGCTCCGCGGGCCGCGACGATGTCTTCACGGCCTGCGAGCTCGACCAGATCCCCGTGCAGAGATTCCTCACCACCGATTACGACCAGGACATCATCTGGGCCGACGGGGTTTTCGTCCGCTGGCCCGAGGGCAGCAATCAGTAGGGCGGGGCTCGGTCCCGGCGCGAGCCGAGCCACACCGGCCACCGCTCGTCCGGCTACGCTTCGAGGAACCTCAGCCAGTGTCCGGCGGCGGCCTCCGGCTTTTCGACCGCCGGTAGATGGCCACAATCCTCCATGACGGCGACGTGCGCCTTGCCAGGCACCTTGACGATCCTCTTGATCATCTCGGCGGTCATCGGGTGGACGAACCGGCTCATCCCGCCATGGAGGATCAAGGTCTTCTTGTCGATCTCGGGGAGCAGCACGTCGAGGATGTAGGCTTTTTCCCCGGAGCGGACCTCGCGCCACATCTTGAGATAGAAGTCGCGGTGACGGACCGCATCCTCGGCCCGGAGGCGTTTGACGGAATCCGGCAGGGTGGGCGGCTGGGCGAAGAGGAAGCCCAGCAGGTTGTCGTAGGCCTCGGGAACGGCAATGCCGAGCGGATTGCGCCCCTGTTTTTCGAGCTCGTCGAGCTCCGACGCCTGGGGCACGCCGACGCAGAAGGGCTCGATCAAGGTCAGGCTCAAGACGTCCTGCGGGAAGCCGTAGGTGTAGGCGGCGGCGATCGTGCCGCCGATCGAGCTGCCGACGACGTGGAAGCCGTGCAGGCCGAGCTTCTCGGTAAAAGCCCGGATCCTCTTGGCCTGCGTCGCCACGTCGTAGGCAAGGTCGGGGTCTTTTTTGTTCTGGCCGAAGCCCGGTAGGTCCACTGCCACGACGCGGTAATCCTCGTGGATCAGGCACCGCGCGAAGCGCGCCCAGTCCTCCTTGGCGCTGGCGAAGCCGTGGAGCAGGAGGACCGAGCTCGTGCCCCGGCCACCCTCGAAGTAGTGGAGGGTCTGGCCCGCCGCCTGGACGGACTTCTGCTCGAGGCCGCCGCCGAGCGACGTTTTCAGAATCTGGGCGGTCTGCTGCTTCTTTTCCTGGACCTGGCGGATCTGCTGCGCCCGCTTTTCCTTCTTGAGCTCGGCCTGGCGTTGTTTCGCGGCCTTCTTCTCCTGCTCTTTCTTCCTCTCCTTCATGAAGGTGAGCAACCCCTTCTGCTTCAGGATCAGCACGACGATCAGGATCCCGATGATGACGGCCCTGATCCACTCCGACGTCGTCATGACGAATGTCCTTTCCGAGTCGCGGCTCGCTACTCTTCGTGGCGGCTATGGGCGGCGTAGCCGGTCAGGCGGACGATTCGGGCGCCGGCCTCACCGTCGGTTCGAGTCTTGCGGCGGAGTATACAGGAAACGCCAGGGGGGAAAGACCTAGGGGCGGCGATCCGACGGCCGGGCGTAGCCGTAGGCTTCCATGGGTGCCGTCCCGGCCTCGGACAGGGTCGGTGGAGCGGAGGGATGGCGGAAGCGCATGGGAATCGAACCCACCCCCCGTACCGCAGCCGGCACGGGACAACGGTTTTGAAGACCGCAAGAGGCACCAGCCCCTGAGCGCTTCCGTCGCGGCCCATTGTAGCGGATCTGCGGATCCGGGACGAGCCGGAAACGCCGATTTGGAATAGAATGCCGTCACGGATCCGACTCCTGGAGGCACCAGGAGGTTTGAGGAAGCTCGATGTTCCCTCCCCCTTCCCCCACAGACACGTTTCCCTACCGCATCGAGGAGCAGATCGGCACAGGGAGTACGGATCTCGATCCACCCGGCCACCGGCAGCGAAGCCGGCGACGTCGGCTACGAGCAAGCCCCCTCCTTCGGCTTTCTCACCTGGAGCCTCAGGGACCTGCCGCCCTACCTCGCCGAACGCGACCTGACGTCGAAGTGGAAGTACCTGAGCGAATGGCTGACGCTCGTCGAGCGCGCCCACCTCTACCACGAGCTGCCGCGCCCCGACTCGCGGGAGACCGATTTTTTTGACCTTGTCACCACCGACGCCGAAGGCAAGGTCCTCCACCTCGCAGGCCGCTGCGCCCGGCCGTCAAAGGACGACTTCCAGGCCTTCCTCGACCGAACCGTCGCCGCCAAGCAGGCGCGCACCAAGACGGGCGACGTCGGCGGAGCCTTCTTCATCGCCCGCCACTTCGACGACGAGGTCCTCGCGGCCTACGAAGAGGCTCTCCAAGGCGGCTCGTCGGGCGGCTGGCACGGCCTGGAAGAAGCCCTTACGGGCTACGCGGGGTTCGTGCGCATCGGAGCGCGCCGCGGCTTTCACCTCCTGCTGGTGGAAGAGACCGACGACGGCTTCACGCCCCTCATCCCGGCGTAGCTCCGGCTAGACGTCCGCGAGCCGCCGGTAGTATCCGTAAAGCTCGACGAGTTCTTCGAGTCCAAGCGCCTCGGCGCGGCACCGTGGATCCAGCCCCGCGATATCGACGAGCTGCTGGGCGCGGTCGCGTCCGAGGCCCGAGCCCAAGGAATTGCGCAAAGTCTTGCGCCGTTTCGCGAAGGCGAGCCGCACCAGGCGGACGAAGCCCGGCATCTCGTCTTCGGCGAGAGGCGGCGCCTTGAGCCGCAGTCCGACGAAGGCCGCCGCCACTTTGGGCGGCGGCCGGAAGCTCCCGGGCTTGACGGTCCCGAGATAGCGCGCCTCGGCGTAGGCGGCGACGAGGACGCTCAAGGATCCATAGGCACTCTCGCCGGGCCGGGCCACGAGCCGTTCCGCCACCTCCTTCTGCACCATGAAGGCAGCCCTCGGTACCGTGGCACGATGCGGCAGGAGGTCCTCGATCAACCGCGTCGCGACGTTAAAGGGGAGGTTGCCGGTGACGAGCGTAGGAGCCGGGAGGCGCCGGTAGTCGAGGGCAAGGGCGTCGAAAACGGCGACCGAGAGGCGTCCGGCGAAGCGCCGACGAAGCGTAAAGGCCCACTCGGGATCCACCTCAAGCGCCAACAACCGCGCTTTCGCCGCCAGGAGCTCCGCCGTCAGCACGCCGCCTCCCGGCCCGATCTCCAGGACCCGCTCGCCCGCGGCGTCGAGCTCGTCGAGGAGCGGACGGCACAGGGCGCCGTCGACGAGGTGATGCTGGCCGAGACGTTTCTTGAGGTTGGGTGAGCTCATCGGCCCGGACGCTACTCGATGCAGCCCGCCACCGAGCTCACGCTCTCGAAGTCGATCGACTCGAACGTCACCGCCACGTCCGGCGGGTTGCCGTTCGCGTAGGCCATCGCCCCTACCTGGAGGACACCCGGCAGGTCGGGGCGCTCGAAGGTGGTGTCGGCGTCCGGGAACTGCTGCCACTCGCCACCGAGCTCGCGAGCATAGAGGTAGAAGGTGCAGGCGGAGGTGTCGCCCGACTCGAAGCCGTCGGCGAAGATCATTCCCGTACAGCTCTGGGCGGCGGCGCGGAAAGCCACCGGTCCTGCGCCCAGGAGAAGCATGGTCAAGACGGCGTGGAGAAGTCGTTTGATCACGATGCCGACGAGTCTACCTCAGTCACGCCTAGACCTGCCGCAGGACGCGGAGCGCATTGCCCCTCGTCAACCATTGCGGTGGCATCGCTTCTTCGGCGGCGTTTCTCGACGCCAATCGCGTCTCGATCGTGGTCCTGGCGCTCGTGCCACTTTATTTCGCGCTGCAGAAGCTCGGCGACGTCCAGGCGATCGTCGTCGCACAGGCGAAGTTCGTCGCCAGCTTCTTCTTCGTGCCGGTGGTGGAGGGCTTGAACTGGCGCCGCGGCACGGCGGCGGGTGCCGTCGCCGCCATGCTGGGCGGCTCTCTGGCCTGCCTCGTCTGGGAGCTGACCGAGCAGCAGGGCTTCGCCCGTCACGGCGTCGACGCCGTCGAGGTCGGGGTGGCGACGAGCCTCGTGCTCTTCGTCGCCGTGTCGCGTTGGACGCGTCCGGTGCCGGAGGAGAACCTGAGGACGTTTTTCGGCTGAGCCTTAGATGAGGTAATGCTGACCGAAGGCCTTCCGGGGTGGCTCGTTCGACTTCTGGGTGGCAAGGTCAAGCACCTGAGAATCACTGAGCGAAGGCTTCAAGGGTGGATGGTCAATCTCAGGAGGTTGTGATGGCTCGGCTTGGCCTTGTCTTCGGCGCCGCCTCCGCATCGGGCCTCAACCCAAGCGTCGCATTATCGGAGACTGGACACGCCCAGAAGTCCTGGAATCCAAGGACGAACGGCTCACGAGGGTGGTGGCCTAAGCTCACCAGGGGTGAGGTCTGGCAACAGGGCTCCTTCTGGAACCCCTTCGGGGTTCCGGATCAGAACCTTCACCGGATCCAATGCAACGCTCGGGTCAAGGCTCGTGCTATGGACGGGAAGGTGGCAAAAGCCGCCTCAGACCGAGCTAATCCAAAAGGGGTAATCCAAAGGGGGCACGGACTTCGCCGGTGAGATCGAACTCGCGTCGACGGGCGTCTGCCGCCTGGATTCGTGCCCGCGCTTTTTCCCGCCCGACTCGGGCAACCTCGCGCAGACGACGATCGGAGTGCTCTTCCAGGGCCGCAAACGAGTCCTCCCATCGACGCCAGTGGTCCTGGTCATGACCCCAGATCATGACACTGGTCGCTTGTCTTTCCCGAAACGAGCGTTCGGCAATCATTGCGGGCTCGTAGCCGTGTTCAAGAGCGGCAAGGGCCATTTCGACCCAGGACGCGTCGGGAATCCCTTCGAGCGGATGAAGATGATACGCCCTGAGTCGATCCCGGCCAAGAAGCTCACGATAAATCTCGAACCGGCCGTCGATCAACCGAGGAATCACAACCGATGCCATGGAGCCGACAGGCACCTGATCGAGGAGGGTCAGCCGCTGCCGATCGTCAAAATCGGTGTTTGTCACCACCGATTCGAGATCTAGATCGGGAAAAGCGGTAGCCTTACAGGATAGAATTTTCCCGAGCCACTCGCAAGCGAGTGCACTATCACGAACCAGGATTTCCCTCAACTCGTAGCTCAGCATGCCGACTCTCCGGTCGTCCTCTTCGGCAGACCTTAGGACGGCAAGCCGCCAAGTCGGGCGAATCTCGGATCTTACCGTGCCTTTGGGCTTGGCGTACCATTCTCCCGTTGCTGCATGAAGACCGACTTCGACATCCGAGTGCCGCAAGAGAGCCAGTAGGGTGGGGATCGGCATCTCGCGCCGCAACGCCAGGTTTCTGACCAGAAGAGGCCACCGGTTGACGCGTGAGAGGGCCATCCGCAGAAGGTCCCCTGGGGGGGCCGTAAGCAGCAGAACTACTTGTACCGCAATCTCTACATAGTCCTCCTGGTCAAAGCAACGCTCGACCGAGGCTTCCCAGCCCTTCAGCCGCCTTCTGGCTGAGCTCTTCAAGAACGGCAGGACGAGCTTCGGCGGCGTTTGCCCATCGAGGAAGGCTTCCAGCCAACGGCTCGGGTGTTCGACGTTCTCGGCCAGGCTACTACAGAGCGTCACCGGCCACCACTGGGAGCCCTGCGCCCAGGCGGATTCCTTCTCGTAGTAAACCAGAATTCGTGCTACGTCATGAGGCTCGCGTTCAAACGCCCACGCGTTTGCGAGTTTTTGGACTTCTTCACGCCTTTCCTCTTCTCTACGTTGCCAATCGCTGAGATCCCCAGGCTCACCTAGGTAGAGGAGTTCAAAAATCGGATCGATTTCAACCTCTACATCACTACCGACTCGCCGTGCCAGCTGCCGGAGCTTGGCGCTCAGCCCTTGGTTTTGCCGGGCCATAGGAGCCAGATCCTGAATCACCCTGGCGGCAAAAGTGTGCATGTGCTCTTCTTGTTCGGTCGTGAACCGGGTAGTACTCGGCCAGGTCCATCTTTGCAGCATTTCCCAAAGATGCTGCCAGACGGTGCTTTCGAGATCTTGAACCAGCTCGCACACTTGCGGCCAGAGCGCTACCACTTCGTCTATCGCCTGAAGAGGAAGAATATCTGAGCTCTCGATGAGCGTGGCCCCCAGTGGATCCCGGCGATGGTCTCGGATGTCGTAAGAAAGAGCCAGGCAGGCAGCATGAATGGCGACCGACCGATCCCCGCCGTGCTGCAAAAAGCCTCGAGCTTCGGCTATGACCCGGCGACGTCTGACCACGAGTTCCTTGGGAGAGATGAGCTTTTGAAGCCAAGCTTGTAGGATACGAAACGGATGGTCCCCTCTCGAGTGAAGGGGCCCCGGCTCGCCGCTGGCGCGCTCGAGCAGCAGCTGAATCACCCTTTCCGGCGCATACTGCAAAGCCTCGGTGGCCAGATGCACAGCGTCAAACGGAGCGTTCTCCAAAGCCCATACAGAATGGCCCTCTAACGCGGCCATACCGCGCCAGACATCGCGGTCTTCGGTGCTTTGCGCCAACTCTCGAAGCTCGCGATCCGAGACTTCGGCCCCAAGGCGAGCCGCTCGGACGATCTCGCAGATCGCGGCGTCGCGGTCTGAAACCTTGGCAAGAAGATCTCGATACTCGAAGGCCGCGACACCTTCGAAGAAGGTTCGACGAATCAAGACGGATCGCAGGTCAGCCAATTCCACCACGAGCCTTCGATCTCTGAGCTCGGTCAAGACGCCACCCGCGGCAAGTCCGATCGCCTTTTCGCGAACCTTCTGACGTCCCCAGGCCAAGAAATTGCCGATGGCTTCGAGAGTCACTCCTCCTTTGCCCCCGAGGCTCACAACACCCAAGAAATCCGTAGCCTCGGAACCCACCAGCTCTTTGAAAGTCGGCTCCAACGTCGACCACAAAGCGTTCCCGCCAACGACGTCGCGCCAGTCACCCCTCAAACAGAGCCAAGCCAACGTGACGGCAATTCCTGGTTTGTTCGACGCCTGGTCGACAAGTATCCTCAGAATCTCGTCGTTCCAGCCCGGAAGAAGTTGCTCGATGATCTCGAGGATCTCTTTCCGGATCATCAGCTCCAGGTGCCGAACTTGCTGCTTCTCAAGCGTTCCCATCGCAGTCCTGATTTGATCCTTGGCGCCCGGCCAACATGTCGCCACGATCGAGAATATCGACACCTCCTTCTCCTGGCGTAGCTCCTCACGCAACTGGAGCAGATTCTCGAGGATCTTGGGGTCGCGATGCGCATCATCGACGATGATCGCCTCTGGCCGTTCTTCTCGAGCAGCATTAGCGATCGCCGTCTTGTCGTCGTCAACCAAGAAGAGCCCTTTGCCCTGGCGGACAAGAGCGCGCAGCAGATACGTCTTGCCCGAGCCCGGTTGTCCGACGAGCAACCGATCCCCTTCCGTCGATCTCAACCACTCAAGATCCGCTTCTCGACCGACGAGCTTGAGCTCCGGGCTGGGGCGATTGGACTTGGGGACCGTTGAGAGGGCGGACGGCTCCCCGGTAAGGCCGAGTAGCTTCAAGCACCAATCGGGCCTACCGTAGAGATGGTCCCTCATCGCATACCGATCGTAGGGTCCGATCAGCTCGAATTCTTCTTCGCGAGCGCGCTTGCGGAGGTTCTGCACTTTCTTGCCCGTAAGCTCCCGTGAGGTCGCCAGAGCAACTTTCCTGCGGATTCCTCCCTTGCTCTTATAGGTGCGTAAATTCTTGGTCAAATTGCCGATGACGTCTCTTCCCGTCGTGCAGACCAGTGGGAAGGGCTCTCCTTGTCCGTCGGCAATGCCTCCGTCCATCCCCGCATCGTCACCTCCTCGAGTCGGGAAGAGACCTGGAAAGACTTCACGAAGGAGATCGCAGGCACACTCCTCGAAGAGATTCGGATCGAGCGGGCGAGCGAGGGCGTCGAGGATCTGCTGATCGAATCTGGCCATCGACTCTCACCTACCTCCGACCGACTGCGAGAACCGTGCAACGTGCTCCGCGAGCTCGACCTGGAGATTCCGTCCCTGGTCAAAGCCGCGTCTTGAGATGAGGTCCAGAGCCTCCCGCGCTTCCAGGAGATCTTCCTGTGACGCGTATCGCAATAGCGACTGAATGTCCGCACGGTCCTTGTCGCGGCCGGCCAGAATCTTGACCGCCAAGAGATGTGCTGTCGTGATCACCGGCAGCTCGACTCCCGGCACGGCTTCGCGAAGCTCGGCCGCGGCGACGATTTCGGGCTCGATGCCCGAGGAAGCGAAGAGGAGATCGACGATTACCCGACCCGACCTCGCGGACGCCACCAACCGGACCGTCGACATGCGGTCCATGTCCGTGCGCTCCAGAGGCTCGTGGAGCATTCGATAACCCCGAGCCATGAAGTCGCCGATGATTCGCTCGGCCTCACGATCGTCGGCGACGGCGATCGCCAGGTCGATGTCCTTGGTCGTCCTCGGCTCGGACCGGATCGACACCGCCAGCCCTCCGAGAAGCGCCCAACGGACGCGGAGTTGGCGAAGATCCAGATTGATCTCCGCCAGGGCTTCAAAGAGTGGAAGGCTCACGGCTGCATGAGGTGACGCCAGCGGTGGCTGCGCCGGAAGGTCGGCGACTCGTGATCGCCGGTACGGTCGAGCAGCCATTCCTGGAGGCGCTCGTCGACCTCGTCCTCCGTCAGCTCCGGGTTCCGCCGCCGGATGTTCTGGCGCATGATCTGTACCGCGGTCTCGAAGAGCTCCATCGTCTCCTCGAAGCGCCGGGTGGTCTCGGGGTCACGAATCGGCTCGCGCAGAGCTTCCATGAGGTGTATTCTACCTCAAAAAGCACGCGCCGTCCCTATCCGCTGACCTCGGCGATCCAGCTCTTGATTCCCTGGTCGAGCTTGCGGCGGTCCGCGTGACGCTCGCGGGCGATTTCGACCAGGCGGTCGACGAGCTGCGGCAACGCCACACCCGCCAGCTCCCACAGCTTGGGATACATCGAGATGTCGGTGAAACCGGGCAGGGTGTTGATCTCGTTGACGTAGGGACGCTCGCCGTCCTCCAGGAGGAAGTCGACCCGTGCCATGCCCCAGCCGCCGACGGCAGCGAAAGCGGCGGTCGCCATAGCGCGCAGACGCTCGGTCGTCTTCTCGTCGAGCTCGGCAGGCAGGATCAGCTGGGCGCCTTCTTCGAGGTACTTGTCCGTATAGTCGTAGAAGGACTTGCCGGGGACGATCTCGCCGACCGGCGAAGCCTCGAGCTGCCGGTAGCCGAGGACGGCGCACTCCAGCTCCCGGCCCGCGACGCCACGCTCGACGAGCAGCCGCTCGTCGAAGCGCAACGCGTCGGTGAGCGCGGCACAGAGCCCCCCGCGCTCCTCCACCTTGCTCACCCCGACGCTCGAGCCGCCGACGCTCGGCTTCACGAAGACCGGCGTCGGCAGCCGTCCGAGCCGCTCGAGCGCGGCCTTGGGGTCCCGCTCGAATTCGACGCTGGTGACGGCCTCGTACTCCACTACCGGCAGGCCGTGGGCCTCGAGGAGCTGCTTGCAGAAGACCTTGTCCATCGCCAGGGCGCTGGAGGTGACCCCGGCTCCGGTGTAGGGGACGTCGAGCATCTCGAGCAGGCCCTGAAGGGTACCGTCCTCGCCCCAGGTACCGTGGACGATGGGGAAGAAGACGTCGGCCTCGGCTTCAAGAAGGGGCTGGAGGCTCCGGAGGATGCTCGTACCCTGCGGTGGCAGGCTGTCGGCCTCGCCATGCAGCGCGCTCACGGCGGCCGTCGGATCGGTCCAACAGCCATCGGGCGCGATACCGAGGGGGACGACGGCATGCCCGGCCTCCTGAAGGCCACGGGCCACCGTCCGGGCCGAGGCGACCGAGACCTTGTGCTCGACGCTGCGGCCCCCGAAAATCAGTCCTACGCGGCTCATGGGGGAAAGATATCACCGCTCGCCGTGCCGAGTCGCGCTACGATAGAGGACGAGAAGGACGACGGAAAAGGAGCATGCGATGCGCTTAGGAAAGCTGGTCCCGGGTTGCCTGGTCTTCGCTCTGGCCGTCTCAGGCACCGCTGGCGCCGGGCAGGAAGAGAAGCCGGGGCAGGACGACGGCGAGGACGCCGTCCTCGAAAAGCTCCTCGATCAGGCCCGTGACGACCTGGCAGAGCGACTGGAGATCGCCGTCGAGGGCGTCAAGACCGTGCGCGCCGAAAGAGTCGTCTGGCGCAACAGCGCTCTCGGCTGTCCCGAGCCGGACAGGATGTACCTCCAGGCCCTCCAGGACGGGGCGCTCTTCGAGCTCAAGGCGAAGAAGAAGACCTACCGCTACCACAGCGACCTTGAGGGGCCGCCTTTTTACTGCGAGAAGCCGTCGAAGAAAGATCCCCTGCCGGCAGCGGACGACGGCCCTTAAAGGGTGCTCAGAAAAGCGACCATTTCGTCGATGAAGGTGTCGTCCTGGTCGATAAAGGGCCAGTGACCGGCGTCCTCGACCCCACACCAGGCTACGCCGGCCTCGTCGAGGATCCGTCGTGAGCGCTCGGCGATGCCTCGCGGGAGACCGGCGACGAAGAGCGCGGGGACATTGAGGCGTGCCATGCGCGCCGCCAGCTCCTCGCTTCGTGACACCTGCACCAGCTCGACGCTGTTCCGGTGGTAGGCGCGGGGATCGCACAGGCGCACGCTGGGGTAGTAGGTGCGAATCGCCGGGTCGTCCAGACCTTGGCGATAGAGGTCGTCCAGGAGGCGATCGATGCCGGTGGCGACGAATTGGGCCAGCGGCTGCCCCGCAACTCGGCCTGAGAAACCGCAGTCGTCGCGCGAGATGTTGCCCTCGACGTTGAGGAAAGCCCGCACGTGGTGCGGGTGCCTCTCGGCCAGCAGCGTACCGATCACGCCGCCCATCGAATGCCCGACCACGATCGCCGGGCCGTCGACCGCCCACTCCATCCAACGCGCCAGATGGTCGGCATGCTCCGCCAGGCCCAGGGGATGGGGCGCCCACGGGCATTTCCCGTAGCCAGGCATGTCGGGAGCCAGCTGCCGCCAGCGCTCGAGGCGAGGCGCGGCGAGGAGCCCTTCGAAGCAAAGCCCCGACTCGCCGAGGCCGTGGATGTAGACCAGTGAGCCGGCGGCGTCGGGCACGTCGCGTTCCCGGATGTAGAGGCCGTGGTTGAAACGATGGCGGATCAAGGCTCCTCCTCTCTCAGGCGCACACTCTCCCACCGCGGCCACGGCCGCGGTGCGGCGGCCTCGTCCGACCTCTCAGGCGTCGTCGCCGGCCGCCTCGCCCTGTGCGTGCCGCTCGTCGTCTTCGACCCAAGCTTCGAGCGCCTCCAGGGCGACTTTGCTGAGCGACCGGCGGCCGTCCCGGCGCATCGCCTGACGCAGGCGGAAGCTGAGCTCATACGGCAGCTCGAGCGTCAGGATGGTCGTCGTCGGGGGTCCGTTGCCGTCAAACGTGCGATCCTTCGGTCCATACATTCCCATGATTGTACGAATCCCGTCCTGCCGCGTCCAGCGCGGCGGCAGGACGATGGCGAGCCGGCCCGCGTCGAGCCGGCTCAAGTCGACGTTCCCCGCTGGAAGACGCCGCGCAGCCAGCCACCGATGTCGGTGAGCTCCTCGGGACAGACGGCGTGTTCCATGGGGTACTCGTGCCAGGCGACGTCATAGCCCTGCTCTTCCAGGAGGGCGCGGCTCCTCATCCCATAGTTGAGCTCCACCATGGGATCGTAGACGCCGTGGGCCTGGAAGATCGGCGTCTTCCGGTTGGCGTCGCTCGCTTCGGCCTCCAGGCGGTCGCCGAGCAGGAGGTAGGAGGAGAGTGCCATGATGCCGGCGAGGCGTTCGGGGAAACGCAGGCCCACGTGTAGGGCCATGGCCCCGCCCTGGGAGAAGCCGGCGAGGACGATCCTGTGCGGCGCGATGCCGCGCTCGACCTCACGCTCGACGAGCCGGCGGACCTGGCCCGCGCTTCGCTCGACGCCCTCCACGTCGTGGCCGCGCTCGTCGAGGCTGCGGATGTCGTACCAGGCCGGCATCACGAAACCCATGTTCAAGGTCACGGGGATCGAAGGCGCGTGCGGAAAGACGAAGCGTACCGGCAGCTCCGGCGGCAGGCCGAGCACCGGCGGCACGGGGGCGAAGTCGTGGCCGTTGGCGCCGAGACCGTGCAGCCAGACCACGGAGGCGATGGCGGGGGTTTCGGGGTTCTGCTCGATGCAGGGGAGGTAGTCGGTCATGGGGCGGCATGCTACCGCAGATCCTCAGTGGTGAATTTCCCGGCCGAGCTGTAACCAATCGACGCTTCAGGTGTCTTACTCTCTCGAGAGGCCCGAGGTGAGATGACTTGACAGCAGCAGCAGCCATCCGACAGGACGAGGATCTGTGGCGGGCGGCCTACAACGCCCACGCCGGAGTGGTGCTCGCCTTCCTCCGGCGCCGCCTGCGCCCCGAGGAAGCCGAGGACTTGCTCCAGGAGACGTTCGTGCGGGCGATCCGCGCCGGCACGTTTCAGCCCGACGGCAACGTCCGGGCCTATCTCCTGGCGACGGCCAAGAACCTCCTCTCAAACCGCCTGCGCCGTCCGCGGCTGGTGGTGGCGGTGGGCGACGGGATCGGCGGCGAGGAGGCGAGCGAGGAGGAACGGCTGAGCCGCATCGCCCCTTCGTCCGAGAACCCTGAGCGCGACGCCGCCTGGAGCGCCTTCCGCGACCGGCTCGGCGTCCTCCTCGAGGAGCTCCCCGAGGCCCATCGCCGGGCGTTTCAGCTGGCCATCGCCGAGCAGCACAGCTACGCCGACGTGGCCCGCCAAACCGGCTGGAGCCTCCCCCAGGTCAAAATCAACGTCTACCGCGCCCGCAAGCGTTTGATCGCCGGGCTCCACGACTACCTCCCGCAAGGAGACTGAGCGATGAACGAGAGCTGTGAAACCTTTGAGGCCGCGATCTCGGCGCTTACCGACGGCGAGCTCGACGCCCCCGAGCAACTGGTGAGCGTCGACCACCTGCTCGTCTGCCCGTCGTGCCAGGCCTTCTACCGCCGGGCGCGCAAGCTCGGCGAGATGGTGGCGCAGGCCGAGGCGGCGGAGCTCGGGCCACCGCCCGAGGAGGTCTGGAGGCGTATCGCGGACGAGACCGGCGTCGCCCGCGGACGCGTCCCGGCCGTCCAGGTGCCGCGCTGGACCCTCCAGCTGGCGGCGGTGCTCGTCCTCGCCCTGGGCCTCGGGCTCGCACAGCGCTTCTTCTGGAGCCAGGAGACGCAGCCCCCCGAGGTGGTGGGCGACGGCAAGATCGTCGTCGAGCTCGGCAGCGCCAGCGGCACGATGACCGAGGACCGCTTCCTCGAGATCACCACCGAGATCCTGCGCTCAGACAGCCGCTACCATCGCGAGATGCTCGCGGTGATGGCGCTTGTCACCGCGGCCAACGACGCCTCCGAGGGCTCTGTCGACCGATTGCCCCGCGAATCGAGAGAAGGACGGCGTATCGACCTGGGCGACGAAACCGAAAGCGGCGAGGGGAGCGTCGTCTTTGCGGGAGACCGCCTCTAGTGACCTCTCCTGGCCGGTAACAAATCGCACCCTCGCTTGTAGAAGCACTTTGACGGCGGGCTACTGAAATCACAGCCGCCACCCGGAGCCGAAAGACCAAGCAGAAGCTCGAGGATTCTCGACAGCAAGAAGGAGAACGGACCATGACCACTCAAACGACCACAAATCGGAACCGCCGGCAGACGTTGGCGTTCCTCCTCGTCGCTTTGGCGGCGCTTCTCGTCCTGCCGGCCGCCGCCGGCGCCGCCGCCGGCTACGACAACCAGGGCTTCATCTACGGCCGGGTGCGCGCCGAGAGCGGCACCGTCTACGAGGGCCGGCTGCGCTGGAACGGCGACGAGGAGGCTTTTTGGGGAGACCTCTTCAACGGCACGAAAGACAACCTCCCCTACGCCGACGAGGTCCCGCGCCGCGAACGCCGCCGCCAGGACGAGATCTCGATCTTCGGCATCAAGATCGGCCTGCGCGGCGGCTCCTGGAGCAACGGCCGCTCCACGGTCGTACGCTTTGGCGACATCAAGAAGATCGAAGTCGGCCGCGGCGACGACGCGGTGCTCCACATGAAGGACGGCTCCGAGCTCGAGATCGACGGCGGCTCGAACGACGTCGGCGCCACCGTCTACGTCTTTGACGGCGAGCTCGGCGAGGTCGACCTCAGGTGGAGCCGCATCGACACCATCGAATTCATGCAGGCGCCCGCCGGCTACGAGGTCGACGTCTTCCGCCTGCACGGCACCGTCGTGACCTCCTCCGGCACCTTCGAGGGCTTCGTCCAATGGGACCAGGAGGAGTGCCTGTCGACCGACGAGCTCGACGGCGAAGGACCCGACGGCGACCTGGAGCTGCCGATGGGCAAGATCCGCTCGATCGAGCGCGAGTCGCGCCGCGCCTCCCGGGTGACGCTTCGCAGCGGACGCGAGATGGTGCTTTCCGGCACCAACGACGTCGACGACGACAACCGCGGCATCTATGTCGAGGATGCGCGCTACGGCCGCGTGCTGGTCAAATGGGACACCTTCGAGCGCGTCGACTTCTCCGAGCCCGGCTCCTCGGGTCCGCCCTACGACGAGCTCGACGACGGCGGGCCGATCCGTGGCACCGTGACCGACCGCGACGGCGGCAAGCACACCGGCGAGATCGTTTTTGACCTCGATGAAACGCAGCGCTGGGAGATGTTGAACGGCAACTCCGACGACATCGAGTACACGATTCCCTTCGCCCACGTCAAATCGATCGAGCCCGGCCGCGACCGCAGCGACGTGACGCTCGTCGGCGGCGAGCGGTTGACGCTCGAAGACGCCACCGACGTCGACGACTCGAACGCCGGCATCCTCGTGATCTCGGGCGGCGAGAAGACCTACATCGCCTGGGACGACGTCGATCGCATCGACTTCGATAGCTGAGCTCGGGCCGCGGTCTGAGGCGCAAGCCTCGCTAGGAGCCTGTAGGGCATAGCCTCGACCGCTGTCCCGGCGGACTTCGTCCGCCGGGGAAATCCCCCTAACCCCCTTTCCTAAAGGGGGGACAAGACTCCGGATTCTTCTCTGAACCCCCCTTTAGGAAAGGGGGGTAGGGGGGATTTTCTTGGCAGGCGCAGCCTGCCGGATCTATGCCCTACAGGCTACCAGACATGTAAAACATTGACCCTTTAGCTGTCGTCTCGCCAGCTAACCCCCCTTCGGGGTAGGGCCGACGCTTCGGAAACTGCCCAAAGGCTCGTTTCTCCGGGCGGTGGGATCCCCATATCCTGGTTCCGTCAAAGATTTGACCACGAGGGACTTTCCGCGGAAAGCCCGCTCGTGGCGATTCCAAAGGAGGTTACAAGCGATGTCAGCGGCTCGAAGACCCTCAGGAAGCGCTTCTCGGCTACGGCTCTTGGGAGCCTTCCTGCTAGTGCTCGTCCTCACCGTTTCGGCGGCCTCGGCAGGCGGCCTCAACCGGCGGCCCGGCTACACCAACGGGCCCCAGGTTTGTGGGCAGTGCCATCCCGCCGAATTCAACGATTGGCTCGCCCACGGCCACAGCCGCAAGATCACCCAGGGGCCGGACCTCGGCAACTGGCCGGGTGGCTTCGGTTTCACCGTCAATGCCCAGGGCGCCGGGATCCCCTTGCCCGACCACGACAAGGACGTCTACACCTGGGACAACATCCTCTTCGTCATTGGCGGCAGCAAGCACTGGAAGACGCGGTTCGTGGGGAAAGACGGCTTCATCATCACCAAGGGCGGCAAGAACCAGTACAACTGGGAGACCGGCGAGTGGGTGGACTACCACCCCGACGAGGTCCGGCCCTTCGACTGCGGTCCCTGCCACACCACCGGCTACCGCGACCCCGCCGAGCTCCCGGGAGCCGGCTTCGTCGGGATCCCGGGGATCGTCGGCGACTTCGCCCACGCCAACATCACCTGTGAGGCCTGCCACGGCCCGGGTGCCGGGCACGCCAAGAGCGCCGACGCGGCGGACATCACGGTCGACACTTCGGCCGCGGCCTGCGGCGCCTGCCACACCCGCGGCAGCGACGACAACGTGGCGCTGGCGAGCGGCGACTTCATCCGTCATCACGAGCAGTACCCGGAGCTTCTGAACAGCCCGCATTTCTTCCTGCCCTGCGTGGTGTGCCACGACGCCCACGTCGGCCGCGCGGAGGGGGTCAAGGTCTGGGAGGGAGACACCGAGATCTGCAACGTCTGCCACTTCTACGAGACCGACGAGTACGCGGGCTCGTCGATGCAGCTCGCCGACGTCAAGTGCCAGGACTGCCACATGGGCAAGGCCACGAAGTCGGCTCAAGCCGCGGGTCCGTACGAAGGCGACGTGTGGACGCATCTGTTCCGGATCGACTCCAGCGCCGAGTACGACATGTTCAACCGCGACGACGACGGCAACGCGATCTCGGCCAAGAACGCCTTGAGCCTGGAATACGCCTGCTTCCGATGCCACGCCGACGCGGACAAGGCGACCTACGCCGCCTACGGGAGCTCCGCGGCGGACTACCACAAGATCGGCAAGAAATAGAGGCGGAGGAAGGAAAAGTGAAAAACGCAAGACTTTCCAAGCTCTCTCTCTTCGGTCTCGCGGCCGTAGCGCTCCAACTCGTCCCGGCGGCCGGCGCCACCGGGTTAAACGGCGACGACGCCTACACCGACGGACCTCAAGTCTGCGGCAAGTGTCACCGTGCGGCCTTCGACGACTGGGTGAGCCACGGTCACAGCCGCAAGCTCGCGACGCAGAACTTCGAGCCCATGGCCGCGACGCTCGGCGACGGCGGCATGACGGTCAATCCGCGCTTCTCGGGCTTCCCGCTGCCGCGCCACACCCCGGAGGTCTACAACTGGGACAACGTCCTCTTCATCATCGGCGCCAGCAAGCATTGGAAGACCCGCTTCGTGGGCCTTGACGGCTTCATCCTGACGGAGAACGGCAAGAACCAGTACAACTGGAAGACCGGCGAATGGGTCGACTACCACCCCGACGAGGTCCGGCCCTTCGACTGCGGCCCCTGTCACACGACGGGCTACCGGGCTCCTGACGAGGATCCGCCGGGGGACACGTTTGCCCAGTATCCGGGAATCATCGGCGACTTCGCGCATCTGAACGTCACTTGCGAGGCTTGCCACGGTCCCGGGGCGGAGCACGCCGCGGCACCGTCGTCGCAGAACATCACCATCGACGGCTCGGCCGCCCTCTGCGGCTCTTGCCACACCCGCGGCGACGACGACAAGGTGGCGCTTGCGAGCGGCGGTTTCATCCGGCACCACGAGCAGTATCCGGAGCTATTGAACAGCCCGCACAACTTCATCTCGTGCAACGCCTGTCACGACCCCCACGTCGGCCGCGCCCGCGGTCTGCGGGTCCGTCCGGGGACGAGCGAAATCTGCATCGCCTGCCACCGTGACGAGGAGCAGGAGTACGAAGGCTCGTCGATGGAGATTGCGGGCGTCAAGTGCCAGGACTGCCACATGGGAAGGGCCACCAAGTCGGCCCGTGCCAACGGACCGTACGAAGGCGATGTCTGGACGCATCTCTTCCGCATCAACACCAACGCGTCCTACGACATGTTCAACCGCGACGACGACGGCAACGCGGTCTCGGCAAGGCCGGCTCTGAGCCTCGAGTACGCCTGCTTCCGCTGTCATGCGGACGCCGACAAGGCGGAGTACGCGGCGATTGGCCGGGCGCGGGAGTACCACACACTCGGCAAGCAGTAGGAAGGCCGGCGCCTTGCCAGCCTGCCGTTCGAGGTCCCATCTCCTCTTCTTCTTGCCTTCCGGAGTCCCGGAGGGACGGAAGAGGTGCCCCATTCCCGCCGCATTCCGCTCCCGGATTGACGGATTCCCGCCGAGGCCTCACCATGTCGGGGTGATCTCCTGGTCCCCATGATGGAAGACGCGACCCCGAAAAGCCCCAACCGCAAGCGACGCTGGGCTGTAGCGCTCGCCGCCGTAGCGCTCGCCGCCGCGGCGTTCGCCTTCCTTGCCGTCATTGCTGGCACCGCGGCCTCGCGGACGCGCCTCGAGGCCCCCGCCGCCGCCGTCCTCCTGCGCGACCGCCACGGCCGTTTCCTCTCGACCGCCGTACCCCAGGGCGACGCCGACGACGCCCTCGAGGCCGACATGGGCTACTGGCCGCTCGCGGAGGTCCCCGAACGCGTCGCCGCGGCGATGATCGCGATCGAGGACCGGCGCTTCCACAGCCACCCCGGCGTCGACGTCGTGGCGATCGTCCGCGCGCTCGTCCAGAACGTGCGCTCCGGCGAGCGAATCTCCGGCGCCTCGACGCTCGCCATGCAGGTGGCGCGGATGCAGGACCCGGGTCCGCGGACCTATGCGCGAAAGCTCGTCGAGGCGGTGACCGCGCTCGGCCTCACCGCACGCTACGGACGCGACGAGGTGCTGCGTCACTACCTGCGGATCGTCCCCTACGGCAACCGGGCACGGGGCATCGGCTTCGCGGCGCGGATGTACTTCGACAAGCCCGTCGCGGACTTGAGCTGGGCCGAGACGGCGTTTTTGGCGGCGATCCCCCAGACGCCGGCCCGCATGAATCCCTTCGACCCCCTCGGACGCCTGCGCGCCGTCGAACGCGGACGCCGAATCCTGCGCCGGCTCGCGGACGACGGCGTCCTCACCGACGTCGAGCTTCAGGTCGCGGAGGAGCAGATCGTGCGCCTCCGCGTCCCGCCCCGGAGCCGTCGTCCCGACGAAGCCATGCACGCGGTGCTGCGATTCGAAACGCTTTTGAAGGACCGCGACCTCGAGCCCGGATCCGATCCGATCGTTGCGACCACCCTCGACCTCGACCTCCAGCGCGAAGTCACCTGGATGGCCTGGGAGGCGGTGCGCCGCTGGGAAGGACGCGGCGCCGGCAACGCCGCCGTCCTCGTCGTCGACCGGCAGAGCTGGGAGGTTTTAGCGGCGGTCTCCTCGACCGATTATTTCGACGACACCTACGCCGGCTCGATCGACTATTTGCGTCTGCCACGTTCCTCGGGGAGCACACTGAAACCTTTTCTCTATGCTCTCGCGCTGGAGCGCGGCGTCATCACCCCGGCGACGATCCTCGACGACCTCGACCGGGGTGCCGGCGGAATCACGAATTCCGACGAACGTTTCCTCGGTCCGCTCTTGCCGCGCGTGGCGCTGGCGAATTCGCGCAACGTCCCGGCGGCGAACCTTCTCGGACGGCTCGGCGTCGACGAGGGGTTTTCGTTTCTCGGCGAGCTCGGGCTTCACGACGGAACCGAAAGCGCCCGGCGCTACGGCCTGGGGCTTTCGATCGGCGGCCTGCCGGTGACGCTAGAGGAGCTCGTGCGAGCCTATACCGTCCTCGCGGGCGACGGACGGCTGCGCGAGCTTCGATGGTTTCGTGAGAATCCCCCCTACCCCCCTTTCCTAAAGGGGGGGAAAGAAGAGGCAGGACGACGGCTCTTGAGCGAAGAAACGGCACGGCTCATGACGCTTTTCCTTGCCGATCCGAACGCGCGGCTGCCCACGTTTCCGCGCATGGGTTGGACGGAGTTTCCCTTCGCCGTGGCGGCGAAAACCGGGACGTCGTCGCGCTACCGCGACGCCTGGACCGTGGCCTATTCGTCGCGCTACCTCGTCGGGGTCTGGGTGGGGCATCCGGACGTGCGTCCGATGCGTCGGCTTTCGGGGTACCGGGCGGCGTCGCGGCTCGTCCACGAGATCCTGGGCTACCTGCACGAGGATCAGCTGGACGGCCTCGAAGGCTTGAGCTTTCCGCCGCCGCGGGGCTTTCGTCCGCAGCGCCTGTGCGCGCTCTCCGGACGCCGGGCGACGCCGGCCTGCGACCGGGTCGTGATGGAGCGTCTGCCGCCGGGCCAGGAGGTGCTCGACGCGTGCGAGGTGCACCGTCACGTGGCGATCGACCGCCGCAACGGGCGGCTCGCGACTTCGGCCGTGCCGCCCGGCGAGGTCGAGGTGCGCTCGTTCGCGGCGCTCGATCCACGCTACGCGGTCTGGGCGGCGGGGGCCGGGTTGGCACGTCCGCCGCTCGAGGCGAGCCTGCTCGGGACGGCAGCGTCGGGTCCTCCGCGTCCGGCACGTCCGAACCGTATCCGGGTGGAGCCGGCGCCAAGGCTCCGTGTCACCTCGCCGCCGCAGGGGCTGCGCCTGCTCTTCGACCCGGAGACGCCGGCCGCCCTCAACACGCTGTCGCTCAAAGCGGTCGTCGAGCCGACGCCGGAGGAGGTCGTCTGGTACGTGGACGGACGTCCTTTCGAGACGGTGGGCTATCCCTTCGCGGTGCGCTGGCCCCTGGCGGTGGGGGAGCACGCCTTCGAGGTGCGGGTACCGTCTTCAGGTGGGCGTTCGGGAAAGGTACGCGTGGTGGTGGAGTGACGTGCTCAGGACCGTTCGGTTCCGGATGATAGCATTTGAAGCTGTCGGTCCGGTCCGGCCGTCTCCCGTCATGGACACGCCAGAGCACATCGCCAGGTACCGAATCCTGCGGCTGCTGGGCCAGGGCGCGATGGGCCGCGTCTTCCTCGCCGAGGACCCGATGATCGACCGCCAGGTGGCGATCAAGGTTTCTTTAGCTTGGCTTGGCTGCTTGGCTTTGCTGCTTGGCTGCTTGGCTGGCTTTAGGGTACCACCCAAATCGGCTTGCTTTGCTTGCTCTTGCTTGCTGCTGCTTGCTGCTGCTTTAGGGTACCACCCAAATCGGCAAACCTCGGCAAATTTCGGTGAACGGAGCCTTCGACGACCTGCTTCGGCTGCTGCAAGCGCTCTATTTAT
>CBDUYN010000023.1:0-84238 GCA_965371445.1 uncultured bacterium | reverse complement strand
GAAGGATCTGACAATTTTGGACCAAGGGGTTGACACAGGGTGTCTTCAGCCGCCTCAGAAGAATCGCGGGGGAAGAGAAGAGAAGGGTCAAGAAGACGAGGATCAAGGCTGGCGGAGACGGCCACGAACACAACGGAAACCGACGAACCTGAGCCTGTCCTCGGGCCTGACCCAGTACCGCTCCGCGGAGCGCAGGTCCCTGGACGCGAAGAAGAAGGAGCCGCCACGCAACACACAATCCGAACCGTTCGGAGGTCCGCCGGGATTCGTCAATGGCTCAGAGCTGTAGGGGCCGTACCAGTCCTCAACCAACTCCCAGACGTTGCCGTGCATGTCGTAGAGACCCCAGGGGTTGGGCTCCTTCTCGCCCACCGGGTGAGCTCGGCTCCTTCGCGGATCCTCGCCGAACCAGGCATATCTCCCGAGCTCGCCTTCGTCGTCGCCGTGGGACCAGAGCGTTGTCGTCCCCGCGCGGGCCGCGTACTCCCACTCCGCCTCCGTGGGTAGCTGGTAACCGAAGCTCTCGCAAAAGGTTCGGGCGTCATTCCAATCCACATTGGTCACCGGCAGGCGCGGCTCAGCCGGGTGGTCAGGGCTGTCCGGATTGCGCCAGTCTCTATGAAGAAGCCGGTACTCCTCGTTGGTGACCTCGTACTTGCCCATCCAGAACTCGCCCAACGTCACCTGGTGGACAGGACTCTCGTCGGGATAGTCCTCTGACCCCATCAAGAATGCCCCCGCACAGATGCGCACAAACTCCATGCCGTTCTCGTCAACCCCTTCCAGCGGCCGACACTCCGCTGCCGCGCCGCCCTCCGGTACGACCGTCGGCTTCGTCGCCGCCACCGCGAACGCCCCCGCCGCGAGCCCCATGGCCGCTCCGATCCCGAGCCAAACCCGCCCCGGACGCCGCAGCGTCTCCTCCGGCAAGGTCCCACCAAGCCCCATCTCAAGAAGCATGACGCGCACGTCGGCCGTTAGCTCCTCCCACCGCCACGGCAGACGGACGTGCTCCTCCCCACCCCGCCGCCGCGGCGCGAACCCCGCGAGATGGTTGCGCACCATGTCGCGCAAGCCGCCGCCGTGGAACCGGTAAAGCTCCCGCACCGCCTCGTCCGGCCGACGCCATAGCCGTAGCAGCTCCCGTTCCATGAGCAGGTGCTGGCCGCCGGGCGTCTCGTCCCAGGGGACGTCTTCCTCGGCTTCGCGGCGCTGGCGGTCGATCTCTTCGTCGAAACGCTCTTCCCAGAAGTCGAGCGCCTGACCCAGCAGGCTCGCCGGATTGACGCCGTCCTCGGTGAAGGCCGCTTCCGACTCGACGAGCCAGTTGACGGCCCGTGCGCGTTGCGCTCCGCTCCAAGAGAGGCGTTCCGGAAGTCCGCCGGCCTCGGCGCGGAGGCTCCGGAACGCCCAGGGCGAGCTGCCGAGTCCCAACCGGCGACGCAGCTCGAAAGCGGTGCGCTCAGCGACCGGTGCCGGCGACAGGGCACAGGCGCCGGCCCAGAGAGGATCGCTTTCGGAGAACGTCTTTCCTGCCGTCTTCAGCGCCCCGAGGAACGCCGGAAGCTCTTCGGGAGCGACAGCCTCGATGCCATGGACGCTGAGGCGTCGGCGCAGGTCGTTCGTACCTCCGGAGAAGTCGACGAAGGCGATCCGCGGCCACCGGGAGAGAAGACGCAGGAGCGCGTCGATCTTCACCGCACGGTCGTCGGCCGCATGGAGGCGTGAGAGGACGCGTCCGTCGGTCAGGACGGCGACGATGGCGCCGTCGCGGCGCTCGTCGACCTCGCGCGGCGCGAAGACCTCCTCGTCTTCCGTCACGAGCCGCTCCGGCACGCCGCGGAACGACGCCCGCTCGACCGGCAGGCCGTGGGCGGTGAGCGTCGCCGCCACCTCGTCGGCGAGGACGCGGATCGTCGGGTCCTCGGCCGCTTCGTCGACCCAGAGCCAGACCTCGCGCTGGTAGCGGGCACGCTCGAAGACGAGGTGCAGGAGTCCGGCGTCGCGCGCCGTCTCGCGGACCGTGGCGCCGAGGTCGACGCGCCGGGTGGGCTCTTCGGAGAGGAACTGGCCGATGCCCCAGACGAGCGCTTCCTGCTGGCCGGCGTCGACGAGCTCCGTCCGCGGTGCGGACGGCGGCAGCAGGATCCGGGGCGGTCCTCTGTGCTCCGGGATCGGTGCCGGGGCTGGCAGGTAGCGGCGTCGATAGAGCGACAGCCAGAGGCCGCCCGCGGCAAGAAGCGCTCCGACGCCGAGGCCGAAGGGGGGCCAGCCCGTCCATACGGGATCGGGTGGTTTGACGGTGAGCTCCGTCCAGTCGTCGAACCTTTGGCGCCGGAGCTCGACGGGTTCCTGGTCGGGGGTCCGAGTCTCTTGCGATGGCGGAGGCGGTGGCGGAGCTGTCGTTTCCGGAAAGAGCCTTTCCCAGGGGGCAAGACGAACGGCGACCATGACGGCGACCGTGAGCGCCAGAGCGACGAGCCAGCGCCTGCGCGGCGCTCCCGTCACGAAGGCGAGGAAGGTTCTCCTTCCCGCACGGTCCTCCCGGCGAGCGGTAAAGGACGCCTGCGCCGTCCGCCGGAGCGGCGCGGGGACGTCCTCGACCTCGATCCGCTCGAGCCAGGCGTCGCACACCCGTTCGAGGACGTCCCGCTCGGCCTCCGACTTGACCAGGACGGCCCGCAGGAGCGACTTGAAACGTCGCCTCGTGTCGGCCCCGGCCTTAGGCACGAGCGAGAAGACCCGGTGGATCCGCTCCACCTCGCCGACGCCGATCCGCCCCGCAGGGCGGCAAGTAACGGGCCGAGGCTGGGCGCGGCGCTCATTGTTCCTCAGCCGAGGACAGCGAGGTCTTCGCGGTCCTTGATCAGGGCGGCAAGCGCCGGCAGCTCGCTCAACCGGCAGCCCTGGACGGCTGCCGCGGTGACGTCGCCGCGCGCCGCCAGGACGGTCAGCCAGACGAGGAGCTCGGCGGTGGCCGGAGGCTTGCGGATCTCGCGTCCGCGAAGCTCGAAGAAGCGCTGAAGCGCCTTCTCGCCGGGTCGTTGGCGGCGTGGAGATAGGCCACGGCGTCGAAGTGGTAGAGGAGGTCCTCGGTGCTCGTCGTCGAACGGACGTAGAGCGGGTGCAGAGGGACGAAGAACCAGGCCAGGTAATGGGCCACCTGGGTCTTGCCGGTGCCGGGCTCGCCGGTCAGCAGAAGCGGCGCGCCAACGGCGAGGGCGACGTTGACGGCGTCGACCAGAGCGTCGTCGGCCTGGTAGTGGCGGGCGGCGTGGGTGTGGCTACCGAGGGTCTCGGGGAGTCGGCGTCCGGCGGGGGCGTCGCGGCGCTTGGGGTTGCGGTCCCCGGGCACTAGGAGGTCGAAGGGGGTCATGGCGTCTAGCTTAGCGCGTCCTAGCGGCGAAGCTCGTCGAGCAGGTCATACCAGGACGTCCTCTCCGCCCGATCGATGAGGGCGACGGTTTGCTCGAAGTCGCCGCCGGTCTTCGCGGCGAGAAGCTCGGCGACCTCGGCTTGGACGGCGGGCGGACAAGTCGAGTTGTTCGCATCGTCGAGGAAGTCGAAGAGGTCTTCCTCGGAGACTTTTCCGAGAGGCGGCAAGGGGCTCAGCCGAAACTCGGGCCGCCGGCACCAGGCCTGCCGGCGGTTCTCCTGGAGAACCTCGGCCAGACGGGCGTGTTCCTTTTCGGGTAACTCAAGAGCGAGCGAGGAGATCACACGCAGGTCATCGGGACAGCGCAGGCCAAGGAACTCGCTAGAGAAGCGTAGCCACTCGCTGAGACCGTCGTGGCTGAGCGGATCCTGATGACGGCCGTCGTCGCCGAAGGTGCCCCAGTCGATCCATACTATGCGCCGCCGGCTACCCTCCGCCTTCGGCGCACGACGCCGAAGCAGGTGGGGTACGGGCTCGTCTCGGTCCGCCTCGAGCTGGAGCTTGAGCTCCTCTTCAAGATTGCGGCGTAAGTCCTTGGGCGATTCCGGAAAGCTGAGATGGAGCCACCGGGTCGCCGCGCGCTCGGCAAGCTCCAGCTCGAGGTGGTCGCGTAGCTGTCCGACGAGCGATTCGACGGCATTGCCTGGAGCGGCGTAGGCGACGAGCCCCAGGACTCGGCGGCTGTCGCTACGTACCAGCTCCGCGACGCGCTTCGCCACGAGCGCTTTCTGCTCTTCGCGGTCAAGCCGCTGGAGCGGCCGTTTCGGTGCCGGTGCCCGGTAAGGCGTCGTCTTCCAGGTCCTATAGGCGCTTCGAATCACGAGCGAGGACGCTTCGCCCGAGCCGTCTTCGCGCAGCACCTCGTGGAAGGCGTCGACGGGATCGATGCCCTTCCCGAGCCAGGTATCCAGCCAGCCTAGGACGATCTTGGTGGCATCGGCGGTCCACTCCGGGAGGCCCCGGCGGACGACGAGGGGCAACGTGTCGAAGGCCGCCCCGGCCGCGGTGAGGTCGCCGGTGGCGTTCAGGTAGACGACGCGGGCGGCGGTCGTCCCGACGAGCTCCGCCAGCCGGCTCCAGACCAGGACGCCACCGCCGAAGCGCAGTCCGTCCTCGGCGGAGCGTCCGTAGACGTAGACGACGTGGGGGTTCATCCCGGCGAGGGCGTTCTCGAGCTGCCTTTCGTCCCCCGCCACGCGGACGTAGCCGGCCTTCTCCCGCTCTCCCCAGAGCTTGACGAGCACGTCGCGGACAGCCTCGACGTGGAGACCGGAATCCCCCGTCGGCCCTTCGCCCGCGACGACGAGCACGTTGGCGGGCGTCGCGGTCGCGTAGTCGGCCGTCGGATCGACGTCCGGCGTTTCCGTGAAGGTCCACCGGCGCTCGACGAGGCGGGTATCGTTCCAGGCCGTGAGGCGCCACGGCAGGCCGAGAAGGGCCTCGTCGACGGTCCGCACACGAAGCCGGACCGATCCGTAGACCGGTGTAGGCTGAACCTCGGGCTCGGGACGTCCGAAGAGGACGCGCAGGAGCGGTCTCCAGCGGTTCTCGTCGCCGAAGAGGACGTCGAAGAGGACGGCGGACTCCTCGGAGGTTGGCAGGCGTCCCGCGTCGACCGCCGCATGGAGGGCCTGGATGCGCGGTGCGACGTCGTCCCAGGGGAGGGAGGTCGAGGAGAACGGTTCCGTCCCGGGTAGGGAATAGCGGACGCTGAGAGCGTCGCCATCCCTCTCGAGCTCGACGGTGAGAATGTAGATGCGGGCGGAGTCGCGGGATCTTGTTCTCCTTGCCGGCTTCCTTGGCTGCGGCTGCGGTCGTGCGGCCTTGATTCCCGCGACGAGGCGGTCGAGGCTCTGCTCGCGGAGGTCGACCCAGACGAATCCTTTGAGCAGAAGCGGCAGCTTCGGCTTCTCCGGAGCGCCGCCCAGGAGGACGGGGATGACGGATGCACTGCGGTCCACGAACTCCGAGATGGCGGCCTCCATCTCCCGCTCTTCCCAGGGACCGATCCCCGAGGCGCCCACCAGCACGGCTACGGCCGGAATCGTGGTGAGTATCTCCTCGAGCTGCGCCAGCCAGGGTCGTCCCGGGAGGGCATCCTTGACGGCCATCCATGGCCGCAGGCCGTGTTGTTCGAGCTCTTCGTAGAGCTCGACGGCGGCGTCTTTGTCGGCACTGTTGTGACTGAGGAAGACGTCGTAGCGTTCGCCGGGACCGCTCGAAGGGGTTCGCATCGAACAGAGTATATCGGGCGGCTCACCTGACCGGGCTCGGTCTGGCTTGGCGGGTTCCTCCGTGGCGATTGAATCCGGGCAGCTGACGCCGGTCGAAGAGCTTCGCCGGAAGCCCTGATGTACAGAGAGCGCGTCCCTACGGGACGAAGAGCAGGCGGGACGCCTGCGGTCCCAGCGCGTCCCTACGGGACGAAGAGCAGGCGGGACGCCTGCGGTCCCAGCGTAAGAACCGGATTGTTCCGCACCTTGTGCCGACGTGCGGAGGTCCGAAACAAGTTGTTTCGCACCTTGTGGTGGTCGAGTCGTCGGTGTCGGCCTCTACTGCCGCAACACAACGACGGTGGCGCCGTCGCCACCCTCCTTGGCCCCCGCCTTCTTGTACGACTCGACCGCCGCATGCCCGCGCAGGTGCTCACGTACCGCACGCCGCAGCTGCCCCGAGCCATGCCCGTGGACGATCCGCACCTCCTCGTGCGAGGCGAGAAGCGCCTGGTCGAGGAAGCGGTCAAGCTCCTCAAGCGCAGGCTCGACCCGCCGGCCGATGAGCTTCAGCTCGCGTGGCGCGTCGCTCTCGGGAGCGGAGACGCTGCCCCGGCTCCCACGGGAGCCTCTACCGCCCTTCTTCGCCTCCACGGCCTCGGCGAGGCCCATGAGCTGCTCTTCACGGCAGCGGAAGATCTTGCCGCCGACCGTGACCTGAGCCTTGCCACGCTCCAGCCTTTCCAGGCGTCCCTCCCAGCCGAAGCCCCGGTGGCGGACGCGTCCGCCGACCGCGACGGCGGTCTCGTCGCCGTCCTCCGCCGGCACGAGCTGTGGCGCGTCCTCGAAGAGCCGCCGCTCGGCCGCCGCCACGAGGCCCTTCTTGTGTCCGGCCGCAAGCTCGGCGCGGATTTTCTCCAGCTCCTCGCGCAGGCGCCGGCGGGTCGCGTCGCGGAAGCTCTCGAGCTCGCGCTTCAAGGACTTGCCGACGCTCTTTTTCTCCGCCGCGAGCTCGGCCTCCCGGGTCTCCAGACGCCGGCGGAGGCGTTCGGCGTCGTCGAGCTCCGTCTTGACCTTCTCGTGAGTCGCGGCCAGCTCGCGGCGGGTACGTTCGACCTCGGCGAGAAGACGGCGAAACTCCCGGTGCTCGGAGCCGAGCAGCTCGTCGGCCCGGTCGAGCCACTCCGAGGGAAGCCCCAGGCGCCGGCCGAGCGCCAGGGCCTCGCTGCCGCCGGGCGGGCCGGGCAGGAGCTGGTAGGTAGGGCGTCCGGTCTCGGCATTGAACTCCATGGCCGCGCAGATCGCTCCGTCGGCGTCGAGCGCGGCGGCCGCGAGCTGGCTCAGATGCGTCGTCACGAAGGTCAGGCTGCCGCGGCGCAGCAGGGCCTCGAGGAGCGAGATCGAGAGCGCCGTGCCCTCTTCCGGGTCGGTGCCCGAACCGAGCTCGTCGAGGAGCACCAGGGCGTCGGGCGACGCGGCTTCCCAGGCCTCGCCGAGGCGCATCAGCCGGCCGCTGAAGGTCGAACGGTCAGCCAGGAGGTCCTGCTCGTCGCCGACCGTGGCAACCACCGCGTTGAGAAAGGGGAGGCGGCTGCCGCGATCCACGGGGACGGGCAGGCCGCATTGGTGGGCAAGGGCCAAGAGCCCCACGGTCTTCAAGGCCACGGTCTTGCCGCCAGCGTTGGGTCCGGTGACGACGATCGCGCGGCGCTCCTCGTCGAGCTCCAGGTCGAGCCCGACGACCTCACCGCTGTGGCCGGCCTGGCCCAGGGCCTCCTGGCGAAGCTCGGCGAGGCGCGGGTCGAGCAGCGGATGGCGCGCTCCTTTGAGCTTCAACTGGTGACGCGAGCCGACCTCCGCCAGGCGGGCGCCGGCGGCCTGGGCGAAGCGCACCGACGACTGGAGGACGTCGAGCCCGGCGACGAGGTCGGCATGGGCTCGGACGGCGTCGAGCTCCTCGCACAGGCGCGAGACGAGCTCGGCAAGGATGCGCCGCTTCTCGGCCTCTTCCTCCTCGACCGAGTCCCGGAGGTCGTTGTTGAGCTCGACGGCCTGGAGAGGCTCGAAGTAAAAGCTCCGGCCGCTTGAAGAGCGCCCGTGGACGAGCCCCGCCATCTTTCCCCGGGCCCCCGACTGAAGCATGAGGACGAGCCGGCCGTCCCGCAGCGGGACGGTTTCCTCGCTCAGGTGCTCACGCTCCTCCTCGACCACCGAGCGCAGCTTGGTGTAGAGGCGGTTCCGGACGCCGCGGATCTTGCCGCGTAGCTCGGCGAGCCGGGGGGTGGCGTCCTCGCGGATCTCGCCCCGTCGATCGAAGGTCTTCTCGAGCTGACGGCGTAGCTCGTCTAGCGGCGGCAGCCTCTCCAGGCGGCCGCCGAGGGCCTCGCAGGCCGGATCGGCCGTCCGGATGCGCTGGGCGGCCTCGGCGCTGGTCCGCAGGAGGTCGACGAAAAGCAGGAGGTCCCGGCCGCCAAGGTCGTAGCCGCCGCGCTCGAGCTCTCGGAGAAGCGGCCCGAGCGGACGCTCCAGGAGCGGCACGAGGGGCCGCTCGGCGAGCAGCCGTTCCGTCTCCTCGTAGGCCTGCCGGCGCTCGAGGAGCCTCTCTTCGTCGTCTTCCGGCGTCAGCGCGAGGAGGCGCTCGCGGCCGAGGTCGGTGGCCGCCCGGTGAGCGACGAGCGCCAGGAGCCCCGGGAGCTCCAGGGCTTGCGCGGTCGCCGGGGAGAGCTGGAATCGGGTCACGGTCCTAGGGGGCGCCGGAGTCCACGCAAAAGCGGGAGCAGGTGGAAGACCCGCTCCCGCCGTGGCATCGGATGCTCGCGGCCGGCTCAGATGAGGCCCAGGCGGCGTTCCTCGTGGACCTTGCGGAGGATCTTCTTTTTTGCCTGGATCGCCTTGCGCTTGCGCTTCACCGAGGGCTTCTCAAAGTGCTGGCGCTTCTTGAGCTCGGTCAGGATACCTGCTTTTTCGCACTTCCGTTTAAAACGACGAAGAGCGTTCTCGAAGCTCTCTTCGTCTCTGACTTGAACTATCGGCATCGATTTCGGATCCTTCTCGTCGTTTTTACTGAAGCCTCTCTCGGGAGCGCGAGACACGTCGGCGTAGCCGTCCCGGGGACGGCTACGCCGCGTATCTTCGCTGAAACGGCGCCCGAAGTCAAGGCTTCGATCGGCGAACCGGCGAGCCGGCGGGCGCGATCGGGGGAAGAGGCTACTCGCCGTCGCCGCCGATGACCTTCTGCTTGATGGCGTCGTAGTCGGTGTTGTAGACGAGCATCTTGCCCCGGCTCTCCTTGAAGTAGACCCCGGCGGCGCCGCCGACCTCCTTGCGGTAGAACCAGCCGACGACGTCGTCGTCGGGGAACTCGCGGACGTTGGTGTGCTTGACTTGGCCGAGGAGCTTGCGCACCTCGTCCTTGGTCATCTTCTTCTTGACCTGGGCGAAACGCTCCTCGGTCATGTAGCGCAGCTCCTCGGCCGTGGCGATGGCGGCCAGGAGGTCGGGGTGCTCGGGGTCGAGCTGCTGCGCCATGTGGTAGATTTCAAGCGCCCGGGAGTAGTTGCCGCCCTTGTCGATGTATTCCTGGGCGACGGAGATGTCCTCGGCGATCTTGACGTCGATCGCGAGCTGCTGGTCGGGGGTGCGTTCGCCGTCGACGGTGAGCTGGGCGGCGTTCAAATAGGCGACGACTTTTTCGCTGATCTGGTTGGAGAGGGTGAGGATCTGGTCCTCGAGGACGGTGGCGCGGGCCTCGAGCTCTTCGGCCGTCATCTCGGCGAGCGGCTTCATTTCCCCCTCGCCCTCGGCGGCCTCGCCCTCGGCGGCTTCGCCCTCGGCGGCTTCGCCCTCGGTGGGGCCGCCCTCGGTGGGGCCGCCATCGGCCGCCGCGGCCTCCGGCTCCGGGAGCTCGCCGGCGGCGAGGAGGTCGCGGGCTTCCTGGAGCTCGGCGCGCTTGGCGTCGATGACGGGTTTGTTCTCCTTCAGCCAGGCGAGCTCCTCGGCTCCTGGGGCGGGATCCTCCTCGGCCGGGCCGCAGGCGGCGAGGCCGAGCACGGCCAAGATCAAGCTCAGAAGAGCGAAGAGAGCCAATTCTCTGCGCATCACGGTTTCCTCCGTCGTTCCGGTTCCGGCTTCATGCGAGACGCAGTCGCGGTGTGTTCACGGACAAAAACTCTGTGGCAAGGACGCTACCACAGCCCGGTGGGCTCGACAAGCCGTGAGCCCGCTCTCCCGCTCTCGTGAGGCGACCCTCGAGGCCGCGGCCGCCAGGCTTGCAAAGTGCCCACGTCTCAAGGGCTTCAAGAGCCTCGGACGCCTTGACATGGCCGGGCGCATCCAGAATAATCGACGATCCTCGTTCCGAAACGCCAGCGCCGAAAGACAGCCGCGCAACGGAGCACAGCAAACGCCTCGGGCCTCGCGGCCCCCGCTTGGAGGATGATTGGAATGCCGGAGTCGACGCAAACCTCCCGCCGCGTGGAGGAGCTCGATCGCCAGATCGCGAGCACGGTGGAGAAAGTAGTCCGCGACCTTCACCAGGAGCTCGAGGAGCGCATCCGCCAGGGCAGCGAAGAGTTGCTTCGCCGCGTCGAGGAGATCTCCCCACAGATCCCTTCGTCGTTCCTGACCGAAGACGATGTCAGTGAGCTGATCGAGCCTGCTGCGGCGCCACCCGCGCTACCTTCGGCCGAAGGTCTGTTCGCCGCCATTCGCCGGGTGGACGAAGCCTCCGGCCAGGCGGAGATCTTGAACGCGCTGGTCGAAGAGACCTGCGGCTTGGCCTCCCGCGCCGCTTTTTTCCTCATCCGCGGTGGCGTGGTGCGCGGCTGGGGCAGCTGCGGCTTCGACACCGGAGTCGTCGAGAGCCTGAACTTCCCGACCGGCGACGGCAAGGTCTGGGGCGACTTGGAGGAAGGCTCCGGCGCGATCCTCCTTGACGCCGCGGCTTGCCAGGAGGTCGCCGGGCAGCTCGGCGTGGCCGCCGGAGGCACGGGTCTCCTGGTGCCGTTCGTGCTCCGGGGGCAGCTCGCCGGAGCGCTCTACACCGACTGGCCGGCGGGAGCGCCGATTCCCGACCTGGCGAGCGTTCAGCTTCTGACCCATTCGGCATCCCAGGCCCTGGAGACGGCGAGCGTTCGAAAGGGCGGCTCGCGAGCCCTCCATGGAGTGCCCCACGAGGCCCCTCCCAAGGAGCCGGCGGCCCCTGCCGAGGCTCCTGAGGCAACGCCGGTACCGGCACCCGAGCCTGCGGCCGCTGCAGCGGTGGAGCCGGAGCCGCCTCCTGCCGCCCCGGCGGTGGCTCCGGCCGCACCCGAGGGCGCCGCCGAGGAAGGTGGCGACATCTGGGAGGAAGATGTCGAGGACGACGAGCCGACGGTCATCGGCCAGCGAGCCCCGGAGGTCCAGCCACCGCCGCCGACGCCTACGGTGCTCAGCGAGGCCGTGGGCCAACAGACCGTGCGTCTCGACATCTCGGCCTTGCAGCCTCCTGCGGCTCCGGTTCCTGCGGCTCCGGTTCCTGCGGCTCCGGCTCCTGCGGAGTTCGAGCTCGAGCCCGAGCCTTCGGAGGCCGCTGGATTCGAGCTCGAGCCCGAGCCTCCGGCGGCGGCGGAGGTGGCGACGCAGGTGCAGCCTCCTGCGGACGTCGCGCCGGTAGCCGCGCCAGCGTCGACGGAGGTGCAGCCTCCTGCGGATCTCGCGCCGGTAGCCGCGGCGTCGACGGAGGTCCAGCCGCCCCCGGACATGGCCTATCCGTCGAGCTTTGCGGCTCCTCCGGCCCCCGAGGTGCCCGTTGCACCGCCGCCGGCTGCGGCCGTTCCACCCCCGGCCGCGGCGGCGAGTGGTGGTGCCACCACCGAGGTCCGGCCGCCCGACGACCTCCAGGGTCCGGGCTCCGCGTTCGCCGAAGAGGCTGCTTTGAGCTCCGCCGTCAACATCCCGGCGGGGGAGGAAGCCTTGCACGAGGAGGCGCGGCGCCTGGCAAGGCTTCTGGTCAGCGAGATCAAGCTCTACAACGAAGAGGTCATTGAGGAAGGCCGCATGGCCGGCAACATCTACTCGCGCCTCAAGGAAGACATCGACCGCTCACGCCAGATGTACACCGAGCGCATCGATCCGCGGATCCAGGAAGACTACTTCCACCAGGAGCTGGTGCAGCGCCTGGCCGGGGGAGATCCGAAGCTCCTGGGAATGTAGGTTTCCTTGAGCCGTCCCGACCTGGGCCGCCACTCCTCGCTGCGGGTGCTCCCGGCACTGGTGATCCTCGCTTTCCTCTTCGGCGCGTGCCGGGCGGGAGTCGAGGACGCGGCCTCCTCTCCGGTGGTGCTCATCACGCTGGCCGGGGTCCGCGCCGATGTCGTGGGCGCGGCGAGCCGGGAGCCGTCCTGGACGCCGCGGTGGAACGAATTCACGGCATCGGCCGACCGATCCGCCACGGCGGTCGCCGCTTCCTCGGACCCGGTGGCGTCGCTCGCCTCGCTGCTCTACGGAGCCAAGGTGTGGCAGCACCAGCTGTTGTCCGGAGGGCTCCGCAGCCGCTCCCCGCAGCGGCGCCTCAAGACCCTGGCCGAGCTCCTGAAGGAGGCCGGCTACCGCACGAGGGCCCATGCTCCGGGCTGGCTCGTGGAGCATGGCCTCGAGGCCGGCTTCGACCGCCACCTGGAGCCGCCTTCGGATCGCCGCGCCGCGGCGCGCGTCTTCGCCGGTCTCGAGAAGAGAGATTTCGTCTGGGTCCATCTCAGCGACGCGGAGATCGTCCACGGCCGGCGCAAACCGCCGCGCCGGCGCTCCGCAGACAACGTGCGAAGCCGGGTCCATCTCCGCAAGCTCCTGGCCTTCTCATCACCGGAAGTCGACTTGCCGGAGAGTGAGCGCCAGCTTTACTGGAGGGTGTACGGCGAGGGCTTGAAGCGCGTCGACCGCAAGCTGGGCTGGATTCTGGCCGGGCTCCGAAAGAGCCCACTCTGGGAAAAAGCGCTCGTCGTGGTGACCGCCACCCACGGCCTCGAGTTGGGGGAGCACGGCCAGATCCTCTCCGGCATGAACCTCGGCCGCGAGTCGATCGAGGTGCCGATGGCCGTCAAGCTCCCGGCCGGGAGCGTCGTCGAGCCTTTTTCGGGGAGGTTGGAGCAGACCCGGCTTTTTGCCACCGTCCTGGAGGCGGCGGGACAACGTGTCGCGCCGGTCCATCCGCCGAGCCTCATTCGGGTGTCGGCCGAGCCGATCCTCTCAGAGCTCTACGGCGGGAACGGTACGAACGTCTTCTCGCTGCTCTCCGGTGACGTACAGCTCCTCTGGACGGCACGCTTCGCAACCGCCGAGCCCGACTACCACCTGGCGCGGTGGGTCCTCGCCGGCGGTGCTCTCCGAGAGATGACCCCGGGCGCGGCGCGGCGTTTGACCGCCCGCCTCGAGGAAGCCTTTGACGAAACGCCGCCGCTTGGCGGGGAGCCTGGGTCCGTGCCCGAGCTCCGCCTCGAACGCTGGAGCGATCACGGCGTCGAGGCGTTGTCCGACCCCGTCCTTGCCCGCCGGCTTGCCGGGCAGCTCCGGGACCGTTTCCTGCGTTTCGCAGATCGCGAGCGGACGCCGGCCGAGGAGCGATCGGCGCGGCGAAAAGCCGCTCCATCGCACCCGGAAGGGTGATAGAGTCGCCGCTTCGTCTGGGTCCATAGCTCAGCGGTCAGAGCCACCGGCTCATAACCGGTTGGTCCCTGGTTCGAATCCAGGTGGACCCACCAAGACCAGAGAGGTGGAGAAAGCATAGATGCCACGGCAATTGGACTCGATCGTTTCTTTGAACAAGACCCGGGAGGAGCTCGCCGCCGCCCAGACGCGGCTGGACGGCGTCCCAGACTGGATGAAAGAGCTCCACGAGGAGCACAGCCAGCGCCAGGCGGAGATCGACGAGGTGACGGCGATCCGCGATTCGGCGGCGCAGGAGCGGCGGGCCGGCGAAGGGGTGCTCTCGGAGCTCCAGGAGAAGGTGAAGCGCTACCAGGAGCAGCTGCGTCAGGTCTCCTCCGAGCGCGAGTACACGGCGTTGCTCAAAGAGATCGACACCGTCAAGGCCCAGATCAACGACTCCGAGCAACAGATCCTCGAGCTGATCGAGAGATACGACCAGGCGGAAAAAGACGAGAAGGAGCTGCAGGAGAAGTTCCGCGACCTCGACGAGCGCTACAAGGCGGAGCTCGCGAAGTGGGAAAGCGAGAAGCCCGAGGTGGCCCGGACGGTGGCGGAGCTCACCCGCCAGGTCGAGGAGATCCGAGAAACGCTGCCGCATCAGTACCTGACGCTTTTCGACCGCCTCTACGAGCGCTACGACGGCCAGGCGGTGACCCGGGTGGTTCGCATCGAGACCCGCAGCGCCAACGCCATGTGGCACTGCGAGGACTGTAGCTACAACGTCCGTCCGCAGATCATCATCGAAATCCGCAACGACGGCGTCGTGATCCAGTGCGACGCCTGCAAGCGTTTCCTCTACCTCGACGAGTGACCGAGCCCACGAAGACCGTCGCCGAGCGCCTGGCCGAGGTCCGGCGCCGTGTCGAAGCCGCCTCGCGGCGCGCCGGCCGTGACCCGGCCGAGGTGACGCTCGTCGGAGTCAGCAAACGCCAGAGCCTGGAGCGCATTCACGCGGCGATCGAAGCCGGCCTTCGAAGCCTCGGCGAGAACCAGGTCCAGGAAGCCGCCGCCAAGCTCCCCCAGCTCCCCCTCGGCCTCGACTTCCATTTCCTCGGCACGCTGCAGTCGAACAAAGTCCGCACCGCCGTCCGATTGTTCGACACCATCCATTCCGTCGACCGTCTGAAGATCGCGCGCCTCCTGGAGCACCAGGCGGAGCTTCAGGACCGGCGGCTCCGGGGCTTCGTCCAGGTCCGCCTGGGGGAGGAGAGCTCGAAGCACGGCTTTGCGCTCCAGGGGCTCGCGGAGTCGATCGCTCCCCTCGCCGAGCTCGAGCGTCTCAAGATCGTCGGGTTGATGGCCATTCCGCCCTACGAAGAGGAGCCGGAAGGCAGCCGCCGCTGGTTCCGCACGCTCCGGGAGACCCGCGACATGCTGGCCGGGCGCTGCGAGTGGCACGGTTTTCCGGGATACCTCTCGATGGGCATGAGCCACGACTTCGAGGTCGCCGTCGAGGAGGGGGCGACCCACGTTCGCGTCGGGACTTCGATTTTTGGTCCTCGGGAAAGCTGAGCGTCGCCCGGCCGCGGGTGATAAGATGTTTCCCCCTTTTTCGAAACCACCGGGAAACCGAGCCGAGGAGAACAAAATGGCGCTGACGCCGCTCGACATCCGCAAGACGACTTTCCCCCAGAAATTGCGGGGTTTCGACCCCGAGGAGGTGGAACGGTTCCTGGCCCTGGTGGCCGAGGAGCTGACCGCGCGGCTCACCGACGTCGCGCGGTTGAGTCAGGAGAACCGGGAGCTGCGCCAGTATCTCGGGGCGGCGCGGCGGCGTCAGGAGGAGCTCCAGGAGGCCATGCTCCACGCCCAGCGCCTCTCCCAGGAGATCACCGACAACGCCAAACGCGAGGCGAGGCTCCTGGTCAAGGAAGCCGAGGTCGCGGCCGACTCCATGATCAACCAGGCCATCGAGCAGGCGAACCGCTTCGAGTCCAAGATCGTCGAGCTGCGCGGCATGCGCCGCGACTTGCAGCTCAAGCTCAAGAACCACCTCGACGTCTACCAGCGCCTCCTCGACGAGGACGTCGAAGACGAGCGGACCACGGCGATGATCCGAACCCTGCCGCGCCAGCGGCCGGCGTCCTCCAAGTGACGGAGCCGCACCGTGGGAGAGCTTCTGATCACCGGCCTCTCCGAGGTGGCCACACCCCTCGGCTCGACACCGCTCGCCGGTGCCGACCAGGGCGCGGTGCAACGGTGGAGCGCCGTGGAGGTCTATTGCCGCGACGGCCGGATCGCCTTCGTCGGGACGAGTGAGGAGCGCCGCCTGAAGCTCGGCGAGCTCGCCGATGCCGAGCGTCTCGACGGCGGCGGGGGGACGCTCGTCCCGGGCTTCGTCGACTGTCATACCCACTTGCCGTGGGCCGGCAGCCGCGAGAACGAGCTCCTGATGCGCCTTCAAGGCAAGACCTACCTGGAGATCGCCGCCGCGGGCGGCGGCATCCTCTCGACCGTGCGCGCCACCCGGGCCGCGGACCTGGGCGAGCTCACGGCGTTGACGCTCGACCGGCTGGAGCGCATGCTCACTCTGGGCACGACGACCGCGGAGGTCAAAAGCGGCTACGGGTTGACGCTTCAAGACGAGCTCAAGCAGCTCCGCGCCATCCGCCGGGCCGCGGCCGAGCATCCGATCCGCGTCGTGGCGACGCTGCTCGCCGCCCATGAGTTCCCGCCGGAATACCGCGAGGACCACGACGGCTGGATCGAGGTGATTACCGAGGAGATCGTCCCGGCGGTGGCCGAGGAGGGGCTCGCCCGGTTTTGCGATGTCTTCTGCGAGGCGGGGGTCTTCAGCGTCGAGGAGGCGCGGCGGGTGCTCGTGGCCGGGGCCGAACGGAGCCTCGTGCCGCGCCTCCACGCCGACGAGTTCGCCGACTCGGGTGCCGCACAGCTCGCGGCCGAGCTCGGCGCCCGATCGGCCGACCACCTGGTCGCGGTCTCGGCGCGGGGGATCGAGGCCATGGCCGAGGCCGGTGTCATGGCGGTGCTCTTGCCCGCCGTCAGCTTCTTCCTGATGAAAGACGGCTACGCGCCCGCTCGCCGCCTGGTGGAAGCGGGGGTCGCCGTGGCGCTCGCCACCGACTGCAATCCCGGGTCGTCCCATACCGAGTCGCTGCCGTTCGTCCTCCAGCTGGGGATTTTTCGGCTGCGGCTGGCCATTGAGGAGTGCTTGACGGCGGTGACCTTGAACCCTGCCTGCTGTCTGGGGCTGGGCGAGGAGATCGGCACGATCGAGGTCGGAAAGGGTGCGGATCTCGTTTTGCTCGACGCTCCGAACCTCCTGCACCTGGGGTACCACCTCGGCACGAACCCGGTGCGTACGGTGGTCAAAGACGGCGCCGTCGTCCACGGTGAGTCCCCCCCTCGGTCCCCCTAAGGGGACGGTGCCTAGCCACGGTGTCGCGATGGCCGTCGCCACCCTGTCCGAGCTCGTCTTCCACGTCCGCGACGTCGCGGGGGGCCGCACCGACCTCCTGTCGGTGCGCCTCGGCGAGCAGCGCGAGACGCTTTCAGCGCGCGATTTCCTCGCCAACGTCCACTCCCTGGTCCTGGCCCTGGAGGAGCTCGGGGTCGAGCGCGGCGACCGGGTGGCGATTTTCTCGGAGAACCGGCCCGAATGGCCCCTGGTCGATTTTGCGTGCCAGCTCCTGGGGGTTCCGACCGTGCCGGTCCATCCCGCCCTGGGGGCGCGGGCGGTGGGCTACATCCTGCGCAACAGCGGCAGCCGCTTGCTCTTCTACAGCGACGCGGCGAAGCGCGACCTCCTAAGCGAGCTGCGCAGCGCCTTGACCGACCCTCCCCAGGTCGTGGCCATGGACGGCGACGCCACGCTCAAGGGAGGCGTCAGCCTGACCCGGCTGCTGGGACGAGGGGCGGCGCGGCGGGGCGAGGTACCGCTGGAGCGTTATCGCGGCGCGGTTGGCGAGGACGACCTGGCGAGCCTCATCTACACCAGCGGCACGACGGGCGACCCCAAAGGCGTGATGTTGAGCCACCGCAACCTGGTCTCCAACTTCCTCGCCTGCGGCGAGCTTTTCGACGTCGGCCGCCGTGACCTGGCGCTCTCTTTCCTGCCGCTGGCCCACGTCTTCCAGCGCACGGTCGACTACCTCTGCTTCTACCGTGGCGTGCCGATCCACTACGTGCCGAACGTCGAGGACGTGGTGAGGGAGCTGCGGGAGCTTCGGCCGACGATCCTGACCTCGGTGCCCCGGCTCTACGAGCGCGCCTACGTGAAGCTCGCGGGACGGCTCCTGGAAGAGCGTCCCCTGCGCCGCCTGCTCGTGAAGTGGGCGATAGGGGTAGGCAAGCGCCATGCCGTGGAGCGTCACCGCGGGATCGTCGGACCGCTGCTTGCCCTGCAGCGCCAACTGGCCGAGCGCCTCGTCTACCGCGGTGTGCGGGCCCGGTTCGGCGGCAGGCTACGCATCGCCATCTCGGGCGGCGCACCGCTGGGGCGCGAGGTCAGCGAGTTTTTCGAGGCGATCGGGATGCCGGTCTTCCAGGGCTACGGGCTCACCGAGGCGGCACCGATCGTGGCCACCAACGCGCCGGGGCAGCACCGCCAGGGATCCGTGGGCCGCACCGTGCCCGAGGTCGAGCTACGGGTGGCGGAAGACGGCGAGATCCTCGCCAAGGGACCCGGCGTGATGCGCGGCTATTGGAGGAACCCCGGGGCCACCCGCGAGATCGTCGACGACGAAGGCTGGCTCCATACGGGCGACGTCGGAGAGCTGGACAAGAGCGGGTACCTCTTCATCACCGACCGCAAAAAAGACCTCCTGGTGACCTCCGAAGGCAGGAGCGTCGCACCGCAGCCGATCGAGAATCTCCTCACCGGCCATCGCCTGATCTCCCAGGCCGTGGTGGTGGGCGACGGCCGTCCCTACCCGGCGGCGCTCCTGGTACCGGATTTCGTCGAGCTGGCGGCCCGGGTGGGCGAGGAGGAGCTGAAGCCCGTGGACCTCGTCGAGCATCCTGCGGCGCGCCGGGCGATCGCGGAGATCCTCGCCGAGGTCAACGCCAGGCTCGACGAGCACGAGCGCCTGCGTCGCTTCAAGCTCCTGGCGCGCGAGCTCACGATCGAGGACGGCGAGCTCACGCCGACGCTCAAGATCCGCCGCCGTGCCGTCGGCCGGCGCCACAGCGAGCAGATCGATTCGCTTTACGCGAAGAAATCCCCCTAGCTAGCCTCCCTTTTTCGCGGCTTCCCGGCTCAGGGCGAGCGCCTCCTCGAGGAGCGCGATGCCGGCCGGGTCGCCGGTGCGGGAGAGGATCGCCGCCTTGGCGATCAGCGTCTCGGCGTAGAGGCCCTGGTCATTGGCCAAGCGGGCAGCCGCGAGAGCCGTGTCGATCGTGGCGAGGGCTTCCGAGGATTGACCCAGGTCGCGCAGGAGCGTCGCCTTGAGCGTCAGGAAATCGATCCGAACCGCCTCCGGCAGGGACACCCCGACGTTCCACGCCTCGGCGACGGCCATCGCCCGACTCGCCTCGTCGAAGTCTTTTGCCTCGCGGCAAGCGTTGGCCAGCTCGGCCCAGCACAGGGCTTTTTGCCGGGCTTGCTGCTTTTCCCCGCGCAGCGACTCCGTGGCCGCGATGGCGAGCCGTGCCAGGTGCACGGCATGCTCCGGATCCTGGCGGCTTCTCCCCCGGCAACGGCGGCGCAGCAGGTTCGTGAGGCTCGCCTCGTCGAGCCGTAGCCGTTCCATGAGCTCCCGCTGCGCTGCCGGCGATCGAGCCTCGAGAGCCCTCCAGACCTCCTCGGCACGGATCGACTCCACCTCTTCGCGGCTCATCGGCGACTCGAGGCGGTTCGCCAACCGTCCCAGCTCGGTGGACGCCGCGGCTCGGGCCGGTGATCTCGACCGGTCACGGCCGCGAAAGGCCGTAGGTCGCTTGCCCGACCAACGGCTGAAGGCGCGGCTGAAGACCTGGACGCTGGAATAGCCGAGCAACGCGGCGATCTCCACGACCTTGAGCCGCGTCTCGTCCAGGAGGTGGCAAGCCGTCTCCAGGCGCCGGTCCTCGATGTAGGTGTGGAGGCTCAACCCCAGAAACGATTGGAGGCGGCTCAGCTGATCCGGGGCGTCGGAGACCTCCTTCAAACGCTTGACGTTCGTCCGCCGCTCGAAGAGGTGCTCTTCGACGTAGCCCAGAAGCGGCCTCAGGTCCTCCGGAGCCGTTTCACGGTCACGCCGGATACGGCCCAGGCTCTGCCGGGCCGCGTCTTGAAGCTCTTGGGCGCCCTGATCCATCTCTTCGACCGGACTCGAGACAAAACACTCGACCTTTCAGAGCCGAGGATACTGCGCCGCCGGCAGACATGGCGAGCCCTGGCGGCCTTTTGGGAGTGAGACGTCAAGATTGGCCGCTTTCCAGGTGGAAATAGCGGACCGAAGAGGTCAGGACCGCTCGGTTCCCGGCCGCAGGCAGCTCCTCTCCGTCCTGCGCCGTCACCCGGACGGCGGCTCGCGGCAGGTTGGCGTCGAGCGTCGTGGTGGCGCTCCAGCCGGCGACGACGCTTTGGCTGTCGCCGCGGCGGAAGTGGAAGAGGTAGGCTCCGGGCGGTCCTTCGAGTTTTTCCAGGAGCTGGCTCCCCCGGAGCTCGCGCTCCAACGTGGCGAGGGCCTCGAAGCTCGCCCGGCGGCGCAGGCTTCGCCGGCTTTCCGGACAGCCGGCGTCGGCCGGGGCGATCAGGCCGTAGCCGCGGGCGACGAGCTGCCACCAGTAGACGCGCTCCACGAGCCCGGTAGTCAGAGCGAGCAGGTAGTAGCGCGCCAGGAAATCGGCCTGGGCCGGCTCCTCGACCGACACCGAACGCCCGGCGGGCGAATGGGGGCCCTCCCACAGCGGCCAGTTGACCTCCGTCACCCAGGAGCGCGCCCGAGCCCCTGGCGCGGTCTCGGCGATCGCGTGCAGGAGGAGGATCTTTTTGACCGTGTCAAAGCCGAGCTGGCGGTTCTCCGGGGCACCCCGGCGGTCGACGTAGAGGAGGCTCGACACGGCGTCGAAGCGCAGGTGGGACGAGCGGCGAAGCGCGGCAACCGTGGCGTGGGGCTCGAAGTCGATCACCGCTGGCCCGAGGACTTGGACGCCTTCGTGGCGCCGCAGGACTTCGCAGGCGCTCTCGGCGAGCGCCACGTATTCGCCGAGCGTCCAGGTGCCCCACTTGCTACGGTTGACGGCCTGGCCGACCTGGAAGTGCCGTCCGTAGGGCGTGAAGGTCTCCGCAAGCTCGGTGACGCGGCGGCGCCAGCGCTCGCTGTCGCGCACCAGGTCACGGTTCTGGGGCAGGGAAAAGGCGAGGTCGTAGCCGCGCCGGTCGAGCTCGCGCGCCAGCTCGAGCTCGTCGCGGTCGTCCTCGGCCCAGGGATGGAGCCGCACGAGGACGTGGCGCACGCCCAGGTCGTCCAGGGCTGCCAGGAGTTCGCCGGGCGCCTCCGGACAGGGACGAACGCAGACGCCGGCACCCCGCCACGGCACGTTCCGAGAGTAGAGCTCCGTTCCGAGCTCCCGGTAGCGCCGGACAATCGCCGGCGCCGCCGCGACGACCGCCGCGGCGTCGCGGAGGTGGCTCGGCAGGTCGGAGAGCCGGACGCGGAGCTTCTCGAAGCGTCCGGCGTGCTGGTGGGGCTGGTCGGAGAGGTGGTCCCAGACGATCTTGTCCCGTACCGGAGCCCCGCCGGGAGCCGCCGGGATGTGGGCGTGGGCACGGCGCGGGGCGAGTGGATCGCGCAAGCGTCCGAGAAGCGCGCGCCATCTCCCTTTCGCCTCGATCTTCGCGCGGAAGCCGTGGTGGGCGAGCTTGTAGAGGAGGATCCGCAAGAGCCCCGGCTCGCCGCCCCAGTAGGCGGTGAGGAAGCGCCGCTGGTCGTCCGGACGAAAGAGCGCCAGCCGGCAGAGGTCGCGGGTACGGCTCAGGAGGCCGAGCCGGCGCCGTCGGCGGGCGCGGTTTAGATCAACGACGTAGAGCGTTTCGGGGTCGTCCTCTCCGACGAGGACGTTGCCGATCGAAAGGTCCCGGTGAAAGAGCCCCGCCTCGTGCATCCGCGCGAGCTGCCGGCCGAGGCGCTCGAGGAATTCCGCGAAGTCGATCGAGGGATACTCCTCGGCCTCCCGGCCGGCGTTGCGGGCCCGGAAGAGGTAGCGCGCTTCGAGCGCGCCCTCCAGGTAGCGGGTGACGAAAAAGGACGGTCCGTCCTTCCGTGTCGATTCGATCAGCGCGACGGCGTCGGCCGTCGCCACTCCGGCCTCGGCGTAGGCGAGGGCCATCCGCCAGGAGCGCTCGGCTTTCGAGCCTCGAAAGCGCCGCTCGAGGCGCGCTCGCGCCCCAAGGTTGCGGAACTGCTTGACGACGACGTCGAAGCGCTCGCCGCCGCGGGTTACGAGCCATGTCCGGTAGAGGTAGTTGCGCCCCCAGTGGACGGTCTCTTCGGCGGTCGCCGGATCCGTCAGGCGGCGCACCTCGGCCTCCAGGTCTTCCGGCATGTAGCGCCGGGCGACCTCGCCGCGGAAGTCGGCGAAGGCGAAGGACTTGATCTCTCGAACCTCAGACCTCCAGGATGTCGAAGCGCTCCTGGTGGAGCAGCGGATCGCTTTGGAGCAGGATCACGGTCTCGAGCTCGCGCTCGAGCTCGTCCAGGATGGAACGTTCCTCGCGCTGTAAGGCGCGGGCCACGTCGGGATGGACGCGCAGCAGGACCTCCCGGCCGACGAAGCGCCCGCGTTGGGCGAGGAGCTGGCGGCGCATCTCCAGGGCGATCGTCCGGAGCGACTTGATCCGTCCCACGCCGCGGCAGTGGGGACAGGGCTGGGTCAGCTGGCGCTCGAGGCTCGGGCGGGTGCGCTTGCGGGTGATCTCCACCAGGCCGAATTCCGAGATGTTCAAGACCTTGTTGCGCGCCCGGTCTTTGGAGAGCTCCTCGTTCAAGGCCTCGAAGACCTGCTCCCGGTGGGCGGGCTCGACCATGTCGATCAGGTCGACCACGATAATCCCGCCGAGGTTGCGCAGGCGTATCTGGCGCACGATCTCGCGCACCGCTTCCAGGTTCGTCTGGAGCACCGTGTCCTCGAGGTTGTGGCTGCCCACGAAGCGGCCCGTGTTGACGTCGATCGCCACCAGCGCCTCGGTGGGGTGGATGACGATGTGTCCCCCCGACTTGAGCCACACCTTGGCGCCCAGGGCCGCCTCGATCTCGGCGTCGATCCCGAAGCGCTCCATGAGCGAGGAATCCCCGAGCTTCACCCGGCCGACGAGCTCCGGCTGGATCTGGTCGACGAATTCGACGATCCGCTCGTAGGTGTCCTCGCCGTCGACCCACAGCACGCTGAACTCTTCCGAGAAGTAGTCGCGCACCACCCGCAGGACGACGTCGAGGTCGTGGTGCAGCAAGGCCGGCGCCCGGGCCTTTTCGCCGCAGCGGCGGATGCGGTCCCAGAGGTGAGTGAGGTAGCTCAGGTCGGCCTGGAAATCCTCGAGGGTGCCCTGGGCGCCGACGGTCCGGACGATGAGCCCGTGCGACGGCGGCTGGAGAGGCTCCAGGAGCTCGCGCAGCCGCGTCCGCTCCTCTTCGTCCTCGATGCGCCGTGAGATCCCGAGATGCGGCTCGCCCGGCAGGAGGACCAGGTTGCGTCCCGGCAAGGTGATCTGGGTGGTGACCCGGGCGCCCTTGTTGGCGAGCGAGTCCTTGACCACCTGGACCATGATCTCCTGGCCGACCTTCAAGAGGTCGTCGATCGAACGTTCCACCGCGTCGCGGCCCAGGCGGTCGTTGTCTTGGCGATCCCCGTTCGAGGGGGGCGGCTGATCGCGGGGCGGCCGATCGCCGCCCGGGTCTTCGCCGTGGTGCTCGACGTCGTCTTCTTCCTCGTCGTCGAAGTCGTCGAGGCGCAGCGGATCGTTGACCTCGCTGACGTAGAGGAAAGCGTCGCGCTCCAGGCCGAGGTCCACGAACGCCGCCTGCATGCCCGGCAGCACCCGCTTGACCCGTCCCTGGTAGACGTTGCCGACGACGCTCATCTGCTGGTGGCGCTCGATGAAGATCTCGGTCAGGAGGTCGTCGTCGAGCACCGCGATGCGGGTCTCGTGCGGGTCAAAAGCGACGAGCATCTTCTTGTTCATCGGTTCACGTAGCGGCGGAAGTCGACGTTGATGATCAGGCCCGTGGCGAGGAAGTTCAGCAGCATGAAAGAGCCGCCATAGGAGAGGAAGGGTAGCGGAATCCCGGTGATCGGCAGAAGCCCCACGACCATGCCGGTGTTGTAGACGGCGTGGAAGCTGGTGATCGAGACCAGCCCCGCCACGATCAGGAGCCCGGCTCGGTCGCGGCTGCGCGCCGCGATCGCCGCGGCTCCGGAAACGTAGAAGCCGTAGGTCAAGAGCACCGCCGCGACCCCCAGGAACCCCCACTCCTCCGCCAGGACGGCCATCACGAAGTCGGTGTGGCGCTCCGGCAAAAAGCGCAGCTGGCTCTGGGTCCCCTGGCCGTAGCCGCGGCCGGTCCATTGGCCGGAGCCGACCGCGATTTTCGACTGGCGCACCTGGTAGCCGGCGCCCAGCGGATCCGCCTCCGGCGAGAGGAAGCTCAGGATGCGCTGCCGCTGGTAGGGCTTCATCGCGAAGCTCCACACCCCGGCGGCGAGGATCAGGCCGAGCAGCGCGGCGGCGATCATCTCCCGCGCCCGGATCCCGGAGACCAGGAGCATCCCGGCGAAAAGCGGCAGGTACATGGCGGCGCTCCCCATGTCGTGCTCGAGGACGATGAGCACCACCGGCACACCCACCAGAGCACCGGCCGTCAAGATCTCGCGCAAGCTGAGGTACGGCCGCTCCCGGCTGGAGAGGTAGCGTGCCAGGACCAGGACGGTGGCGATTTTCGCCAGCTCCGAGGGCTGGACGTTGAACGGGCCGACCACGAGCCAGCTCTTGGCTCCCTTGACCTCGTGGCCGACCACAAGCACCAGGAGGAGGGCGAGGATTCCCACTCCGTAGAAGATGGGGGCGGCGTCGACCAACTGGTGGTAGTCGAACGCCACGGCCACGGCCACGGCGAAGAGACCGACGACGAGCCACAGGACCTGGCGCGGCAGGTAGCTCTCGGCTTCGGCGGTGCCGGCGCTCGCCACCGTCATAAGGCCGATCAACGACAGGAGCAAGGCCGCGGCGAGCGGACCGAAATGGACGTTCGACAGCCGCCGCAGCGCGGCCGTCTCGTCAGGAAGCGCCCGCAGCAGCGTCGTTGAAGAATTTCTCATAGAGCGCTCTGGCGATCGGCGCCGCGGCCTTGGAGCCCGCGCCGCCGTGCTCGACGAAGACGACCACCACCAGCCGCGGGTCCTCGGCCGGGGCGTAGGAGGTGAACCAGGCGTGATCGCGGTGCTCGGGGGGGAGGTCTTTGTTGTCGGTCCAGGTTTCCTGGCGCACCACCTGGGCGGTGCCGGTCTTCCCGGCCACGTCCCAGCCTTCGACGCGGGCGGTCTTGCCAGTGCCCTTGGGGTCGTTGACGACGCTCCACAGTCCCTGGCGGACCGCCTCGAGGTGCTCCGGGGCGAACGGCAGGGCCGGGCCGGCCGGCGCCTCGATCCCTGCCGGGGCGTCGAGGGGAGGGAGGACGAGCCGTGGCCTGACCAGGTGTCCGCGGGCCACGGCAGCCGTCAGGACCGCGATCTGTAGCGGGGTGGTCAGGATCGGTCCCTGGCCGATGGCGACGGAGATCGTCTCGCCGAGATACCAGGGAGTGCCGCGGACGCGCCGGCTCCATTCGCCGCTGGGCACGAGCCCCGCTCGCTCGCCGCCCAGCTCCAAACCCGTAGCCTTGCCGAGGCCGAAGAGGCGGGCGTCCTCGGCGATCGCTTCGATGCCGAGCTTCTGGCCCAGCACGTAGAAGTAGACGTCGCAGGAATCCCGAAGCGCCCCGTGAAGGTTTTCCCAGCCGTGCCCCGAGGGACGCCAGCAGCGTCGCCGGTGGCCGTAGAGCTCGATCGAGCCGCGGCAGAAAACGCGCGTTTCCAGGTCGATCACACCGCGCTTGAGGCCGGCCAAGGCCATGACGATCTTGAAGAGCGAGCCGGGAGCGGCGTCGAGCAGCGTCCGGTTCTGGAGCGGCCGGTGCGGGTCCTGGCTCAAGACGCGCCATTCGGCGTGGGGCAGGCCCCGGACGAAGGCGTTGGGGTCGTAGGCCGGCGAAGAGGCGAGCACCAGCACGTCGCCCTGGCGCGGGTCGAGCGCCACGACCGCTCCCGTCTTCCCTTCGAGGAGCCGTGCCGCCTCCTGCTGCAGGGCCAGGTCGATCGCGAGCCTCAGATCTTTGCCCGGACGGGCGGGCTGCGGCTCGAGCTCTTCGATCAGCCGTCCGCGGTTGTCGACGACGACGAGCTGCTCGCCGCGGACCCCGCGCAGGTGGCTCTCGAAGCGTCCTTCGATGCCTTCCTTGCCCTTCAGGTCGATGCGCCGGTAGGTGCTCTCGGGCGATTCCAGGTCCGCCGGCCCCACCTTGCCGAGGTAGCCAAGGAGGTGGGCCGTGTGGTGGGAGTGGCGCGACAGCCGGAGGTGCTCGGCGACGATCTCGAACTCCGGATGCTCCAGCTGCTCGACGCCGAAACGTGCCACCTGGCCGAGGTCGAGGTCCTCGGCGATGCGCACCTGCTGGAACCTGCCGGCTCGGCTTTCGCGAAAACGTTCCATGAGCTCGCCGGGCTCGGTCTCCAGGATCTCGGCCGCGAAAGCGAAGCTCCCCTCGAGGTCGCGGCTCAGGCTGCGGTCGACGAGCAGCGCGTAGGAGGGGACGTTCTCGACCAGTTGGCGGCCGTGCCGGTCGTAGATCAGGCCCCGGGGCGCTTCGAGCGAGACCTTGCGCAGCCGGTTGTTGTCGGCCATCTCGCGGTAGTACTCACCCTCGGCCACCTGGACCCACCAGTAACTGACAGCAACCAGCAGCAAGGCGACCTGGACCAGGCGAAAGAGCACGGCGAGGCGCCGGGCGAGTACGTTTCGATGTTGTCCGATCTTCATGGTGTAGAAGCTCTCCGGCGGGCGCCGGTAACAGGGGATCATACCCTCAGAGACGGCGGTTCAGGAAGCCTGCGGGCTCGTTTCCGGTGGAAACGGTGCTTCTGGGATTCCCCGGAGTCGTTTCCGGAAAGGGAGCCCGTCGCCGGAGCCTCCGCCGGAACGGCGGGCTTCGCCCCCGCCCGGAAGAGCCACTTCCAGACGCGGGCGTTCGCCCAGTCGTCAAAGATCGAGTAGACGACCGGTGTCGCGAGAAGCGTCAGCAGAAGGGCCAGCGACTGGCCGCCGATGATCACCGTGCCGATCGCCCGGTTGATCGCCGCGCCCGATCCAGAGGACACGACCAGCGGGATCATCCCCGCGACGAACGCCAGCGTCGTCATCAGGATCGGACGCAGCCGATCCCGGTTCGCTTCCAGGATCGCTTCAAGCCTCGGCATCCCCTTCGCCCGGAGGCCGTTCATGTGGTCGACCTGGAGGATGCCGTTTTTCTTCACGATCCCGAACAGGACGACGATTCCGAGCGAGGAGAAGATGTTGAGCGAGCCGTTCAGGACGAGGATCGAGACCAGCGCGAAGGGAACGGTCAACGGCAGCGCCAGGAGGATCGTCACCGGGTGGATCCAGCTCTCGAACTGGGCCGCCAGGATCAGGTACATGAAGGCGAAGGAGAGGCCGAAGGCCAAGGCGAAGCCCTTCGCCGCCTTGCCCTGCTCCTCCGACTGACCCGCGAGGCCGTAGGTGTAGCCCGGCGGCATCTCAAGCTCCTCGGCCGTCGCCACCAGGCTGTCGATCACCGTCTGCTGCGAATAGCCCGGTAAGAGGTTGGCGTAGAGCAGGATCTGACGCCGGCGGTCGATGTGGTTGACCACCGACGGACCCGTCCCCTCCTCGATCGTGACGACGTCCGAGATGCGCACCGTTCCGAGCTTCGACGACGGTACCTCGACGCGGGCGATCCCACGGACATCGCGCCGGTCGCGCTCGTCGGCGCGGACGTGGACCTCGTACTGCTCGCCGGCCTCGAAGTAGTCGGTGACCTCCGCGCCGCCCACCAGCACGTTCAAGGTCGTCGCCACGTCGGCCACCCGCACGCCCAGATCCGCCGCCTTGGCCCGGTCGAGGCGTACGCGGAGCTCCGGGTTGCCGTCGACGTAGTTGGTGTCGGCGTCGACGATGCCCGGCATGGCGGTGAGCTTGGCCATCAGGACGTCGGCGTACTCCGAGAGGCGCTCCAGGTCGCGGCCGCCGACCCAGAACTGGATCATCGAGTTGTTGCCGCCGCCCGCGATGGTCGGTACCTTGGCCACCTGGGTCCGCAGGCCGAGCTCGGCGTAGTGGGGGAGGATCTCCTGGCGCACCTGGTCCATCACCTCGTATTGGTCCTCGCGGCGCTCGTCGAGCTCCTTCAGGCGGACGTAGACGAGACCCTGGTTCTGCGAGCCCTGCTGGTCGTCGCCGACCGTGACGAGGGTGCCTTCGACCGGATCGAGCCCGCGCACCCGCTCGGCGATCGACTCGAGGATCCGCCCCGTGACCTCGACGTTCGTGCCCTCAGCTGTGCGCACGATGATCTCGAACCGCGATTCGTCGGAGAAGGGGAGGAAGTTCTTGTTGACCGCCTGGACCAGTGGCACCGTCGAGCCGAGCGTCGCCAGGATGACGGCGGCGATCACCCAACGGTGGCGCATCGACCAACCGAGGATTCTCATGTAAAGCGCCTCGACGAGGCCATAAAGCCCCGACTTCGAGCCCTTCTCGCCCCCCAGGTCGGAGGGGCGGAGCCAACGGGCGGCGAGCATCGGCGTCACCGTGAAGCTGACCAGAAGCGAGACCAGGACGGCAAAAGCCATCGTCAACCCGAAGGACTTCATGAACCGGCCCACGAGCCCCCCCATGAAGGCTACGGGCAAGAAGACCGCGACCAGCGAAAAACTCGTCGCCATCACCGCGAGGCCCACCTCGCGCGTCCCCTCGACCGCCGCCTGGAAGGGGCTCATCTTCTTCTCCTCCATGAAGCGGAAGATGTTTTCGAGGACCACGACCGCGTCGTCGATGACGATGCCGACGGCGAGCGTCAGGGCGAGAAGCGTCAGCATGTTGAGCGTGAAATCGAGGTAGTACATGGCGCCGAAGGAGGCGACGATCGAGCTCGGGATGGCGATCGCCGAGATGATTGTCGGCCGCCAGCGCTTCAAGAAGAGGAGCACGACCAGGACCGCCAGGATCGAGCCGACGACCAGGTGCTCCTGGACCGTGCGGATCGAATCCAGGATGAACTTCGCGCGATCGCGTTCGACCGTCAGGCGCCAGCCCTCGGGGAGCTGGCGCCGCAGGTCCTCCAGGCGATCCTTGACGTTCGCGACGACGGCGATCGAATTGGTGCCCGACTGCTTGCGGATCGAGAGCACGACCGCCGGGTCGCCGTTTATGATCGCCGCCGTCTTCACGTCGGCCGTCGTGTCCTCGACGCGGGCCACGTCGCCCACCTTGATCGTGTAGCCGTTCCGGCTCAAAACGGCGATCTCGGCGAGCTCCGCCGGATCGGTGACCCGGCCGTAGGTACGAAGCGTCAGGTTGCGCGATCCCTGCTCGACCCGTCCGCCGGGGATCTGGACGTTCTGGGCGCGTAGCGCGCCGACCAGGTGCGCCACCGTCAACTCGAGGCTCGCGAGCTTCGCCGGGTCGACGACGACGTTGATCTGCCGCGGCCGATCGCCCAGGACGCGCACCTGGCCGACGCCCTCGACCGATTCGATCTGGCGGCGCAGCGTCTTGTCGGCGAACTCCGAGAGGTCCCGGATCCCGGCCGGGCCCGAGAGCGCGATCGCCAGCACCGGACCCGTCGAGTCGACTTTTTCGATCAACGGCGGATCGGCGTCGCCGGGCAGCTCCGCGAGGATCCGGTTCAACCGGTCGCGCACCTCCTGGGCCGCGACGTCGGCCTCCTTGTCCAGAACGAACTGGACGACGACGACCGAGACGCTCTCCGACGAGGTCGAGATCAGCTGGTCGATACCGCTGATCGTGTTGACCGCCTCCTCGATTTTCTCGGTGATCTCGGTCTCGATCTCCTCCGGCGCCGCGCCGGGGTGGATCGTCGTGACGACGACCAGCGGGAACTCGACGTAGGGGTAGCGGTCGACCCCGAGCTGGAAGTAGGAGAAGACTCCCACGACCACGAGCATCAGGATGATCACCGACGCGAAGACCGGCCGGCGGACGCAGATCTCGGCGAACTTGTGCATCTAATTCTTGCCTCCGCCTCCGAGATCGAGCTCGACGCGGGCGAAAAGACCCGGCAGCAGCCGTCCGTCGGCGTTCTCGAAGATCGCCTCGACCACGAGGCTACGGCTCGCCGGGTCGATGACCTGGCCGACGACACGGATCCGTCCTTCGAAGGCTTCACCAGGATAAGGATCGACGTAGGCGGTGACCGACTGTCCTTTCCGGACGTCCGGCAGGTGGCGCTCGGGGAGCTGGAAGCGCAGCTTCAGGGGCCGGGTGCGGACGATGACGAACGCCGGCTTGCCGGGCGAGAGGCTCTCGCCCACGTCGACCCGGCGCTCGGCGACGACGCCGTCGATCGGCGAGCGCAGCACCGCGTCCTCGAGCTGTTTTTCGGCCAGGGCCAGGTTGACCCGGGCGACCTCGTGGGCAGCGGTGGCGCCGTCGAAGGCGAATTTTACCCGGTCGTAGACGGCGCGCGAAATGGATTCTTTTTCAAAGAGTCCCTTCTTACGTTCCAAGTCGCGCGCCGCTTCGGAGAGCCCCGCCGCGGCACGCGCCAGCTGGGCACGGGCGGCGTCGACGGCGAGCTCGAGGTAGTCGGACTCGATCTCGAGGAGTGCCTCGCCAGCGCGCACCGCCTGCCCCTCGTCGACGAGGATGCGGCCGATGCGTCCCGCCTGGCGCGGCACGAGCTCCGAGTGGACGTCGGCGACCATCTCGCCGGTGGCGGCGAGGCGGCCGGTGTCCTCGGCCGGGTCGGCCTCGCCAGCGGTGAGCGCCTTCAAGTCGCGGATCTCTTCGGCGAGGTCCCGCTCCCGGGCCTCGGGCGCGGGCTCGTTCGACTGTGGCTCCTCGGATAGTGGATCGGCCAACGCCTGGTTGTTCTTACAGGCGCTCAGAGGGAAGGACAGCGTCAACGCCGCGAGGAGCGCGGCGGATTTCCAGGATGTCGAGGTCATCGGGTTGCCTCCTCGAGGAGAGCGAATTTGAGGTCACCGGAGGTGTAGTAGAGGCGGACCTTGGCAAGGTCGCGGTCGAGCGCCGAATTGACGACGGCACGGCGCGCTTCGGCCAGGGCCAGCTCGGCCACCGCGACGTCGAGCGAGGTGGCCTCGAGAGCCTCGTAGAGGTCCGAGACCTGCTCGTGCTCGGCCTCGACGGCGGCGAGCTGCTCGGTCGCGAGGCCGAGCGTGGTCGCGGCGGTCTCGAGCTCCACCAGGGCGGCCCGGACCTCCTCGCGGACGACCAGGCGCAGCTCTTCGTAGCCGAGGCGTGCCTGGAGCTCGCGCTCCCCGGCGATCGCCAGGCGGGCGGCGACGCTCCCGCCCTGGTAGATCGGGACGGCGACGGCGAGGTTGACCGACACGAAGCGTTCGGCCGGAAAGTTGCTCCGCTGCTGGACGAGGACCGCTTCGGCGAAAAGCGCCGGCCGGCGGCCGCCCTTGGCCTTCCCGATCTCGAGACTCGCCAGCTCCAGGGCGAGGCGCGCCTCGTCGAGCTCGGGCCGGGTGTCGAGGGCGTGAGCGACGAGCGCCGCCTCGCCCGCGGGCGGTGGCAGGACGTCCTGCGGACGCTCGACGTCGATCTCGCCGTCGGTCGCGAGGACGACGCGCAGCGCCCCGACGGCCGTCTCGCGTAGGCTCCGGGCGCCCGCCCGCCGCCGCTCGGCGCCCTTGATGGCGGCACGGGCACGCAGCACGTCGACGCGTGTCACCTCGCCGGCCTCGTAGAAGCTCTCGGCTCGGCGCAGGCGTTTCTCGGCAAGCTCGACGCTTTGCTCCTCGACCGCCATCAGGGCGTCGCCGCGCACCACCGTCAGGTAGCTCGTGACGAGGCGCAGCAGGAGCTGCTCCTCGTCGCCGCGTAGCCGGTCACGGGAACGGTCGGCGTCGACCTTGGCCTGGCGGTGGGCCTTCTCGAGCTGTCCGCCTGTATAAAGCGGCTGACGGAGGCTCGCCTGGGCCGCCCAGTCGGTCTCGGGCAGGAGGCGCACGACGAGCCCGTCGCCAAAAGGGAAAAGGACCTCAGGGCGGTTGAAGCTCCCGCGTCCGCCAAAGTCGAGGTGGGGAAGCCGCTCGGCGAGCGCCAGACGCACCGTCGCGTCGGCGACGGCCACGGCGGAGCGGCTGCGCTCGATGCCGAGGTTTTGGGCCAGGGCACGGTCGATCGCCTCGCGAAGCGTCACCACCTCCGCGGCGAGCGGAGCCGCGGCCGCAAGGAGGAAGAGGTTGGCGGCCCACACGACCACCTTCCGGACGCGCTGCGTCATGACCTCTCCTTCTCGGTGGCGATGCCGTCCATGATCGCCCGTACGAGCCAGTCGACGTCGTCTTCGACCGGGACCGTCTCCTCCTCGTGGGTGAGGCGGCGGATCAGGATGGCGATGATCCCTTCGCTGACGAAAAGCGCCAGGCGCGAGGCGTCCATCTCGCGGATCTCGCCCGCCGCCATCGCCTCCTCGAGAAAGCTCGTCAAGCGTTCGAGGTAGAGGCGGTGCTGGGCGATCTCGATCCGCGCGTGGCGGCTCTCCGCGTGGCGTCCCTCCTCGGTCACCGCGTTGGGATAGCGCACGGATTCGTAGAGCTGGAAGAAGTCGCGGCGTTCCTCGAAGTAGGAGATCTGGTTGGCGATCATGCCGCGTAGGCGTTCGCGCACCGGCGCCGGGCTCTCGAGGATCTCCCGGGTCAGCGCCAGGAGCTGCGAAAAAGCCTGGTCGGCCGTACGTTCGACCAGCTCCTTGCGGCTCTGGAAGTAGAGGTAGATCGTCCCCTTGGCGATGCCGGCGGCGTCGGCGATGGCCTGCATGGTGGCGCCGTTCAAGCCCTTCGAGGCGATGACGCGGGCCGCCGCGTCCTGGATCGTCTGGATCCGGAACTCCTGGATGAGCTGTTCTTTGGTTTGCGGCGTCTCGGCCGGTGTCGTCTCGGTGGTAGCTGTGGCGGTCGTGTTGGCGGGCATCCTGCGGTTTGTCCTCCTCGGATCCTTTCGGCGAAGGAGCCGTGGGTCAGTTCACTGACTGGCCGGTCAGTGTAGCAGGGAACCGCCTTGTTCTCAAGAGGAGAAGAAGCGAAGAAGAAGCGAGAAGAAAGCTCTGGGTGCCTTGAGCGCACCCCGGGAGGATGGCTTTCGGAGCGGTGTCGGGAAGTTGGGTCAGTGCTCTGACCGGGCGTTCCGGTCAGCTTCCGCCGCCGCCGCGCACGCCCGGATGCGATCCACGGTCCGGTGCGATAGGCTGAAAGCGTCATGCCGGAGCCAGCGCAAGCCCAAACCCCGAATACCTTCACCTGGAAGGACTTCATCGACCTCGACGAGGACGACGCCCGCGAGCTCGTCGATGGCCGTTTCGTGGAGGTCGAAGTGCCCACCAAGACCCACGAGCGCATCGTCGCCGCGCTCATCATCCTGCTCGGCCATTGGAGCTGGACGCGGAACGCCGGCCAGGTCCTGGCCTCGGGATACAAGCTGCGGATCGACGACCAGCGCGGCGTCATGCCGGACGTCCAGTACTACCGCCGGGGCAACCTCCCCGAGGGACAGGAGCAGGGCCTCGAGACAGGGCGCCCGGACCTCGTCGTCGAGGTGATCTCGGCCGGCAGCCGGTCGAAAGACTGCGTCCGCAACCTCCACGACTATGCGTCGCTCCAGGTACCCGAGTACTGGCTGATCGACCCGGAGGCACAGACCCTGGAACGACTGGTGCTGCGCGGCGGCGTCTACAGCATCGTCGAGGCGCTGGAGGGAGACGCGGTCTTCGCCCCCGACGGCTTCGAGGGATTGGAGATCCCGCTGGGACGGCTCTGGGCCGAGGGCGAGGAGCCGGAAGCCCGCTGAGAATCGCAAACGCGTCGCGGAGGGTGAGATGCCTCTTGAGCTCAGGAGAGGAACCATGCATGGAATCCTCAGCCAACTCGGCCTGAAACTGGAAGACTTGCAGGAGTAGAGCATGCAGACGTTCGTGTATCCTGCCCTCTTGACCCCGGACGAAGACAACAGCGGCTTCGTCGTCACCTTCCGCGACCTGCTCGAGGCGATCACCCAGGGTGACTCTGTACGCCCAGATGGCTGGCAAAGCGTCCCTCTGTCTGGCAATGCGCGAGGAGAATCTGACCAAGGTCGAGCTCGCGCGACGGCTCGACTGCGACGAGAAGGCCGTACGCCGTCTACTCGACCCGCTTCATCCTTCGAAGCTCCCTCGGATCGAAAACGCTCTGGCCGTCGTGGGACGACAGCTGGTCGTCGGTTTTCAGACAGTCTGAGCCGGACGAGGTCGATCTCGGCCGGCCCAGGCAATCGATCGGCCCGGACCGACGGAGGACGCCGTGGCAGCGAACCGCAAGAAGTGGACCCCGAGGACCACCCGGGAGCCCGAAGGCCTGCGCGCCGTCCGCGCCTTCGTCGACACCCGCCTGGCAGACGACGACCCGTCGTGGCGATTGACAAGCCTGCTGTGCTATCCTTATGCTCTGTGTCCGCGTTTCCGACGGGGCGTGGCGCAGTCTGGTAGCGCACCTGCTTTGGGAGCAGGGGGTCCCCAGTTCGAATCTGGGCGCCCCGATAGTGCGCGGTCTCCCTCGGGCTGCCTGTAGCTCAGTTGGATAGAGCGGCGGCCTTCTAAGCCGCGGGTCGGGGGTTCGAATCCCTCCAGGCAGGCCACCTCGACCGTCTTTGAACAGCACGCGCCCGTAGCTCAGCTGGATAGAGCAACGGCCTCCGGAGCCGTAGGTCACAGGTTCGAATCCTGTCGGGCGCACCATCCCCCCACTAGGAAACCCAGGCAAGACCGGGCGAAACGCCATCCCGGTAGCCCCTTCCAGGGACCACCCTCTTCCTGCTGCTGTACGCACTGATACGCTCGTTTTCGTGCTAGCATGGTGACCACGGCCTCAAAGGGGCTTCCAACAGCCTCCCGAGGCCGAGAGTCGGAAGGAGGCGGTCATGGCGAGAGCGGCCGAGAAGCTCACCATCGCGAAGCTCGACAAGCTGAGGAGCAAGGCCCAGGCGGACCCGTCATTCGAGGCATACGTGGCCGACGCTGAGCAGCCGGGCCTCCACGCCTGGGCGAGACGGGGCCGGGTGCGCTTCGTGTTCACCTACCGAAGACCTGGCCGTCACCATGCCACCTCTCTACGGCCCGTAGCAAGTCGGCCCCAGAATTCGGCTTCCCGGCAGATGAGCCATGGTTGACACTAGGGCAGGCTCTCTGTAGTGTCGAAGGGGAGGACAGACCCTATGGCGAAGACGGAAGTCCAGGCGGTCAAGCTGCGCTGGGATGACAACACCGGCTTGCCGACCGTGTACGCGAACCAAGCCATCGTGTCGCACGCGGGCGGCCATGAGTTTTATCTGATTTTCGGAGAAGCCTTAGTGCCTGCGGTCGTACTTCAGGGAGAGAGCATTGAGGAGGTGCACGTCAGGCCAGTGGCAAAGATAGCTCTGACCCCACAGACGATGATGCGGGTTGCCGACGCAGTCCAGCAGAACGTCGCTAGGTTCAAGGAGACGGCACAGGCTTTGACCAAAGCAGAGGAGGCGGCCGATGCCGAATAGCGAGAGGACACCAGGGTTCAGGCAAGACGCCACCGACTCGTCTTCGGCCAATCGCCCACTCGACCAGCTCAGCGCTTCGCAAACGAGCGGCGCACGCGGACTAAGCGCTGGCGGGACGGTCGTGAGTACGGATACGGGTGGCCAGATGCGCGTCGTTGGCGGGACGGCCGCGAGTTCGGCTGACCAGTTGGCCGACCAGAGGCCCCCAGCCGAGGGATCGATGCCCGTTCACGATGTCGCCGCGTACATCCTGGAGAAGGCCGGACCCATGACGGCGATGAAGCTGCAAAAGCTGGCGTACTACAGCCAGGCTTGGTCGCTCGTGTGGGACGAGGAGCCGCTGTTCACCGCCCGGATTGAGGCATGGGCCAACGGCCCGGTAGTGCCGCAGCTTTACGATGTCCATCGCGGCCAGTTCACGGTCAGCAAGTGGCCGAAGGGCAACCCGTCGAGGCTGACGCGGACCCAACGGGAGACGGTCGATACCGTGCTGGACTACTACGACTCAAAGAGTTCTCAGTGGCTCAGCGAGTTGACGCACCGCGAGGACCCCTGGCGCGTGGCGCGGGGTACCCTTGCCCTCGGGGAGCGAGGCACCAGCCTCATCAGCCATGATGCTATGGCGGAGTACTACGGCAGCTTGATTTGACCAAGAAGCGAGACCGGAATAAGAGGTACCCCAAGGCGCGGAAGAAGCCGGCCGTGAGTCCTGATGCCAGGCCGAGCGGGACGCGGCAACCCGCAATTGCCAAAGACGATCGGCCCGACTATATGAGGCTGCGGCCGGTTTGGAGGGTCTCCAAGACAGAGGTAGCCGGACCGTTTGGTTGGCACTGTATCGACCGAGCCAAAGCTGTCGCTGTTCGGGACAGGCTCGGCAACTTTGAGTCGATGACCTGGAACGAGATCCTGATCAGAGACAAAAGCCAGAATCACGCGATTGCGATCGGAGAACTCGGCAAAGCTGCCCAAGACCGACTTGTTGAGATCCAGCTAGACGACCTAGACTCCCTGATTTCTCTGCGCGTTGGCAGCATAGAGAGGGTCTGGGGATTTCGAGAGGAAAACGTCTTCCTGGTCCTATGGTGGGATCCTAAGCACCAAGTCTATCCCACTTCCCCGAAGTCCTGATTTCCGAGAGCGAATCTGAGCGAGTTCGCTCTTTTTGGTGACCGGGTTGGTGACCGCACCTGCATGCTCATATCCGTAAACAACTGATGAGAAGTAGGCTTACTGCCTAAAAGGCGACGGCCTCCGGAGGTCAGGGGTTCGAATCCCTTCGGGCGCACCATCCTCCCTTCCCACGTTCAGCCCTCCATGACGGCCATCGCCCGGCGGTGCGCGTCCTCGAAAGGATCGGTGCGCGCCTCCTCGCGGCGCTCGGCGACCCCACCGAGGAGGAAGTAGACGCTCTGGAGGAGGTAGAAGCCCCAGACCGCGAGCGCCGCGTCGAGCAGCGACGGACCCGCGAGCCAGCCCGCGAAGGCGAGCCCGCCGCCCACCAGCACCGCCTCGGTCACCACCGCCCGCGCCGGCTTCGTCCGGTAGAGGAGGCCGCTTCGCCCGACGGCGACGAGAAGCGCCGCCGCCGCCCACGCCGGAACCGGCACAAAGGCCAGAGCCGCCGCCGCCACCGCGGCGAGCACACCGCTCCGGAGCTTTTGCGGCCAACTGGGTGCGATCCATACCAGGTAAAGGGCGGCCAGGGCGAGCAGGTAGAGGGCCTCGGCCCGCCCCCTACCGACGGCGGCACCGGCGGCCAGCGTCCAGGGGATGGCACCGAGGGCCGCCAGCAGCGCGAAAAGCAGGCTCTCCGCGAAGCGCCGGGCACGCATCATCCACCTCCTTCCTGGGCGGCCGCTTTCTTACGGCGCAGGAGCTCGAGCTCGACCTCCTCGTCGGCGACGGCCGGGCTGTAGAGGTCCTCCTCGGCACCGACCGCCCACGGCTCGTCCTTGCCGTGGCTCGCGAGGTAGCCGCGGATTCGCTCTTTGAGCTCGTCGTACTCCGCCTCCTGGCGGCCCAGCTCCTCTTGAAGCTCGGCGCGTTCTTTGGCGAGCGCTTCCCGGCGGCGCTCGATCGAGCCGAGCCGCTCGCCGAGCGGCAGGAGCTTCTTGATCGCGAAGCGTGCCAGGTCGTCTTCGCCTTCGGCGAGGGCGAGGCGGACGTCGTCCTCGAGCGCCGCTTTCTTTACCGAAACCGCGGCGGCACGAGCCACCAGGTCCTTTTCCTCGGTGTCGAGCGCCGCGATTCGGCAACGTTTTCTCTCCAGCTCCTCGCCGGCCTCACGGACGTGCTGGCGCAGCAGCAGGGCCTTGTCCTCCAGGGCGTCGACCACGCCGTGGGCGTCGGCTTTCGCCAGAGTCGTCAAACGGTTTAGAAAACTCATTTCCTTACCTTCCTTCCAAAAGGACGTCCCTACTGCTGCGCGCCTGCTCTTTTACTCCCGGCGCGGCGCTCGTCGACGGCACGGATCATCTGAGCCTTCGAGAGAAGGTTTTGCTTGCGGGCCTGGTCGGCGCCGGTGAAGGCGTCTTCGACTTTTTTCTTGAGCTCTTCGACTTCGTCGAGGTTGCGCCGTACCTCGTCGCTTTCGAGGACCGCGTTCATCTCGCTCTTTTCGTTCCGGTAGGACTCGATCTCCTGAATGGCGTCGTCGCGCTGACCGCTGCGGACGAGGCGCGCCAGGCGCTGGCGCAGCCGGCTGTAGTCCTCTTCGACGACCGAGCGCTCCCAGGCGGAGCGGTCCGTCCGGGCGTAGACCTCCTCAACCTCTCTCACCCGCTCGACTTTGGGCAGGCCCTGGAGCGCGACGGTGTAGGGTTTCTCGTCGCGCACGTAGGTGGCGGTGACACTTCCCAGGTCGACGGGGTCCAGGTCGACGGCGCCGCCTTCACCGGCGACGGCGAAGCTCACCCAGACGCGGCGCTCCTGTCCCGCGAAGAGGCTCCCCGGACGAAAGGTGACGCGACCGCCGTCGCCGCGCTCCAGGGGATAGCCCGCCGCGTCGACGACCCGGACGCCGCCGCCGGGCTCGATCTCGACAGCGAGGGCCCGGGCCACGGTCTCGCGGGTGGCGGCGAGCTCCTGGGTGAAGATCGAGGCGAGCTCCTGGGTGCTTTCCTCACGGTCCTGGAGGTAGTAGAAGTTTCCCGTCCCGGCGTCGGCGAGAGAGATCATGAGGAATTCGTTGAAGCCCTCGCCAACGCCGATCGTCGTCAACACGGCTTCGGAGCGCGCTGCCCGCAGGCATCGCGCTGTCAGACCCTCGGGGGTTGCGTCGCCTTCGTTGGCGTGTCCGTCGGAGAGGAGGAGAATGCGGCGTGCGGCGAAGCGGCCGTCCTCGGAAGGGCTCTCGAGGAGGTTGAGCGCCAGGTCGAGGCCGAGGCTCATGTTGGTGCCGCCGGCGCTTGCGATGGTGTCGACGGCTTGGCGCCACTCGGCGCGCGCCGCCTCGGTCGCCGGAGCGAACGGGATCGCCACTTCGGCGCCGCTCTCGTAGGTGACAAGCGCCAGGCGGTCGCGTTCGTCGAGCTGGTTGATGAGCTCTCTTACCGCCGAGCGTGCCGTCGCGAGCTTGTCCCCGTTCATCGAGCCCGAGCGGTCGAGAACGACGACGAAGTCGGTGGCGAGGCGCGGCAGGGCGCTCACCGATTCCGCGGCCCGGAGCCGCAGCTCCATCATCACCGTCCCGCCGTCGCCCGCGAGCACCGCGGTGCGATCGAGCCGTCCCGTGATCGTAACGTCGCGCCGGCCTTCCGGTAGGACGAAGTCGGCTCCGTCGCCGCCCGGCAGGGCGCGGGTGACGAGCTGGCCGACGAGGGTGGCGAGCGTAAGCGTCAGGACGGTTAAGATTCCGATTCGTTTCGTTCGCGCATTCTTCATGACTTGCCTCCTTGTCGTTCGACGTTTCATGTCCTCCTAAAGTTATACGATGAAACGAAAGGAATTGCGGAAAAACAAAAGTAAAACGGGTCGTGTGGTTTTTACGTTCGGTTTACAGTGGATGCCACGCCGGCCTTTAGTGCCGGGCGAGCGGCCTTCGGACAGCCCGGCTGGCGAAGCGTTCGCGAACCTATGAGCTCGGGAGGTGACGTCCGATCCCAGTCCGCCTCGCGCTGGGCTTGGCATCGTGGGGCGGATGGTGTAGCATCCGTAAAACGAGAGCCCATCCCGATGACTGCCGCTCCCATCGCCTACGAAGACGTCCTGACCCACGCCGGTTTCTACCGGCAGGGGCGTCCGCTTCCCGATCTCGTCTACTCGGCGGAGGAGCTGCTGGCCGTGCCCGGATCGCCGGGCGAAGACGTCCTCGAGGCCCGCCGGCAGATCGAGAGAGCCTTCCGCTATCAGGCCGTCCTGCGGCCGGAGGGCCGTCTCGGATTGACCGACGTCTACGAGCTTTCCGGCTCGCCGTGCATCTACTTCAAGCGACTCGACGCCGACCTCGACGCCGAGCGGCTCCTGCCCCGGCTCTTCGCTTGGCATCGGGCGGCCTGGAACCATGGCCAGGCGCCGATGCTCTGGATCGTCTCGCCGACCCAGGTCCGCATCCTCGACGCCTATGCCCGGCCGCCGGAGGAGCCCGGTCTCGACAGCCTGCGGCGCATCGAGATCGCACGGTTCGAACGCATCGCGGAGCGGCTCGAAGAGCTGCGAGAAAAAGCGGCACGTCACCAGGTCGAGTCGGGGCTCTTCTGGCAGGGTCTGGGCAAGAAGATCGACCGGGCGAAGAGGGTCGACCAGCAGCTCATCAAGGACCTGACGAGCGTCGCCGAGCGCCTCGGCGGTTGCGGACTGGAGCTCGCCGAGGCCCACCAGCTCCTCCTGCGCTCCGTCTTCGCGAGCTACCTGGGGGCGCGGGGCTGGCTGCGCAAGGACGTCCTGCGCGAGGCAGTCGGTGTCACCAGTTTCGTCGAGGCTCTGGCGAGCCCACGCTCGGCGGGCCGGATGTTCGAGTGGCTGGCAAAGACCTTCAACGGCGACGTCTTTCCTGAGGGTTCCTCCACACCGTACACGGCCGCCCAACTCGCCGAGCTTCGATTTCTTCTCGAGGGGGGGGATCCGAAGAGCGGCCAGCGCTACCTCTGGCCCTACGAGTTCGACGTCCTGCCGGTGGAGCTTTTAAGCTCGATCTACGAAAGTTTCGCCCATGCGCTCGAGCCGGCCGAGGCACGCCGGCGCGGCATGCACTACACTCCGGTCAACCTCGTGGACTTGGCGCTGTCGCAGGTCTTCGACGACACGCTCTTCGACGAGGAGTTGCCGCTCGACGCCAGGGTGCTCGACCTCGCCTGCGGCTCGGGCGTCTTCCTGGTCGAGGCGTTGCGCCGTCTTGTGGGACGGCGTCTCGCCGCTGGCCAGCGGCTCAGCCGCAAGCTGATCCGCGACACGCTCTACCGACAGGTCTTCGGCGTCGACACGAGCCCTGGGGCGGTCCACGTCGCCGCGGTGAGCCTCTACCTCGCGGCGCTCGAGCTCGATCCCCATCCCCGGCTCGGCAACGGCGTCAAGTTCGAGCCCCTCATCCGGCCGCGGGATCCGAAAAAGTCGTCGAGGCGGCGGTCCTTCAACCTCTTCGAGGCCGACGCCTTCGACACCGGGGCCGCCTACAACCGGCAGCCGCCGTTTGCCGACCGGAGCGTTGACGTCGTGGTTGGTAACCCCCCGTGGACTCGGCCGAAGGGCGCACGGGCCGGCTCAGGTCCATCGCGCGAAGAAGAGCTGAGCCATGTCGCCTACTGTCGTGAGCGCTCGATACCTCTACCGTTTCAGCGCCCTCCCGACCAAGCGTTCGTCTACCGGGCGGCGGACTTCGCGACGCCTGCGGCACGGTTCGGATTCTTCCTTAGCGCACGACGCTTCTTTAGTGATCGCGAGAGCACACGCTTTTCCGTGGAGGCATTGCTCAAACGCTTTGTGCCGAGACTTGCCGTCAATCTGTCCAGCCTGCACCGAGAAGACGTCTTCCCTACGGCTAAACATCCTTCCATGCTATTGATTTCTAGGAATCGAATTGCGGAGAGAGGTGCGGAATTCGTCCTCGTTGCCCCCGACCGTAGAAAGGATTTTAAGCGACACGGTACAATCGAGATCGATCCTGTGCATCTCAAGACGTTGAGCGTTCAACGCGCTGCCAGCGAAGAAGGGTTCTTGAAGGTAGCCTCCTGGGGAAGCGCAAGAGACGTCGACCTGATCAACCATTTGCGTTTACTACCCCCTTTAGGAGAGGTGGCAAAAAAGATCGAGAAAGAGGCTGAAAAGAGGATAAGACTCGGGCAGGGATTCATCAAGGGAAAGACGGAGTCTAGAAAAAAGGACGTATCTCCGAAATTCCTAGAAAAAGAACTTCCTTGCTTGGAAAATGCGGGCTTTACGCCATTTGAATTTGACGTCGAGGGGCTTGATCCCTTCGCGTACGAGAGGCTTGAACGTCTACGCTCCGAAGAACTCTACGAAGGCCCCAGGCTTTTGGTGCGACTTGCTCCTGTAGGATCTAGATTCGTGGCATCTCTCTGTCCTGTCGATGCTGTATACTCCCGTCGTTACGAGGGCGTACGTGTCATCGATGAATATCGTGCGTGGTATTCATGCGTATTGGGTATATTGAACTCTTCGACGATGACATATTTCATGCTTATGACGTCCGCCGAGTGGGGTGTAGAGAGGAATAACATCTACAGCGAAGATGTCTACCGGCTTCCAGTGCCGACCTTGGAGTCTGAAGGTTCCGCCAGCGTCAAGCGTGTCGCACGTCTTACTGATCGACTCCGTGATGACGCTCGGAGAAGCCGACCGATTGTGGAAGCGGATCTCAAGAGCCTTGACAGATTGGTCTTCGATCTCTATGGGTTGAGTTCCGGGCAACGCGTTCTAATCGAAGACCTGGTGGACTCGACCCTCGACCTGTATCGTAAAGTGGAGGCGTCCAAGCACATGCTGCCGACCCCCCACGAGGAGCTTGTCGCCTACGCCGAGCGTTTCACCGGCGTCGTCGACGGCTACCTGGCCGTGCGCGGCGCCTCGAAGCTCGTCACCGAGATCTACGGCCTGCCCGATTCAACCCCCCTGCGCGTCGTGAAGCTTCGCCTCGTCGACCGCTCCTCGGACGAGCCCGCGCTTTCGAACGTCCCCATGAGTGGGCTCGAGCCGCTCCTCGAGCGCATCGCGGAGACGCTGCCCGACGCGATGCGAGAGCGCCTCCACACCCGCCGCTACCTGCGGATCTACGGCGAAGACGAGCTCTACGTCGTCAAACCCAACCAGCGGCGCTTTTGGACCCGCTCGGCAGGGCTTAACGACGCCGACGCCGTCCTGGCCGAGCACCTGAGGCACCTGTGATCCGTCGCGAACCGGTCCTCGTCTCCACCCCACGGTTGATCCCGCAGGAGGATTTCCTCACGATCCTCGATGCCGTCCTGCGGATCGTGGTCCTGGCCTGGATTCAGATCCGGCGGGCGAGGCTCTTAACCAATGATCACTGCACTCAAGAAACACGGACGGCGGGACTGCTCTATCAAGAGATGCTTCGTGTGGAGCGCGAGCGAAAGCCACACCTTCCTCGCGTCAAGGTCAAGACGGAGGTGGGGACGTATTCTTCCGACGCGCAAGAGGTGCCGGACGGGCGCATCGACATCGAGGTCGTCTACAGTCTCGGCGACGACCCGGACTTGCGCCTGGAGTGCAAGCGCGTCAGCGCTACACCCGCCGACGATCCGGCAAGGCTGGCACGAAAATATGTCGCAGAAGGCATCCTGCGCTTCGTCAGCGACAAATACGGCCGGGGACACCGATGGGGCGTCCTCGTCGCTTTCGTGATCGACGGATTCTTCGAACCCACCGTCGAGATCGTCTCCGAAAAGGTTTCGACGTACCACAACGACCCTCGCCACCTCACGAGCCCCTGGCAAGCAGAGGACCGATTCGTCCCTCGCCGCCACCTCTTCTCGACGGAGCACTGGCAAGGGGGTGGTCCCCGGAAGATTCGCTTGCTTCATCTTTTCCTACCGTTTCCTCGTCGCGAAGACTAGCTTTTACGTTCGGTTTACAAAGTCCGCTTCCGCTGCGCTACAATGGAGGCATGAAGGAGAAGGCCCGCATCCTGGTGGTGGAAGACGAGGCGCCGATCCGCGAGGGATTGGTCGATGTCCTCGTCTACCACGGCTACGAGGTCGAGGCGGTCGAAAGCGGCGAGGAGGGGCTTCAGCGCGGACGTGAAGGCACGGCCGACCTCGCCCTCCTGGACGTCATGCTGCCGGGCCTCGACGGCTTCGAGGTCTGCCGGCGGCTGCGCGCCGAGGTGCCGGAGCTTCTGATCCTGATGCTGACCGCCAAGGGAGCCGAGGACGACGTCGTCCACGGCCTCCGGGCCGGCGCCGACGACTACGTGACGAAGCCCTTCTCGATTCGCGAGCTCGTGGCCCGCGTCGAGGCGCTCTTGCGCCGCTCCGGGAAGCTCCGCGACGCCGCCGAGCGGTTCCGCTTCGGCCCCTGGGAGGTCGACGCCGAGGGGCTGCGGGCGACGGCCGGCTCCGAGGAGGTCGAGCTCACGTCGCGCGAGGTCAAGCTCCTGGCGCTCTTTGCCCGCGAAGCGGGACGCGTCCTCTCCCGCCGACGCCTGCTGCGCGAGGTCTGGGGCATGGCGAACGTCGAGGAGATCGAGACCCGGACGGTCGATGTCCACATGGCGAAGCTGCGCAAGAAAGTCGACCGCGCCGGTGAGTCGCTGATCAGGACGGTGCGCGGCGCGGGCTACCGGGCCCAGGGCGTAGTGTCCCCCGCCCTCGTTCCCCCCAAGGGGACGACGTGAAGCGGCTGCGGCTCGTCTTCCTGGGCCTCGCCGTGGTGCTCCTCGTGCCGCTCGGTCTCCTGGTGCGAAGAGCCCTGGCGAGCGCCGCCGCCGAGCGCGCGGCCGAGCACCGGGCGGTGGCGGAACGCGTCCTCGACGAGATGGAGCGTGAGCTCTCGGGCTTCCTGGCGCGCGAGGAGGCACGTCCTTTCGAGCATTACCGTCACACCTACCTCGCCGGGACGCCGGGCGCGGAGCCGCGGCTCTCGCCGCTTGTCGAGGCGCCGACGGAGAGCTTTCTCCTCGGCTACTTCCAGCTCGACCCCGATGGTACCTTCCGCAGCCCCCACATCGACGATGCGGCAGGCGATCCGCCGCCGACGGAGATTGCCGACTGGGTGGGGCACGTCGTGGAGGTCGTCCGATTTGTCTGGAAACTCGAGGAAAGCAACGAGGCGGCTCTCCAGTCGGCGGGCTCGACAGTGGACGTCCTGGCACAGGCCCAGGCCCTGAAGAAACTTCCCCAGGAGCGCTATCTGGAGAGCTTGAACCGTGCCGGAAGGTCTCGCGAATCGCGACAGGCAAAGACCGAGCAGACCCAGCGGATGAACGTCGCGCTCGACGACTACGCCGAGTCGGACGAGCTGTCCGCCCCGGTGGCGGACGCCGTCGTCGATGTCCGCCTGGAGCCCTTCGTGGCGCGTTCGGCGAGCGCCGGGCTGGATCTCCTGGTGCTCTACCGTACGGTCTGGGTCGGCGAGCAGGCGTACCGCCAAGGGCTCCTGATCGACACGTCGGCCCTCGTCGGCGAGCTCGCCCGCCGGGTGCTGCGCGGCAGCGAGCTCGCCTCGCACCTGCGGATCGGCCTCGCCGAGGACACGGCGGACGACGGTTCCGCCTACTCCTACCGTCACCGCTTCGCCGAGCCTTTTGGCAAGGTGACGGCGTTGCTCGTCCTCGAGCCGTTGCCGGAGCTTGAAGGGACGGCCATGATCTACGCGCTCTCGCTCCTCCTGGCGCTCGCCGCGAGCCTCGGGCTCTTCGCGGTCTACCGCATGACGGCGGTGGTGGTGGAGTTCGCCGAGCGGCGCCACAACTTCGTCTCGGCGGTGACCCACGAGCTGAAGACACCGCTCACCGCGATCCGCATGTACGGCGAGATGCTGCGCGACGGCGTCGTGCCTGATGAAAGCAAGCGCCATAGCTACTACGAGACGATCACCGCCGAAGCCGAACGGCTGACGCGTCTGCTCCAGAACGTCCTCGAGCTCTCGCGCCTGGAGAAGGGGCACCGGACGATGAGCTACTCGGTCGGCGAGGTGGGGAGCGTCCTGGACGACGTCGTCGCCGTCCTCGGCCCGCACGCCGAAACAGAGGGGTTCGAGATCCGCGTCGAGCGTGAGGAGGGTTTGCCCGAAGTCCGCTACGACCGCGACGCGCTCCTTCAGGTGCTCTTGAACCTGGTCGACAACGCGCTCAAGTACTCGCGCGAGGCGGCGACAAAAGAGATCGTGCTGCGCGCCCGCCGCGCCGAGGACGGCGTCGCGGTCTCGGTGGCCGACCGCGGGCCGGGGGTCGGCCGCGAGCACCTGGGCAAAATCTTCGAGCCCTTCTACCGCGGCGGCGACGAGCTGACGCGAACGACGAAGGGGACCGGGATCGGGCTGGCGCTGGTGCGCGGGCTCGTCGAGCGGATGGGGGGGAGCGTACGGGGCGGGAACGTCCGCGAGGGGGGGTTCGAGGTGGTGATCTCGCTGGCGGCGGCTTGATTGCCGGACGCTCGCCCATGGCGGAGCTCGCTGCAACGTCTTCAGCTGAGAATCTCCTCCACCGCGTCGGCCAATTGGTTGATTTCGCTCTCGGTGTTATAAAAATGCGGCGAGACGCGGACACCACCGCCGCGCTCCGTGACGATGATATTGCGATCCTTCAATGCGTTCGTGAGGCTCTTGGATTCCATCCCGGAGTGGGTGAAGCTCACGATATGGCGCCGGAGATCCGGCCGCGGCCCGACCGTGCATTCGAGCCCTTCGAGGCGACCCACGAGATGATCGGCAAGATGACGGAGACGCTCAGCGATAGCCTCGATCGACACCTCGTGCAGCATCTCAAGAGCAACCGAGAAGCCATCGATCAGGGCATACGATGGACTTCCCTCTTCAAATCTTCGCGCATTCGTCAAAAGTCTGTCATTTTCGACCTCGAAATCCCAACCTTTGTACATGCTCTTCCAGCCGATCAGAGGTGGCATCATTTTCTCTGCCAAACCCTGGCGGATATAGACCGCGCCCATTCCCATCATACCCAGCAGCCATTTGTGGCTGTCTGCTGACAGGAAATCGATCTTCGTGTCATGGACGTCGATCGGCAAAGCGCCGACGGTCTGAATTCCGTCCACACAGAAAAGCGCGCCGTTTTCTCGACAGAGCTCCCCGAGTGCCCTGAGATCCGTTACTGCACCTGTTCCAAACTGGGCCGAGCTTACTGCAACGAGTATCGTCTCTTTCAATTCCAAGGTTTTGTCAATCGCCTCCAGATCCACCCCACCGTCTCGCGGCGGTATCACTTCAACGATCAAACCGTGTTTCCGGGCGAGGTATGTCCAGGGGTGTACGTTGGACGGGTACTCGACTTCCGGTGTCACCACAATTCGCTGGTGCCTTTGCCATGGAAATCTCCGTCGGCGTTTATGCCATGGGTATCCTTCAGCTACCAAAGACAGCCCATGCGAAGTATTGCGAACAAATGCCACCTCGTCAGGAGAGCAACAGATCAAACGGGCAAAGCGTTGGCGACAGATTTCTGTGTTCTCCTCCCATTTCTTGAAATTCTCCCCGCTCTCGGCGGATTCGAACCAGCCGTTGACGGCCTCGCGAACGCGCGTGGAGGTCGGTGCCACTCCGGCATGATTCAGATACACCACGCCTTTTTCTGTGATTGGAAATTTCTTTCTGTAACTTAGGATGCTTGCGTCATCAAGTTGTCGCGGCATTTCGAACTCTCCTTTCTAGAATGTTACTCGAGATGAGCGGACACTTCTACGCCAGAAGCCAGCTCAACGGGACGGCATAGAGCCCCTCCCCCAGCCTCACCGCTTCGCTGCCGTTGTAGGCCAGCACACCCACCGCGTCGTCCTGACTCTTGGCGAGAAACGCCCGCAGGCCGGCCAGGTCACGGTGGCCGAAGCGGCTTCCCGCCTTGACCTCGACGGCGACGCTGCGCCGGCCCAGGGTGAGGACGAAATCCACCTCGTGGCGTCCCTGGACGCTCCAGTAGGTGATTTCGGCCCGCGGCCACCGGACGCTCGTGATCCCCGCCAGGTTCTGCAGGAACGTCGTCTTGCCCGTCTGACGCATGCCGGTGATCACGAAGACCGGCAGAGAGCCCAACGCTTCGCTGACCAGGCCGGCGAGCTCCCGAGGGCGATAGGGTCCGTTCTCTGTCATGATTCACCACCAAGTGGTGGGATTTGCCACCATCCTAGCACGGATATTGACAGGACCCGGCCGGGGGGAGCTCGAGGCCGAGGCTTGTCGGCCGACGATGACCTCGCTAGTCTCCGACCGTGACGACGCGGCAAACGACAGTCTCTCCCCCCCTTGATCCCCCGAGGGGGACAGTGCTCTCCCCCTTCGTTCCCCCCAAGGGGACGGCCGTCTACGTCCCAGTCCTCCTCCTCGCGCTGGCCGTCGCCTACGGCTTCTGGGGCTTTTCCTACGACGACAACTTCATCACCTACCGCTACGCCCAGAACGTCCTCGAGGGCGAGGGCCTGGTCTTCAACCCCGGAGAGCGCGTCCTGGGGACTTCGGCCCCGGGCTACGCGCTGCTGCTCGCCGGGCTCGCCTTCCTGACGCGTCCGCTCGGCGTCGACGTCCCTCCTTGGGGGACGCTCGTCGCCCTCGCCTCGATCGTCGTGGTGACGGGGGTCCTCGCCGCCGCGGCGAAGCGCGACCGAGCCTGGACACTGCCGGTTGCCTTTGCCGCCCTGGCACTCACCTCGCACCTGAACCTGCACCTCCTGGGGAGCGAGGCCTTTGCGGTCCTCGCCCTGGTGGTGCTGGCGGCCCATCTCCTCCTGGTCGCCGAGCGGGACGCCGCGGCGGGCCTTCTCGTCGGCGCGGCGATGTGCCTGCGCCTCGACGCCGGGCTTGCCGCCCTCGTCCTGGGTCTCGTTACCTGGGGACGCCGGCGCCGCTTTCCCTTCCCCTTCGCCGCGGCGGGCCTTGGGGTCCTCGCGGCCTGGCTCGTCTTCCTCAGCGTCTACTTCGGACGCGTCATCCCCAACACCTTCGGCGGCAAGACGGCGCTCTACGAGGTGCCCTACACGCTCCGCCAGTGGCAGACGCTCACCGCCACCCTGCCCACGGCAAGCAGCGTCGTCCTCCTGGCCGGCGCCGTCCTTGGCCTCGTCGTCGTGTGGCGCGAGGGGCTCTGGCGTCACCCGGTCCTCCTCGGCCTCGGCCTCTGGATCCTGGGCCATGAGGTGGTCTACCGGGCGATCGGCGTCTGGTTCGCGCCGTGGTACCACGTCTACCTCTGGCACGCGCTCCTGGCGCTCTATGCCCTTGCCGCCTTCGAAGCTGCCTCATGGACGGCCGAGCGTCTACGCCTCGGGGGTAAGGCGGTCTTCGCCGTCGTCCTCGGCGTTCTCCTGGCCGTCGTCCTCGTGCCGTCGGCGCGATTCGTCGCGGGGAGTTGGCGGGAGCCGCCCGACCCGCGTTATCGGCTCTACGAAGAGGCTGGCGCCTATGTCCGGGAGCACGTCGATCCTACAAGCGAGGTCCTGGCGATGGAGATCGGGGTCTTCGGCTACTTCGGCGAGCGCCGCATACTAGACCTCGGGGCGCTGGTCAGCCCGCGCTTCACCGAGGCGAAGTTCTCCGACAGCCGGCCGCAGCTGGTGGCGCAGCTCCAGCCCGCCTACATCCTTGCCGGACGGCGGGACCCGTTGATGCGGCAGGTCCTGGAGCACGAAGGAGTCCGCGGACGCTACGAGGAGGTGGCGCGGTTCACGGACGCCGGGGCCGTCGTTCGCCTGCTGCGTCGGCGTGATGAGGACCGGTGATGATCGTCTGGACGAACTACATGAGGTACCGGACCGAGCTGCGGGGTTTTACCTCGCGTGGATCGAAGAGATCTTGAGATTCACCGAGGAACGATACTTCGACACGAAAACCCGTCGTCATGCATGTCGCTGTCGGCAAGCATGGAGAGACTCTGGTCATGATACCCTACGATACGGAAGGAGAAGACCTGAGGCCGGTGACGATTCATGCCACGACCCGCCAGCAGGTGACCTTCCGATTGAGATCCGGGAGACTCGCATATGAGTAAGCCACGATTAGCGTACTTCGCAGAGTCCGACGTCCTCCACCTGGCCATCTCGACGGAGCCGGAATCGGCGAGCGTCGAGGTCAGCCCCAACGTCACCGCGGAGCTCAACGACAAGGGCGAGCTCATCGGCGTCGAGATCCTCGACGCCAGCACCTACGTTCGCGACTCCATCCTGGAAACCGTACAGGCGAAGGTCCTCCAGCTCGCTCACGGCAAGACGGCGTAGCCTGCGCATGAGCTCGCTGGAGAATGCCCCCACCGCCACGCTTTTGAGGCGCTTCGTCCTGCCTCTCTTCCTCGTCGCCGTCGCGTGCGGCCTCGCCGCGGCGACCCATGAGCTGGCAAAACTCGCCCGTTCCCCGTTCCCGCTCCATCCGACGCTCCCCTACGACCCCGTCCTCGTCGGCCGTGGCGAGCCGCAGCTGTCCTTCGACGACGTCACCGTTCCCCTGCCTTTCACCGTGCGCCGCCGCCAGACGCTCGCCGCGGCGCTCGACGAGATGGGCACGAGCCGCCGCGACGCCTACGACGCCGCCACCGCCGTCGCCGAGCACGTCGACCTGCGCCGGATCCGCGCCGGCGAAGAAGGTGTGGCCTACTTCGACGACGAACGCCGCCTCCTGCGCCTGCGCCTCGACCTCGCCGGGAAAGGACGCGTCGAGGCGGTCCGCACCGCCGGCGGCTGGACGAGCCGCTGGGACGAGGCGGTACGCCGGGTCGAGGTGGGCCGCGTCCGCGGCCGGCTCGACGGTTTTCTCGAGAACGCCGTCCGCGAAGCGGGAGGCGACCCGCGCCTTGCCTACAAGATGTCGAATGTCCTCCAGTGGGACCTCGACTTCAACCGGGACCTGCGCACCGGCGACCGCTTCGAGGTCCTCTACGAGGACGTCACCTTGGACGGCGAGCCCGCCGGACCCGGCGATGTCCTCGCCATGACCTACGAGAACCGGGGACGCCGCTACGAGGCCTACCGCTACGGCGACGGCGGCTACTACGACACCGAGGGCAAGCCGCTGCGCAAGATGTTCCTGCGCTCGCCGCTGCCGTTTTCCCGCGTCACCTCGCGCTTCAGCCATCGCCGCTTCCATCCCGTCCTGAAGGTCCACCGGCCGCACTACGGCGTCGACTACGGCGCGCCCACCGGCACGCCGGTACGGGTGACGGCCCACGGCACGATCGCGTCGACGGGCTGGACGAACGGCGGCGGCAACACGGTCAAGGTGCGCCATCCCAACGGCTACCTGACCGCCTACCTCCACCTCTCGCGCTACGCCAAGGGCCTCCACAAGGGCAAGAGCGTGCGCCAGGAGGAGGTGATCGGCTACGTCGGCTCGACGGGGCTGGCGACGGCGCCGCACCTCGACTACCGGGTGCAACGAAACGGCCGCTGGATCGATCCCCTCTCGCTCCCCAACGAGCCCGCCGATCCGATCCCCGACGCCGAGTTGGTGCTTTTCTTGGCCCACCGGGACGCGCTTCGCGTGCGCCTGGCGGACGACGGCGCCGCGGCGAGCGTGGCCTTCGCCGGCCGGGACGCAGAGGTCTATAGAGTGCTGCCGGAGTAGAGCCGGCCCAGAACCGCTAAGATTCGGAGCGATGGAATCCTTCCGGATCGACCGGTGGACGCTTGCCACCGTCCTCGCCTTCGCCGCCGCCCTGGGCCTCCAGGTCGCCACGATCCACGCCCACTCGCTCTCCGGCGACGGTGCGTACCACCTCCTCGCCGGCCACCAGGCCCTGCGGCACGGCCAGAACAACCTGAACCTCGAGCACCCGCCGCTCGCCAAGCTCGTCGTCTCGCTGCCGCTCCTGATCGAGGACGCGCCCCTCGCCGAGCCCACCCGGATCGAGGACGCGCTCGGTGCTTCGAACCACCTCTACGGCAAGGCCGAGCTCGTCCGCCGGGCGACGCTGCGCGGACGCTACGTCGCCCTCGTGGTCTTCGTCTTGCCGCTTTTTGCCGCCTGCTTCGCCCTCGGGCGACATTTCGGAGGGACGGTGACGGGGGTCGTCCTCGTCCTCATGACGTCGCTTTCGCTCTCCGTCCTCCCCTACTTGACGCTTCTGCAGACCGACACGGCCGTCTGCCTCGCCTTCCTCCTGACGCTGCTCGCCGCGATGCGCTACCGCGAGGAGCCGGGGTTCCTCCGCGCGGCGCTGGTGGGGCTCGCCGCGGGGTTCGCCCTTGCGGTCAAATTTTCGGCCCTCCTGCTGGGTCCGACCGTGCTCGTGGCCTTCTTCCTGGCGACCACGAGGCCAACGTGGCCACGACGGCTCACGGAGCTCGCGGTCGCGGGCGTCGCCGTCGTCGGCGTCGTCGAGGGCGTCTACCTCGCCGCCAACCTGCGCTACGACGCGGAGCTCGGACGTGAGACGATCCGCACCTACTGCGCCAACCGCGGCACCCTCGCCGTCGACGAGGAGATGGCTCCCTACGAGGAGACGCTCCTCGCCGTCGAAGCGGTGGACCCGCGCCTCGCGCAGTGGCTTACCGGGTTCCTCGGCGTTCGGATCCAGAACCGGATCGGGGTTTATCCGTCCTTCGCGTTCGGCGAGGTGCGGTCGAAAGGGCGGTGGTGGTATTTCCCCGCCGTGCTGCTTTTGAAGACGCCGCTTGTGGTTCTGCTAGCGGCGGCTGTTGCCGCCGTCATGACGAGCCTAAAGACCCGTGCTATGGATGAAAAGACTCCTAAAGGAGCCTCTCGGAAGGAAACGTGGAGAGCACGATGGATCCTTGTGGGAGCTACCGTGGCCGTCTACCTCGCGGCGTCTGTGACGTCGAATTACAACCTGAGCGTTCGGCATATGCTGCCGATTCTGCCTCTGCTCTACCTTCCTCTTGCGATCTTCCTGGGACGACGGCGGCGATGGGCTGCCCTCGTCGTCGGGACGCTTCTCGTCGAGTCGCTCCTCGTCGCTCCGGACTGGATGGCGAGCACCAACACCTGGTGGCTGGGGGATTCAAACCCGACGCGTTTCGTCCTCGGGGCGGGGAACCTCGAATACCGGCAGAGCTTCGTCGGCCTGGCGAGGTACGCGAAGAAGGAGGCGATCGAGCCGCTCTACGTCCTCTATCCCATCCTCGCCGACGAGGTGCTGGCGGCCTATCTGCCGGAGGCGGCGCTGGTGCGTCCGGGTGAGGAGATCCGTCCCGGTTGGTACGCGGTCAACGTCACCGTCGAGCAGCTCGTGCCGGCGCTTCTCGAGGCGCCGGGCGACGCGGTCTACAACTACGACGAGCTTCACCGGGCGGCGGAGCGCTGGGAGCCCTTCTGGCAGGCCGTCGTCGCGGCGGGCGAGGACCACGGTTGGGTGGCCGGGACCTATCATCTCTACCGGGTCCCGTGAGTTAGAATCGCGGTATGAGTCAAGTTGAACCGTTCGTCCTGTCGATCGGCGGACGCGACGTCCACGGCGTCGTCCATCTGCCGGACCGCGAGGGTCCGCGTCCCGCGGTCCTCGTCTGCCACGGATTCAAGGGGTTCATGGAGTGGGGGTTCTTTCCTCCCCTCGCCGAGCTCCTCGCCGAGCGCGGCTTCACCGCCGTGCGCTTCAACTTCACCGGCTCCGGGATGAAGCCCGGCGACGAGCTGGTGAGCGACCCGGAGGCCTTTCGTACGGCAAAGCTCAGCCGCGAGGTCGACGAGATCCTGGGGCTCCTCGACGCCCTGGCCGGAGGCGAGCTGGCCGGCGGACGTGTCGATCCGGAGCGGCTCGGGCTCGTCGGCCACAGCCGGGGCGGCGCCACCTCGATCCTCGCCACCGCCCGCGCCGAAGGACGGGTGAAGGCGCTCGTCACCTGGTCGGCGGTGGCGAGCTACCTCGAGTTCTACGACGCGTCGACCCAGACGCTCTGGCGCGAGCGCGGCAGCCTGCCAATCACGAACGCCCGCACCGGCCAGGAGCTGGAGGTCAGCGTCGAGGTGCTGGAGGACCTGGAAGCCGGGGGCGACGCCCTCTTCCCGGAGCGTGCCGCGACCTCCGTCGACGTGCCCTGGCTCGTCGTCCACGGCGCAGGCGACGAGAGCGTCCCCGTCGGGCACGGACGGCGCCTCGCCAGCGCTGCGGGCGGCGTCCACGAGCTGCTGGAGGTGCCGGAGACGGGACACACCTTCGGTGCCGTCCATCCCTTCGCGGGGCCGACGCCGGAGCTCATCCAGGTGCTGAACGCCACCCAGACCTGGCTGCGGCGTCACCTCGGGTGAGCCGGGCGTGACCGAAAGCCGTCTCCTCCCTCCCTGGCCGCGCGAGCCTGCCCGGCGAGATCACCTCGAAGACCGCCGTTCCGGCGTCAGGCCCGGCGAAAGCTCCGCCCGGTAGTAGTCGACCGTCGCCGCCAGCCCGTCGTCGAGCGACGTTGGCGGACGCCAGCCCAGGAGCTCCGCCGTCTCCCCGACCCGCGCCGCGCGCACCTGCTCCATCGACCGGTCGGCGAGGTCGCCGAACACGGGACGCTCGCCCGGGGCGAGCTGCTCGAAAAGCTTCTCGACCACGCCGCGGACGGTGACGAGCTCCCCCGTCCCCAGGTCGACCTGGCGTCCCTCGACGCCTTCGGCGAGCGCCAGGCGCAGGAGCCCTTCGACGACGTCGTCGACGTAGACCCAGTCGACCCGACGTGTGCCGCTTGAGAGCTTCACCGGCTCGCCGCGCAGCAGCGAGAGGATGACGTAGGGGATGAGCTTTTTCAGGTCGCGCTGCGCCGGTCCGTAGACCATGAAAAGCCGCGCCACGACGATCGGCGTCTCGTAGAGAGCGTGGAACATCCGGGCGTAGCTCGAGGCCGCGGCCTTGGCCGCGGCGTAGGGCGAGGCGGGAACGGCCGGCGGGGCGCCGTCCTCGCCCTCCTCCAGGGAGCCGGCCTGGACGAAGCGCCGGCATCCGGTCTCGGTCGCCGCCTCCAGGAGGTAGACCGTCGAGGCCAGGTTGGCGTGGAAGGTGGGGGCCACGAGCTCCAGGGAACGCGAGCCGGCGACGTGGCTCGCCAGGTGGAAGAGGACCTCCGGCTCCGTCGTCTCGACGAGCGCGCGGACGGCGGCCGCGTCGGCCAAGTCGGCGCAGTGCCAGAGGAGCCCCTCCTCCTCGTCCTGTGCGTGGCGCGACGTCGCGTGGACCGTCGCTCCCGCATGGGCGAGGCGGCGGCAGAGGTGCGAGCCGATGAAGCCCGAAGCACCGGTGACGAGGACGCTACGTCCTGCGAGCTCGCTCCAAGTCATGGCGCGACTCTAGCAGCTTGCGCGGTCCGCCGCCTTTGATAGCCTGCCCTCATGTCCGAGCCCCGAGTCGCCGTCATCGTCCTCAACTACAACGGCAAGGACGTCACCCTTCTGACCCTCTCGAGCCTCGTCGAGATGGACTACCCGGCCTACGACGTCGTCGTCGTCGACAACGGCTCGAGCGACGGCTCCTTCGAGGCGGTCGCCGAGGCCTATCCCGACGTCCTCCAGCTGCGGGTCAAAGACAACCAGGGCATCTCCTACGGGCTGAACCACGGCATCTCCTACGCCCTGGAGCGCGACTACGCTTACCTCCTCGTCTGCAACAACGACATCGAGGTCGCTCCCGACGCCCTTTCCATCATGGTGCAGGCCATGGAAGAGGACCCCTCGGTGGGTTGCGTCGGAGCGAAGACTTTTTACCACGGCGACCGGGAGCGCCTTTGGTCGGCCGGCGGGGTCCTCCGGTTCCTGGAGTCGGTGACCCGCGAGCGCGGCATGAACGAGCTCGACCGCGGCCAGTACGACCGCGACGGCGAGGTCGACTACGTCAACGGCTGCGCCATGCTGAAGCGCCGTGAGGCCGTCGAGGCGACCGGCCTCTGGGACCCCACCTACTACCTCGGCATTGAGGACGCCGACTGGTGCGTGCGGATGAAGCGGCACGGCTACCGCTGTCATTACGCGCACCGGGCGCGAGTCTGGCACATGGTGTCGGCTTCGATCGGTGTCTACAAGCCGGGGCGTACCTTTCATACCGGACGTAGCCAGGCGATCTTCGTCCGCAAGTACGCCCGGCCCTGGCAGTGGCTAGGCTTCCTTGCCGTCTACACGGCGAGCGTCCCGGTGGCCTATGTGCGGGAGCTATTCAAGGGGGGCAACCCGGCGGCCGCGATCTCGAAGCTGCGGGGCGTCCTGGAGGGGCTGCGGGTGCCACTTGAGCCGCCGCCGTCCGCGGACTGGCGGCCGCAGTAGAGGAGATGAGGATGGGACAAGACCTGCGCCGCCGTTTGCACGAGATCGATTTCGACGAGGCCGGACGCGAGATCTTCCGCTTCGCCGAGGAGGCCTACCCGATCTGCCGGTCGATTACCGGCGACGGCGTCCGCGAGACCCTCAAGATCCTCCAGCAGACGATCCCGCTGGAAATCCGCGAGGTCCCAAGCGGTACTCAGGTCTTCGACTGGACCGTGCCCCGCGAATGGAACGTCCGCGACGCCTGGGTGAAAAATCCCCGCGGCGAGAAAGTCGTCGACTGGAAGCGCCACAACCTGCATCTCCTCGGCTACAGCGTGCCGGTCCGCGAGACACTGCCGCTCGCCGAGCTCAAACCCCACCTCTACACCCTCCCCGAGTGTCCCGGCGCCATCCCCTACCGCACGTCCTACTACCAGGAACGCTGGGGCTTCTGCCTGCCCCACGCCGAGCTCGAAGCGTGGGACGACGGCGAATACGAGGTCTTGATCGACTCCACCCTCGAGGACGGCCACCTGAGCTACGGCGAGCTCTTCCTCGAGGGCCAGAGCGAGGAGACGGTCCTCTTCTCGACCCATATCTGCCATCCGTCGCTCGCCAACGACAACCTCTCGGGCCTCGGTGTCTGCGCGCACCTCGCGCGCCTCCTGGCGACGGCCGAGCGGCGCTACTCGTACCGCTTCCTTTTCCTCCCGGGGACGATCGGCGCCATCACCTGGCTCGCCTTGAACGAGGACGCCGCCCGCCGCGTCCGCCACGGGCTCGTGGCGGCCAACCTCGGCGATCCGGGAAAGCTCTGCTACAAGAGGAGCCGGCGGGGCTCGGCCGAAATCGACCGGGCCGTCGTGCGGGTGCTCGAGGACGCCGGCGATCCCTACGAGGTCGAAGATTTCGTACCCTTCGGCTACGACGAGCGCCAGTACTGCTCGCCCGGCTTCAACCTCGCCGTCGGATCGCTCACCCGCACCCCCTGGGGGCGCTACGACGAATACCACACCTCCGACGACGACCTGGAGATCATCCGTCCGGAGCACCTGGGCGCCTCACTGCGCCGCTACCTCGAGGTCGTCTGCCTCCTGGAGGAGAACCGCCGCTACCAAAACCTGAACCCCTGCTGCGAGCCCCAACTCGGCAAACGCGGCCTCTATCGCACGATCGGCGGCAGCGACACCGGCCGCCGACGTGAGCTGGCGCTCCTCTGGGTCCTCAACCTGAGCGACGGCGAGCACACCCTCCTCGACGTCGCCGAACGCTCCGGCATCGCCTTCGAGCTCCTCGCCGAGGCCGCGTCGTCCCTCCTCGATGCCGGCCTGCTCGAAGAATTGGCTTAAAGCGACGAAAAATGCCTAGAATGCGGCGGCCCGGCGGACCCGCACAGCGCCGAAGGGAGGAAAAGCGATTTGCCCTTGTCCGAGCTCGACCACGCCAGCATCGCCCGTTCGCTCTCCCAGATCGCCGATCACCGGAGCGACGTCGCCGACGCTTTTTTCGAACGTAGCGAGGTGATCGAGCTGCCGCCTGAAAACGAGGCGCCGGGATTTCGCGTCTGGCACGAATCGGGCGTCGCCGTCCGGCTCCTGCGGGGCGAGAGGACCTGGCTCGCGGCGCGAGACGCCATCACCCAGGAGAGCTTCGCGCAGGCCGTACGGAGAGTGGCGCGCGCCCTGCCACGGGTCCCCTATCCCGAGCCGAGCTTCCCCCGCTTCGCCGCCGAGCCCGCCGAGGCCCCGGAGCTCCTGGACTTTCCTTCGGAGCTCGCCCGAGCCGTCCGCGCCCATCACGTCAGCTTCCCGCTGCGCTTGACCGCCAGGCGCCACCGGCGCTGGGTCCGCCTGATCGGTACCCAGCTCGCCTCGGGAGTCGAGCACGAGTCGTTCTACAGCATCGTCGCAGAGCTCCCCTGGGGACGCTACGGCGCGCTCCTGGCGCAGCTCGAGACGGCGACGGCGGAGGTCGTGGCGCGCCAGCTCGTCCACTCCTTCCACGCCCAGAAGGCGGCCTCGCCCGAGCCCGGCGAGACGGCCTGCGTCCTCGGCCCGGCGGCGAGCGCCGCCCTGCTCCACGAGGCCGTGGCCCACGCGCTCGAGGCCGACACCCTGGCGCTCGGCGGACATCCCGAGGCCGCGATCGGCGTCGCGCTCGGCCACGGCGAGCTCGACGTTTTTGACGACCCGTCGACGGCACCCGAAAGCGTTCGCCGCAGCGCCGACGACGAGGGCCACCCGGTGGTTCGCCGGTGCCTGCTGCGCGCTGGCGTCGTCGAGCAGCCCTTGGCCGACAGCGCCTGGGCGCGCCGCTCGGAGGTGTTGCGGGCCGGCGCCGGACGCCGCGCCGACCGCCACCAGCCGCCGGGGCCGCGCTCGACCCACCTCGAGCTCATGCCCGGCGAGGCGTCGCGCGAGGACCTGATGGCCGAGGCCGAGGGAGGCCTCTACCTGCCCGAGGCCGAGCGCGGCCACCTCGACCCTCTGAGCGGCGAGTTCGTCCTCCACTTCCCCTACGGTTACCGCATCAAGAATCAGGCCCCGGGCGCGGCGGTGGGACGCTCGTTCTTGAAGGCCCACGTCACTGACGTGCTCCAGGCGGTGCGCGCCGTCGGACGCGAGGTCACCGCCGCGGGCGCCGGCTGGTGCGCCAAGGGCGGCATGAAGCTGCCGGTCTGGGCCACGACACCCGAGATCCTGCTCGAAGGCGTAAGGATCCGCTCGTGAAGGTCGACGAGAGACTCCACGACGTCGTCCAACGGCTGAGCGGCGACGGATTCAAGGAGGCCGAGGTCTACCACAAGCGGGGACGCTCGCGGAGCCTGCGGCTGATGATGCGCAACGTTGTCACGTCGTTTCGCGAAGAGGAGGGCTGGGCCGTTCGCGCCGGCGACGACCGGCGGTCCTTTTTCTACGCCGCCACCGGCGCCCCGGATCCCGACGCCCCTTGGCCGGCGGCCGACGGCGAGGGGCTGCGCCTGCCGTCGAAGAAGCTCGTCCCCGACTGGACCGCCCCGGTCGACCTCGAGGCGCCGCTGGTGGGCGAGGGCGAGGCCCTGGGGCTTTTTGAGGGCATCCACCGCGAGCTTGCCGCGGAGCTTCCCGGAGCCCGGCTCCTTCTTGCCCAGCTCGACGATGGCTCCTCGGAGGCGGAGCTTCATTCGAGCCGCGAAATTTCCACCTCGATGCGCCAGCGCGTCGCCGTCCTCTACCTGGAGGCGGCCGGCGCCGGCTCCCGGGGACGCTCGGTCCACCTGCGTCTCGCGGCGCGCGAAGCCCGTCAATTCCAGCCCCTGGCCCTGGCGCGGCGGCTCGCCGACCGTCTCCTGATCGCCCAGAAAGGGAGCTCGCCGCGCCGCGACCGCGGCGAGTTCTTGCTCGCGCCGCCGGTCACCGTGGCGTTGCTCGACGCCCTACGGCCCCTGTGGATCGGGGCCGAGGCGGTGGCGCGCGTCACCGCCCTCACCGACCGCCGGGGACGCCTCGCGAGCCCCGCTTTTACCCTCGTCGACGACGGACGCATGAGCGGCGGCGTCCTCGAGGCGCCGGTCGACGGTGAAGGCCAGCCCACCCGTCAGGTGGTGCTCGTCGAAGAGGGGATCTTTCGCCAGCCGCTCGTCACCTGGCGCCAAGGCGGTACCCAGACCGGACGGCCCTCGGGCTGCGCCAGCCGCGCCAGCTGGCGCGACCAGCCGCGGGGCGGACCCACGCACCTCTACCTGCGCCACGACCCGGACGTCGCCGTGGCGACGCTCGTCGAGAACCTCCGGCGCGGCTACTATCTCCTCGACACCGAAGGCGAACCCCGCCTGGAAGACGGAGCCCGGCGCTTCGCCTTGCCCGTCTGCGGCTTCGCCATCGACAGCGGACAGCCCACCGGCTCGATCACCGGAGCCTGGCTCGTGGGGACCGTGTCGAGCTTCCTGAACGGCGTCCAGGCCGTCGCCCGCGACCTCACCTTCCTGCCCTCGGCGCCCGGCCTCATCGGCGCGCCGACGCTGCTTGTCCGGGGGCTGGAGATCCGGCAAAGAACCGAGAATTGACCTTCCCCTTGGGGGGACCGAGGGGGGAATTGACCCCTTGGGGGATCGAGGGGGGAAACGAGAGCACCATGCAACTAGGGATCCTGGGACTGCCGAAAGTCGGCAAGACGACTCTCTTCAACACCCTGACCGCGTCGCGGCAGGAGACCGGCAAGTTCGCCGCCTCGAAAAAAACCCACGTCGCCGTGGCCAAGGTCCCAGACCCGCGGCTCGCCCAACTGCGGCCTCTCTTCAACCCCAAGCGCTACGTCCCGGCGACGATCGAGTACCTCGACATTCCCGGAGTGCGTCCCCTTGGGGGGATTGAGGGGGGGTATCCACAGCAACAGGGAGAGGGCAAAGAGAGCCTCGATCTTGCCCAGCTGCGTACCGTCGACGCCCTTGTCCACGTCGTCCGCGCTTTTGAGGACGAGGAGCTCGTCCACGCCTCGGGCTCAGTCGACCCGGCGCGGGACGTCGGGATGCTCGACCTGGAGCTGATCTTGGCCGACATGGAGGTCGTCGAGCGCCGGATCGAGCGCCTGCGCCGTTCGACCAAGGGCGGTGCCAGCGCCGACGAGAAGCGCGAGCTGGAGCTGCTTGCTGACCTCGTCCTGCCCGCTCTGGAGGACGAGAAGCCGATGCGCGAGATCGAGCTCAGCACCGACGACGAGAAACGCCTGCGCGGCTTCCAGCTCCTCTCCGCCAAGCCCGTGCTGCTTGTCGTGAACGTCGGCGAGGACGAGGTGGCCGACGCTGACCCGGCGCAGATGGGCCTCGCGACGAGCGCGAGCTGCCGGGCGCTGGCGGTGAGCGCCCCCATCGAGGACGAGATCGGGCGGTTGAGCGAGGCGGAGCAGCGCGAGTTTCTCGCCGACCTGGGACTGGAAGAGCCGAGCCTCGACCGGGTGCTACGCGCCAGCTACGACCTCTTGGGCCTGATTTCTTTTTTCACCGTCGGCGAGGACGAGGTCCGCGCCTGGACGGTCCGCCGCGGCACCGTGGCCCGCGACGCTGCCAAGGTCATCCACTCCGACATCGCCCGCGGCTTCATCCGTGCCGAGGTCACTTTTTGGGAGGACCTGGTGCGTCTCAAGACCCTCGCCGCCTGCCGCGAAAAAGCGCTGCTCCGCCTCGAGGGCAAGGAGTACGTCGTCCGGGACGGCGAGGTCATCCACTTCCGCTTCAACGTGTGACCCAGGGGGACGGCTCTCATGAACGACGAGACGAGCGAGACGAAAAACGCAGGACCCCTCCAGCCGGCGGTCCGGGTCATCATGATGCCCAAGGACACCAACTCGCACGGCACCATCTTCGGCGGCATCATCCTCTCCCACATCGACCTTGCCGGTGCCGTCGAGGCGCGCCGGCACGCGCCGGGGCAGCTCGTGACGGTGGCGATGAAGGAGGTGGAGCTCCACGCTCCGGTCTTCGTCGGCAACCTGGTGAGCTTCTACACCGAGACGGTCAAGGTGGGGCGGACTTCGGTCACCGTCCGCGTTTCGGTCGAGGTGGAGCGCGGCAGCGAGGGGACGGACCGGGTGCTGGTCACGGAAGCGGAGGTGACCTTCGTCCAGGTGGGATCGGACGGCAGGCCGCTGGCCTTGCCGGGGCGGGGCTCAGGTCAAAAACAGAGACGGCGGTCTCGAACGCCGGATCGGAGCGGGTGAAAACAGAGAGCGCGCCTCGCGGCGGTGGCCGTCTCGGCACTAATCCAGATGCTCCGTCAGGGTAGGGCGTACCATGTCCCCCCGCCGGTGCCGTGGCGCACGATCCGACCCGCTTTGAACAACCGCCCGAGAAGACGCGACGCCAGGGGCCGGCTCAGGCCGCAGATCTCCGCGGCCTCCCGCCGGGTGATGCGGCCATGGCGCCGGACGTGACGCAGCAGCGTCTCCTCCGGGACGGCGACACCGCCGGCCGGATCGGACGCCGCTTCGGGTCGTCCTTCCACGATCCGTCCCTCGTCCCCAGCCTCGACGAGAAATCGCCAAAGCGGGACCCAACGGACCTCCTCCGGGCTCGCGGACGCCCCTGTCGGTGCCGAGCTCCCACCAGGGAGGCTTCCGGCCACGAGGAACCTCTCGGCTTGCGGGAAGACGGAACGTGCTTGTTCCAGGGATCGGAGCTCCCGCGTCTTCACCGTGTCCTTCTCCAGTCCTTCGCCGACGACCTGGATCAGCGAACGGATCGACAGGCCGCGACGCACCGCGAAGTCAACCTCGACCTCGTCTTTCCAATAGAAGAGCCCGTCGTGGTCGACGCGCTCGAGCGCGCCGTGGACGGCGGTCTCCATCAGCCGGCCGCGATCGGGAGAACCGCTCAGACAGACCGCGTTGCGCAGCCCCGTGTCCACGGCATAGACCTTCTGTGGCCGGCGCAGTCGCTCCGCCGTCTTGAGGGTGTAGAACGGGACGAACGAGATCAGAAACGCCTCCTCCAGATAACCGCAATACGTCCGTGCAAGCTCCGGCGAGACGCCGAAGATCCGCGCCAGGCGCTGCGCCGAGACGAGGCTTGCCGTCTGGCCGAGCAGGTACACGGCGAGGTTACGCAGCACGGCGAGGTCCCGGACCTGGTGACGGAGGGCCACGTCCTTGAACAGAGCGTCGTCGAAGTATTGCTTCAGGAGCACCTCCTTGCGGCGCTCGTCGTCGGCCAGGGCCACCTCCGGAAAGCCTCCCCAGCGCAGATAGGCGTGGAGCGCGTGCTGGACTTGCGGGGGCGTGCCGGCCAGGCGCGGCTTCGCCGGCAGCTCGATCCCACGAAAGTCCAGCAGCTCGCGAAAGTCGAGCGGCAAGACACGGAAGCTCACATGCCGCCCCGTCAGAAGTGTCGCGAGCTCCGGCGACATCAGCTTCGCCGACGAGCCGGTCACGAAGATCTTGACGTCCTCCGTCTCGTTGCGGGAGCGGACCCACCGTTCCCATCCCAGCGCCTGCTGGACCTCGTCCAGGAAGAGATAGGCACGGCCCTTGGGGAAGACCTCGACCCGGTACGTCTCGTAAAGCCGCTCCAGGAGCTCCGGACCCATGACGGTCATGAGCGCCTGCTCTTCCAGGTTGACGTGAAAGATCGCTTCTCGGGGCACCCCGGCAGCTTCCAGACCGTCCATCACCTGGAAGAGGACGGTCGTCTTGCCGGCTCGGCGAGGACCCACCAGGGCCACCACTTCGGGCGTGTCCAGGAAGGGCGCGAGCTCACCGGTGATCCGCCGCCTGAAACCTGAGTCGAGCTCCGCCGTGCCCCAGCGGTTCCACCGGGCCAGGACCTGGAGAAGGTCCGGGGGAGAGGGGATGTTGAATTCGGTCGACATGACAACCGTATTCTATCGAATCTCGATTGGTATATCCATCAAGATGTCGATCTCCCGAGACATTCAGCCTGCGGCTTCCAAGCTCCGGTAGCGCGGCGTGCTCACAGGCGAGGGCTTCTTTCTGCGTGGCATCGGCATGAGTCGAGGGGCGGAACCGGTGCCGGTGGAGACACCTCCTCGTTCGGCGGCTCGGCGGCAAGGTCGCGGCGGGCGACTCTACCGCGTGCCATGACAAGGCCGTGCTATGATGCGAGGGGAGGTACGAAGAGTTCCTGGAAGGAGAATCGATGGCAGAACCAGCAATCCGGGAAGATTTTCAGAGAGCGCTCTCCGGGATGAGCGAGGAGGAGCAAAGCCGCGCTCTGACTCTCGTTCGTGGTAGCGCGCAACCCCCGCGTGGCGCCACTGGAAGCGACCTGCGCCGCATCGCGGGCATCCTCGACCAGGAGTCAGCTCGTGAAATGAGGGAAGCCGTCGAGACGGACTGCCGGCAGGTAGATCCGGATGCCTGGTAGATACCTGCTCGACACGAGTGCTGCCATCGCGCTCCTCGAAGGTGACCAGGAGCTGATCCTGCTTCTTGCCGACGACTGCGAGTACTTCGTCAATGCGACCGTACTGGGCGAGCTTTTCTACGGCGCTGAGAAGTCCCATAAAACAGAAGAGAACGTCAAGCGTGTCGAAACGCTCGCCGCAACCTGTCCGACCGTGACGACAGATCTCGAGGTCTCGCGACTTTTCGGCAGGACCAAGAACAGACTGCGCAAGAAGGGACGCCTGATTCCCGAGGCGGACCTTTGGATCGCTGCAACCGCGCTCCGGCACCGACTTGCCGTCATCACCCGCGACAAGCATTTTGACGAGGTTGACGATCTCGCTGTCAGCGATTGGTGAATGGCACCCCCCCCGCGAGTCCGCAGATCACCGTCCTGCGGCTTCCAAGCTCCGGTAGAATACCCCCCGTCATATCGTTCCACGGACTGAAAGGAAGGCTTCGAGGTGGCGAAGGAGGCGGGCGGCAAGGCGGGGGTCAAGTTCTGGCTCGTCCTCAAGCTCCGGCCGGTCGACGCCGCGGGCGGCGTCATCGAGCTCTCGGACGACCTTGGAGGGTAGGTCATGGACGTCAAGCGGTTTGCCCGGGTCGTCGCTGTCGGTGCCAAGGCGAGCTGTGGCACCGGGTACCTCCTGGACGGCGCGCGGGTGTTGACGGCGCGGCACGTCGTCGAGGACGCCGAGACCCTCACCGTTCAATACGACGACCTCACGGGTCGACGAACGGAGAAAAAGGCGGAGCTCATCTGGCAAGGGGAGGACGATCTCGACGTCGCCGTCCTCCGGATCGAGACCGATCTGCGGATCGCACGCCAGCTCTTTCGGCCGGAGCCCCTGGCTCGTGACCAGGGGTGGAGGTCGCGCGGTTGGGCGCGGGCGTCGCCCCCGCCGCCCGACGACGACAGCAGCGTCCTGGCGGCTTTGACGGCACTCCGGGGCACTGCCGCGGAGTCCGTGAAGGCGGCTCGGCGCGTCGAGCTCGACGTCGAATCGCCGCCCGAGAACGCCGACTGGTGGCGCGGCATCTCGGGGGCGCCGGTCTTCTGCGGCTGGCAGCTGGTGGGAGTGATCGAGGGCGGTCCCCAGGCGTTCGCGGGGGGTCGGATCTGGGCCGTTCCTCTTGCCGCGCTCTGGGACGCCCCCGGCTTTCGCGAGGCCATCGGCTACGACGCGAGCGTCGACGAGCTACGCGAGGCACGGCGGCGTCAGCTCCTCGACGACCTCACCGACCTCCTGAGGAAACATCCCAAGGCCACGCTCGCCATCGCCGCCGAAAAGACAGCATGGAAGGATCTTCGGACGGACCCCGAGGCCCTGGCCGAGTCGCTTTGCAGCTCGCAATCTTGGCGAGAGGTGCTCGATGCCTTTGACTCCGCGCACGAACAGCTGAGCCGACAGGGCGGCGCGGAGGCAGAGCACGCCGCGAAAGCAGTCGTCCAGATTCTTGAACGAGCGCTGCCCGAGGTCTACGGGTCCACCTCACTCGACGTGACGGCGAGCGGCGACGGGGGCCATCTGATCACACTGCCGGTCGAGACCGAGACCTTGGCGGAGCTGGCCATGGCGGCGTTCGACGGCCGATGCCTGGCGTACGAGGAGGTGAGAGCCCAGCAAGACTACCCCGCTGGAATCGTCCGCTTTCCGCTACCCGACGAGAAGCTCGAACGGGGTTTCGATCCTCAGAGTGATCAGGCGTGGCTCGAGTGGCTCGAGCTTCTGGCGAAGTGGGTCAAGCTCCCCGCGGCCAAGGTGCAAGCGCTGGGAGGGACCCTGCCGCCGACGCCGCCCCTCACCTCCGACGCCCGCCTCGTCCCCGCGCTGCGCCGCCGGCTGGCCTCGGAGGTGCCGAGCCGTGAGCTCGACGTGGCGGCGCTGGCCGAGATGTGGAGCCGCGGACGCCCCGTCCGCCGCCTGCCCTGGCGACCGCTGGCGGCGTGGGCGCCGAAGATCGTGGTGCTGGTCGACCGCAGCGCGCGGCTCGTCCCTTTCTGGGACGACCAGGACCGCCTGCTGCGCCGCCTGCGCCGGCGCCTGGGCCGCGCGTCGCTCCATGAGGTGTACTACCTCGAGGGCTGGGCCTTCCCGTGGCGCGACGACCGCAACCGTTACCGCTGGCCAGCCGCCGAACCCGGCTCGCCGGTCCTGGCGCTCAGCGACCTGGGATTCCTGGCGGGCGAGGCGGATCGCGCGGAGCTCCGCCGCGGCGGAGCAAGGGGAGGGACGACCCGGCGACGTCGCGGATCACGGCCGGAGGCCGCGCGGCGATGAAAATGGCGTTTTTCGCCGTCCCGGCGCTCGACCCTGGCGACGCCGGGCAGGACCTGAACCGCTTCCTCGGCGCCCACCGTGTGCTCGCCGTCGACCGCCAACTGGTGAGCCCGGCCCAGGGGGCCTATTGGGCGATCTGCGTCTCCTACCACGACGGCCAGGACGGCGGCGCTCCGATCAAGCGGGGCAAGATCGACTACAAGGAGGTGCGCTCCGAGACCGACTTCGCGGTCTTCGCGCGGCTGCGCGTCCTGCGCAAGGAGATCGCCCAGCGCGAGGGCGTACCGGCCTACGCCCTCTTCACCAACGAGCAGTTGGCCGCCATGGTCACTCAACGGGTCCGCACTCCGGAGGAGTTGGGCGCGCTCTCGGGCGTGGGGCCTTCCAAGGTCGAGAAGTACGGCCAGGCACGCCGGCGTTGGGAGACGGCATACGCCCTCGGCCTGATCGACGCCCGGACGCTCCAGCAGGGCTACGCCTCGGCGTCGGCCGTCACCGCCCACGCCGACGCCGCCGGCTGGCGGCGTAGCGAGCTTTCCCGGAGGCCCGCGCCCGATGCCTAGGCGTTATGATGGCCAGAACGGGCGCGGCCACAAGGGCTCGAACCGGGTCAACCGCGGTGGTTCGTGGAAATCGAACGCGCGCAACGTACGCGCCGCGTACCGCAACCCGAACGACCCCTCGAACCGCTGGAACAACCTCGGCTTCCGCCTTGCCCGAGCGCAGACGCGGGCCGGACGGCCCACACCTGACCCGGCCGCGGTCCGGTCCGTCCGCGCGGGCTCTTGCCCGATGGCGGACGGCGAACATCCCCTCGGCCGCCGCTGTGCCGGTAGGGCGGTGGCCGCCGCCGCGAAGGCTCGCCGGCGGCCGGATCTTTCGGAGGCCGACCGGCCGTGACCCGTTTCCGCTCCCATCCCCTCGACCGCGGCCATCCACCGGCCTGGGCGTCCGGCTGGGGGGAGGACCGCTTCGGCGTCTTCGTGACGTTCGCGGTGGAGGGCGTCGAACAGCGGCTTCGGTGGATCGAGCCGGGAAGCTTCCGGATGGGGTCGCCGGAGACGGAAGAAGGACGGGACGATGACGAGCTCCGCCACCACGTGACTCTGACCCGGGGCTTCTGGCTGGCCGACACGCCTTGCACGCAGGCGCTGTGGCAGGCGGTCATGGATGAGAACCCGAGTCGGTTCCAGACGCCCGACCGGCCGGTGGAGCAGGTGAGCTGGGACGACGGCAGGAAGCTCTTCGAAGCCCTGGAGAAACGGATGCCGGGGCTCGGCGCGCGCTACCCGACCGAAGCAGAATGGGAGTACGCCTGCCGCGCCGGCACCGAGACGGCGACCTGGGCCGGCGACCTGCGGATCCTGGGCCAAAACAACGCCCCGCTCCTCGCCGCCGTCGCCTGGTACGGCGGCAACAGCGGTGAGAGCTTCGAGCTGGAGGAGGGCGAGCCTTCGCGCGACTGGCCGGAGAAGCAGTACCCTCACACCCGGGCCGGGACCCGACCGGTGGCGGGGAAGGAGCCCAACCCGTGGGGGCTCTACGACATGTTGGGGAACGTCTGGGAGTGGTGCGAAGACGGGTACGGAAGCTATGAGGAAGGAACGGTGACCGATCCGACCGGACCACCCCGGGGCTCGCGCCGGGTCTTCCGCGGTGGTTCGTGGCTCTCGTACGCGCGCCTCGTACGCGCCGCGTCCCGCAGCCCGTACGACCCCTCGTTCCGCTGGTTCTACCTCGGCTTCCGCCTTGCCCGAGGTCAGGCTGCGCTCCAGCCAGGCGGCGCGGAGCGCCGGGGAGGGCCGCGGGACGCGGCCGAGGACCGGCGGAGCAAGGCGAGGGACGAGCCGGCGTAGCCGGTCCTCGAGGTTCTTTCGTCGCTCAGCTCACTCCTACTCACCCTCTTAGGGTCCCTATCCACTGTTGTATCTGCGGGACGGGAAGGCAGGGAGCCCTCGTTCACCCCAGCGTCACGAAGTGAAACGGCGCCCGGACGTTCGAGGTGTAGGCGGCCGCCGCTTCGAGCGCCAGCTCGAGCCGGCGCCGAGCCGGCTCGACCCCCGCCGCCGCCAGAGCGTGGAACGCCCCGTAGGAGCGCGGCCGTCCGCTGCCGATGGCCACGAAGTCCGCTCCCGCCGGGAAGATCGACAAGTCCGTTCCGAGGGTCCATAGCTTGCCGCGCCAGCCGATCAGGATCACGGTCTTCTCGCCGAGAAACGCTTTCCCTTCGCCGGCCGCGCCCTCTTCCTCGACGGCTCGACGCACGGCCGGGACCAGCTCACGGACCAGGAACGGCGTGAGATCCTCCGACTCCGGCGGCTCCGGCAACTCGACACGGTGCCGCAGGATCTGTCCGATCCGAAGGGAACCGCAGTACCCGAGCAGGTAGGGTTCCCTGACGAAGACCTTCGGCTCGTCGAGCCTGTAGATCTCTTCACCCATCCCGGCGGCGGAGTCGGCGCCGGCCAAAATGGTGTCTCCCGATACGACAGCGGCTACGCACGTCATGCACGGTTCCTCCACCCTTCTCGTTGATTCTCGCCCGGCAAGGGGCTGTTTCGGCTGACGAGAAGTCTTACCAGCAAGCTCTGAAGATCCCTAGCGGTCGGCGTAGTGGGGAGAACGAGTCGGGCCGTAGGGTCGCCAGAGAATCGATACGGTCTCGTCTTGACAGGGCTTCTCGGGTTTCCTACCGACTGGTCGGCAAAGCAGAATGGGGGAACCGACCAAAGACCTGGGCACAGGGTCCGGGGCCGGGCCGTCGGCAGGAAGGAGAGTCCCTATGCTGGTTCAGACAGGAGTCCGTGCCGCCTCCGGATCGCTCGTGTCTCCTGCAGGTTAGCCGCGGGCCACTGGGGGGACAACTAGTCCCCCCCTTCTCTGCTATCCTAGCTGCCGAGAACCGGCAGGGAGAGAGAGATGGACAGAATCGAGGCGCTGGCAAAGCTCACCTTTGAAGATCCCAAGCGAGCGGCAGTTGAAGCCGATCAGATTCACGATCCGACAGCGTACGGCCCCCACGGATGTGGCATCATCGGAACCGCTTACCGGCTCGCTGACCGGCGCGTGGCGGCGGATAGTGTCTTCAAGTCCGGGGCAACTCTTCACGCTCCAGATTTTGAAATCGCAGACCTGTGTTGGCATGCGGCGCTGCTTGAGTTCGATCGGCAGAACTGGATCGCGGGACACAAGCTGCTAGACATCGCGTTGTGGTTGCACGGTCCGATCGGCTTGCCCGGGCCGCTGGATTTTGGGCTTCCCGCGATCCTGGCCGTTCGCGGCATGTTCCTCTACGCCCGCTGTGCCGCGGAGCCTGGCCGCGACCGCCTGGAGCTCCTGGAGGCCCGAGCCGACGTTCGCCGGGCGCTCGACCTGATCCCCGACCCTCGCGCCGCTCCCCGCACCTACTTGTCGGCGATCCTGACGCTGGCCCACATCGCGATGGAACGCGGCGGCGGGTACGTGGAGGCCCAGGGCCTTCTGAGCCAGGCGCGCACCCAACTGCGACGGATGGGGATCGCGCGGAAGTCGGTCACGGGCGCCCGCATCGACTGGGCTTCGGCGCTCGTCGGCGCCGCCCTCGACGGAGAGCTCGACGAAGCCCGCGAGGCCTTGCTCCTGGGCGCCAGAGAGACGCTGCACGCCCGCGGCGCGCACATCGACGGCGCCCGCTGCGGGATCGACCTGGCGCTGTGCTACCTGGAACGAGACGAGCCGCCCTGGCCGAAGCTGGAAGAGCTGGCCCTCGACGCGTACCTGGTGCTGCCGCTCTGCGGCGACGCTCCGGAGGCGGCGTCGGCGCTTCTGCTCTGGCGCGAAGCGATCCAAGCGCGAGCGGTCACCCCGGCGGTCCTCGGCCAGATCGCGGGCCACGTGCAGGGGACCGTTCGCCCGGATCCGGCCTTGCATGCCACCACGGACGAGTGGGAGCCGTTGGACTCCGACCTGCTCCGTCGCGTCAAGCCCTGGGAGATCGCGAAGCCCAGGGCCGTCCGGCGTCGAATCGCTTGAATCGGTCGCACCGCCAGCGTTCAGGAGACCGTCGTGGTAGATGTCCGGATCGCCGCCGTAATCCACGACCCGGCTACACCACCGGTTTACAACTCTTGCACGTGCAAGTTGAGGTGATCGTGCCGTCACTGCCGCAAGTACAGCCAAACGAGAACTCTGTGCAGCGGCTGCAGCTGTTATCGCACTTCGTCTGCCGAGCCGCGCACTTCCCCTCACAGGCACTGTCGGGGCCTTTTTGGAGAAAACGACCGATGTCGTCTGCAAAGTATGTGGAGCCAAGAATCGCATCCCCAGTCCAACTCTCGTCAAGTCGCCAGTTGTTGGCGCCGCTTCGCGCCTCTTCCACTACCGGAATCACTCGATCGCCCGCATGGACTTTGAGCTCACCGGTCACGTAGTGAAAATAGGTCGTGGAAAGAGGAGGAATCGATTCTTGGACGAGATACGAATGGAATCCTCGGGGTAGCCCCTGGTCGGAAAAGACGTAGGCTGTGACAAGGACATCTTCTACGGACTCCCCAGTCTTGTTCTCCAGCCGGAAGGTGAGCGTCAGAGGTTGAGGCTCACCTGCGAGGCCACTCTCAAAAAGAGCTTCCTCGCGATTTACTGGATACATCCGCACCGGAGCGTCCAAGCCCGCGTCTGTCGCGTAGAGGGTCTGTCCGACGGCCGGAGCAGCCACGAGAAGGGCGCACATCACCAACGTCAACTTCTTCATTTCTCGATCTCCAGATCAATCAGATGCTTCTGAGAAATAAGGTCGTTGCCCTCAAATCATCAGTGCTATCTACTGCTTGCCGAGCAGGCTGTCACCGCCACCTACTCTTGTCAAGTCCTGGGAGCGGCTGGGAGCGGAAGCCGCAAGCGCCCCGTGCTACGCTCCGTCAGAACGAACGGGAGACGCCTCTCATGGATAGCGGGACGAAAAACGCGGGACCCCTCCAGCCGGCGGGGGGTCCGGCCCCGTCAGGAATCGGTCTCGCCGCCCCGCGGACCGCCTACGGCGCCGAGCGCCTCGACGGGCTCAGCCTCCGGGTCGCCCTCCACCGCCACGCCAGCCTTCTCCCCCTCCCGTAGGAGCTCGTTGTAGCAGACGCGGCAGCGCGCCTCGTACTCGACGTCGCCCACCTGGACCTGCTCGCCGCCGCCGGCGATGCGCTGGCTGTACTGGGCCGGCGCGCCGCAGCGCACGCACACGGCGTGCATCTTGTCGACGTACTCGGCGGTGGCCAGAAGCAGCGGCATGGGGCCGAAGGGACGGCGCTTGAAGTCCTGGTCGAGCCCGGCGACGATGACGCGCACGCCGGCGTCGGCGAGCTCGTTGACCAGCTCGACGAGGTCATCTGCAAAGAACTGCGCCTCGTCGATGCCGACGACCTGGACGCCCCAGTGGAGATGGGCGCGCAGGTCGCGGGCGTCCTTGACGGACTTGGCCTCGAGCTCGCGCTTGTCGCGGGTGACGACCCGTTCGTTGTCGTAGCGGGTGTCGGTCGCGGGGGTGAAGACCTGGACGCGCTGGCGGGCGATGACCGCCCGGCGCAGCCGGCGTACCAGCTCCTCGCTCTTGCCGGAGAACATGCCTCCGGTGATGACTTCGATATGACCTGTCGAGCGTTCGTTCATCTCTACATGGCTCCGGACCGCTTCGAGCGGGCCGGGCATCGTATCGCATCCGGCCGGTTACGCAAAAAGCGTCCGGAGCTTTGGCAAGGAGACCTCGGCCAGGGAAGCGACCACCTGGTCGGCCGGGGTCAGCTCTTCGGCGGCGAACGTGTGGGCCACACCCAGGGTCATGAGCCCGTTGGCCGCCGCCGAGGCGAGGCCCGCCGGGGTGTCTTCGATCACCAGCACCTCGTGCGGATGCAGCAGGCGCGACGGCAAGGGCGGCACCGAGTTCAAGAGCTGCAGGCCGCGGCGGTAGCCCTCCGGATCGGGCTTGCCTTCCCCGACGTCCTCGGCGGCCACCAGGGCCTTGAAGCGCTCGCGCACGCCGAGCTGGTCGAGGGCCCCTTCCACCTCGGCGCGGAGCGCTCCGCTCACCACGCCCAGGTGCAAGGACGCGCCGACCGCCGAGCGCACCAGATCCTCGGCACCCGCGAAGAAGGGGTAGCCGCCGCTCCGGATCCGCTGCATGTAGAGCTCGGCTTTCCTGGCGACGAGACGCGCCAGATCCTCGGGAGGGAGCTCGCGGCCAAAAGTCTCGTAGACCGCCGTGAAGCAGTCCTCGTCGTCGTAGCCCACCAGCTCTTCGTAGTAGTCGTCGGCCGAAAGCTCGATCCCCTCCTCCGCCAGGACCCGCTGAAACAGCTCCAGGTGGATGGGCTCGTCGTCGACCAGGACACCGTTGAAGTCGAAGAGGATGGCACGCAGCACGCAGTCGAGCCTCACGCCCGGGGAACCGCGGCCGGTACCCCCGACGGTGGAAAGACGACGACCTAGACCGTGAACGAGGAGCCGCAGCCGCAGGTGCCGGCGGCGTTGGGATTCGAGAACTTGAAGCCGGCTCCCGACATGCCCAGCTGGTAGTCGATCTGGGTGCCCTTCAGGTAGCGGGCGCTGATCGGGTCGACGATGATCTTCAAGTCGCCCTGGAGGTAGACGAGGTCGTCTTCGCGGGGTTCTTTTTCGAAGTCGAGCGCGTATTCAAAGCCGCTGCAGCCGCCGCCCCGTACTCCGATCCGCAGACCGCAGGTCTCCTCGATCCCCTCCTGGTCGCGGGAGATCTTGACCATGTCGATGGCCTTCTGGGTGACGCTCACCGGAACCTCCGCGGTCGCGGCCGGTGCCTGATTGAGATCTGCCATGGTTCGCTGCTCCTTTCTCTCGGGCCGCCTAGGGCGGCCCTTCTCCTCCAAAATACGCAGAGCGCCGGACAAAGTCAACCGGAGGCGACAACAAACGGGAGAAACGGCAGCTCACAAACGATGGCCGTGCCGCCGCCCTCGAGCTCGACGCTCTCGCCCGGCTCGACGCGCTTGTGGACGATCGCGAGGCCGATCTCGCCGTAGCGCGGCGAACGCGTGGCGCTCGTCACGACGCCGGCCCCGCGGCCGTCGTGGACGAGCTTTCGCCCGACCGCGTCACCGGCCACGAGACGCAGCCCCCGCAGCCGCCGGGCGACGCCGCCCCGGTGGTGGATCCGGGCCACGACCTCCTGGCCGAGGTAACAGCCCTTCTCGTAGGAGACAGCGTCGTCGTTTCCAGTCTCCTGGGGAAAGTTGTCGGGACCGAAGTCGCGGCCGAAGAGCGGACGGCCCGCTTCGACACGGAGCCGTTCCAGGGCTTCGGGCGGCACCGTCTGAACGCCGCGGCCGCTGAGGATTCTGTGGACCTCCTCGGGCTCGGAGCTCCACAGGGTCCACACCGCGACGCCGTCGAGGTCCGCCTCGCGGACGAGCCACAGCCAACAGCCGTCGATTTCGAAGGCGAGGTGGCTGTACTCGTCTTCCGGCAGCTCACCGAGCGCCAATACCTCCGCGGTCCGCGCTCCGGCGACGGTGAAGGACTTCCAGACCGCCGGGAGGGTGACGATGTGCACCCGGTCGGCGATCACGTATTTCTTCAAGTGCGCCGTGATCTCCTCGCCCTTCCCCGCCGGGAGGTCGAGCCACAGGCTCTCCTCCATGACCAAGACACGGACGTCGGCCAGGATGTGGCCCTTGACCTCGGTGACGAAGCCATAGGTCCCCGCTCCCTCGCCGAGGGATTTGAAGTCGCAGGTGACGTAGCCGTTCAGGAATCGGATCCGGTCGTCGTCGCGAATCTCGACGAGATCCGCCGGGCGTTCGACGAGCCCGCAGCTCTCGCGCAGCGCGCGGTGTCCGGTTTCGATGGGGTCGTGCTCGCTCATGGCTCGATCTTAGCAGCGAGAAGATCTAGACCCGTGACAGCTGCTTCAAGGCCAGCCGCAGGAGGTCCGCAAAGGACGCCTCCGGGTTCTCGCGCGTCACCTTCCGGACGGCACGCTCCGCCGCTGCCGGCTTGTAGCCGAGGCTCAAAAGCGCCGAGACGAGGTCGCTGTCGGCCGGTAGCACCGCCGCGGGTGTCTCCTCGGTGACGAGGTCCCCGACCCGGTCGCGCAGGTCGATCAGGAGACGCTCGGCCGTCTTCTTGCCGATGCCGGGAATGCCCTGGAGGCGCCGCACGTCGCCCGACGCGAGCGCCGCGACGAGGTCGTCGGGCGAGAGGCCCGAGAGCACGGTCTGGGCGAGGCGCGGACCCACCCCCGAGACCGTGATCAGCAGCTCGAAGAGCTGCCGTTCGCGTTCCGTCCGGAAGCCGTAGAGGACGATCGCGTCCTCGCGCACGTGGGTGTGGACGAAAAGCTCCGCCTCGTCGCCCTCGCTCTTCTGCTGCACCTCGTAGTAGGTCGAGAGCGGGATCGCGACCTCGTAGCCCACCCCGCCGACGTCGAGCAGCAGCCGGCTCGGCGCGATGCGCAGCAGCTTCCCGTGGAGGTATCCGATCATCTGAGCGCCGACCGCTCGCCGGGACGCCTACCCCGAGGTCGGCGGCTCGCCGATTCCGAAGTTCGCGAGGACGCCGACGCCGTACTGCGGCACGAGCTCCCGGCGGCGTTGCTCGATCAGCGTCTGAATCAGCTCCTGGAGCTGCTGCTCTTCCTGCTCCTCGCGCGTCGACGCCTTGGCCTCTTCGAACTCCGCGGCGTCGAAACGGGACCGTTCGGTCACCTCGAAGAGCACCGCGCCTTGCTGTGTCGTCACCGGGGCGCCCCGGTCGCCGACCTCCATCCCCAGGGCGGCCGTGACCACCTCCTGGCTACCGGAGAGGCCGGCGATCGTGCCGTTGTGGCCGAATTCGGTGGATTCTTTGACCTCGAGGCCCAGGTCGGCGGCCACCTCGTCGAGCGTCGCCAGGCTGTCGACCTCGCTCCGGAGACGGGCGACGGCGGCTACTTTTTGCCGCGTCTGGACCGCCGCGCGGCGCAGCCTGTCCTCGACCTCCTCGACGGCGGGGCTGCGCGGCTCCCGGACCTCACGTAGGCGGCCGACCGCCCAGCCGCGGGGGATCTTGATCGGCTCGGTGATCCCACCCTCGTCAAGGCCGAAGATCGCGGAGTTGAAGGTCGGCGCGAAACCGAGCCCGGGGATCGCGTCGCTCTCGCCGAAGGGCTCGGTCGTCTCGAGCGTCAGGCCCTCCACCTCGGCCAGGGCCCGGAGGTCGTCCTCGGTGGCGTCCTCGGCGATGCGCCCGGCGAGGTCGTTGGCCTTGGTCTCGGCCATACGGGTGACCTCGGTGTTCTTGAGGTTGGCGTTGATGCGTCCGCGCACCTCTTCGAAGGGCTGTGCGCCGGCCGGGGTGCGGCCGAGGACCTCGATCAGGTGAAAGCCGAAGGAGGTCTGCACCGGGCCGACGAGCTCCCCTTCCGGCGAGTTGAAGGCCGCTTCCTCAAAAGGCGGCAGCATCTCGCCGCGGCCGAAGGGCCGCAGCACGCCGCCGGCCGTGGCGCTCCCCGGGTCTTCCGAGAGCTCTTTGGCGAGGTCGGCAAAGGCCTCACCGGCCGCGAGGCGTTGCTTGATCGACTCGGCGTCGGCCCGCGCCTCCTCCTCCGGGCGATCCGGAGTGATCTTACGCAGGATGTGGCGGGCCCGCACCTGCTCGCGGCGCTGGAACTCGTCCGGGTGCTCGTCGTAGTAGGTGCGCTTGGCCTTCTCGGAAATCGTGATCTCGCCCCGCAGCCTCGCGGTGTCGACCAGGAGGTAGTCGACCACGCGCTGCTCGGCGACCTCGAAGTCGGCGGCGTTTTCCGCGAGGTAGCTCTCCAGGTCTTCGCGGGAGACTTCGACCTCGTCCATCTGGGAGGCCGGGAGCTCGACGTAGCGCACCTTGGCGCGCTCGACCTGGTCGCGGTAGGCCTCCTCGACCTCGACGTCGGACACGTAGATGGTCGCTCCGAGCACGGAGGAGAGCTTCGTCATGAGGAGCTCGTTGCGGTGGGACTCCTGGAAAGCTTCCGTCGAGAGCCGGGCGCGGCGCAGGAGCTTCTCGTACTCCTCGCTGCCGATGAAATGGCCGTCGCGCTGAAAGGCCGGATACTCGAGGATCGCCTCGCGCAGCTCCTCGTCGCTCACCTGAAGCCCGATGGCGCGTGCCTCCATCAGAAGGATCCGCTGGTTGATCAGCCGGTCGAGGGCCTGGACGGGGAGGTTCAGCTGCCGCGCCAGGTCGGCGTTGAACTGATCGCCGAACGTCTGACGGTATTGGCTCTCGAGGTTGCGGTACTCGTTCTGGAACTCGTCAAAAGAGATCGTCTCGTCGCCGACGACGGCCGCCGCGTCGGGCGAACCGGCGACACGCTGGTTAAACCCGCCCCAGCCGAAGAAGACGAGCAGCACGAACGCTCCGATCACCAGCCAGAGGATCCAGACGAGGGATTTCAAGTTGTCGCGGATATACTTGAGGGCCATCGTTGCGCTCCTTAGGTTGAACGCGCGGGTGCGCGAAGGCGAGACTCTACACATTCGACGCCCTTGGGGCAAGTCCGCGCCCTCCGGCCCGGGCGCGTGTGCTATATTTCGACGGCTGCGTGCCCGGCGCGAGCCGCCGCCGCCGCGACGCCTCAACGACGCCTGCAAACGACCGGGAGCCCTCTATGTCGAGCCAGCAGATTCCTCCCACCCTCCACCAGATCAAGCAGAAGGATCGCGGATGGTACAGCGTTTCCGTGACCTCGGTACGCCGGCTCATGACGCTGGTCGGACTGATCGTCGCCATCGTCGCCGCCGTCTTAGCCTACGACCGGTGGATGATCTACACCCTGGAGGACCGGGCGTTGGCGGCGATCGAGGACGCCACGGCCATCGCGGAGCAGCTCAGGGCTTCCGATCGTTTCGACCAGATCTACCGCGACCACAAGGCGGCCTGGGACCAGCTCGAGGAAGCGCGCCAGGCTTTTGAGGACAAGAATTTCGAGAGTGCGCTGGAGAAGGGCAAGTCCTGCGTCAACCTGCTGCGCTCCATCCTGGCCAGCCTGAGCCAGGGGTCGATCCGCGTGATGAGCGTCCAGGGCAACGTCGAGTTCCGGCGCGGGGACCGCGGCAACTGGAGCCGCCTGCGTCCCCACGACACGTTGGATGCCGGCGACTGGGTGAAAACCGCGACCGACGGCACGGCACAGCTCAAGATCGGCGACGGCTCGGTCTTTACCCTGCGCCAGAGCACCATGGTCCACTTGAACGAAACAGAGGCCACCGACCTCGCTTTTGGCCGGGTCGAGCTCAACACCTCCGACCAGTCGAGCACGGTGTCGACGCCGAAGTCGACCGCGACAGTGCGTAGCGATTCCGAAGCCCTGGTTTCCTTTGACCGCGACAAAGGTGCGGGCCGCTTCGCGGCTTTCGAGGGCAGTCTCCAGGTCGAATCCAAAGCCGGAGGGCAAGCGGTCGAGGTCGGTGCCATGCAACAGATCGAGCAGTTCGGCGACCAGTTCTCCGACCTCCGCGACCTGCCGTTTGCCCCGGTACCCCTCGGCCCCACCAACGACCGGGCCTTCGACCTCGACACCGACAAGGAAGTCGTCCTCTCCTGGCAGCCGGTCGACCGCGCCCGCGAGTACGCGCTCCAGATCTCCACCACCCGCCTTTTTGCGGCCAGCCTGATCGACGACGTTCGCACGAAGACCTCCGCCCGGCTCGGTATCCAGGGCGAGGGCAACTTCTACTGGCAGGTGGCGGCGCTCGACGCCCAGGGCACGACCGGTCCCTGGAGCGAGGCGCGGGCCTTTCGCGTCGCGTCGCTGTCGACGATCGGAGAGGTCAACGACCGGGTGCCGCCGGCGCTGGAGATCGTGGACACCGAGACGCTCGGCAACCTCGTGATCATCAACGGCAAGACCGAGTCGGGCGCCACGGTGACGATCAACGGAGAAGCCGTCGTCTTGAGGCCCGACGGCTCGTTCTCGAAGACGATCCAGATGATGCAGGCCGGCTGGTCGATGCTGGAGATCGTCGCCACCGACGCCTGGAACAACGAGTCGATCCAGAGGACGCAGGTTTTCATCGACGCCGTCTGATTCGCCAAAGACTCGCCGCGCCGCCTCCGAAGCCGGAAACGCCCGGAGGCCGAAGCGGTACGCGACCGCCGCCGCCAAGAAGCGCCGCGGCGAACGCTCAAAGACTGTGAGGATCGAAAGACCGCCATGCCCGTGACCGCACTGCTGCGTTTCTTCTCCGATGACCTGGCCATCGACCTGGGGACCGCCAACACCCTGGTCTTCACCCGCAACGGCGGGATCGTGGTGCGCGAACCTTCGGTCGTCGTCATCAACAAGCTCACCAACCGGATCGAGGCGGTCGGCAAAGAGGCCAAGGAGATGCTCGGCCGCACTCCCGGGAACATCGTCTCCGTGCGGCCGATGAAGGACGGCGTGATCGCCGATTTTGACATCACCGAGAAGATGCTCAACTACTTCATCGCCAAGGCCCACGGGGGGCGCAGGCTCGTCCGGCCACGGATCGCCATCGGCGTTCCCTCGGAGATCACCCAGGTCGAGAAGCGGGCGGTCAAGGACTCGGCCGAGCAAGCCGGCGCCTCGGAGGTCTTCCTCGTCGACCAGGCGATGATGGCGGCGATCGGCGCCGGGCTGCCGATCACCGAGCCGTCGGGCAACATGATCGTCGACATCGGCGGCGGCACGACCGACGTGGCGGTGATCTCACTCGCCGGCTCCGTCTACAGCCGCTCCCTGAGAGTCGCCGGCAACGAGATGGACGAGGCGATCATCAACTACCTGAAAAAGAACCACAACCTGCTGATCGGCGAACGCACCGCCGAGCTGATCAAGGTCGAGCTCGGCTCCGCCTTTCCCTTGAAAGAAGAGCTCACCCTGGAGATCAAGGGCCGCAACCTGATCGAGGGGGTCCCGAAAACGCTCGTCCTCACCGACGAGCAGGTCCGCGAGGCCTTGGCGGGGCCGATCAGGCAGATCGTCGAGGCCGTGCTCCAGGCCCTCGAGCGCACGCCTCCGGAGCTCTCGGCCGACATCATGGACAAGGGGATCGTCCTCTCGGGCGGCGGCGCTCTCATCCGCAACCTCGACCAGTTGCTGCGGGAAAAAACCGGGCTGCCGGTCGTCCAGGCCGACGACCCCCTGTCCTCGGTGGTCCTCGGAACCGGGCGGTTGCTCGAAGACATCGACCTGCTGCGCAAGGTCTCGCTGCGGTGAACGGACGCTGGAGCTATGCCCTGCTCCTGGTCCTGCTCCTGGGCCACCTGTTCCTCCTTTCCACCCACCAGCGCTCGCGCGGCAACCGTGTCGAGCGGCTGATGCTCGCGACGCTCGGTCCGATCGGCGGAGCCGTCGCCCGGGCCTCCGACGCGGTCGGCGAGTCGTTCGCCTCGCTACGGCTTGCGGGGACGCTGCGCCGCGAGAACCTGGAGCTGCGCCGTGAGATCGTGCGCCTGCGCCACGAGCTCGTCCGCCTCCAGGGGGTCGAAGAGAAGCTCGCCCGGCTGTCGCGGACCACCGGCTACACGCGTCCGGAGACCGGCGACGCCATCGTCGCCGACGTGGTCTACGTCGACCAGGCCTCCTGGCTCCGGACCCTGGTGCTCTACACCGGCACGATCGAGCCGCGGCGCAACCAGCCGGTGGTCACCGACCAGGGGCTCGTAGGCCGGATCGTCGTCCCGGCGGGCCGCTACGCCAAGGTGCTGCTCCTGACCGATCCGTCGCTCGCCGTCTCCGCCATGATCGAGCGCACCCGCCAGCGCGGTGTGGTCCGCGGCGGCGGCGCCGCCTTGACGCTCAAGCACATCCCCTTGAAGGCCGACGTGCGCCTCGGCGACCGGGTGGTGACCGCCGGGATCGACGGTATCTTCCCGCGCGGCGTCCCGATCGGCCGGGTGAGCGAGGTCGCCCGGGGGCAGGGGCTTTTCCTGCGCATCGCCCTGCGGCCGGCGATCGACTTCGAGGCCCTCGACCAGGTCTACGTCCTGACCCAGGAAGCCGTGCCCGCCGAGGTCCGGGAGGCGGTGCCGGCCGCGGGGGAGAGCGATGCAGATCGTTAGGTTCCTCCTCGGCCTGCTCCTCGCGACGGCGGGCCAGGTCCTCGGGCAGAAGCTCTTTCCTCACTTCTTCCAGCTCGTCGACCTTTTCCTGGTCCTTGCGGTCTACAACGCGCTCGTCGTCGGTCCCGTCGGCTCGATGACCGGCGGGTCTCTCGCCGGCCTGGCGCATGACGCTCTCACCGGCGGCCTCTACGGTCTCTACGGCTTCGCCGACACCCTGGTCGGCTGGGCCGCGGCACGCCTGCGCCAGCGGATCGTGGTCCGGCAGCCGGCGCAGATGGCCATGTTTTTTGCCCTGGCGGCGGCGGTGCAGCAGGTGTTGGTCGTCGTCGTGACCCTCCTGATGCTGCCGGCCTCCGACTTTCCGGGTCCCTCCACGATGATCGCCCGCATGGCCACCACCGCGGGCATCGGGACCCTCGTCTTCGTGCTTGCCGGACGCTCCCGGCGCTACTTGGCCCAATGGAAGCAAGGCCGGCGGAAACGGCTGCGCATCCAGGTCGACTGAGCTTATTCCGGCAGGTCGATCTCCCAGGCACCGCGCCCCAGGGTCGACGCCACCAGCCGGCCGTTCGCCGCGTCGACGACGAGGTCCATGACCGGCGCCCGCGGGATCTTGCCGTACTCGGCCCATGTCTTCCCGAAGTCGCGCGAGAGGTAAACGCCCTGGTCGGTGCCGGCGAAGAGGTACCGCTTCGTCCCCCGGCGGTGGACGGCGACCGTGTTGACCGGCACGTCGGGGAGCCCGGCGCCGAGCGAGCGCCAGGTGCGTCCCCGGTCGAGGCTTGCGAGGACCCCCTGGCCGCCGAAGCGCATGTCGGCGACGTAGACCTGCGACGGACGCTTGGGGTCGACGGCGAGTTGGCGCAGCACCCGCGGCCAGCCGCCGACGCCTTCCAGGACCACGTCCCACACCGAGCCGCCGTTTGACGACACCAGCACGCGGCCGTCGTTGGTCGCCGCGTAGACGACGTTGGAGCTCGCGGGAGCGATCACAAGCGACTGGATCGCCGCCGGATCGCCGCCGGTCAGGTCGTCCGAGACGGCCCGCCAGCTCCGGCCCGTGTCGGTCGACTCGTAGACCCGGTGGGTGGCGTAGAGGAGCCGCGTCGGGTCCTCGGGATCGAAGACGACGGGCGGCAGGAAGCAATGACGGTCGCTCGGGTCGATCCCGGTGGCCGAATGGACCCAGGAGAGGCCGAAGTCGTCGGACCGGTAGAGCTGTCCGCTGCCCTGGCTCTCGGCGAAGTAGACGTTCGGCTGCTGGGGATGGATCGCCGTATGGCCGCCGTCGCCGCCGGTGACCCAGAACCATTCGCCGGAGGAGGTCCGCAGCGTCGTCCCGTTGTCCTGGGTGCCCGCCAGGACGATCCACGGCCGGCTCGGGTCGATCGACAGGCCGGGATAGAACTGGACCGCACCCATGCCGCCGTTGTGGAGCACCTTCCAGGAATTGCCCAGGTCGTCGCTGCGGTCGACGCCGCCGTCGTCGGCGACGAGGAGGCGTCCGGCGCGGTCGAAGGCCATGTCGTGGATGTCGACGTGCGGGGGCGTGACCTCGGAAAACGTCGCGCCGCCGTCGCGCGAGCGCATCACCTCCAGGCCGCCGACGAAGAAGGTGTCGGGATCCTCGGGATGGACGACGATCGTGGAGTAGTAGTGGCCGTACTGGGAGCCGGTGAGCGGCGAGGCGAAGCGCGTCCAGCTGTCGCCACCGTCCTCAGAGCGGTAGACGGCGTAGGAGCGCGAGCCGCCCGGGGCGAAGCCGCCGGGCGTCGCCCGCGAGGCCGGACGGGCGACGAGGGCGTAGAGGCGGTCGCTCGACGAGGGCGCGACCGCCAGACTGATGCGGCCGAAAGTGGGCTCGCGCGGGCCGCTCAAGAGGATCGGCTCGAAGCTCGTGCCGCCGTCTCTCGAACGGTAGACGCCGTTGCGCGTCCGTCCGAACGGGTCGGCCAGACTCGCGTAGACGCGCCGCTCGTCGCGCGGGTCGAGGTCGACGTCGCTCGCCGTAAAAGCGCCCAGGCCCGCTCCGGCGCGCAGGTGCTGCCAGGTACGGCCGCTGTCGCGGGAGCGGAAGATCCCCGTCGCGCCGTCGCTTTCGGGGTGCTCGCGCGCTCCCTCGACGCCCTCGTAGGTGCCGCCGGCCCGTCCTACCGCGGCCCAGATCACCCGGCGGTCAAAAGGCGAAACCACGAGGCGAGAAAAAGCCCGGCCGGCAAAGGTGTCCGCGGCCAGCACCTGCCAGCTCTTGCCGCCGTTCGTCGATCTGTAGAGCCCCAGGCCGTAGAGGCTGTGGTAGGCGTTGTTGGCTTCGCCCGAGCCAGCGTAGAGGACGTTGTCGTCGACCGGGTCGACGGCGAGGGCGCCGATCGCGAGCGTCGGCAGTCCCGCGTTTCGTTCCTGCCAGGTGCGTCCGGCGTTGGTCGAGAGCCACACGCCGCCCGAGGCGCTGCCGGCGAAGTAGCGGGGTCCGCGTCGCGGGCTCGGCGCGATCGCCGCGGCGCGTCCCGTGTAGCGTACGGAAGCGATCGGCGCCGGTCCGAGCTCGCGCCACCCGGTAGCCTTCACGGGGCTGCGTTGGGTGACCGAGCCGGTCGCCCAGGGTGGCATCGGTAGCTTGGCCCAGTCCTCTTGCGACAAAACCTCGAAGGCGAGCTCGGCCACGAAGGCCGTGCCGTCGCGGGTGTCGCGGTAGCGCAGCGTCCAGGCGCCGGGAGCTGGCAGCGTAAGGCTGGCGATTCCCGAGCCGTCGCTTCGCCCTTCGACGCGGCCGCCGTCTTCTCCCTCGGCGGCGACGAGGACCCCGGCGCTCGGACGGTCCTGGAGATAGAGGCGAACTACGAGGTCCCGGCCGGGTCGCAGCAGCGCGGGGTTGGTGAGCGGGCGGATCTCGATCGGTCCGCCGGCCTTGGCACCGGCGTGGCCGCCGACGTCGAGGCGGGCTCGAAGCGACGCGTCGCCGCTGAGGCCGTCGGGACAGACGACGAGGCGGGAGGTCCGGGTGACGCCCTGGGCGTCGGGACCGAAGGTCGCGAGGACGACGCCACAGCCGTCGCCGGCGGGGGCCTCGAAGCGGCGGCCCTCGGCCGGCAGGAGCTCGCGGAGGCTGCGCTGCTCGGCGGCCGAGCGCAAGACGAGGCGTCCGACGCGGGCCTCGGCCCAGCTTTCGCCGAGCTCAGGGGCGAGCTCGACTGCCAGGAGTCCGTCTTCGAGGGCGCTGGCGAGCGCCGGGCGCGGGCCCTGGGCCGCGAGGGATGCCGAGGCCAGAGCGGCAAGGACGAGGATTCCGAGGGTCTTGCGTAGGGTCATCACACACCTCCGTTCCGGCGGTCCCAGCAGGTAGAAGGGTTCCTAGAGGTAGGAGGGGCGGGACCGTCGAGATCCTTCTGGAATTCTAACGCTTTGATTCGAACGATCGCTGTCCTTAGCTGAATCGAAGGACGAAATCCTCTTCGAGGACGTCGACGAAGCGAGCGTTCTCCTCGAGGCTGGCGTCGATCGCCTCGACGTGGGACGGCTCGACCTTCCTCTCGACGTCGATCGGGGCGAGGGCGTAGCGCCGTAGCTCGGCGCCGTACCAGGGCTCGAACTCCCGCGTCTTGCCGTTCGCCTCGTTCCAGACGACCCAACGGCGCAGGCGTTCGAAGGCGCGGGAGGCGCCCTGTAGACGTTCGCTGCCGTCGGTCAGGGCGAGGTAGGCGCGTCCTTCCTGGAGGCGGACCAGGGGCTCGTAGGCATGGTCGAGGGAGTGGAGGTGCTCCGGCGCCCGGAGGACGTCGCCTTCGGCCTCAGGGTCGAGGCGCCGTCCGCTGCCGCGGACCTCTTCGCGGACGGCGCGGCCCAGGGACGCCCAGAGGAGCGGCGCGGCGGGCAGGCGGCCGGCGTGCTCGGCGAGGAGCGTCCGAGCGGTCTCGAAGGCGCCCGAGTCAAGGAGCAAAAGCCCCTTCTCCGTCAAGGCTCGGAAGTCGTGGGGACGCTCGGCCAGGACGGCGTCGAGAAGCTTCTCGGCGCGTTTGCGAAGCGTGATGGGCGACGGTCCCGCGTCGTCCCGCGCTGTCTCGGCGCGCCGCGCACCGCGGCGGAAGAGCCGCGCCGCGCGGGTGCGCAGATCCCGGCGGGAGCCGGGACCGGCGGTTCCTTCGCGCACCTCGGAAACGGCAGGGGCCAGCTCCGGGGTGACGGCTGCCTCCGTCACCGAGGCCCCATCGCTCTCAGCCCTTTGATCAGCCTCCGAAGGCTGAGTTTTCTCGGGTCTTTGAACCGCCTCCCTCGCCGGTGCGGGTGTATCGGCGGCCTTCGAGGTCTGGGTAGGAAGCGGATCGCCGCCCGGGACAAGCCCTTCAGAGCTTTGTATCGAGGCTCCGGCGTCGGGCTGGACGGTCTCCGACGTTGCGACGGTGCTCTGCTTGCCCTTGGGGTCCGGCTCGGCTTTACCCTGCAACCTCAACACGGACTCCAACCCCGTCCTCGCATAGGCGTTGGTCGGGAATCGCTCGACGGTCTCTCGGTACACGGACTCGGACTCTTCGAGACGGTTCGCGGCCTTGAGAACCTCGCCCAGGCCGTTGCGCGCCACGACGTCTTGCGGGAATCGCTCGACGGTCTCTCGGTACACCGACTC
>CBDUYN010000022.1:0-84567 GCA_965371445.1 uncultured bacterium | reverse complement strand
ACCAACGATAGCGGCGGCCTCAGCGGCAGTCATGCACGCTTGCCGAAAGGACACGATCAACCGCGACCCGCGCTCCGTCGACAACCCGTTTCCCTCGCGCCGATAGTGTGGTATAGTGGGGCTATAAGGAGCGATTGAGGGGGGCCCCCGGGCAGAGCGCCGACCCACCCCCCCTTTTACCCCTTTCCTGGGAGAAAGACTCCCCTCCCCCCTCTCACCGGCCTTCTCCGTGGCGATCTCGGCCGAGCTCTGGTGCGAACGTGCCTCGCCGGAGACCGGCTCGCAGCGACGCCGTGAGCCGTCCTGACGCGCTTGTCGTCAAACCCTAAATCGATGTCGAAACGGTCGAAAAAATTCTCGAGCAACGACGACGGGAGCGTCGTCACGCTCGACGAGCTCTGTGACGAACTGGGGCTGGAACGTCTGCCGTACCTGGAGGAGATGCCGGAGGAGATCGACTTGGCGGAGGAGGAGTAATCGGCCCCGCCTGGAGGCGGATCTTGAGGGCGAATTCGTCGTCATCGACATCGCTCGGCGAGCGGACCCAGGCGCGAGGAGCCGTCCTGGACGACTTTGTGCGTTTCATCGGCGCCCGACGAACCGTCTTGGACGCCCTGCCGACGCGCAGCAGAGCGCGACCAAGAGCTGTCGACGGCCCTCCGCGGTGACTCAGAGCGCAACGAACCGACATGGACGCGCCAGAGCAACCCCCAGAGCGCACCGAACCGTCCTGGACGATTTCCGCCGCCGCAAAGAGCGCGTTCAACCGTCCGGGGTGGGTTCAGGGCTTTGGGGAGAGCGCTCCGAGCCGTCGTCGCCGGACGGATGACGCGCGGACGAGCGCGCCGAACGGTTTTCGACGGCCTTGCGGGATCCCCCAAAGCGCGCTGAACCGTCCTTGGCGTCTTTGGCGCTCCCCCCAGAGCGCGCCAGACCCTTCGGGGCGGTTTCCACCATCGCCCAGAAGCGCGCCGGACCCCTCGCCGCGGGATGGTGGCTTTCACCGCAGCGCGAAGAACCGTTTGGGTCGCTCTTGGAATCTCAAGAAGGGCTGCCCGAACCGTCGTGGACGCCGTGGTGAAACCCCCAATTCCGGCCGCAACCGTTCTCGGCCGGAAGGGCAGGTCTCCACAGCCGAACCGATCGGTTCAGCGCGCGGATGTCGTTCTCTCCATACGGCGGCCGACGGTTCCCGGCGGCTTGGGGGATTCCCCCAGGCCGAAGCGGACCGTTCGGCGTTCGATTTCGAACCCCCAAAGCCGCGTCGAGCCGTCTGGCGCGCCCTTTGAAACCCCCATTTGCGGTCTTCTTCGCAAAGCGGGGCTCAACCCAGGGAAGCGTGGGCAAAAAAAGAGCCGTGGCACGAGGCCACGGCTCGGATCGAAGGGGTTGATGAATGGTGAAGCGCCGCGATGGCCGTACGGCGACCTGCCGCCGCCACCGGGTTGGCACGCAAGATCACGATGGCAGGCCCCAAAGCCGTTCCATCAGCTCCCCGTAGAACTCGATCTGCCTCTGACGCTTCTCGGAATCGTCGGGAAAGACGACGACATCGAGGTGGTCCCATTCCTTGAAGGTGTCCCGCATCACGTGCCAGATCCCGGGGTCGGGCTCTTCCGCGGGCCAATCGACGCCGTCCCAGTGCCGCCGGTACTCGTCGCGGGCCGCCTCGCCGCCCTTCGCGACGCCGGGCCGGCCCAGCCAGGGCTCGACCTGGGAGACACTTGAGACGCCGCCGTCGTTCGGCCACCAGGCCTCGGGATCGAAACCGGGCACGCCGTCGATCGGCTCGGAGAAACGCCCCATGTGGTCGGCGAAGCTCCGCAGCAGGGGGTTCATGTCGTCGAGCCCCACCTGACGGCCCTCGAATTCGTGGGTCGCCACGGTCACGTAGGCGAAGTAGAAGGTCTCTGGCGATTCGCGGAGCACTCGGTTCCAGGCGGCCATGCCGTGAAGCGAGAGATCGTAGGCCGCGTTGTCCTTGCCGTAGAGGAAGCCGTGGAGCAGGACGCGGAGAAAGAACTTCGCCAGCGGCTCGTGCCACAAGCGCCAGCCGAAGGGTCTCCATTCCCGGCGGCGAAGCCCCCAATGCTCCAGGTCCCAGTTGTAGCCGTCGATGACATGCGGCAGGTGGAGCAGGAGCTTGCCGAGGAACAACGGCGTCTGCGCCAGATGAAGGCTCGTCGTCAGAGTGAGGCCGGTCAAGGACGCCACGAGCTCCGTCCCAAGCCGCGACAGCCGGCCGTCGTCCTCGGCAAAGCCCTTGGCGTAGGTGAGGGTGCTGCCGTTGTTGACTCCGGAGATCGTGGTGATCGACCGGATCCAGCCGTCGCTCGCCGGCTGGCCTTCGAAGAGGCCCTCGGACAACATGTGCTGCAGGACCCGGATCGTACACGCTCCCTGGGAATGCCCGACAAGGTGGATCGGACGGCTCGGGCTCCAATCCGGATAGAGCGCCTCCTCGACGGTCCAGCCCCCGCGCCGGCGATCGTGGCCGAAGTGATCCGCATGCCGCCTACCGTAGTCGACCTCGCCGCCTTGGATGCGGTAGAAGAGCTCACGGGCCCGGTCCCAGTGCGAGGAGATCGGCCCGACTGACGCGAAGCCTACTTTTTTGCCGTCAGGAGCCGCGTCGTGCGCCCCTTCCCAGTAGCGGCCAAAACCCGCCTCTTCGGGTCCCCAGCCAAGGACACCGTGGACGAAGACGATCGGATGTTCGTTCGCGCTCATGACACCTCCGTTCAGGTGGTTTCGATTCGTCCTGAGCTCCTGAAGACAGTGTCTCACGTTGCTCTCTCGCCGGAAATCGTCACTTGACAGCCTCCGGCCCCTGGCTCTATCCTGAAAGGCCATGAAAACGGCGCGCCGCATCCTCTACCTCGCCCTGGTTCGCTACCGGGAGGCGACGGGGGCTGCCGAAGGGCGTCCGGTCGTCGTCTACTGTCCGAGGGTCCGGAAGTCGTGGCTCCAGGCCAAGGGGGCTGTCACGAACCCTTACTACGGGTCTTCGGTGCTCCCCTGCGGCAGCGTGGTCGCCGAGTGACGGCTCCTTGAACGAAGCTGGCAAAGGTTTTCTCTACACGGTCGCCGCCTTCCTGATCTGGGGCCTCTCGCCCATCTTCTGGAAGGCGATCGGCCACGTGCCATCGGAGGAGCTCGTGGCGCACCGCGTCCTCTGGTGCGGTGTGATGCTCGTCGGCGTCCTGACGTGGCAGCGGAGATGGGGCTCGCTCGGTGCGATGCTTTCTCACCGCCGGAGCGTGGTGGCGCTCGTCTTGACGACGGCGCTCATCGCCACCAACTGGTTCCTCTACATCTGGGCGATGCACCACGAGCACATCCTCGAGGCGAGCCTCGGGTACTTCATCAACCCTTTGCTCAGCGTCGTCTTGGGGCTCGTCTTCCTGGGCGAGCGCCTGCGCCGCTGGCAGTGGGCTTCAGTGGGGATCGCCGCGGCGGGTGTGCTCTTCTTGGCGTTCCGCGTCGGCAAGGTGCCCTGGATCGCCTTGACGCTCGCCCTGACGTTCGGCTTCTACGCGCTCCTGCGCAAGCAGATGCGGGCCTCTCCCGAAGAGGGGCTTTTCTTCGAGTGTGCGCTGCTCGTGCCCCTGATGCTGATCGACCTGGGACGCCGCGAGGCCGCCGGGACGGGAGCTTTCGGCCACGCCGACGCGGCGACCCACGTCCTGATCTTCGCCACGGGTGCCATCACGCTCGTGCCGCTCGTCTGGTTCCACCACGGCGCCAAGCGCCTGCCGCTCTCGACCGTCGGTCTCCTCCAGTACCTGGCGCCGACGGGTCAGTTCCTGCTTGCGGTCACCGTCTATCGCGAGCCCTTCGAGACGTCGCACTTGGTCGCTTTCGTCCTCATCTGGACGGCGCTCGCCATCTTCACCGTCGACGCCCGTGCCGCCTGGGCTGGTTCCCGGGCGTCGGGTGCCTGAGGGCCATAGTGAGGGGGCGTTTCCGCCTTCATAGGGTGGGCCGGATGTGAGTCCGTGGCGTGACGATGCTTAGGGACGACCCGCTCTCTCCCGGTGACGGACGCCGCCGCCACCGCGCAACCTGGCGCCGCGGACGACGTATTCCCTCGACAGACCACACCGCACCGTCCGCGGCGAGCCCGCGGACGTCCCCGCTGCCCACGGCAGCCACCCACGACTGGAGGTTCAGCATGTCTCGCAACTCGATTCTTCCCCGAACGTTTCGTATCGCCCTCGTCCTGATCTGCGCCGTCTTGACGACGGCCCCGCTCTGGGCCCAGCAGATCCAAGGCCTGCCGCGGCGCAGCCCGGGAGCCACCCTCGTCCAGAGGATCGGCGTCACCGACGTCACCGTCAGCTATCATCGGCCCCTGGCCCAGGACCGTGAGATCTTCGGCGGCCTGGTGCCCTACGGCGCGGTGTGGCGGGCCGGAGCCAACGACAACACCACCGTCCACTTTCCCCACCCGGTGCGCGTCGAGGGCCAGGACCTCGCCGCCGGCACCTACGGCCTCCACATGATCCCGACCGAGGAGAAGTGGACCGTCATCTTCAGCCACACCTCGACGGCCTGGGGGAGCTTCTCCTACGACGAGTCCGAGGACGCGCTGCGCGTCGAGGTCGAGCCGCGCAAGGTGGCGTTTCACGAGGCCCTGGAGTACCGCTTCGACGACCTGGCGATCGACGGCGCGACGCTCGCCCTGCGCTGGGCCGAGGTCGAGGTGCCGGTGCGCATCGAGGTCGAGACCCATGATCACGCGCTCGCCAAGATCCGCAGCGACCTGCGCTCCCTGCCGCGCTTTTCCTGGATGGGCTGGATGAGCGCCGCCAACTACTGCGTCCAAAACGACGTCCACCACGAGGAGGCCCTGGGGTGGATCGACCGTTCGCTCGGCATGGAGGAGCATTACCAGAACCTGAACGTCAAGGCACGCCTGCTGCGCCAGATGGACAGAGGGGAAGAGGCCGAGGAGATCGCCGAGAAAGTCCTTTCCATCGCCAACGAGGCGCAGGTCAACGCTCTCGGCTACCAGAGCATGGGCCGTGGTGAGGCCGAGAAGGCCATCGCGTTTTTCGAGAAAAACGTCAAGGACTATCCGGACTCCTGGAACGTCTACGACAGCCTCGCCGAGTGCCAGGCCACCGTGGATGAGACGGCGCAGGCCGTCGCCAACTACGAAAAGGCCCTGTCGATGGCGCCCGAGGCCCAGCACGCGCGGATCGAGAGAATTCTCGAAGGTCTCAAGGAATAGGTCGCACGAGCACCCGCGAGCTCGTTGGGGTAGCACGAGCTCGTAGCGAGCTCGTAGCGGCTTGCGCGGACGCCGTGAGTCTGCTATGATTCTTAGTTCTGTACTTTGCCCAGGTTGAAACCGGCGCCGCAAGACGGCGCCAAAAGAAAAGGAGTGGATAATGTCCCAAGCTCCGAAAATCTGCTTTGACAGAATTCTACCCAGCGAGCTCCATCGCCCGTTACGCATGATGCGCATCGGCGGCGGCCCCTTGAAGGCCGTGCTCGAGTTCCGCAAGAGGTGGATCAACGGCTCGACCCTGAGCGTCCGATTCATCGAGGGCAACTCCGATCAGAAGGCCCTGGCGCTGGAGCAAGCCGGGTGGTGGACCCAGCACGCCAACTTGAGCTTCGACTTCAACGACGCGCCCGACGCGGACATCCGGATCACCTTCGACTCGACCGACGGTGCCTGGTCCTACGTCGGCACCGACGCCAAGAGCATTCCCCTGAACCAGGCGACGATGAACCTCGGCTTCCTCGACGGCGGTACGGCGGCCCACGAATTCGGTCATGCCATCGGCCTCGGGCATGAGCATCAGAACCCGGAAGGGGGCATCAAGTGGAACCGTAACGCGGTTATTGCCGATTTGAGCGGCCCGCCGAACAACTGGACCGTGTCGCAAATCGAGCACAACGTGCTCGAGAAATACAGCCACAGCCAGATCCGAGGCACCGAGTTCGACCCCGACTCGATCATGCTCTACGCGTTTCCCTCCCGCTGGACCGTGGGCAGCGGCGGCACCCACGAAAACGAGGAGCTCTCCGCTGGCGACAAGGGGTTCATCAAGAGCGCCGACGCCTACCCTGGGCGCGGCGAGGATCCGGTTGAAGCGGTCGACGTCGCCGTGATCGACACGTCGGGGGTCTCCGCGGGCATCGGCGCGCTGGGCGAGGAAGACCTCTTCCGGTTCGTCGTCGAAGATAGCGGCCGCCATACCGTCGAGACCGGCGGGGAGACCGACGTCGTGATGAAGCTCTTCGGCCCCGACAGCAAGACCCGGCTCATCGCCGAGGACGACGACGGCGGCGTCGGCAGGAATTCGAGGATCGTGGCCGACCTCGCCCCGGGCGAGTACTTCGTCCAGATCCGGCACTTCAACACCCTCTCCGGTACCGGGAGCTACAACCTGCGAGTCGTGCGATAGTTTCGGCCGGCCTCAATTCCCCAGGTAGCCCAGGGCCTCTCGTCGACGCCCGGGTCATCGACTGAGACGACGATCTCGTGCGTACCACAACGGACGTCCCAACCCACCCCAAGCAGGTGACCCCCGTCTGGTTGACCGGCGTGCTGCGCGAAGCGGGAGCCCTCGTCTGGACGCGGGTTCGCTCCGTGCGGCCGGCGAGCATCGGAGAAGCCCAGGGTTTTATCGCCCAACTCGTGCGTTTCGAGCTCGTTTACGACTCTCCTGAAGAGGGGGCTCCGTCGTCCCTGGTCGGAAAGTTCTCGCCTCTTGTGAACGAGTTGGTCCCGCCTGGAGACCTCGCTGAAGGCGAAGCCTGGTTCTACGCCGAGATGGCCGGACATCCCAGCCTGGCGGCGCCGCGTTGCTTCTACAGCGCCACGAGCGTCGATGCGGGAGTTTCGGTCCAGATCCTCGAGGACGTCAGCCACTTGCGCGCCGCCGACGTCGTAGCCGGGTGCGAGGCGGCAGACGTCGAGCTCGTCGTCGGGCAACTGGCGAGGATGCACTCGCATTGGTGGGAAAGCCCGCGCCTTCGCGGCATGTCCTGGCTGCCAGGCGCCGAAAGTTACGCGCAGCTTCCGTTTCGCGAGTGGTGGGAGCGCTATCCGTCGGTGATCGGAGAGCTGCTGGGCGACGTCGAGCTCTCGGCGACCTTGCTCGAGGTCGGCGACCGGCTCGCGGAGGACCCCGGAGTCTTTCGTCGGCTCGCTGAGCCGCCGCGGACCTGCCTCCATCGGGACCTCCACGCGGACAACCTCTTGTTCGGCGTCGCCGCGGACGACCCACCGGTCGTGTTCTTCGACTGGGAGCTCGTCGCCCAGGGGCGGTGCGCCACGGATCTGACCTATTTCCTGGCGAGCTCCGTAGCCGTCGAGCGGCGGCGGCGGATGGAAAAAGACCTCCTCGAAGGCTACCACGTCGCCCTCGTGGAGGGCGGTGTACGGGGCTACGGCCTTGAGCAGTGCTGGCTCGACTACCGGCTCGGCATCTTCGGAAAGCTTCTGATCACTGTCGACGCCACCGTCCACTACGACAACACCGACCCCCAGCGGCGTGCTTGGCGTCGGGCGGACCTGCAACGTCTGGAAGCCTTCCTCGCCGACCATGCGGTGGCCGAGCTCCTCTGACCTGTTCCGCGGGGTGAGTGGGGTGAGTCAGCGATTCCGCAACAGACGTCCCGCGTGCTAGACTGAGACCGGATGGCTCCTCATGACTTTAGCATCAACCACCACCACCGAGTCCCTGGGTGAGGGGGAGGGCTCGTTCCCCCTGGCTCTCCGGCTCGACTCAGCCTTCGATCTCAGCGATGACGCGCTCTTCCGGATCTGCGCCAACAACCGCGATCTGCACATCGAGCGCAGCGCCGCCGGAGAGCTTCTCCTGATGTCTCCGGCAGGTGGCCTGACCGGCGACCGCAACGCGGAGATCCTGCGCCAGCTCACCGCCTGGGCGCGCCGTGACGGCCAGGGAAGGGTTTTCGATTCGTCGACCGGCTTCACCCTGACCAACGGTGCCATGCGCTCGCCGGACGCTTCCTGGGTCGAGCGTTCCCGGCTGCGCCAGCTTTCTCCGGCCCAGCGCGAGCGCTTCCTGCCGCTCTGTCCCGCTCTGGTCGTCGAGCTGCGCTCACCCTCCGACGCCTTGGCACCCCTCGAAGCGAAGATGGTGGAGTACGTCGCCAACGGGGCTCTCCTGGGATGGTTGATCGACCCTCTGCGGCGCCGGGTCGACGTCTACCGCGTCGGTTGCGAGGTGGAGGCGCTGGAGGATCCGGGGACGATCTCCGGAGATCCCGAGTTTCCAGGGCTCCTCCTCGAGATGCAAGAGATCTGGGAGCCGGCCTGGTAGGCGCCGTCCGAAGAGCCGGAAAGGCAACTCCTCGGCCGGTCTACGACGAGTCTGCGTAGAACCGCGCTGACATAGGTCTACGGACGCTCGATCCCGAGCTTGCGCCGACGGCCGCCGGCTCAGAGATCCGCCGGCAGCCGGTAGCAGACGGCTTCGAGATCGTTGCGCACCAGGAGATAGGGACCCGCCAGCGTCGGCGGATTCCAGACCTTGCCGTCCAAGGCGGCGAAGCTCGTGACCTCCCGCAGCCCCTCGGGGCTCGGCTCGACGAGGACGACTTCGCCGCGCTCCGTCTGGACGAAAAGCAGATCGTCGACGAGGAGCACCTGGCCGTGGCCGTAGCGTCCCCGCTTCCAGCGGCGCTCCCCGGTGGCCGGGTCGAGGCAGGTCATCACCCCGTCGTCAAGGCCGTATACATAGCCGTCGTGCTCGACGACCTGGGTGAACTTGGCCTTGAGCCGCGGCGTCTCCCAGACGATCGACGCCTCGAGTCCTCCGTCGTCTTTCTCGCGGATCTGAAAGAGCTTGCTGCCGACGCCGTAGCCGGCGGAGACCAGGAGGCGGTCGCCGCCGAGCGGCAGCGGCTGGGCGACGTTGGGCTGGTCGCTCGGCCAGGGATGCTCCCAGAGGACGCGTCCGTCGGCGGGGTCGTGACCGGCGATCGAAGCGTAGTTGAAAATGACGATCTGCTCGCGTCCGGCCAGGGTGGCGAGGAACGGCGAGCTGTAGGAGGAACGGCCGTTGCCGCCCGTCCAGATTTGCTCGCCGCTCGTCCGGTCGTAGGCGACGAGCGAACGGCCGTCCGTGCCGCCGGCGCTCAGGACGACGAGGTCGCCGACGAGAAGCGGCGAGCCGGCCTTGCCCCACTCCGGGGAGGTGGCACGGTTCTCCACGAGGACGTCGTGGCTCCAGTGCCTTCGGCCGCTTCGCAAGTCGAGGCAGCTCAGGACCCCCGTCGCTCCCAGCGTGTAGACGGCACCCTCGGCGATCGCCGGGGTGGAACGTGGGCCGACGCCGCCGACCCAGCTATTCTGGTCGAAGCGGGTCTCCTCGGCGTGGCTCCAGAGCTCCTCTCCGCTCTCCAGGGCGTAGGCCACCACCATCTCGTGGGCGCCGCGTTGCTCCAGGGTTACGGCGATACCGTCGACGACGGCGAAGCCCGCCCAGCCGGCGCCGATCGGCTGGCGCCACAGAAGCTGTGGCGGCTCCGCCTGCCAGTCGCGGTGTAGTCCGACGCCGCTCAGGCGAGCGTTGCGCCGTGGGCCCAGGAACTGGGGAAAGTCGCCGACGCTCTGCGCCATCGCCGTCGCCACGTCGCCTGTGGCCCGGCGTTCGATCTGTGAGTCGGGATCCGCCTCCCAGCTCCAGGCGAGCACCGGGATCCAGTCGCCGGTCATGCCGCGGACCCGCACGAGGCCTACGGCAAGTACGGCGAAAAGCACCGCGGCGGCAAAGACGGCGAGGCGCGTCCGCATCCGGAAGCGCGAAAAGAAGACGGCCCAAAAGAGCAGTAGGACCGCCACGAGGAACGTCAGAGCGTAGGTCCCCATCATCCGGAACTGACGGATCGTGTCGACGCCCCACCACAAGACGGCGAGGGCGACGAGCGCGAGCCCCAGGACGACGGCGGCCGGCCACCAGCGGATCGAGGTGTCTTGCTTTGTCATCCGGCGAAGCTTGGCAGAAGCGCGGGAGGGACACAAGGCGGCACGCCTGCCTGCCTCCAGCTTGTCCAGTTACCACAGCAGGATGGGCGCTTGCCGGCCAAAAGCGTACCGGGGTATCGTCGCGTCACCGATGAGCACCGACCGAGAGCCCACCGCCGAAGAGCCGGCCGTCCTGCGTCTGTGGGAGATGACCTGGACGGAGGTCGACCGCCTCGACCTCGCGCGCACGGTGGCGATCCTGCCGACCGGCGCGGTCGAGGCCCACGGCCCGCACCTGCCGACCTCGACCGACCGCATCATCGCCCTCGCCATGGCCGAGGACGGCGCGCGCCGGCTCGCCGAGCACGGCGTCCCGGCGATCGTCCTGCCGCCGGTCGACTACACGGCGGCGTCCTTTGCCGCGGCGTTTCCGGGGACGGTCTCGGTCCGTCCTGAGACGGTGACCTCGCTTCTCGTCGACGTCGCCGAAGCGCTCGCCGGCTGGGGCATCGCGACGCTCGCTTTTGCGAATGCTCACTTCGACCCGGCGCACCTCGGCGCGCTCTACGCGGCGCGGACCAAGATCCGCGAAGCGGGATCGATCGCCGTCGTCTTCCCCGACGTCACCCGCAAGCCCTGGGCGCTACGCCTCACCGACGAATTCAAGAGCGGCGCCTGCCACGCCGGCCGCTACGAGGGCTCCGTGGTGATGGCCCGGGAGCCCGAGTTGGTGCGCGAGGAGCGCAGGCGCACACTTGCGCCGAACCCGTCGTCGCTTTCCGTGGCGATCCGCGAGGGCCGCAAGGACTTCGCCGAGGCCGGAGGCCCCGAGGCCTATTTCGGCGCCCCGGCCGAAGCGACGGCCGAAGAGGGACGCTCGACGGTCGCGGAGCTCGGAGCCATCCTCGCGGAGGCCGTCCTCGAGGGGATCGGCCGCACTTCGGCCTGAGCCTCACAAGGCTTGAAGAAGACCTGCCAAAAGTCACACTTTCCGTTACTTTTGAGGAGCGCTTCGACGAATCGTACTGATAACTGCTGAGTAGTGACAGGCATTCCCGGGATAGGACGGGTGCCGCCCTTTTTTCATTAAGTCTGTGAGCTCATCTGTCAACCAATCCGCCATGAAGCCGAAGGCATCAAGCAGGCTCGACTCTCCGCTGCCGTTGGGTCCGATGAAGCAGCTCAATGCCGGCAATGGCTCCCCTTTACGGTACCCGGTTCGGCCGATGCTGACCTCCGCCAAAGATCGGTAATTCTGAATCGACAGACCGAGCAGTTGAGCGCCGACCGACGCCGAGGAGCCGGAAGTCCTGCGCCTGTGGGAGATGGCCTGGACGGAGGTCAACGGTCTCGACTTCGCCCGTACGGCGGCGATCTTGCCGACCGGCGCGGTCGAGGCCCACGGCCCGCAGCCGCCGACCTCGACCGACCGCGTCATCGCCGTCGCCCTCGCCATGGCCATGGCCGAGGACGACGCCCGCCGCCTCGCCGAGCACGGCGTCCCGGCGCTCGTCCGAGGCGAGGCCTCCTTCGGCGCCCCGGCCGAAGCGACGACCGAGGAGGGCCGCTCGACGGTCGCCGAGCTTGGGGCGATCCTCGCGAAAGCCGTCCTCGGGGTGATCAGCTTGGCAGAGGGTGGTCTCGCCCGAACCGAGCTTCCCGGTTCAATCTTCTTCTCCGGCTCGTCCGCTTCGGGGGTGTCTTAGTCGGCGCGGCATCCGATCCTTTCATCGGAGCCGAGCTTCAACGTACCCACGCTTGCCCTACTGTGTCAGGACATGCTATACTGTACCGGATCGGAGAAGTGCATGATGCCAGAGAGCATAGTTTTTAAGGTCACCATCTGCTTCTCGCACGATCGGAGACCCGCTTCGAGAGCTCCCGGACCGGGATGTCATGGTCACCTACGCGGTGGCGAGAGCACTGGAAGCGCGCTCGCCTCGGAGGAGGTCCGCGAAGCCCGGCCCCAAGTGAACCAGGATCGCTGAACGCGTGGAGAACGATCCCGGCCGAATGGAGGATGACTACCCGGAATTCAGAGAAGACATGCGTATCTCTGGAGCTGTTTAGCTAGCCCGAGAACCTGCGGAACGGAAGGAGCGCCATCATGGGCACTCATTACATCAGCCGCTTCAAAACGAATGCGAAATCTCCTTCGGCACATGGTGGGGGGCGCTTTGCACCTCCTCTTACAGCCGCCTATCACAAAAGGTACGAATCGTCACCGATGCTCGATCTCGGGACCAGACTCAGGCGGTCCGAGCTCTTGGGCCACGGCATGACGGGCACGAAGCCGGCCTGTACGGCACAACACATATCAACCACTGGCAAACAGAATGCCATCATTGCCAGACAGCAAGACAACGCAAACAAGAGCAAGACTTATAAAAGATTAAAATATCTATTGAATAGAAAGAAATACAGAAGAGCGATGAACAAGCTCTCGTACCTGAAGAGGAAGAAGCCAGCGAGATTCAACGAGCTGATGTCGGAAATGACCCAGCAAGACACACACGCCCTTCTCGGAAACATCTCCGCCACTGATCGAAAAAAGAGGCAAGCACTAATAAATCAGATTATAGTGGCTCGCGTAATGAAGACAGCGAAAGAATGGGTTGGCACAAGAGAGATCAAGAAAAGCAGAAGAATTCCGGTATACACCAAAAATGGGTGGACCATGAAGCCTCGCGTTACCAAGAAAAAAGTTGGGAAGCTACAGTGGCGCGGAAGAGGCGTGATTGGACCACCGGTTTGGACCCCTCTTCCTAAAGTAAAGCGCAGACGATCTCAAGTTATTGCAGGATTTCATGAATTCCCCAATGATTTTATCAAGTGGCTGCGCGGCGGACGCGACCAACCTGAGAAAGGTAGAAACAGTACGATGACCTGCGATGAAGCTCTTGTTTTTGCCGCATTCAAGGCGGGAGTGATTAGCAAAAGTAAAATCCAAGGCGTCTACATGAGTGCAGCCGCAGTAGCGTCTAAGAAGTACGACAAGGAAATGGCAGATATCCCAGAGGAGTATACTGCGAAAAGACGAAAGGCCCAAAAGAAGGCGACGGCAGATGCTACGAAGGCTTTCAATGATCACAAGAAGAAACTTCTCGTTGTGAGTGGCAAGCTTGAGTCGATTAAATATAACTCGACAACGGGAAAGATCTACAGCGCGAGCACGGGAAAGTTGATTCAACAGATTCCAGCAGGGAAAATGATATTTGTAGGTGGTGACACGCATATCATGCTCTCTCAAGGCGATACGGATTCTAAAGGCCGGCACAGAGTTTTCAGTCTGTGGATTTATCCGGGTCGCATTCCGGAAAATGGTGACATAACCGACAAGAGAACTCATGGATACTTCCAAGATACCACCTTGGAGCAAGTTCTTGAAATAGGGCATCTGACGGGAAAAACCATAGAATATGGCTCACCGTTCTGGGAACGATAAAAAGGTCTTCCGGAGTCTCGCCATCGGCTCGACCTCGCCCGCACGGTGGCGATCCTGCCGGCCGGCGCGGTCGAAGCCCACGGCCCGCACCTGCCGACCTCGACCGACCGCGTCATCGCCCTCGCCATGGCCGAGGACGGCGCGCGCCGGCTCGCCGAGCACGGCGTCCCGGCGATCGTCCTGCCGCCGGTCGACTACACGGCGGCGTCCTTTGCCGCGGCGTTTCCGGGGACGGTCTCGGTCCGTCCTGAGACGGTGACCTCGCTTCTCGTCGACGTCGCCGAAGCGCTCGCCGGCTGGGGCATCGCGACGCTCGCTTTTGCGAATGCTCACTTCGACCCGGCGCACCTCGGCGCGCTCTACGCGGCGCGGACCAAGATCCGCGAAGCGGGATCGATCGCCGTCGTCTTCCCCGACGTCACCCGCAAGCCCTGGGCGCTACGCCTCACCGACGAGCTCAAGAGCGGCGCCTGCCACGCCGGCCGCTACGAGGGCTCCGTCGTGATGGCCCAGGAGCCCGAGCTGGTGCGCGAAGAGCGCCGGCGGACGCTCAAGCCGAACCCGTCGTCGCTTTCCGTGGCGATCCGTGAGGGCCGCAAGGACTTCGCCGAGGCCGGAGGACCCGAGGCCTACTTCGGCGCCCCGGCGGAAGCGACGGCCGAAGAGGGACGTTCGACGGTCGTGGAGCTCGGGGCGATCCTTGCGGAAGCCGTCCTTGACGAAGCAGGACGGAGCTCGACGTAGTGTGCCCCGAGCTTGCCCCCCCGGAGCCGGAGAAGATGCTACACTACCGGCCCCGAAGCGAGGGGCCAACGCGTTCCGAAGGGACGCCATCGTCCAACCCCGGGTTTCAACCCCGGGGGAACATCCGGCCCCCGGTACCATCCAAGGAGGAACCTTGAAAATCCACGAATACCAGGCCAAGGAGATCCTGCGTCGATACGGCGTGGCGACGCCGCGCGGCCAGGTGACGACGGACCCGGCCGAAGCGCGCACTATCGCCGAAGGCTTCGGCGGACGGGCGGTCGTCAAGGCCCAGATCCACGCTGGCGGCCGCGGCAAGGGCGGCGGCGTCAAGCTCGCGGGCTCCCCGGAGGAAGCCGAGAAGCTCGCCGGCGAGATCCTCGGCATGCAGCTCTTCACCCACCAGACCGGACCCGAAGGCCAAACAGTCCGCCGCCTCTTCATCGAGGAGGCCGTCGACATCGCCAACGAGCTCTACCTCGCCGTGACCCTCGACCGCGACCGCACCGTCGACGGCGAGAAGCGTCCGCTGCCGCTCGTCATGGCCTCGACCGAGGGCGGCATGGAGATCGAGAAGGTGGCGGAGGAAACGCCCGAGAAGATCATCCGCCAGCATTTCGACCCTCACCTCGGGCTCTTTCCCTTCGAGGCCCGCAAGGTGACCGACGGCCTGGGCTTGAAAGGCAAGACCGCGCGCCAGGCCCAGAAGCTCCTGACCAGCCTCACCCGAGCCTTCGTCGACACCGACGCCTCGCTCGCCGAGATCAATCCGCTGCTCATCACCGGCGCGGGCGACGTGATCGCTCTCGACGCCAAGATGAGCTTCGACGGCAACGCCCTTTTCCGTCACCCCGACATCCTGGCCATGCGCGATCTCGCCGAGGAAAACCCCCTCGAGGTCGAGGCCAGCGAGCACGGCTTGAGCTACATCAAGCTCGACGGCTCGATCGGCTGCATGGTCAACGGCGCGGGGCTCGCCATGGCGACCATGGACATCATCAAGCTCTCCGGCGGCGAGCCCGCCAACTTCCTCGACGTCGGCGGCTCGGCCTCCCAGGAGGCGGTCAAGAACGCCTTCCAAATCCTGATCTCCGACGAGAGCGTCAAGGCCGTCCTGATCAACATCTTCGGCGGTATCGCCCGCACCGACCGCATCGCCGCGGGCGTCGTGGGCGCGATCGAGGAGCTCGGTGGCATCGACATCCCGGTGATCGTGCGCCTCGAAGGCACAAACGTCGAGCAGGGACGGCAGATCCTCGCCGACGCCGACTTCGACTTCCTGGTCGCCCGGCACATGGCCGACGCGGCCGAGAAAGCCGTCGCGGCGGTGAAAGGAGGGGCGTGAGATGGCGATCTGGGTCAACGACGACACCCGCCTCCTCGTCCAGGGAATCACCGGCAAGGAGGGGACGTTCCACGCCCTCGGCTGCCGCGACTACGGCACCCAGGTCGTCGCCGGCGTGACGCCGGGCAAGGGCGGCCAAGACGTCGAGGGGATCCCGGTCTTCGACTCGGTGGCCGAGGCGCGCGAGAAAAAAAACGTCAACGCGACGATGATCTTCGTGCCGCCGCCCTTTGCGGCCGACGCCGTCATGGAGGCGGCCGACGCCGGCCTCGAGCTCGTCGTCTGCATCACCGAGGGCGTCCCGGTGGCCGACATGCTGAAGGTCAAGACCTTCCTGCGCGACACCGGGACGCGGCTCATCGGTCCCAACTGTCCCGGGATCATCTCGCCGGGTATGGCCAAGATTGGCATCATGCCGGGCCACATCCACGAGCCTGGACGGATCGGTGTCGTCAGCCGCTCGGGGACGTTGACCTACGAGGCGGTCTGGCAGCTCACCAACCTCGGCCTCGGCCAGTCGACCTGCATCGGAATCGGCGGCGATCCGGTCAACGGCACGAGCTTCATCGACACGCTCGCGGCCTTTGCCGAAGACGACGACACCGACGGCGTGATCCTGATCGGTGAGATCGGCGGCTCGGCCGAGGAGGAGGCAGCGGAGTGGATCGAGGCGAGCTACGACCGCCCCGTGGTGGGCTTCGTGGCCGGCCGTACGGCACCGCCGGGACGCCGCATGGGCCATGCCGGCGCCATCGTGTCGGGCGGCAAGGGCAAGGCCGAGGACAAGATCGCGGCGATGCGCCGGCACGGCCTCCACGTGGCTGAGTCGCCGGCCGACATCGGCTCGACCATGGCGAAGGCCCTCGGCCAGTGAGATCCCCCCTCGTTCCCCCCAAGGGGACGCTGTGAGCTCCCCCCTCGTTCCCCCCAAGGGGACGCTGTGAGCTCGACCGGTCCGGCAAGGATCGCCGGTGAGGGCTGGATCGTCCTGCTGGGCGGCGGCGAGTTCAGCTTCGGCGAGACGGAGGAGGTCGATCGGGCGTGGCTCGCCAAGGTGGCAGAGGGACCGCGTCCGATCGGCTTCGTGCCCGCCGCCAGCGGCTCGACCGAGTACGGCGGGCACTTCGCCGCCTACCTGAAGGAGAGCTTCGAGCGCACCGTCGACACGATCCCGATCTACCGCCGGCGCGACGCGAAACGCGGCAAGAACGGCGAGCGGATCCGCGCCTCGGCGGCGATTTACCTGGGCGGCGGCGTCGCCGAATTCGTGATCGACACGTTCGACCACGCGCCGGCTCTCGAAGCCTTGACCGAGCTCGTCGTCCGCGGCGGGACGCTCGCCGCCATGGCGGCGGCGGCTCAGGCACTCGGTCAGACGACGCGGAGCTTGAAGGGCAAGGAGCTGATCCCCGGGCTCGGCTTCCTGCCGGGCGGCGCGGTCGAGACGAACTTCGACCCCGGACACGACCACCGTTTGCGTCAGCTCCTCGGCCATTCGGACGTGCGCTGGGGCGTCGGCCTTCCCGCCGGCTCGGCGCTGCTCCTCGGCCCCGACGGCGAACGCGAGCTGGTGGGCGAGGCCTTCTTCCTCGACGCCGCCGACGCCGACCTCCTCGAGCTCGAAGAATCGTAGGGCAGGCTCGGCCCGGGGCGCGTAGCCTGCCTCTTCAATCGACAGGCTGCGCGCCCCCGGGCCGAGCCTGCCCTGAGGATACAAGGAGAGAAACCATGGGAACGACCCTCACGATCATCAAGCCCGACGCGGTGGCGGCGGGTAACGCCGGCAACATCTTCGCCCATCTCGAAAAGGAAGGGTTTACGATCCGCTGTGCCAAGAAGATGCGCCTCACCGAAGAGCAGGCGGAGGTTTTCTACGAGGTCCACAAAGAGCGTCCGTTCTACGACGACCTGGTGGCCTTCATGACCTCGGGCCCGTCGATGCCGGTGGCCCTGGAGCGCGACTTCGACGCCGTGACCCATCTGCGCGACGTGATGGGCGCCACGAATTCGAAGGAGGCCGCCCCTGGGACGATCCGCAACCTCTACGGCACCGACATCGAACGAAACGCCATCCACGGCAGCGACTCCGAGGAGAACGCGGCCAAGGAGACGGCGTTTTTCTTCTCGCGCGCCGAGCTGATCGCCGCCGAGTAGGCGAAGCATCCCCCCTTTCCCCCCGCGCCGGCCGAGCACCCGGGGTTGAAACCCCGGGCTACATTTGAAAGACGCCCTTCGGGCTTTGCGGCTGAAGCCGCGGGATCTTCCGGCTTTAGCCGGCAAGCCCGAAGGGCGCCTTTTTAGATCTAGCCCGGGGATTCATCCCCGGGTAGCGGCGGGCAATCAGCCCTTCTTGAGCTTAACGACCAGCTCCTTCGACACCGGCAGGCCGCCGACGGCCTCGCCGAGGGTCCAGACCTCGGTGCCGTCGTCCTCGGTGGTGACCGCGAGGAGCTGGGCCTCGCGCAGCTCGACGGTGAGCTTGAGCTTGCCGTCGGCGGGCGGGGGACGGCGGCTCTCCGTCGTCCAGAAGTTGTAGAGGACGACCTCGGTCTCGGCTCCCGCGTCGAGGCGGTCCATGAAGATCTGGTTCTTGTAGACCTCGAGGTCCTGCCCGTTGATGGCGACGCGGAAGTAGAGCGCCGAGACGGTCGCGGGACCCGTGTTCTTGACCTTCACCCGAAGCCGGCAGAGGGTGTCGACCGAAGGCGCCGCGGGCTCGATCGTCACCGCTTCGATCCCGAGCGTCGGCTTCGCCTCGGCCGCCTCTTCCTGGGCGGGGGCCGGAGCGGCCGGCACGGTCAGTCCTGCGGCGAGCCCCAGGACGGCGAGTGCGGTTCGTGTTCTTCGCATAGGCGGATTCTCCGGTCCTTGGACGCTCACGTCAAGTCGCTCTGGTCCATCCCTCAACCCTCTGCACGGCCGTGTGGAGCAAACGGCTCGGCACCTGATGAGGCCCGGAGCGCCTCCGCGCCGTCTGGTCTCCCCTTTCCAGTGCAGATGCGCTCCGGGCTTCCGAAGGCTACTTCACGCGAAGGGAGGTATTGACCCGGCCGTGGAAGTGGGTAGCCTCCTTGAAGTAGCGATGCCAATAGCGCCGGAAGTAGCCCAACTTCTCGAGCGACTCTACGGAGGGTGGCTCGCCTTCCCGGACCAACAGCACAAAGGCCGTGGAAAAGACCTTGGGCGCATCGGCGCTCGCCGGCACCCGCGTTCCGATGGCGTCGGTGACGTCGTCGATCGCCACCTCGACGCGGTCTCCCGTCATCGTGACGCCGGTTTCCGGAGGGTGCCAGGACGGCGGGCTGGCGACGCTGCCGACATAGAAGAAGCTCGGCACCGCCGCGGCCGGGATCAGGCCCATCAGGTAGAGGTCGAGATCGCAGTACTGTGAGGTCGCGCCGACGGTCGTGAAGGTGCCGTCGCCATTGTCCCGGATGTCGTTGCCGCCGAGAACCGAGGCGCCGGTGTCGAAGTGAAAGCTCCAGTGCTCGGCGCCGACAGGATCGAGCAGATGGATGACCTCACCGCCCTGGTTCCCATTGTAGTAACTGCGATGCCTGACCAGGCCCAGCCAGCGGTGCCCCACCTGGTGGGCCAGGACGTCCATCGTCGAGTAGGTGTCGAAAACGATCTCGTTGGGGTTGGCGGGATACTGCCCCAGGTCGCCCATTTGAACGTAGCTTTCGAGCCGGTTGAGGCCCAGAGACCGCGACAGGTCGAAGCGCGGCATGCCGATGCCCTCGACGTCGTTTTTCAACGTGACCTGGAACGAGCCGTCGCCCCCGGGCGACGCCAGGGGGAAATCGGCCCACACGACCAGGTGATCGTAGCGGTCCTGGAAGCGCTCGTAGAAGGCCTCGGTCAAGGCGAGCTCGTCGACCTTCTCCGCGTCGCTGAAGGTCTCGAAATAGGCGGCCTGACGCGGCGGCTGCGGCAGCTCCTCGCTGATGTCGAGAGGGTAGGCGTCGATCTGGACGCCGCCGCCGGGAAAGACGCCGACGATCCCGCGGGAGGCGGCGACGTCGCCGTAGGCGAAGAGGATGCGGCCGTTGTCGAAGAGGGTGACTTGCGCAGTGACCAGGTTTCCGCTGCCTGCTTCGGGAACCCCGAGCCAGGTGATCCGCACCCGCCTGGGCAGGTGCTGCACGTAGACGCCGTTGCCGTTTGTCGCGGCCGAGGGATCGAGATCCGCAAAGAAGACCGCGATGCTCGGAGGTCCGGTGAGGAGGTCGAGCTCGTTGTCAGGGTGGCTGAAGAGGGTCCGCTCGTCGAAGCGGAGATAGCCGGCCTCGCTGACCCGGACGCCGGAGTAGACCTGGTCGAAGAAGGGGAGCTCGAAGCCGTCGGTGAAGGGGACGTAGGACGAGCCAAAGGGCAGCAGGAGCCTTTCTCCGATCTGGTCTTTGTACCCCACCGCGGAGCGCACGACGCTCATCCCGCGCGGCCGGCGCAGGAACTGGATGGACTTCCCCGACAGGTCGAAGGGCGCGGCCGGAGCGATCAAGGTCCCGTCGTCCTCAATGATCGCGAGCTGATCGACGTGGTAGACGTTTACGGAAGCGGTCCGGGCGCGGCCCGATGTCTCCGCCAGGACGGGGTGACGTTCCAGCTGGCGCTGGTGGCGCTGGTGGCGGGCCAGGGTACCGGCCAGGCGAGCCGGGTGGGCGCCGCACCAGGAGGTCTCGGCGCCGGCGCCCGCGGCGGCTTGGGCCGCCAGCGGAGCGGCGAGCAGGATCGGGAAGAGGATGACGGTGAGCATGCGGTGAATTTTCATGGTTCTGTCTCCGTGTTGGAAGTTCATGGTTCTGTCTCGTTTTTCTTCCGGGGTCGCCAGGTTCGTCACTCCACGTAGACCGGAGCGATCCGGCCGAGCACCGGGCCGGACTCACCCAGCCCAAAAGTCATCCACCGGGGCCCGCGATCCTTGGGATCCAGCCTGAATCGGACCGAGAAACGCCGATCCGCCCCGATCTTGCCCAGGAAGACCTTCGAGGCGACCTCGATGCGCACGGTCTGGTGATTCCCACGCCCTGGCACCTTCCCCGAGACAACGTAGAAGCGGCGCACTTTGTAACGGGTGGTGAGATCCTCGTCGAGCACCAGCCCCGCGATGTCCCGCGGACCCACCTTCGGGTACGCGACCGGGAATCGCCCGATGACCTTCGGTTCCTCAATGGGACGGATGTCGGTGCGCAGGTCGACCATTCCTCGGGTTGCGAATTCCATGGAAGGGCTACGGTCGAGGCCCTCGATGCCCGTCACGTTCGGGTCGGACGTCCGCTTGGCGAAGAAGTTGAACCAGGCCAGTTGCCCGGGGCTCAAGAGGCGCTCCGGCGAGATCACGACCAGGGCCCGCCGCCAGATCGCCGGCATCGGCGAGCCCTGACGCTCCCCGTAGTGGGCCACGACGTCGTCGATCGTCAACTTGACGAACGGTCCCTCGACCCGGGTGCCGGGCTCGATGGGGCGGATCGGGTCCTGCCGCAGCCGCAGATAGAGCGGCGGTACCTCGTCCTTCGCCAGAAGGCCCATGGCGTAGAGCTGAAGCGGGTGATAGGAGAGCGGCAGCTCACAGTGACCGAGGACCCATCCCTTCTCGTCTCGCTGGATGCAGAGAGGACCGTGACGGGTCTTGTTCAGCCTGCACGAGTCCGTCAAGAAGCTCGGCAGGTCGGCGATCAGCGGCGTGTGGCCTCCGTCGATGCACTGCGTGGACACCTGCGGCTCGACTCCCGCCACCGCGAAAAGGTCGAAGCGGAAGCCCCACTGGTGTCCGGTCTCGTGGAGCGTGTGGACGTTCCAGATCATGTCGCCCCGGACGTGGACATTGCCGCCCACGAGCCTCTGGGGCACCCCACCCGCGATGCGGTAGGCGAAACCCGTGGGGCGCCGATGGGACCGGGTCGGGACGAAGCTCACCTCCTCGTAGCTGTCGGTGAAGTGCGTGTAGAAGGTTTCGAGCAGATCGAGCACGTTGAAGATCCGGTCGCCGCGCGGCAGGGTGCCGTCGTTCACGACGTCCGGAGCCACGATGTTGACCACGTGGCTCGAGTACTGGACCCGGTCGTTGATGCGGACGACCTCGGTGTTAGGGATGCCAGCCGACCGTATGCGAAAGGGCCAGGCAGCGCTGCCGTGGTTTTGATCGAACCGAATCGGCAACGGATCGAGGCGGCGCAGCTCGGTGGCCGGAAAGCTCAGATGAAAGACGGAGAAGGCCTCGTCGTCCACCACGCGCCGGGCGGCGCGCGGGAACGTGTGGACGGGGGCGCCGGGTGCGGTCTGCCATTCGATCTCCTCGAAGTCGCCCATCACGGTGAAGTTGTCGATCCGGATCGGACCTCGGTAGAACGGCCTCAGGGTGACCGGCTCCAGGTCGAAGAAGATCCAATCTCCCCTCTCGACCTCGAGGGATGGGCGGTAGCCCTGCAGATCGGAGAGGATGACGCGAAGCGGCTCGCCGGCGGCCCGGGTCGCCGGCGCGGCGGCGAGCAGGATCGCGACGAGGATGACGGTGAGCATGCGGTGAAATCTCATGGTTGACCTCCGTACCGTTGGTTCTCGTGGGCTGGGGCGGCTTTCATTTCCGCCCTCAACCACCTCCGCGATGTCCGCGGAAAAATGTGCAAGGGCGGAGATGGCGACCTCCCAGGCGCCGGCGGACGGATATACTCGGTACCGTCGAGGAAGGTATTGATGGCGAGCCCTGCGAAGTCCAAAGCGACGGCGATCGTCACCGCCCTGAGCGGAGACGACGCCGGTGCCGCGGCCGGCGCGGAGGAGCTGATGCCGCTGGTCTACGACGAGCTGCGGCGGTTGGCGGCGCGCTTCATGCAGCGCGAGAGCCCCGGGCACACGCTCCAGCCGACCGCCCTGGTGCACGAGGCCTATCTCAAGCTGGTCGACCAGACCCAGGTCGACTGGCGCGGCCGTTCCCACTTCCTGGCCGTTGGCGCCCAGATGATGCGCCGGGTGCTGATCGATCACGCCCGCGGCAGGCTGCGGGCCAAACGCGGCGCCGGCTGGCAGCGCGTCACTTTTGCCGATGAGCTGGCCCCGGCCACGGCGGACGGCTGGGACCCCGAGGATCTCCTGGCGCTCGACCGCGCGCTCACCCGGCTCGCCACCATCGACGAGCGCCAGGCGCGGATCGTCGAGCTGCGCTTCTTCGCGGGTCTCAAGTCTATCGAGATCGCCGACCTCCTCCAGGTCTCACGGCGCACCGTGCAGGGTGACTGGGCTTACGCCCGGGCCTGGTTGAAGCGCGAGCTGGCCCACCACGCCGCCCAGGTCGACGCGCCATGAGCGAGGAGCGTAACCCGCTGATCAAGGAGCTCTTCCTGGCGGCCCGCGAGCGGCCGGTGCCTGAGCGCCGCGGGTTCGTCGACCGGGCCTGTGGCGACGACGACGAGCTGCGCCGTGAGGTCCTCTCGCTGCTCGCCTACGACCAGGACGACACCTCCACCGGCCACGAGGGTCTGGCCAGGACTCTCGAAAGCCCGGCCGGCGGCCTGGCTGCCGGAACGATCCTGGCCGGGCGTTACCGCGTCGCGGGCCTCCTCGGCCGCGGCGGCATGGGCGAGGTCTACCGCGCCGAAGACCTCAAGCTGGGCCAGACGGTGGCGCTGAAATTCCTGCCGGAAGCGGCCCGGGACAACCCCGCGAGACTGGCGCTACTGCTCGACGAGGTGCGCATCGCCAGGGCCATTGGCCATCCCAACGTCTGCCGGGTCTACGATGTCGGCAAGGCCGGCGGACGGCACTTCCTGTCGATGGAGCACGTCGCCGGCGAGGACCTGGCCGGGCTCTTGCGGCGCCTCGGCCGACTGCCCGAAGACCGGGTGGTGACGATCGGCCGGCAGCTGGCCGAGGGCCTGGCCGCGGTCCACGCCGAGGGCATCCTGCATCATGACCTGAAGCCGGCCAACGTGATGATCGACGACACGGGGCGGGTGCGCCTCGCCGACTTCGGGCTCGCCGCGGTGGCCGGAGCCGACGCCCTCGGCGGCACCCCGGCGTACATGGCGCCGGAGCACCAGGCCGGCGAGGCTTCGGTCAAGAGTGACCTCTACGCGTTCGGGCTGGTGCTCTACGAGCTGGTGACCGGGCGGCCGGCATTCGAGGCCCGGTCGCCGAGCGAGCTCGCGCGGCTCCATCGGGAGGTGGCGCCACGGCCGCCCGGAGAGCTGGTCGAAGGGCTCGCCGGAGTCACCGAACGCCTAATCCTCCAGTGCCTGGAAAAGGACCCCCATGACCGCCCCGCCTCGGCCCGGGAGGTGGCAGCGGCCCTGGCCGGTGCCGGGGAGGAAGCGGGGCGGAGAGAAGATCCGGCCGGGCCTGCCGCCGGCGAGGGGCCGGACACCCTCGCAGCCCCGCGAGCGGTCCGGCCGGGAGCGGTCCGGCTGCGTCGTTGGCCGTCCCCGGAGCTGCCGGAACGGCCCTATCCGGTGCTCCTGCCCTACACCCACCCGGCGCTTCTCGCCGGCCGCGACCACGAGCTCGACGAGCTGCGCCGCCGGTTGCGCACGCCGCAGCCGATCCTCGGCCTCTACGCGGCCTCGGGCACCGGCAAGAGCTCGCTGCTGATCGCCGGTCTGGCTCCCGCCCTGCGCGACGCCGGGGTACCGGTGGCCCTGGCGCGCCATCCGCGGGAGGGGGACCTGGCGCGACGCCTCGTCGCCGATCTGCTGGAAATGGACGACGCGACGACGGTCGCGCCGGAGGCGCGCTCAGCCATGGCTGACGGCGAGACGCCTCAGGCCTTCGTCGATCACCTGCACGAGGTCGCCCGCCTCGCCAGCGGCCGGGCGCCGGTCCTCGTCGTCGACCAGCTCGAGGAGCTGTTGCGGGACGCGGCGGCGGAGCCGGCGCGGGCGCGGTTGGGAATCCTGCTGGCGGCTTCGGTGGCGCGCCGGCCGGGCTCCGAGGGACCGCTCTGTCGCTGGGTTCTGGCCTACCGCCAGGAATTCCACGGCGACGTCGTGGCCTGGCTCGGCGACGTGCTCGCCGACGCCGGCAGCGCGCGGCTCGCCGTTCCCGCGGGGCTGCCCTACGACCTGGCGGGGCCGGACCGCTTCCAGTTCCTGAAGCTCTCGCCGCTGGGAACGCCGCCGCCCAGGGCCGATCCGGTCGCCGAGGCGGAGCGGATCTTTCGCGACGCCATCGAAAAGCCCCTGGCGCTGGAATCGTCAACATACCCGTGGCGCTTCGCCGCGGACGGCGCCGCGCGGCTGGCCAGGGCGTTCGCCGAAGCCCGGGTCGCCCGGCCCGACGCGCCGCTGACCCCGGAGCTGCAGGTGGTGTTGGCACATCTCCTGGCGCGCACGGACGCGGATGGGCCGTCGCCCCGCGAGGTCGCGGTGCCCGAAGATCCCGGCCGGCTGATCGACGAAGCCCTGGCGGAGCACCTGCGGCGCGCTCTCGAGACGGTCTTTCCCACCACCGTCGCAAAGACCCGTCCGCGGCGAAGCGCCACGGGTATGTCATCCCCCCTCGGCAGCCGGCGAACCGGTCCCCCCAAGGGGACGGTGGCACGGACAAAAGAGGCGCCGACCGACCGCGCGCGGGCGCTCCTGGCCCTGCGCGAGCTGGCCACCGCGTCGGGCCAGCGCAACGCAGGCGTCCGGGTCGAGGACCTGGCGCGGGCGATCGGCGAGGACGGTGAGGAGATCCTGGAAAGGCTGTCGAGCCCGCTCACCCGCCTGGTGGTGGTCCGGGAGCAGGCCGACGGCTTCCGTTACGTGCTCTCGCACGACCGCCTGGCCGAAGCAGTGGTCCGCATGGTGGAAAAAGAGGGGCGGCACGGCAAGCTCACGATCGACACCGAGCTGCTGGCTCTGCGACGCTTCGTGGCGCTCAAGACGGCGCTCCACCGCTCGCGGGAGGAGGAGGCGACACGGCTGCCGCGGCGGCATTACCGGCGCGTCGCGGTCCATGCCGAAGCGCTCCTGGGCGACGCGGAGCGCTGCGCCTGGTGGACCGCGTGCCGGAAGCGCCGCCGGGCCGACCGGCGACGCTCGGCCGGCTTCACGGTGGCCGCCGTCGCCCTTCTGGCGTTGGTGGCCTGGGGGACGTGGAGCTGGGCGCGGCAGCGCAGGGAGGACCTGGCCCTCCGGGAGCAGATCGTCCGGGGCGAGCCCGAGCTGGCGCTTCAGGCCTTCGACCGACTGGCGAGGCGGCCTGACACCGGCGACGAGGAGCTGCTGGCGCTCCTGCGCCGACGCGGGGCGCCGATGGACGTCTTGGAGCGCGGGCTCGGCGGCTTCGGCAAGGAGAGGCGCGGCGCCGTGGTGCTGCGGGCGGTGGAGGTCGCCCTGCCGTGGGTGGAGGAGACGCCGGAGGACATGGTGCTCCTGGCCAACCTGGTCTGGGCCCTCGACTTCGCCCCCGGACGCGATCCGCCGCACGCCCAGCGCGCCCGGACTTTGCGTGACCACGTCCTGGCGCCCTTACGCCGCCGGCGCCCGCCGCCGGCTCCGCCGGGCGCCGGGGACGCGGGCTGGGTCGACGTTCCGGCCGGTACGTTTCGGATAGGCCCCTGGTCCGACGGCGGGCCGGTGCGCGAGGTGCCGCTCTCGGCGTTCCGGATCATGACCCACGAGGTGACCGTCGCCGAGGCCCGCCGTCTGCTGCCGGAGGTCCAGGGTCCGGGCCGGGACGACCGGCCCAGGACCCACGTCTCCTGGTACGAGGCGTACACCTACGCCGCCTGGCTGGGAGGCCGGCTCCCCACCGAGGCGGAGTGGGAGTATGCCGCGCGGGCCGGCTGCGCCTACGCGTACTGCAAGCGCGACGGCAGCGAGGCGACGGTCGACGAGGTGGCCTGGACCCGGCGCAACTCCAGGGATCCCGAGACCCAAGCGCCTTGGCCGCAGCCGGTGATGCGGCTCGAGCCCAATCCGTGGGGACTCTTCGACATGTTGGGCAACCTCAACGAATGGACGACGGACTGGTATGGCGACGACCCGCCTGCCGCGCGGTGCGACCCATGGGGTCCGGCCGCCCCCGGCGTCGTCCGGCGCGTGAGTCGCGGCGGCGACTTCGCGCACGGGGCCGCCGCGGCGCGCGTCGTGGGACGGATCGGACACGATCCGGGCAGGGTGGACCAGAGCAAGGGCCTTCGGGTCGTGCTGGCGGGCCGTCCCGGGCCTTGAGCGGGCCGAGTTATTCCTTGCGGGCCGCCAGCACGACACGAAAGCCGTCATAGGGAATCCGAACTTCCCCGGGACCGGCACCTCGGGCCTGAGGCACGATCCATTCCGCCGGATCCGAGGCTCCGCCTCCACGCCCGACGCGAAGGTTGATCGCGTTGTCGGTCCGACCCGGAGGATCCACCACGGCCTCCTCGGGGTAGACCCCCCGCCAATCGGCGGTCATCTCCCAGACGTTGCCGTAGACATCGAAGAGCCCCCACGGGTTGGGCTCGAGCCGCATCACCGGCCGCACCGAAACCTCGCCCGTTTCCAGATCGGTCGAGTTGCCGCTCCACCACGCGACTTCGTCGATTGTCGCCTCACTGCCGTCGCGTTTGCAGTACAGGAAGGCGCAGCCGGCCCGGGCCGCGTACTCCCACTCCGCCTCGCTGGGGAGCCGGCCTCCCAACCAGGCGGCGTAGGTGTAGGCCTCGTACCAGGTGACGGACTCCACCGGCAGGTCGGCTTCCCCCGGGTGATCCGGCATCAGGCGGCGGAGCTCGCCACGGGTCACCTCGTGGGTCAGGATCCGAAACGCCGAGAGCGTCACCTGGTGCGCCGGTCCGTCGGTGGGCCAGGGTCCCATCCGGAAGGTCCCGGCCGGAACGTCGACCCAATCCGGATCCTCCGCGCTCCGGGGTGCCGGCGGCGGTGGACGGCTCCGGCGCAGCGGCTCCAGCACCGTGTCGCGCAGGGCCAGGGCCTGCTCCCAGAGGGTCCGATTTGGCGCGGCGAACCGATCGAGCGCCCAGACCGTGCTGGCGATCCTGACCGGATCCCGCGGCGCCTCTTCGAAGAGCGGCAAGACGAGCTCCGCGACCCGCAGCACCGCGGCTCCCCGCTGCTCTTCGTCGACGCCGCCCAGGCCGCGCCCGAGCACCTCGAAAGGCTTCTCCCGTTGTCTGAGCTGAGCCAGCAGCTCCTCGCTCCCGGCGCCCTCGGCCGTCAGCTGAGCCAGCGTCGCGAACGCTGCTTCCGGCTCGCCGGAGGAGATCTGCGCGAGAAGCGCCCGTCGGCTGGTGAGCCGGTCCGCCCAGCTCCACGCCCCCAGGATCACCAGGGTCACGACGGCGGCCGCGATCCCCCATCGCGTCACGTTCCGCTGGCGATCGGTCCGCCGCCGCTCCTGGTACGCCGCCCACCAGCGCCGGTGCTCGTCTCCCCAGAGCAACGCGTCGGCATGCGCCTCGATGCGGCGCCCGTGTCTTCCCGCCTCGGTCGCCTGCTCCACCTCGCCGGCCTTGAAGAGCTCGGTGCGCAGCGCCACGAAGCGCCGCAGGCCCAACAGCTCGGCGTCGACCCCGAGGCCGGCATACTCCTCGCCGTCGACCAGGCGCACCAACACTTCAGCCATGCGGTCGTGAGACAGCACGTAGCACCAGCCCTCGGGCTGCTCCTCCAGGACGACGAGACGGGTCTGCGGCGTTGCCAGCTTCTCCAGGACCTCGCGGCCTTCTTCGCCGATCGCCGGCGCCAGCACGTCGACGCTCAGGCCCTTGCGGCGCCGGCCGTGGGCGTCGGTCAGCTCGCGCAACGCCAAGAGCGCCCGGGTCCGTCCGAGCGAGGCCCGGCCGGCAGCGGCCCGGCCCGAGGGGAAAGCCAGCCCGAGCGCCCGCCGCAGGTGCTCTTCCAGCGCCTGGTCGATCAGCTCGGCGGGATCTTCCGGTACCTCGACGACGGGAGGCTCCCCGGACCGTTCCAGCAGATAAGCCAGCACGACCTGTAGCTCCGGCGCCAGCGGCGCTCCCGGCCGCGCCAGACGCGCCTCACCGAAGGCCCGGGCGAGACGCGCGGCCGCGCCGTCGGCGAAGCGCCACGGATAGCGGGGCCGGTGGCTCTCGTCCCGCAGGGCGAGCGGTGTCTCGATCGCCTCGCGAAACGCCCGCGCCGCCTCGCCGGCTCGGTCTTTTGACCCCGGCGCAGGCGTTCCGAGCGGCGGCAGAGCCCAGGCGTGGAAGCGTTCAGGACCCGAAAGATCGTGCGGCAGCTCAGGGGCCTCCTCGTTGCGCCGCAGGCGCACCCAACCACCGCTGCCGGACGAATCGCCCAAGACGTTGGCCAGCCAGCCGCAGACTTCACCGTGGAGCTCCTGCCGGTAGGCCAGCAGCCAGCGGCAGACGGGTCCGGCGTAGCCCGGCAGGCGCTGCGTCGAGGCGGCCAGCAGCCTCCCCACCACCGCCCGTCGTGGGGCTTTGCCGGCCCGCAGCAAATCCTCGAACTGGTCCAAGACGAGGACCGGCGGCCGGCCGCCGAGGCGGGCCGCCGCGAGCAGGCGATCGACGAAGGCGCGGAAATCGTCCTCGGCGCGGATCACCGGAGTCAGGAGATCGCCGAGCAGGCGATCCGCGAGGCCCGGCTCGTCGGGATGGCGCTCGAACGCCGCCGGCCGGCCGGCGGCGCGCAGCCAGGGGATCAATCCGCCGCCCAGGAGCGAGCTCTTGCCCGCCCCCGACGGCGCGTAGAGTCCCAGGATCGGCACCGGCTCGTCGAGGCGGCGAAGCAGCTCCTCGAGCTCGCGTTGGCGCCCGCCAAGGAGATCCGGGTGGGCATAGGGCAGCAGCAGCGGATAGGGCCGCTCCGGCAGCGCCGGGGCCGGCCATTGCCGCGGACGGACGGCATCGTCGATCTCCGGCGTCCGGTCGCCCAACCACCCGCCGCGCCGAAAGGGGTCCAGCTCGCGGCGGACCCGGAGCCGGAACTCGGGCAGCGGCTCGGGCTCGGCGGCAAACGGCACCGCCAGCCGCTCGAGCTCGCCGCGGAAATCCGCCACCCGGGCACTGGCAGCCGAATCGCTTTCCCGCAGCTCCGGCGGCCAGCCGTCGTCGGCCCTGAGCACCACCACAGGCTTGGCCTGGCGCAAAGCGCTGCGGACCTCCCATTCGGTCCACGAGCGCCGTCCATCGCCGCCGAGCTCGGGTCCCGGCACCTCCCCCTGCTGCCAGCCGACGATCGCCAGCACCAGGTCGGCGTGGGCCACGAGGCGGGCGCAGGCCGCCACCGCGCCGCGCCCGGCGTGGTCGCCCGGAGGCTCCGCCGTCACCGCTTCGAGGCCCATCTCGGCCATCACCTCGGCGGCCGCGGCCCGGTGGGCCGTCAAGTCTCCAGAGGTGGACGCGACGTAGGTGCGCATTTGCAGGGAAGTGTAAAACAAAAGGTGCTGCCACGTCTCAGCCCCTCGGACTCGACCCAAATGCGGCCGCCGTGGAACTCGACGATCCGTTTGACGATGGCGAGGCCGATGCCCGTGCCTTCGGTTTGCGTGTCGAGCCGCTCGAAGAGGCCGAAGACCTTGTCATGATACTCCGGCGCGATGCCGACGCCGTTGTCGCGGACGTAAACGACCGTCTCCTCGGCGTCCCGGCGGTGTCCGACGACGATCCGCGGCTCTACCTCGTCGCCCATGAAGCGGGCGGCGTTCTCGAAGAGGTTTTGGAAGACCTCGACGAGGCGCGGACGGTCGCCCAGGACCGTCGGCAGGTCGCCCGCGATCTCGACCTCGACGGAACCTAGGCGGCCGGTCACAAGCTCTCGGGCCTCGCGGGCGACCTCGCTGAGCGGCACCTCCTGAGGTGTGCTCATCAGCCGGCCGATGCGCGACAGCTCCAGGAGGTCGTCGAGCAGGCGTCCCATCTGCGCCCCGGCGGCCTGGATCCTCTCGATGTCGTCGTCCACCCGCTTGGGATTTCCGGCCCGGGCGTCCTTGCGCAGCATGCCGGAGAACCCCTGAATCGTCACGAGGGGCGCTTTCAAGTCGTGAGAAACGGTGTAGGTAAACCGCTCCATCTCGGCGTTTTTCGCCTCGAGCTCGGCGATGGTCGAAGCGAGCTCTCGCGCGTGGCGGCGCAGGCCCCGAATGTGGACGGTAAAGCCCAGGACGATCAGGCCGACGGCGGCGAGGGCCGCGGAGATCTGAAACCACAAAATCTGGTAGAGGAACGGTCGAAAGACGATGTCGAACGTCGCCGGCCCCTCGTTCCAGGGCCCGCCGGCGTAGGCCGCCGCCGTCACCTCGAAGCGGTAGGTGCCGGGTGGCACCTTGGTGTAGTAGGCCGTACGCCGTGCGCCGACCTCGACCCAGTCCGGGTCGTGCTCTACCAAGCGATAGCGGAACCGGGTCTCCGCGGGCAGCCCAAGCTGGAGGCCCGTGTACTCGATCTCGAGGTCCCAGTCGCCCGGCGGGACGATCACCGTCGAGCGCGCCTCGACCTCCCGCCGTCCGACACGCACGCGCTCGACGGCGACCGGCGGCGGCGCGCCGAGCCGCAGCTTCGCCGGATCGACGACCGCGACGCCGCGAATGGTCGGGTACCAGATCCGCCCGTCCCTCGCCTTCCAGGCCGCCGGCTGGAAGCCGCCGCTGGTCTCCGAGGGGATCATGCCGTCGACCTCGTCGTAGAGGACGGCGTGGACGCGGTCGGTCTCGCCGCGGACGAAGGCCTCGGCCTCCGCCCGGCGCAGGCGCGTGATCCCGCGGTTGCCGCTCATCCAGAAGTTCCCGGCGTCGTCCTCGACGATCGAGGAGACGGCGTTCTCGGGCAGCCCGTGGGCACGGGTCAGGGTGGTGAAGACGTCGCCGTCCGGGTCCAGATAGGCCATACCGCCGCCGTAGGTGCCAATCCACAGACCACCGCTGGCGTCTTCGTAGACCGCCCGTACGAAGTTGTGGGGCAGGCCGTCGGAGACGGTGAAATGCCGCGCGGATCGGGGGGCGATCTCTGCGCCTGCGAAACGCATCAGGCCATAGGGGCCGGCCAGCCAGAGGTTGCCGCGACTGTCCTCGGTGATGAGGCGAACGTCGTCGATCTTCAACCCGTCACTCGACGTATAGGGGGTGAAGCGGCCGTCGGCGAAACTGGCCAACCCCTGATCGGCGCCGACCCAGACGACGCCGCGACGATCCTCGAAGAGCGCCCGGACCGGCGAGCGGACGAAAGCGCCGTCGGTGGCCGTGAACCTCGTCCAGCTATTTCCCTCGCGGAGCCCCAAGACGCCGCCGCCGGCCCAGAGCCTTCCCCGCCGGTCTTCCAGGAGGGAGTTGACGCACCCGAGGCCGCTTTCCGGCCGGTCGATGCGCGACATGTCCTTCCCGGCCAGGAGATGCACACCCTGACAAAATGTACCGAAAACCACCTCCCCGGACGCCGATTCGAGAATCCCGCCGCCCGCCGAGCCCATGGGATGAAGGTGGCTCGAGAAGATGCCGTCGCGAAGCAGGTGAAGGCCGTGGCTGCTGGTACCGATCCAGATGTTGCCTTCCCCATCCTCGTAGAGGACACGCACCTCGAGCCTGCCGTCTTGGAGCAGCCGTTCTCCGTCGTCGACGAGGCTCCCGGCGCGAAACCGGCCGACGCCGTGGTTGGTGAACCACAGGTTGCCGTCCCGGTCGTGCAGGATGTCGCCGAAGCTCATACCCGAAGGCGGTGGCTCGACGATCACCTGCATCTCGCCGTCGTGGAGCTTCAGCACACCGTGATGCATGGTCACCCAGAGGTCGCCCCGCGGATCGGCGACGGCTGCATGAGGCGTCGCGTGGCCAAAGAGAGAGGGGATCTGCCGGAGCTCGAAGCGGTCCCCGCGCCATCGTGCAAGGCCGCCTGCCGTTCCGACCCAGAGGTTGTCCTGGCGGTCGAGGACGAGAGCCTCGGTCGCCCCCCGGAGGCCGTCGGATTCCGAGAAGGTCCGGATCCTGCCCTCCGCGAGCCGGGCGAGACCGTTCGAGGTCGCAATCCACAGCGCGCCGTCGAGGTCCTCGAGCAAGGACCAGACCACGCCCCGGGGAAGGCCGTCCGCCACGCCCAGGCAGTCGAACCGTTCGTCCTCCCGGCGGCAGACGAAGCCCCGCTCGCTGCCCAGCCAGAGGACGCCGTCGGCATCCTCGTGAAGGGCCGTGATGCGGTTCGAGCGCAGGCCCGGCGACGCCGCCACGTCGAAGACCGTGAACTTCTGGCCGTCGAAGCGCGCCAATCCGCCGAAGGTGGCGAGCCACAGGTAGCCGTCGCACGTCTGGACGATGTCGAGGACCGCGTTCTGCGGCAAACCGTCGGCAGTGGTCCAGGACTTGTGGACGAGCTGGTCTAGGCTCTTTTCGGGATCGATCGCCCGGCCCGGAGCCGTCCACAGGAGCGCGGCCAGCAAGCCGGCACCCGCCGAGCGGTGCCAGGGCTTTCGTTTCGGGCGAGAGGAGATCATCTCTTTCCGGCTCCCGGCTGACGCGACGCCTCGGTCGAACATCGGAGGAACTTATCATCGGGCCGTCATGACCAACCGCCATCTCTCCCTCCCAAGAGCCGCGGCCTCCCCAGGGGCGAGGAGCTGGCGATCCCCCTCTCCCCCTGGAGCTATGGCCGGGCCGCTCATTTGTCAAGAGGCTCAGAGCTCCGGACGGCCTAGTCGAGCTTGCCCCGCGCGCACCTCGCCGTTCCTGAGCGAGAGGGTGACGGGCAGCTCGTCGCCATGAAGGACCGCTGCGGCGGCGGCCTCCGGCGCCGGACGCGCCGGCAGACGGAAGCGGAACACCTGCTCGTTCACCACCTTCTCGCCGAGCAGCAGCCGCGAGGAGTAGCGCGCCGTCGTCAAGTCCTCGGTGACGGCGACCTCCATCTGAAAGAGGGCCTCGACGCCGTTCCCGGCCTCGTCCTCGGCGGCGACGGCCGACTGCACCGAGGCCGGCGAGCCCGCCAGGAATGTCACGCGGGGCGCCGAGATGACCTCGCCACTCTCCAGGTCGATGATCTTGGCGGTGCAGACGAAGGTCCGCGGCTGCTCCGGGTGCGGTTCGACGTCGACCTCGACGGCGATCCGGCCCATGGCCGGCAGGGCCCCCTGGACGGCGGCGGGACCGAGCAGCACCACCACAAGGATCGTCAGCACGGCGACAGCCAACGACGTTCTGCGTTCGACAGCTTGTTGCATGGTCTTTCCTCCGAAAGCGGGTTTGTCGGCCGCCAGGATATTTCTTCACCGCATGGCTGTCAAGTCCAGGGCGGGCGGCGAGGGCCTTCGATGACTGGAGAGCATACCAGAGGAGAGACCAGGGCAAAGATACTTCTCCTCTGCTTCAGTTAGTCTGCCGAAACCGTGGTCGACATACGCTTCCAACCAACTATTCCGCCACTTCGCCGAGCCAAACCCTCGATGATAGCTCAAGTCTTTTAGTAGCTCTCTAGCATCGGCAAAGCAATCGACTCTCAATAGCGCGATCGCGGTAGTATACGGCAGTAGGAAAGCGAAATAGTCCACGTCGGCGCCGGGCAAACCGGCAGCTCTTCCAAGAGTTTCCAAAGCGGCCTCGTGGCTCTCCGCACAATCCAAACTTGCGGCGCGCTGGATCAGAGTCTTGATCTGCCAAGACTCGCTGCCCGCCTCCTCGAAGGCGGGTAAGGCGACGTCGAAAAGCTCCACCGCTTCGTCATGCCGGCGCTGAAACGTACGAAGCGTCCCCTTGCACAGGTAGACGATCCCGGTTACGAACGGGTTGATGCTCGCGGGGAGCGTCTCCACTCCCTCCTCGATCGCCTGGTCGGCGGCGAGGAAATCGAGGGCCAGCCGGTAGGCGTTGCCGAGCCAGGCCCGGGCCTGGGGCCGCAGGTCGTGGTAGCGCGGCCCGAGGGTTTCGGCGTTGGCCTCGACGCTGTCGAGCGCCAGTTGGGAGAGCTCGATGCCCCGTTGGTGGTCCTTTCGTCCTTCCTCGCGGGAGCTGCGATGCAGGACGTCGAAAAGCGCTGGCGTCGAGAAGGGCCGGGAGCGCTGAATCAGGCGCCGCTGATCCTCGAAGGACAAGCCGGCGAGTCGCGGAAACACCAGGCTTTCCGCCTGGACCCGCTCCATCTTCTCGGCGTCGAGGAGCATCGGTTCCAGAGAGTCGAAGGAGGGGGCGTAGAGGCTCCGGACCTGAATCAGCGCCGCATCAAGGCGCTCCAGGACCTGATCCCCTCGCTGCGGGCAGAGTCGGCCGGCCACCGCGTCGGCGAGCTCCTGCTCAAAGCCCGGCCGGACCAGCCTACGATGGCCTTTGCGGCGCCGGAATCTAGCGGGCGAGCATCCCTTCCACTTCTGGAACGTCTTCCTGAAGGTCCTCTCGTCCGTGTAGCCGACCAACTGGCTGATGCACCATTTCTGGAGGGCCGTCTGCTGGAGGAGGCTTTCCGCGGTCTCCATGCGTGCGCGGAGGATGTAGGCACTCGGGGAGGTGTCGAGCTCCTGGAAGATGGCGGCGGCGTTCCTGTCGCGGATCCCGTGCTCCCGCCAGAGGGCGCAGACGTTGAAGCTCTTGTCGAAGAGCCGCTTCTTGACGGTCCTCAGCAGAGGCTTCAAGCGTGGATTGGCACGCTCGATATCGGCCTGGATGCGCAGCAGGGTTGGCCTGGCGGCTTGGTCCCTGAGCTTTTCCTCGGTCGTCATCCCGATCCCTCTCGTCAGTTGGTGGGGCTAGCTAGTGTAGCAGAAGCGGCGGGGATGGGAAGGGCGGCGGGGCTTGGTGCTCGTGATGGTATGCTCTCCAGGGTGGTTTTGCGAGGGAGATTGGCAGCGCGATCCGTGAGACCACGGCCGATCACAAACGACAGGAGGAGAAGACCCATGACGGACTGGAAGCCCACCGCCTGCATCCTTTGCGAGTGCAACTGCGGCATCGAAGTACAGCTTGGAGGCGACGACGGGAGACAGTTCGTCCGTCTGCGCGGGGACCGGGCGCATCCGGTCTCAAAAGGCTACGTCTGTCAGAAGGCGGGACGGCTGAACCATTACCAGAACAGCCGCGACCGCCTCCTCTCGCCGCTACGCCGCCGCGGCGACGGCTCGTTCGAGGAGATCGACTGGGAGACCGCGATTCGCGAGGTGGCCGAGCGGCTCACCGCGGTCCGCGACACCCACGGCGGGGAGTCGATCTTCTACTTCGGCGGTGGCGGACAGGGCAACCACCTCCCCGCCGGCTATGCCGCGGCCACCCGGGCGGTGCTCGGATCCGTCTACCGGTCCAACGCCCTCGCCCAGGAGAAGACCGGAGAATATTGGGTCAACGAGCAGATGTTCGGCCCCTACAGCGTCACGCGCGGTGACTTCGAGCACTGCGAGGTGGCGCTTTTCCTGGGCAAGAACCCGTGGCAGTCGCACGGCATCCCGCGTGCCCGGGTGACGCTGAAGGAGATCGCCAAGGATCCGGAGCGCACCTTGATCGTCGTCGACCCGCGGCGCTCCGAGACGGCGGAGATGGCGGACATTCACCTCCAGGTCCGGCCGGGTACCGACGCCTGGCTCCTGACGGCGATCCTCGCCACCCTGGTCCAGGAAGACTGCCTGGCGCACGGCTGGATGGCCAAGCACACCCGCGGCGGCGAAGAGGTGCTCGGGATCCTCGCCCAGGCCGACGTCACAGAGCACGCGGCGAAATGCGGCGTACCGCAAGACGAGCTACGCCGCGCCGCGCGGCGGATGGCCCAAGCTTCGAGCATGGCGGTCTTCGAGGACCTGGGCGTCCAGATGAATCGCCACTCGACCCTGGTGAGCCATCTCAACCGGCTCCTCTGGGCGTTGACCGGTCAGTTCGGCAAACGGGGCGCGATGTACATCCCGACGTCGATGCGGCCGCTCCTTGGCGCGTCGCGGAGCCTCTCGAAGACGACGCCGGTCGCCGGCGCCCCGGTCATCGGCGGTTTGACCCCCTGCAACCTCATCGCCGACGAGATCCTCACCGATCATCCGAAGCGCTACCGGGCGATGATCGTCGAAAGCGCCAATCCGGCCCACTCGCTGGCCGACAGCGCCAGGATACGCGATGCGCTCGCCGCCCTCGACACGCTCGTCGTCATCGACGTGGCGTTGACCGAGACGGCCCGGCTGGCGGATTACGTGCTGCCGACCTCGACCCAGTACGAGAAGGCCGAGGCAACGTTTTTTAATTTCGACTTCCCGGCCAACAGCTTTCACCTGCGGCGTCCGCTGCTCGATCCGCCCGACGGCGTCTTGCCGGAGCCCGAGATCCACGCCCGCCTGGTCGAGGCGATGGGCGCGATGCCCGAGGACCTCGTGGCCGAGCTCCGCCAGGTCCTGGCGAAGCGGGGGCGTCTCAAGTTCGCGGCCGCCTTTCAAAAAGCCGTCGGGCGGCGCCCCGAGGTGAAGGGCGTCGCACCAGTCCTGCTCTACCGCACGCTCGGCGGCGCGCTGCCGCCCGGTCTGGAATCGGCTGCGGTGCTCTGGGCCGTCGCTCACACCTGCGCGTCGCGTCACGCGAAGGGGGTGCGCAAGGCCGGCATCAAAGGCCTCGGACCGAAGCTCGGAGAGAACCTCTTCGACGCGATCCTCGAGAGTCCGTCGGGAGTGGTTTTTACCGAGGAAAAGGCGGATGCAAGTTGGAGCCGGGTGGGGACCCCGGGGGGCCGGATCGAGCTAGCCGTTCCGGAGCTCTACGACGAGTTACGGGGCCTGGCAACCGAAGAGCCTCCCGGGGGGCACGACGACTTCCCGTTCCTCCTTTCGGCCGGCGAGCGACGCTCCTACACCGCCAACACGATTTACCGGGACCCCGCGTGGCGCAAGAAGGATCCGACAGGCGCTCTGCACATCCACCCTGAGGACGCGGCGCGAATCGGTCTCGGCAACGCCGATTCGGCCCGGTTGACCACGCGGCGGGCCGTGGTCGAAGTGCTCGTCGAGTTGAACGACCGCATGCAGCCAGGTCATGTCTCCCTGCCGAACGGCCTGGGTCTCGACTACCCGGACGAAGGTGGCTCCCGTCGGGCGGTGGGCGTCGCGCCCAACGACCTTACCGACGCCGCGCACCGCGACCGGATCGCCGGGACGCCCTGGCATAAGAGCGTGCCGGCGCGGATTGAGCCTCTGGTACGGCGGTAGCCGGAGGGAGATTTTTCCATGAAAATCAGGATCTCGTCTCCCAATTTTCATGGTAAAATCCTCCCGTGATCGAGCGCGACACCCACCTCAGACACCTCCAGGCGCTGCTCGCGGAGTTCCCCGTCGTCGGCCTGATCGGGGCCCGGCAGGTGGGCAAGACGACGCTGGCACGCCAGCTCGCAGCGTCCGTCGAGGGGCCGGTGACCTACTTCGACCTGGAGAGCTCACGGGATCTGGGACGCCTGCAGGACCCGCTCTTCGCCCTCGAGGGGTTGAAGGGTCTCGTCATCCTCGACGAGGTCCAGTTGCGGCCGGAGCTTTTTCCGACGTTGCGGGTCCTGGTCGACCGCGACGACGTCCCCGCCCGTTTCCTGGTCCTGGGCAGCGCCTCCCCGGAGCTTCTGCGGCAAAGCTCCGAGTCGTTGGCCGGGCGGATCGCCTATCACGAGCTCGGTGGGCTCTCGCTGGGCGAGCTCGGTCAGGATGCGCTGAAGCGACTGTGGCTCCGTGGCGGTTTCCCCCGATCCTACCTCGCCGCGTCGGAGGGTGCGTCGAGGCGCTGGCGGGAGCAGTTCATCCGCACCTACCTGGAGCGCGACCTCTCGGATCTCGGCATCCGGCTGCCGGCGGCCACCCTGCGCCGGTTCTGGTCGATGATGGCCTCCTACCACGGAGACCACTGGAACGCCTCCGAGCTCGGCCGTGCCTTCGGCGTCACCCAGAAGACCGTGAAGGGCTACCTCGACACGCTGTGCTCGACCTTCATGGCGCGGCGGCTGAATCCCTGGTTCGAGAACCTCGCCAAGCGGCAGGTGAAGTCGCCCAAGATCTACCTCACCGACAGCGGTCTGCTCCATGCGCTTCTCGGCATACGCTCCCGAGACGACCTCCTCAGTCATCCCAAGCGGGGGGCCTCGTGGGAGGGGTTCGTGATCCAGGCCGTCGTCGACCACCTCGGGGCGCGGCCCGAAGAGTGCTTCTTCTGGGGCGTTCACACCGGGGCCGAGCTCGACCTCCTGATCCGGCGGGGTGGCGACAGCCGAGGGTTCGAGGTCAAGCTGACAACGAGCCCTGGCACCACGCGCTCGATGCATACGGCGTACGAGAGCCTGAAGCTCGACGAGATCGTCGTCGTCCATGCCGGGAGCGACTCGTATCCGCTATCGCCCAAGATCCGCGCCGTCGCTCTCCAACGCCTGCAGGAGGACGTCGAGCCCCTCGACGACGACTGACGGCAAGTGGCTCACTACTATCCACATAGCCATGAGCACAGCACCGAGACCTTCCGACACCAGAAGACGGTGGTTCCCGAGCCCCTGATGCATGACGGTTAGTGCGGATAACCACACTCGTATGAGCAACATGGTCAAGAGATCCACGATCTTATCCAGCTTGAAGTTTCACCCGGCCACGGCTTTGCGGTGGTCGAACATAGAAACGCTTTTCGGAGAACGCGGCGCCTGCGGAGGGTGCTGGTGCATGGCATGGCGGTTGCGAAACAAGGACTGGGTTGCCGGCAAAGGTGCTCGGAACAAGCGCGCTTTCAAGAAGATCGTGACGGCGGGAGAGAGACCGGGAGTGTTGGGCTACCTGGGAAAGCAGCCGATCGCTTGGTGCGCGGTGGCGCCACGCGAAACGTATACCTTCTTGGAGCGTTCCAGGGTGCTCCAACCCATTGATGACGTGCCGGTCTGGTCGATTTCGTGCTTGTTCGTCCTGAAGCCGTACCGGCGGAAAGGGATCTCTATCTCCATGCTGAAGGCGGCCGTTGAGTTTGCCGCCAAGCGCGGCGCAACGATTGTCGAGGGTTATCCCACCGAGCCGACCATGGAGCACACTCCGGATCCGTTCGTCTGGACCGGAACCCCATCGGCATTCAGGAAGGCGGGATTTCGGGAAGTACTACGGCGTTCAAACACGCGACCGATCATGCGTTTCACGATTGAGAAAGGACACATTGACGGGGGCGAATCCGTCTAACCAGCGCATGGACCTTCCCGTTCCCCCACGGCTGCTGCAGGACGCTTTCGCAACGCTTCCAGGCCCTTCCGGCCTGCAAACTTTACCGACTGGTCGGTAGAAACTCGCAAAACGTGAATCGCCCTCTCGGCGGCGCCGATTCCGCCTTAGGGGTGGACCGACCGGGGGGGTTGGGGCAGCCGATACGGCGGCGATACAGGTGGACCGGGCCGGGCGGGGTGCCCCCCACCTCGGCACCCGGCCACGTCCGGCTTATCGTGAGCAGGTGGCGAAAGCGGCAGTGTCGGTCAGGGCGGCGGCAGCGCGGCCCAGGGGATTGAAATAGCTTTTCACGTAGCCGCTCAGCGTGTCGGTGACGCGCAGACCGTACTCGACGTCGGTGCTCGCCGCGGCGAAGACCCAGAAACGGTCGTTGATGCCGCAGCCGTCGAGCACCTTGACGAGCATCTCCCAGTTTTCCTCGTCGAAAAACCAAAGGACGCCCGAGTCGTGCGACCAGGCTGGCGCCGGCCGGCCCAGGCCCGTGCCGCCGCGGCCGTCGCGCCACACCACCTCGACCGTGAAACGCTCCTGGTGGAAGCAGAGGGCCGTCTCGCCGCAACGGGGACGGCTCAGCTGGTCCCCCCCCTGGTAGATGGTGGACGGACTCCAGGGATGAAGCACCAGGGTTCGCGCAGAGTTTCCCGGCCGGCCCTCGAAGCCGCTCCAGGATCCGCCACCATCGAGGCTCTCGAAGATCGTGTCGTAGCCCCGGGCGTAGACGCGCGACGGAGACCGGGGATCGACGATTACCTGGTAGATGGCACGGCACGCCTCGCAGGCGTGAATCCAGGTGCGGCCCTCGTCGACGCTCTTGTAGACACCCTCAAGGGTGCCGGCGTAGACGACACCGGGCCGACGCGGATCGGGCGCCACAGCGTGGATGCCACTGTCGGGCAGGCTGTCGTGCCCGATCCTCTGCCAGGTGCGGCCCCGATCCGTGCTCCTGTAGAGGTCCTCGTAGGTGCTGGCATAGAGGATCGACGATCTGTGCGGAGAGATCGCGAACGCCCACACCCACTCTTCGGGGAATGCTTTTCGCGACCAGGATCTCCCACCGTTGGCGCTTATGTAGAGGCCCCGGTCGGTCGCTGCGTAGACGGAGTCGGGCACGTCGGGATCGATCACCAGAGCGACGATCTCGGCCCTTCGCAGACCCCGGGAAGAGGGGCTCCAGGAGCGGCCGCCGTTTTGAGAGTGCCACACACCGTCACCGTAAGTGCCGGCGTAGACGATCGCGGGCCGGCCGAGGTCGATCGTCAGCACGGTGACCTCGTCGGCTTCAAGGCCGAGGCTTGCGGGGTACCAGGTGCGTCCCTCGTCGTCACTCTTGAAGACTCCGGCGTTGCGGGTCCCGGCGTAGAAGGTGGTGGCGAAACGCTGCCCGATCGCCAGGGCGAGAAGTGTGGCACGGCGCCTGGTCCCGGTCTCGACGACTCGCCAGCTGTCGCCGCCGTCGAGGCTCTTGAGCATCCCGGCCCCGTGGTTGCCGGCATAGACGATCGCGGGATCGCGGGGATGAAGCGCCAGGGCCTTCACCCGGCGGCGGCCCGCGCGGCGCGTGATCGCTGTCCAAGTGTGCCCGCCGTCGCGGCTCTTGTGGATTCCCCGGGTGCGGGTGCCGGCATAAACGACGTCGGGATCGTCGGGGGCGATCCGCAGGAGGTCGACCGGCGCGCCCAATTCGGCCTGGGGGGAGCTCTCCCAGGAAAGCCCGCCGTCGCTGCTCTTGTAGACGCCGTCGTCGCTCCCCGCGTAGAGAGTCGACGGACGGCGGGAATCGATCGCCAGGGCGAACACGCTCCCCCGGCGGGGTAAGCCTGTCCGGGCTTCGCTCCAGGACGCGCCGCCGTCGACGCTCTTCCACACGCCGGCCGAGGTGCCGGCGTAGAGGGTGGAGGACTGGCTCGGATCGACCACGACAGCGTAGAAGGCCGCGGCCCAGATCCCGTCGCTGATGTCCGTCCAGACGGTGCCTGCGTCCTCGCTCTTCTGGATCGTGCCTTCGGCGTGTCGCCCTGTGCCGCCGTAATCGTTCGTGGCATAGAGGGTGGTGGGGCGCTGGGGGTCGATCGTGAGATCGGTGATGGCGCAGGTCTCGAAGTCGGCCAACGGGATGCGGCTCCAGGAGTGGCCGCCATCGACGCTCTTCGAGAGCTCGCAGGAGGTGACGGCGTAGACGGTCAAGGGGTCCTGAGGATCGATCGCCACGACGAAGCGATCGTTCTCTCTAAAGGGGATGCCGGCCTCTTCGGTGCGGCTCCAGGTCGCCCCGCCGTCGTTGGTCAGGAGCAACCCGTCCGGGGTCGTGGCGTAGACCTTCCAGGGACCTTGTGGATCGATCGCCAGGTCGTGGACGTGGGCGACGGTGGGGGCGAAGGGCTTCCACTCGTGGACGCTGGCAGTCGCGGCGGTGGCAAGCCAGACGGCAAGGCAAGCCAGCGTCGCGGTCAAGACGTTGATGTCGAGGACGATTCGTCGCACGATGCTATCATACACAAAATCGTATGGGAATGCAAACAGGAGCGAGCTTCGCAACCGCGAGGCCCTCTTGAGGTGCCCCTCTTGAGGTGCCAAGTGTTTCACAAGTCCGAGGTGCCCCTCCTGAGGTGCCACCCGTTTAGAAGTCCTTTGTTTTCAGCGGTTTACGACCGGTTTGGCGTACGGAGAACCGCTCTGCGTGCTGCGGAAGCGGGCTCCACGAGCGTGGCGACCGACCAAGCGACGAGATTGAGCGAGGTTTGGTCATGATGTCCCTTCTGGCGGCGTTCAATGGGCCGTTGGCAGGCTAAAATGACGAGATAGCACAGGGCTGGACGCAGATCTTCCTGGCCGAGGCCGTAGAAGCACTCAGCCAGCCGACGGTATGGCGATGCTTGGTCTCTCTCCTGTCGCCTTCCGCGACTACCCCGAAGATCCGTCGGCGCCCTCGTACGCAACCTCGATGGGTGGCTGCGGGTCGAGTGGCTGCAGCTCGCGGCCGCGTAGAGCCGGGTGGTTCGGCAAGATTCTGGTGACGCGAAACACGGCGTGGGTGAACTCGTTCACCGGTTGGGGCGGCGAGCCGTCCGGCAGGCGGACCTGGCCCTGCCTCGGGTCCCAGAACTCCCAGACGATCTCACCGTCGGGTGTGACTTCGAAGAAGCGACCCTGGGCCCCGGAGCAGATGAGCGTGTTGCCGTTGGGCTGGCGCTCGGCGCCTGAAACGAACGGGGCGTAGAAGAATCTCTCACCGGTTCCCCGGTACGACCAGACCGGTTCCGCCGGGCCGAAAGGGCCTTCCTGAGGGACGAGGTAGCGCCCGTCGGTTGCCACCGGCGGCACGATCTCGTAGACCGCCGAGAACCGCCCCGAGTCATCGCCCATGCGGTTGCTGAACACCGTCAAGTTGCCGGCTCCCGGACGCCCGTCGGGAATCCAGCGCACGTCGTGTTGGGAGAACAAACGTTGGGAGCTCTCGTCGCCGCGGCCGTAGGCGGCCGGATTCCCCCAGCGATACAACAGATCGCCTCCCCGTCCCCAGCGGCCCCCGCTGCTGCCCGCGGCTTCCTCGGTGGTGGTGCTGTGATCGATGATCCAGATCTCGTTGTAACGCGGTACGCTGAGGACGATCTGGTCGAGCTCGGCGTTGTAATCGACCGAGTTGGTGTGAAAGAGGTCGGATCGGAGGTCCTCTTGCGTCGTGTCGGAAGAGACGTACCCGAGGGCCTTCAACTTCTCGAGCTCTTCCGGGCTCGTCTCCGGAGGGAGGCCCGCGTTGATGTCGATTCGGCCCGGCCTCTCCGAGGGCTCGGCGTAGCTGGGCAACCTCTTGTTGTGGTTCTGCACGAGGTGGTCCCAGGCGTGCCACTCCCAGACGATCCGTCCGCCGTTCGGCCGCTGGGGCTCGATCTCGACCACCAGGTCCGGCCACAGGCCGGCCGCCGGCACTTTGGTCGGAAATCGGCCGGCCCGGCGGACTTCGTCGGCGCTCTTGTGCTCCCAGGCGATGGCCAGGACATTGCCGTTCGGCAGAACCTCGACGTCGTGATGCTGCAGGTGCTCGTCGCTGGCAAACAGGAAGTCCCACACCACCTCGCCGTCCCAGGTGAGCTCCTGGATCCTGCCGCCCTGGCCACCGCCGGAGAACCTCTTGACTTCGGGCTCGCGCGCCGGGCGCAAGAGGTTGCCGTTCTCAAGCAGGTAGATGCCACCCCCTGGCGCGAAAACCGCTTTCCAGGCATGCACGACCTGCCCCGCGTTGTCGATCAGATAGGTAGTATCCGAGAGGATCGGTGCGAACAACGTGTAGCCGGATTGCGCCTCCGGTTGGTTGACCCGGATTCCGCGCGGCCCGTTGAGGCCTGCGATATCGATTTCCGCCGCCTGGGCGGCACCGGGTGCGGCCGGCGCCTCGGCGGCCGGCTCCCCACCGCCGCAAGATGTCAGGACGAGCAGCAGAACCGCCGCCGAAACTACGTCCAACGGATTCTGAAACCTCGCTTCGCTTCGACTTCTCACATTCGCCTCCTTTGCTCGCCTCAGGGGCCCGGCGACGTCGGCGCCCGTTCCCCACGACCATCCGTCGTTGACCCGATCGATCCACCCTGACCAGCTTCGTTTTGCCGACGGCCTGAGCGGTCGCTGACGGACATAGGCGCGGAGTATAGCCGAAACGGGCTCGAATGCCCGTCCGCCGAAGCTCTCCCGTTTCAGCTCCCCCGGCGGCCTGAGCGCGGCAGGTGAACGCCCCTACTCGTGACGCAACGCTTCCAGAGGATCTACGCCCCTGGCGCGCCACGCCGGGACGAAGCACGCCAGCGCCGCCGTCAGCAGCAGCACGGCGCAGATCACGGCGAGCGTCGCCGGATCCGTGGCCGTGACGCCGAAGCAGCGTCTCCAGATAGCGCGTCAGAAAAAGCGCCAGGACAGTACTTCCGGGGACGGAAGACCGCGACGTCGTCGAAGACCTGGTTGCGCGAGCGCCAATCGGCGTAGTTGGGAGGCGACGCGTACATCAGGGGAAGCCCCTTTCCGTGGTGGGTCTCCCAGACCAGGACCAGCTCGTCGGGATTCTCGAAGGGGAGGGGCTTTAGCAAGACGGCGTTGACGACCGAGAAGATCGCCGCATTGGCGCCGATACCGAGCGCCAGGGTCAGAACGGCCACGGCCGTGAACACGGGCTTTTGGGCCAGCACCCGAAGGCCCAACCGGAGGTCCTGCCAGAGAGCTTCCATCGTCGTCTACCTCGTCGTGTCAATTCCAAGAATCGGTCCTTCTTCTCTGAATACACGTTTGACGCCGAAAAGTGTTTTGGCTATCAGGCCTGCACGAGCTCGAGGCTGGTAGCATGCTGTCATCCAGCGACATCGGGCTGGTCCCCGACACAGGGGAGCCTCGCTAGAACACCAGGACCTTCGCATGTCTTCAACACTTACCCAAGGTTGCTCGATCAGCCGTTACCGGGTGCGCAAGCTGCTCGGCGCGGGCGGCATGGGCGAGGTCTACGAAGCCCAGGACGAGGATTTGCGCCGTCCCGTGGCGCTCAAGGTCCTGCCTCCGGAGTTGATGGAAAGCAAGGAGAGGGTGCGCCGCTTCGAACGTGACAAGACACGGAAGACGAAGAACCCTCACGTCCTTTCACAACGGAGGAATCCTCATGAAAACTTGGAGACGACAGGCCACCCTCTGGGCGTTCGCCGGCACGCTGAGCGCTCTCGCCCTGGCGGCCCCCGTGTCCGGGGCCTGCGGCGGCTCCGGCCCCGGAGCGACGCTCCTTTTCCCCTACTTCGAAGTCGACGCCGAAGGCAGCGACGGCCGGACGACGCTGATCTCGATCCACGACTTCTCGCCACGTCCCCATCTGACCCACGTGGTCCTGTGGTCGAACTGCGCGGTCCCGGTGCTTGACTTCGACCTCTACCTGGGCGCCTACGAGCTACGCTCGATCGACCTGCGCAGCATCCTCTTCGAGGGCCTGCCGCCGGCATCGGGTCCGGAGGACGACCCGCCTCCGGGGTGTCGCTCGCCGCTCGCTCTGCCGGGCTTCGATCCGGCGACGCTGCGCCAGAAGCTCACCGGAGCGCCGATGGACGGGTTCTGCTACGCGGCGGCGGTCGACGAGCCGGTGGTGACCGGCTACCTGACCGTGGACGTCGTCCAGGGCTGCTCGGAGAGCGTACGCACGCCCTATGACGAGGGCTACTTCGGCGCCTGAGGCTCGTGGGGGGAGTCGCACGGGTGTCGGCACAAGCCCCGCGGCGCCGCGACGTCTCCCGTTACGGGATCCAGGGCGTCGAGGCGCAGAAGCGGACACCCTACGAAGGCCCCGTCGACTTCCTCCAGCTCCCGGGCGCGGGTGACCGCGGCGGCGAGGCCGGCGTCCTCGGCCATGAAGCGCAGCCGAGCGCAGCACCGCGACGAGCTCTGCCAAAGTGGGTGGGACCTCAGAGAGGGGACCTCAGAGAGGGGGACCTCAGAGAGGGGGACCTCAGAGAGGGGGCATGCATTGCGGGTCAAGGGCTGGGCGTCGCTTCCGCAGCTGGCCCTACTTCCGGCCGGGGGTGGTCCGGATCCCGGAATCGGCGTTTTTCCAGCTCTGCTCGTTGCCGATGCTTGGACAACACGAACGGAACGACGATCGAGGCAAGTGCCGTAATGAGTGCTGTCAATCCAGCCACGTCCCTGCCGTTCCAGAGGAGTAGTCCTCCGATGAGGATGACCATTGATGCTAAGGCAAAGCCGAAAAGTGGCCCGCGGCGCTGACCTTCGCAGTTGGAAGCTACCACTGCGCTTTCCAGCTTTTGGCGATGAGCTGACTGGTGCTCCGCCATTGATATGATACGGTCGGCCGCCCCAGGGCAAATCTCCTCGTATTGCCCCAGTACGAGCGGGGGTGGCAACGGCCCTGCGAAGGTAACTCTCTGTTCGGCCGCAAAGGAGACCACGGCCGAGCCGGGGCCCGACTCGACCGCTTCTGGCGCTTGCGGCTCCGGCCGGCGCTCAAGCTCCTGACTATCCGTTGCGTCCTTCATCGGCGGCCATAGCGAAGAGGTCCAGCTGCTGGGCGCCGCGATGTGAGTCCTCGAATTCCTGAGTCGCTGCGCGCAAATCTTCTCCTACTGCTCGCCAGTCGGAGCCGATAGCTATACTGTCGGCCGTCTCGTCATCGGCGCTGGTGTTGTAGGAATCGAAGAGGCCCCAGAAATCGAAGATCCTGGCTACGCCAGACAGAAACGACGGGTTCGCGTAGAGAGATTCCCTGGTCATTGCAACTCCATCGGTTGGTGGCGCAGTCTGATCAGGCATGGAGTAACCGCCGCCAGCGGCGGGGTCAACCCTCCGGCCCGTGCCTGAGCGGTCATGCTGCATCCCCGAGGCGAGAGCCTGCGTAACGTCGCGAGGGCGTGGGTCTTTGCTTGAGCGATCATGCTGCTAGCATGCCACGGGCGGGGAGCCCGCGTCAACCGGCTGCGGTCGACACGCCGCCTATCCGGTGATGGAGGCCCTGGAGGCATCCGGGGTTCAGTCGGCCGTGCTAGAGTGCCGGTCACATGGTCCGAGAGCGCCTCTGGAAAATCCTCGAGCCGGCCGCCCGAGACGACGACGGCCTGAGCCGCCTGTTCGACGCGGCGATGTCCGCGCTCATCGCCGCGAACGTCATCGCCGTAATCGTCGGGACAGTCGAAGCGGTCCACGAGGCCGCCGGCGCCTTCCTCGACGCCTTCGAGCGCCTGTCCGTCGCCGCGTTCACGATCGAGTACGCGGCCAGACTGGCGAGCTGCACTGTCGACCGCCGCTTCCAGGGAGCACTCCGCGGCCGTGTCAGGTGGGCGGCGACTCCCATGGCCATCATCGACCTGGCGGCAATCCTGCCTGCGTATCTACCTCTCCTGGGCCTGGATCTCAGGGTGGCGCGGATCTTCCGGCTCGTGCGACTCGTGCGCCTGGCGAAGCTAGCACGTTACGTCCACGCCTTCCAGGTCCTCGGCGCCGTCGCCCGCGACAAGCGCGAGGAGCTGATCGTCATGACCGCCCTGATGGTCGGCCTCCTGGTCCTGTCGAGCTCGCTGATGTTCTACGCGGAGCACGAGGCCCAGCCGGCAGCCTATCCCGACATTCCGTCCACGATGTGGTGGGCGGTCGCCACCCTGACCACGGTCGGCTACGGCGACGTCTACCCAGTGACCCCTGTCGGTAAGGTCCTCGGCGGTCTCGTCGCCATCCTGGGCATCGCCTTCTTCGCACTCCCGACGGCAGTGCTCGGCGCCGGATTCGTCGACGAGATTCAGCGCCGCCGTAGGATCGGAGGACCGGTCATTGCGTCTTCGGGCCACCACGCGAGGACGTCGATGCGGTCGACGAAGTGGAGGTGCTCGGCCGGCCCCACGAGCTTGAAGCCCTGGGCCTCGGCCACCGTGTTGACCTCGATCTCGGCGGTCGCACGGTGTAGGGGCCACTGCACGTGATGGACCTCGGCGCGCCGCACACGTCCCCGCGCGTCGACGGCATAGAGGCAATAGCGTTCGGTCAGCCAGTGCTCCAGGGAGCCCGGCTCCGCGAGGTAGGCCCCGCCCTCCGGGCGGTAGCTTCCGAGAAAGTCCCCCTCGCCGCCGCGCGGATCGCGGCGGCGGCTCTCGTAGCGGATGGAGCCGTGATCACGGCTTACCCGGATCTCGGCGCTCATGTAGGGCAGGTGGAAAAAGGTCCTGGCGCCCCAGACCGCCAGCCGCGAGGTCGCGTCGAGGCTGAAGAAAAAGACCCCTGGCTTGCCGCCGACGCGGACGTAGGTGCGCACGTTGAGCTCCGGAAAGGCGCGCGGCGACGGCAGGCGCGACGGCAACCAGCCGAGCCCCCGCGGGCCCACCGCCTCCATCCGGAAGGGCACCACCCCGAGGTAGGCGCGGCCGTCGAAGGTGTCGAGCTCGAGGGTCGGCGGTAGGCGCTCCCGAAGCTTCTCCTCGGGCACTGTCCAGTGGGCGAAGAGGAGGTCGGCCCACGACATCGTCATGACCCAGGGCCGCGCATCGAGCGGCCAGGGACGATGAGCGTGCTCCGCTTTGAGGGCTTTCCATGCGATCATACGGCCCAGGATAGAACGTCTGAAGATCGAATGGATCCGTTCGGTCTACAATGGACCGGCCAACGGCCGTGCGGGCGCAACACCATGATACGGATTCTCCTCTTCCTCGACACGATCTTCAGCCTCTGGATGCTCGTCGACGCGATCCGGCGGAGGGCCCAGACCTACTGGTACCCTGTCGTGATGATGCCCTTCGGCGAGTGGGTCTACTTCTTCGTGGTCAAGATCCACGACCCGGAATTCAACTTCCTGCGCGACTTCTACAAGCGGTTCGTGACCCCCAAGGTCACGACCGACCAGGTACGCCGCCAGTACGACGAGACCCGGAGTTTTGCCAACACGCTGACCCTCGCCCAGGCCCTCTACGACGACGGTGCCTACGCCGAGGCGGCCGAGCTTTTCGGCCAGGCGCTGCGGCTCCAAGACGACTCGCGCGACGCCCTCTACGGGCTCGCTCTCACCCAGCTGCGCGTGGGCGAGTCCGAGCCCGCGATCGAGAGCCTGCGCCGGCTGATCGAGCGCGATCCGGCCTTCGAGGAGTACGCGCCCTGGGCCGACCTCGCGCAGGCTCTCGCCGCGGCGGGCCTCCGCGACGAGGCGATCGAGCTGCTCGAAATCCTGGTGGTCAAGAGCCCCCGCCTCGAGCACCGGGTCTTCTACGCCCACTTCCTGCACGAGTCCGGAAGAGGTGCCGACGCCCGAGCCCAGCTCGAGCTGGGGATCGAGGAGTACAAGGACGCGCCGAAGTTCCTGAAGCGGCGCAAGAGGCGCTGGTTCCGTCAGGCCAAGCAGATGTTGAAGGCCATGCCGACGACCGCGTAGCACGAGGCGGTGGGACCGCCCTATCCCGCAGGGTGGGCAAGAAACCACCCTGCGGCGCGCTGCTCCCCCCCCCTTCGAGTGGTGCTTTACCAGGTTCGTACCCGGTACTATAGAAGATGAAGTATCGACCGACGAACGGATCGGGTCCTTCCTTAGGACGAAGCGGGAGGCTCGGATCCACCCTCGGTATAGCCTGTACTCCCATGGGAGCGATATGAATACTGCTGTCCTGAAGTTTCAAGGTGTCCTGAAGGCCTCGACCTGCCTCGTGGCGGCAGCCTTCCTGCTGTTCGTGGCACTCTATCTTGGGCCGGTATACCTCAAGGAATGGGGAAAGTCCGAGCTGGCGCCCTACCTGACCTGCGTCTTAGGAATCCTGGCGCTGTATCTGTCGAGTCATGTGAAATGGTTTGCGAATTTCATTCCGATACTGATCGATTTCATACCTGGCGGCAGCGCTTGGCTCGAAAGGCAGAAGCGCAAGAAACTCTACGTCAACATGGCGAAGACGTTGGAGAGCGCTCTCGATTACTACGGTGTCAAGTTTCCCATCAAGTATTCAGCGAGGCTCAGCAAGGAGTCGGCGCAAGAGGATGATCCCCTCAGGTCTTATGCAAAGAGCCTCGTACAGGAGAGTCTGATCATCTCCAGTCCGGCCGACGGAAATCGGCTTCGTCGGCTCGGGAAAGTGATTTCCATTCTCTACGAGGAGCGGGAGAGGGACGGAGGGGCGTCCATTTTCAAGGAGGGTCCAGAGGCGAAGAAGGTTCTGGCCGAGGTCTTGGTCCGGAGTGGCAAGCTCGGAAGGTCTTTTAGGAAATACTTCGCGGGCGAGCTTGCGATCGAGGGAATCGGGCTCGTCGAGCGGCTGTTGACGTCGGCCAGGATGTTTAAGATCCAAACTCTCGTCGAGCAGATTGAGGATGAGCTTGAGAGGGCCCGAAAGGTCGTTGACGGTTTTCAGATCGTCATCGAGACCTACGGCCTGGGAAGCCTCGACGAGCCGCGGAAGAGGGAGCTGACGCGCAAGCTCGTATCGACAAAGCCCGAGGGGCTCCCCGAAGCCTGCGCGGAGGAGCTTGCCCGCGAGCTCGACGTCTCGCATCAGGTGCTCAAAGTCCTCTACCGTGAGCGCAAGGGAGGGATCTCCCTACCCCACTGGCCGCGAACCGAGGAAGAGGTCCTTCGCAAGTTGGCCGGCCTGCTTCTGGGGACTGGTAGATTTCCCCAAGACTACTTCAGGGCGGACGACGATGCGTCGGTGAATCTCCTCCTGAAGCTCCTGAAGCAGCTTGAGAGCTTTCAGTTCGAGGCGTTCCTGGCCGCCCTCAACGCCAGGATCGCGGCGAGCTGCGGCGTGGTCGACCGAATGGCAGGCACGGTTGAGGTCTACGCCGAGGCCACGCTGAGCGCCGCTCGGCGCATCGACCTGACAAACCTCCTCTTGGAGGAGGATCCGACCGACCCCGTGGAGTGCTGTGCGCGGGCCTTGGCCGTCGAGCTGGACATTTCGTGTCAAGTGCTCGTCGTGCTTTACCACGAGCGCGGAGGGAGGATCTTCGAGCCCGTCTGGCCAAAGGGCGACGAACAAACCTTGAACGCGCTGGCCAATGTCCTGGTTCGCAGCGGGCGGTTACCCACGGAACACGTCGAACCCGGTGAGCTCGCGCGGTTACTGGCCGCGCTGGAAGGCTTCAAGCTCGAGGACCTCGCTGTGGAGCTGAGAAAGGTGAACGAGCTTCGCCGGCTCGTCGACTCCTACCTTTCCTTCCTCAAGAGCCACGGCCTCAAGCCTGAGCCTTTCCGATTCAAGACGGCCAGGATCCTCGACGTGATCCAGCGGCGAGGCAGCCTGCCACAAGGGTCGGAGGGCTTCTACAAGCTCGACGAGCCGACGGACGTCCTTGTCGAAGCAGGTGAGCTGTCGATCGCTAGCTGGGTTCAGGAGGCAGTCGGCGGGGTCATGGCGAAGGAGTTCTTCGAGGACGAAATCATGAGCTTCAGCTTGATCTCCATCATCTTGTATTTCACTCGAACGCTTACACACCAGGCGATCCGAAAGAGAGTCTGTAGGGTCCTGGCGGCGAGGGAGGCCCAGTACCCGATCGGGACGATTCACAAGCCGATCGGCATCCTCATGGCCTGGGCTTACCTCGAAGCCAAGCAGGACTTTCGTAGCGGCAACTGGGCCAGCACCTGGGAGTTCCTACGCCTCGACGAGTTCCTGCCGCAATGGCGGGACTTGGTGGAAGAGCGTGGAATGAGGCCGGGCGGCTTCGGCCAAGAGTTGGATACCTTGCAGGATCATCTTGCCAAAGGGGTTTGGCTGAACAACAAGAAAGATTTGATGTGGCAGGCTTTCGGCCTCGGGTCCACGGTAGAGCACGCTGCCGACAGCGCGGACGCGAGGCCGCACCCACCGCCAGTGCAACCGGCCGCCGTGCCAACCGTCCCGACTACGAGCCTGGGACCCATGGTGACCAGGCCCCGGCCACCAGGATGTAAGCCACTCCTCAAGAAACTCTTCCTACGGTTGGAGCTAGAGACGATCGAACGCTTTCTTGAAACCCACGCCATGACGCCTTATGTTCTCACCGTCCGAGCCGGAACGGGTCCGGTCCAGACTCTGCTCGATTGCCTCCCCGCCAAGGAGGGCAGGGTGAGACACGCTCTCAAGGAAGCAGGGATCGAGATCCTCGTTGATCCCGCCGATGCGCGGGGAGGAAGAGTTGCGGATTCGCTGAAATACAAATACAATTTCAAGCTCTACACACGCCAGAGCCGGATCGGCGTTCTGCCAAAGGGGATGACGTTCAAGGAGTTTTGCAGCAGGTTTCGCGACGACTTCCAGAAAGCCGTCGATCACCGAAGTGAGCTCCTCACGGCGAAGAAGGCCGAGGCTGGAGCGAAGAAAAAGGCGGGAGCGGTTACGGAAGAACCTCCGGAACCTCCCGAGATCAGAGATTACGAGATCCTGGTCCACGCTTTCAATCCGACGGGCCACAATCCCTTCGACTTCGGCGAGCCCGGTGGCCGGAGGCTGGCGCTGCAGCGGCTCAAAGGGCTCTTCGCCGAGCTTCTCTCCGAAGACGACCTCGAGAACGTCCTTCTTTATTCGGAGGCCTTCGACTACGACGAGGAACGCCGCGTCGACCTTCTCGAGGTTCTCTTCGCCAACCCGATTCCCGGCATCTCGAGCGGGAATGGCCGCTTGGCGGCTGAGGAGCAGGCGATCCTTGCCGACGAGGACGGAAAGATTTGGGAGTCCTTGTTGCAAGAGTTGAAAACTCCCGCCGCAATGAGTGTTGACGCTGTGTTCAGGGAAAAGAAGCTCTGGAAGCGCGCGGGCAGGATTTTGGCCAAGGTGATCGCCCGACGAGTCGCGGCGCTTTCAGGCACGGCGAAGCCGGGAAGTGATCCAGCTAAGGTCTATCTGGAGAGCGTCCTCGCTCCCAAGGTTCGGAAAGACCTGGCCAAGAATCTCGGAGTGGCGGTCTGGGGTCTGGCCAGGTCGTTACAGAGCGACGAACCCCATGCCGCCGAGGTGTTGGCCACGCTCATGACCCGACACATCTCTTCGCTTTCTCGACGGGACGCCGAGGATCTCGCCGGAGCGATCACCAGGCACGTAAGCACCTTGTCGGCACCGGCGAAGCGAGCGGAGAGGTTGGCGAGAATGTATCTCGAACGCAAGCGAGACCAGCGCGTCAAAGAGCATTTTCTCGACACCCTCGGAATCGGTAACAACGTCCAGGAACTAACACGTGCCTTGCAGAAGCCGCAGGATGTTGACGCTGCCTTGGCCGCGTCCATCCGTCGGTACGTGCCGGATCTTCCGGGGGAGCCGCTGAAGCTCGCGCAGAGCTACCGGCGGGAAGTCGAGGGGATGACCAAGGCTCTGAGACAGCTTGAGTTGACCATCGGCCACGCCGAGCTCGTAAGCGCCGGGCCTTGAAGGCCCGGATCGGCGGCGGCGGCTTCGGCTCCGCATCGACGCCGAGCGCCGGCAGACGTACTACGAGGCGCGAAGAATCTCACCACCGAGGATCCGTTTGGTCTAAGATAAGATGGCTATGAGCTGCCGTGCGGGATACAAGACCACGATACGGATTTCCCCTGCCTCGACAGGATCTTCGGCCCGTTGACTCAGGCCGTCCTACGCCGAGGAGGTCGCATACCACGAGGGCACGATGGCTACTGAGTCGCGCCTCCGCCTCAGGAACGACGCCCCGGTCCGTGCCGGCGGCGATTGGGTCCTCTACTGGATGGTGGCCCACCGGCGGACGCGGTGGAATTTCGCCCTCGGCCGGGGGCCGGACGAGGCTTGCTGAAAGCCCTCGCGAAGCGTGCCGCAGTGGTGGTGACCGACGACGCGCCTGTCTTCTTCCTGCCACGGATGATGGAGGCTGCCGCTTCGCAGGTCGCCGTCCGTATGGAAGCGGTCGACTCGAACGGCCTGCTGCCGTTCAGGGTGGCCGAGCGTCCGTTCCATCGCGCCGTCGACTTCCGGCGTTTCCTGCAGCGTCACCTGCCAGAGCACCTGCTGGAGATGCCGCGCGCGGCGAAAGCTTCGTCTGGGCTCGTATCTCGATCGCTACGGAGCGCAGGGTATGCTGCCCGGGACCTGACCCCTACGGCATCATGTGGCCGTGCTCGTGTCCCGGCATCGTCAGGAGTGCCCGGGCCAACATAAAGACACCCGTGCCGACGAGAAGCGCCGCGACGAGCCGCGTGCTGTGAGCTCGCAGCCTGGCCGGGATGAGGTGCGCGCCGAGGACGAGCGCCGAGAGCGCCGGCAGCGTCCCGAGGCCGAAGCAGAGCATCGCGAGCGCGCTGTGGAGCGGCGTCGGCAGGGTGGCTGCCATCACCAGGACGGCGTAGACCAGGCCGCAGGGCAAGAAACCCATGACGGCACCGAGGAGGAGCCGCGCGGCGAGCCGAGGTTCCTTGAGGAGGACCATGAGCCAGCGGCGCTCGCGGGCCGCCTGGAAGCCGCAGCCCCCCATGTCGAGCTTGAGCCGCAGCCCCGGCACCAGCCCCGAGGACGCGACCCCGGCGAGGATCACCAGCACGCTCGCGAAGACCGCGAAGCCGCGCTGGCCGACGAGGGCGTCGGTCCCGATGCGCAGCTCCCAGCCCGCCCAGCCGACCAGGAAGCCGAGGAGGCCGTAGGTCCACAACCGTCCGGCGTGGTAGACGAGGAAGTCGAGCCGGCTGCCGCTTTTGAGGCTCTGGGAGAAGCCGAGCAGGATCGGTCCGCACATGCCGACGCAGTGGAGGCTGCCAGCCAGCCCGGCCAGGAAGAGGGAGCCGAAAAGCGCGCCGGTCGTCATGCCGGGGTTTTCCGCGTTGGAGGCGAGGAAACGGCTCGAGGCAGGAAGACGATTCGCATGGCCACAGTATAAGGCCCTGGCGCCGCTTTTCAGGTCAAGGACACGTGGCAAAAGCCCGCGTGTCCGTGATCGTCTCGAAGGTCTTGCCGAGCGGGCTGTCGTACGTCTTCAGAGCGCCGGTCCGGGTGTCGACGACCCGCAGGCTCACTTCGACGTCGGTCAAGCCGGCGGCGAAGACCCAGTAGTGACGGAAGGGGTCGAAGCAGGCGTCGAGAACCTTGACGAAGAGCTCCGGGTTCTTGGAGCCGAAAAACCAGAAGGAGCCGTCGTTCTCGTCCTGTGGCACGGCGTAGCCCAGGCCCGTTCGGTCCGCGGTCCGCCAATTGGCGGAGACGCGGAAGCGTCCCTTGTTGAGGCAAAGGTGCCGGAAGTTGGCGACGCAGGTCGGCTCGTCGTCGTCGGCGACGGCGAGCGTCGCCCGGGAACGCGCCCCGAGGATCGCATCGCCCGGCAGCGCGACGAGCTCCACCGTCGCTGTCTCCAGGGGCTCGTCCTCCGTGTCGTCGAGCAGCTTGACGGGAAAGGGCTTCGTCCCCGTTTCGCCGTCGCTCCAGCTCAGGATGGCCGGCAGAGCCATGTAGTCGGTGCCCGCCCTGGCCGTTCCGGGCCGGAGGAGAACCTGGACGCTCACCTCACCCACTGCCTCGCCCAGCCGCCGGACGCCGAGGAGCACCTCGCCGTCGCTTTCCACGGCCTCCCACCTCGTCGCCTCAAGCTCGACGAGGCCCGCTTCGGGAAGCGTCGGATCGACGAGCCGATACACCGCGCCCCCGAGGTGGTCGCTCAGCAGGAGCTCTCCGGAAGCCTCCTCGTCGATGGACACGACCCAGGGCAGACGCGGGAGGAGCTCCTCGGTCTGCCAGGCGCCGTCGACCTCTTCGGCTGCCCAAATCGTCCCCTGGCAGTAGTCGCCGTAGACGTAGCGGCCGTAGAGCTCCGGGACGAGGCTGCCGCGGTAGACGAACCCCCCGGTCACCGAGCAGCCGGAGCGGTACGAGTACTCCAGGACGGGCCGCGTGATCGTCGCGGCGTGGCAGACCGGGACACTGCCCCGGCAACCTGTCGTGTCGCCGAAGCAGTCGGTCCCCTCCATGATCTTCCAGCCGTAGTTCTCGCCGCCGGGCGAGCCGGCCGGTTGCAGGTTGACTTCCTCCCGGTCGTCCTGGCCCACGTCGCTGATCCACAGGTCGCCCGTCTCGCGGTCGAACGAGAACCGCCAGGGGTTGCGCAGGCCCGTCGCCCAGACCTCGCCCAGGCCGGAGCCCCGAAAGGGGTTGTCGTCGGGGACGGCGTAGTACGGCGCCACGTCGACGTTGCGGTCGACGTCGAGGCGCAGGAGCTTGCCCTCCAGACGGCCGACGTCCTGGGAGGCGCACTCGGGGTCGATCAGGTCCTCGCGGGTGTCCGGGTCGCGTCCGCTGCCGTCGCCGGTCGAGACGTAGAGGTAGCCGTCGGGGCCGAAGCGCAGCTGCCCTCCGTAGTGACGCCGGATCTCCTTGACGATCCGCAACAAGACGACCTCGCTCTCCAGGTCGACGCGGCCGGGGTCGTCGGCCGAGACGCGGTAGCGCACGACGATCGAGTCGGCGGTCCCCTTCTCGCCCAGGTGGGCGTAGACGAAGCCGTTCTCCGCGTAGTTGGGATGGAAGGCGAGGTTGAGCAGGCCGTGCCCCGTGCCGAGGACCCGGCTGGTGACGTCGAGAAAGGGCTCGGGGAGGATCTCGCCGTCCTGGAGGACGAGCACCTGTCCTCGCAGCTGGGAGATGAAGAGCCGGCCGTCGCCGGCGTGCGTCACCGCCACCGGAAGGTCGAGCCCGGTGGCCAGGGTCTCGAGGGTGACGTCGGCTTGGGCTGGTGGCAGCATGGCCAGCACGGCTCCAGCGATCAAGGCGGATCCACGGGATAGGCGCAAGACGGTGTTCGGCATCTCTCGAACCTCCTGGTCGGGACGATGTGAGCAGAGCGAGAATGTTAACAGAACATTTGCCGTCAGGGCAAGGGCTGGACTCCCAACACCGCGAAACCTTCGGAGGGGGCTTCGCGTAGGGACCTGCAAAACGACGAAGCCTCGGAGCGTGACCATGATTCATCCTGCCTTGAAGACCGAAACCCGTATTCTCCTCCTTGCCGCGGTGATCCCCGCGGCGGCGTCGAACGCCGGGGAGGCTCCCGCTGAGAGGATCGACGCGTACCTCGACGCGCATTGAACAGGTGGCCCCTGGACGAGAATGAGACGGCAGGACTGGCGGCTGATCCGTGGCGGACGCGATCCGAAGACGTTGCAGGGCTTCCGCGGCGAAGCTCCGGCGCTGTGCATCGCCGCCGCTCCGGAGACGGCACCGCCGTTTGCGGTCGACGCCCAAGTCTTCGAGGAGGACACGCACCTGGTCCTGAGCGCCCCGGCACGGCTTCCTGATCCTCCGGAGCATCCGATTCGGGTGATGACGGCCGTGCTTGAGGAGCGTGGCGTCGCGCCGGGGACGGTCATCGTTCGGGAAGGGCGTCCGCTGCGGTTGCTGGCCGTGGTCCACGACCTCGCCGAAGATCCGACCTGGCACGAGGACTGGATTCGGAGCGCTTTCGCCGAGGTGTTCGCGATCGTCGAGAAGCGCCGTCTTACGGCGCTTGCCCTGCCGCTTCTGGGGACCCGCCATGGACGCATGGCGCCGGAGCTTTGCCTTGAGATTTTCGCGGGCGTCCTTCCCGGAGTCACCGGCGCCTTACAGAGGCTCTGGCTGGTCGTCCGCGAGGGCGACGAGCTCTGGCAACCTTGACGGCCAAGCCCCCTCACCCTCCGGCGCGGGTCGAGATGGCGTCTCTCTTCTTCCGTCCTCCTGATCGTCCTCGTGCCGCATCGCTGTCAGGCCCCGGCGCGGCTCGAGATCCGCACCACCATGAGGCTGGAGAGGACCATCGCGACCGCCGCGAAGATCGGCGTCAGCGTCCCGGCGACGGCGAGCGCTATCCCGACCGTGTTGAAGCCGAAGGCCCAGGCGAGGTTCCAGCGGATCCGCCGCCGCGCGTCGCGGGCGAGGGCGAAGAGAAGCGGGACGCGGTCGAGCCGGTCGGCGACGAGCCGCACGTTGCCGGAGCGCTTGGCGAGATCGCTCGCCGAGCCCAAGGCGATGCCGACGTCGGCGGCGGCCAGGACCGGCGCGTCGTTCAGGCCGTCGCCGACCATCGCCAGGCGTCCTTCGCCGCGCGCGGCGACGAGGCGTTCGACCTTCTCGCCGGGCAAGAGGTCGCCGGTCGCCGTCACACCGAGCCGTGCCGCGAGCCGTGCCGTCGCCCCTGCGCGGTCGCCGCTTAGGACCGCCACGTCAATTCCCGTACGCCGAAGCTCCGCGATCACCGCCTCCGCCTCGGGACGCGGCGCTTCCTTGAGGTCGAAACGCGCCAACGGACGGTGATCGTCCATCAGGACGACCTTGCTGGCGTCGTCGTCCGCGTCGTCCGCCAGGGCGCTGATGTCAAGACCCAGGCGCTCGGCCCAGCGGACGCTGCCCAGGCGGAGCCATTGTCCCCCGAGGCGTCCCTCGACGCCCAGGCCCGGGACGTTTGACGCCTCGTCGAGGGCCTCTGGCACGATGCCGTGCTCCGCCGCGTGGGCGACGAGCGCGCGGGCGATCGGGTGGGTCGACGCGGCTTCGAGGCTCGCGGCCCACGCCAGGGCTTCCCGCGAATCGACGCCGGGCGCCGCCGTCGCCCGTTCGAGGTCGAGCTCGGGACGCGTCAAGGTGCCGGTCTTGTCGAAAAAGACTTGCCGGACCGCCGCCGCGCGTTCCAAGGTGGCGGGGGAGTCGATCAGGATGCCGTATTCCGCGGCCCGGCGGAGCGCGTGCCAGGAGGCGAGCGGCGCCGCCAGGCCGAGGGCACAGGGGCAGCTGATGAGGAGCACCGCGAGCCCCTGGAGCATGCCGGCCGCGGCCTCGCCTTGCAACGCCCGGTAGCCGAAGACCGCGAGCGCCAGGAGGACGACGCCCGGCACGAAGACGGCGGCGACGCGGTCGGCCAGGCGCTGGATCGGCGGTTTCTGTGCCCGAGCCGCGGCGAGGGAACGTTCGACGAGCGCCAGCACCCGGTCCTCGCCGACCTGCTCGGCCTCCATGCGCAGCTGGCCGTCGAGGCTGACCGTGCCGGCAAGGAGCGGATCGCCGGGCTCGACCGGGCGCGGGCGCGACTCGCCCGTCAGGCTCGCTTCGTCGACGTGGCCCGTCCCCGCGACGAGGCGTCCGTCGGCCGGTACCGTCTCGCCGGGACGCACGACCACGACGTCGCCCTTGCCGAGCTCCTCCGTCGCTGCTTCGACGAGCTCGCCCCGGCGTTCGACGAGCACCCGGCTGGGGAGGTCCGTCAGCAGCGCGCTCGCCGAGGACGCCGCGCGCTGCCGGGCCCCCGCTTCGAGGTAGCTGCCGAGGGTGACGACGACCAGCACCATGGCGGCGGTGTCGAAGTAGAGGCTGCCCTCGCCGCGAAAGGTGTTGACGGCGGAAAGGCCGTAGGCGGAGAAGACGCCAACGGCGATCAGGAGCTGGGTCTCGACCCGGCCCCGGGCGAGGTTTAAGAGCGCGTCGGCGAGGAGGTTCAAGCCGAGGAGGGCGATGACGACCGTGCAGAGGAAAAAGGCGAGGTAGCTGAAGAGCCCGGTAAGGGCCGTGTAGGCGCCTTCGGCGCGGGCGGCGTCACCGAAGACCTCCTGCGAGTAGCCGAGCCAGCTCGCAACCATGATGTTTAAGGCCAGGAAGATGCCGAGGCCGAGGCGCAGGAGGAGCGTCGAGGGTGTTCCGCCTTCCTCGCCGCGTGCCGACGGCTGCGCGACCTCGTAGGCGAAGCGGCAACCGAAGCAGCAGAAGCCGGGGGCTTCGCCGCGGCGCCGACTCGGGGGGATCGGCAGAGCGCAGTGGAGGCAAGCCCCGGAGCTGCCGGCGTCCGTGGACACGGCCTTAGTTCAAGAGGACGTTCTTGACCAGGTAGATCAGGCCGCCGACGAAATAGGCAATCCAGATCAACGTGGCGTACCAGGGGAACGCGTAGCCCTGGTAGGTCAGGAACTTGTGCCGGCGAAACGGTTTCGCTTCCTGCTGCTCATCAGCCATGGAGGTCCATCCTCTTGCTTTTTTCTTCTTCGCGGTCGATTTCGTCTTGCATCTCAAGCATCCGGTACTTGGGCGCTTCCACGTCGCGGAACTGACCGCTCACGTAGGCCCACAGGAAGAGGCAGAAAAAACCTGCCGCCACCAGGAGGTAGTTGGCCACCGGGATGAGAAAGGATCCCAGCGCATCGGGTCCGTGGGTCGTGGCGATGGTGTAGAACTCGATCAGCTTGAAAAGAAAAGCCGACCCGGCGATCAGCACCATCGCGACGGAAAAAACCCACAGGAACCGCCGCACCTGCGGCGAGGTCGAGCTCGTGGCCGGATGGAGCGTCTTGGCATCGGTCATGGCTACTGCTCCTCGTCCCAGAAGTCGCTTTCTTCCTCGCCTTCTCCAGCGTCCTCGCCCCAGATGTCTTCCTCGCCTTTTGGGGCCGCGGCCTCGGGCGAAACGGGAACCGCGACGTCGGAGGGCGGATAGCTCGCCTCGATGTAGGGGATCTCGTAGACGGTTTCGCGGATCGTCGGCTCCCAGCTGCCGAGCCACTGGACGTAGGAGATGATCGAAAGCCCCGTTTTGTTTGGGGTCAGGCCGTCGTTCTCAAGAAACCACGGGTAGGAGGGCATGACGCTCATGGGGTTGACGTCGGGCGGGTGGTAGAAGTGGGCGACGTGCCAGTCGTTGGATTGTTTGCCGCCGCGGCGGATCAAGTCGGGACCGATCCGCCGGGTGCCCCAGAGCGGCGGCATGTTGAGCTCGTTGTGGTACTCCTCGGGGTAGCTCCTGCGGCCGTAGCGCGCCTCGTCGTTGCCCCAGGGACGGATCTGCTGGCTATGGCAATGCCAGCAGCCTTCGCCGACGTAGGTCTTGTGCCCGACCTTGAGCGCTTCCGCGAAAGCCTCGGCGTCGCTCATGCCGCCGAAGGCCTTCTCATAGGCCTCGGGATACTGTTCCTGAAGCTCGAGGAATTCGAGCGGCTGCACCGCGGCCAGCTGCTCCAACGTCCGCACCTCCAGGTGCTGGACGGGAATCATCGGGAAATAGCCGCTGACCACGAAAGCCAGGGCGAAGAAAAAGAGCCCGGCAACCAGGAAGATGAAGCTAAACCGTTCCAACGGCCACCTCCTCCTTTTCGTAGGCAGCGTATTCGGTGTCGACGTGTGCGGCGACCCGGGCTCTTGCCGTGGCGATCATGTTGACCACCAAACAGGTAAACCCGGTGATGATCATGACCCCGGTTATGGAGCGCACGATCCAGAACGGGCGCATGGTCTGGAGAATGGTCTCGCGCGGCACGAGGTTCATCGACATGAAGCCTTCGATGAGCCCGCCCGCGGTCAGGGCCAGGAACATCGAGCCGAGGCCCAGGGCGATCAGCCAGAAAGCCCAACGCCTTAGCCCCTCGCTCCACCATTCCTGGCCGACGAGCTTTGGCCACAGGTGCTCGACCATGCCGAAGATCCAGAAGGTAAAGACTCCGAACATGACCAGGTGGGCGTGCCCTACGACCCAGTCGGTGAAGTGGATCACCTGCTGGAACGTCAGGGTCACCTGAAACGCGCACTGGAAGCAGGTGATCGTGTAGGCGAGCGCTCCGACCCAGAACCAGCGGAGCGGAATCGAGGTCCGAAGCGAGGCGTCGCTGCCTTTCCAGGTCATGAAGAAGTTGATGATGACCGTCGTCACCACGATCTCGATCGCGATCGTCGAGACGATTGCCGAGTACTGGGCGAACATCGGGATCGGCGAGCCCAGGAAGTGGTGAACGCCCTGGAGCGGGTAAAAAAAGGCGAGCCCCCAGAAGCCGACGAGCGAAAGCGCGTGCGACCAGATGGGCTTTTTCAAGATGATCGGCACGAAAAAGTACATCATGCCCCAGCCCATGGGCGTCACCCAGAGGCCCACGAGGTCGTGAATGTAAAGCCCGAGAAGCGGTCCCGCGGCGTTGCCGGCGACCAGGTACTGCGGGAAGAAGTTCCCCATGATGTAAGTCAGGCCGAGCCAGACGAAACCGGCTGAGAAGTACCACAAAGAGACGTAGAGCGCTTTTTCCGCCGTCCGGATGATCGGCGGATAGAACTGGATCCAGATGAGGACCGCGCCGACGACGACCAAGGGATCGACCCAGACGGGGGTCTCGCCCCACTCGACCGCCTGCGCTTCGCCGAGGTGAAGGCCCACGTAGGTCAAGGCCATGATGGCGTTCCAGGCCACGAGGATCACCCAACCGAGGGTCTTCGAGGCGACGCGTTTGCCGGTCAGGCGCGGCACGGTCCAGTAGAGCATCGCCAGGAACGAGTTGGTCAGGAACCCGAAGGCGATCATGTTGGTGTGGATGAACCGGATCCTGCCCGGCGAGAGGACGGCGATCTTGGGCAGCGGCCAGTACTGGAGGAGTTGGAGCGAGTAGAGCAGCCCCGCTACGAGCGCGATCGAGAGCCAGAAGACACCGGCGATGACGTGCCATTTGACGACGCCGTAGTTGACCAGCGACGTCGCCGGCGCGCTCCTCTCGGCGGCGCCCTCCGTGTGGGCTTCGGTTTGGGTGGGTTCGCTCATCGACTCAGCAGCTCCTCTAGCCGTCCGCCAACCTGCTGCCCAAGACAGCCGGTGCGGTGTTGACGGTGGTGCGCAGGGAAAGGATGTAGGCCACCAGGTCCCAGCTGTTGCGTGCGGCGAGCTCGAGCCTTTCGGATTCGCTCATCGCAGAGTAAAGGGCGTCGCCGTCGGCCGGGAACTCGGCGAGGTAGGGCTCGAGCCGGGCCATCTCGCCGCTCAGGCCGGCCTGTTCGGCGAACCCCGGGATCGTGTCGGCGGTGACCGCCGAGAGGGTGTCGCCGCCGAAGGACGGCATGATCGAGCGCAGCCCGGTGTGGAAGGTGCGGTAGATGTCCTCGGGGGCGTTGCCTCCCTTGAGCGACCCGCGGGTGAAGTCGAAAGCCTTCTGCGGGTGGCCCCAGGAGTCGACGTACTCCTTCTGGGTGGCGCCGGTGCCGCGGCCGTCGGTGCCGTGGCATTTGAGGCACTGCATGCCGAGATAGACGACGCGTCCCCGCATCATCCGCTCCTCGGAGCCGATGTCCTCGGGGGCGCGGGGGATCGGCACGACGCGGCGGTCGTCTTTCTCGTCTTCCCAGCGGGGGTAAAAAGTCTTCAGGTACTCGATCAGGGCGAGCTTCTCGTTCTCGGGCATCAGCGGAAAAGCCGGCATGGAGACCCGCGAGAGGCCGCGGGTGATGGTGCGGTAGAGGTCCTCTTCGAGCGGCAGGCTGCCGGAATCGGTGGAGCGGAACTTGTAGATGCCCTTCGTGAAGTCACGCGGCTGGGTGATGAGGCGTTTCGCGGCCGGTCCCTGGCCGTTGCCGTACTCGCCGTGGCAGCCGATGCAGTACTTGCGGTAGACCCGGTGGCCGCGTTGGACGAGGTTCGCCCTCTGGTTGTAGCTCCCTCCGGGCGGCGCGGTTTCAAATTCCTGGTACTCCAGGGGCGTGCCGGTGTCGGCGGTTTCCGAAGCAGCGGCTTCCGCGGTGGGGGCAGGGGGGGCTTCTGCGGCGCAGGAGAGGAGGAACGCCCCCAGGGTGAGGGCCAGGATCGGCGCCGCCCACCTCCGTCCAACCTGCCGTTTCCCGATCGCGATCTCGCTCATAGTGCTCCTCGTCCGAAGACTCTTCGAGGGATGGCTTGCCGTCGTCTAGGCGCCCCGATCGACCTCGAAACGGCCCCAGAGCTCACCGATCAACACGGTCCAGGCAAACGCCAGGTGGGTCCCCGCGCCCACCCACCAGGGGATGAGGCGTATGATCCAGTTGTCGTCCAGAAGTATCGGCTGCAGCCAGCTGATGATCAGGTAGAAGTTGATCACCCAGAGCGCCAGGCCGATGGCCGAGGCCACGAGAAAGCGTTTGCCCTTCGAGGCGTCGGCGAAGTAGAGGGTCATGACCAGGTGGAAGAGGATGCCGTAGAGGGCGCCGGTCACCAGGTAGAGCATGCACCCCACGAAGAGCACCACGCCCTCCTCGACGATGAGCGCCTCGGCCCCCATCGGGAACGTCAGGTAGACGCGGATCAGCTCCAGCGGGTGCCGCCCGAAAAGCGGCGCGCCGAGGACGTTCACGGCGAGGCTGACGAGCGACCCGAAGGCGCCGAGCAACAACCCGATGACGATGTGCCAGAGCAGGTAGAAACGGTCCGGAGGCCAGCTCTGGGGCTCCTGTTCCGCGGCGGCTTGCGCTTCGAGCTCGCGGATGGCGTCGAGGTGTTCTGTGATCTGTTGTCGGGTCGTTGCGTCCATCTTGCCTGCCGTCGGTCCTCGGGCGGTTCAAGGAAAGGGGGGTGTCCCACTCCACTGGGCGGGAAGGTAGTCTACGCAGATCGGCCGCGCGGCTCAAGGCTCCGGAGCCGGAGAATCGGATAAAGTACCGGCCATGAAGAGGACGGCGAACCGACGGCTGAAGGTGATGAGGGCTCTGCGGCGCACGGCGCACCGCTACGACGGCCGGCGTGCCGTGGGGATGGCGGTGTCGTTGGGGGTCCTCTTCGCCGTGCCGCTTTCGGGGCTCGCTCGCGTCGACCTGTGGGGAGGCCGTCACGCGCTGCTCTTTGAGCCGGCGCCTCTGAAGCACGGGCTCGCGGGGGTGATCGTCGGCATCGGCGCGATGTACGTCGTGACCTTCCTGGTCAACGTCGTAGGCGGCCGGCTCTTCTGCGGCTGGGGCTGCCCGGTGGGGCAGGTGAGCCGCTTCGGCGAGGCGGTCGACACGCCCGGCCTCAAGGGCTTCGGCCTGCGGCGCGCCCAGGTCGAGGGAGCGCTTTTCAGCCTGGCGCTCGTGACCTCGACCCTGGCCTGGTGGGTCGACCTGCGGGTGCTTTGGCGTGGCTCGGGGACGGCTCTCGCCTGGAGCTGGGGAGTGCTTCTCGTAAGCGTCGTCCTGACCTACGCCCACGGACGCTACTGGCGCTGGGAATTCTGCAAGAGTGCCTGTCCGATCGGGCTCTACTACTCCTTCGTCTCGCCGGCGAAGTGGTTCGGCGTCTACTTCCGCAACGAGACGAGCTCGTGCATCGAGTGCAACGCCTGCGACAACGTCTGTCCGGTGGACTTGGCACCGCGGGACCTGATGGCGTCTGCGGGGATGCGTACGGGGCTCGCGCTCGCCGAGGCGCCGGGGCGCAACCACTGCCTGGAGTGCGGCGACTGCGTGCGGGCCTGCGAGTGGATGATCGAGAAGAAGGGCGAGGGAGAGGTGCCGCTTCTGATCGGCTTCTTCGACGGGCCGCAGCGGGTCGACGCGCCCAAGAGCCCGGCCCCCCAGGGTTGAACCCCCCGGGACTGAAGCCCCGGGCTACATTTAAGAAGACGCCCTGCGGGCTTACCGGCTAAAGCCGGCCGGTCTTTCGCTGGGAGCGCAGGCGTCCCGCCTGCCCCTCTCCGTCGCGTCCATATCTCCCGCAACGCCGCCGCCGCCCCGGGACGCTCCTCGTCGGCGAGCCCTCGTCGAGCGCCTCGTCCAGGCCCCGACGCTGGGCGTTGTCGCCGTCGTCGTAGAGGTCCTGAGGCCAAGGAGTGGTAGGATAATCGGGCCTGCTCCTCTGGCGCGGCTGGTCCCCTTCCAGGGTCCCGAGGAGCCACAGGAACGCATCTTTGGCCAGTTTCGCGGCAAGATCCACATCAGTGAAGACTTCGACGAGGCGGAGGAAACCTGGGATCCCGGCCTACCGTGAAGCTGCTGCGATCCCGGCCCGACGGGACGCAGCCCGTCCCCCCAAGCTGCAACTCATCCCGCCCCTCGTACGTAAGAATGAGGTGGACGCGAGCCGGAGCTCCTGGGCAAGCCGAACGAATCGAAGCTCCGCGTCGCCCGTATCCCTGGAAAAGAACCTGCCGGAGCCTTGGACGCCCGGCCCGCCATAAGGACATGAGGACGATGAATCCACCCACCATCGGGACCGGCCGTCGGTTCTTGGGCTGCTTCCTTCTCCTGGTTTTGCTCGTCGTGCCGCTCACCGGCTGCACGCGGGAAGGCCTGGCCATGGAGTCGAGCGAGGAAGACAACGCCGACGGCGAGAAGGACAAGAAAAAAGAGCTCGTCCCGGTCGAGATCGCCGAGCTCGGGTACGGGCCGATCGAGGCCGTGCTGCGCTTCTCGACCAACCTCGAGGCCGAGAGCGAGGTCCAGGTCTTCTCCCAGGCCGCGCGCCGGGTGACGGAGCTCCTGGTGGAGGAGGGCGACCAGGTCGAGAAAGGCGACCTTCTGCTGCGCCTTCAAGACGAGGAGCAACTCTCGAACCTCGCCCGGGTCGAAAGCCAGGTCGAGCGCTCGCGCCGCGAGCACGAGCGCCAAAAAAACCTCTACGAGCGCGATCTCATCCCCGAGCAGGCCATCAACGACGCCACCTACGAGCTCGCGCAGCTCGAGCTCTCCTACGACGACGCCAAACGCGAGCTCTCCTACACCGAGGTCCGCGCCCCGATCTCGGGCAGGGTGACCCGGCGTCTGGTCAACCTGGGCGACCACATCACGGTGAACCAGCATCTCTTCGACATCGTCGACTTCGAGACGATCGTCGCCCGCGTCTACGTGCCCGAAAAGGAACGGGAACGGCTCGCCGTCGCTCAGCCGGCGCGGCTTTTCTCCGAGTCGCTGGGCGGCGAGATGCGCCGCGGCGAGGTCTTGAGGATCGCGCCGATCGTCGACCCGCAGAGCGGTACGGTCAAGGTCACGGTGAGCGTGCCGCGCCGCGAGGGCCTGGTGCCGGGCATGTACGTCGAGGTGGAGCTGGTGACGGCGACCCACGAAGAGGCGCTGCTCTTGCCGAAGCGGGCCGTGGTCTACGACGACAACCGCTCCTTCATCTTTCGCGTCGACGACGAGATGAAAGTCGAGCGGCTGGAAATCCAGCCGCTCCTGGCCGACCGCGAGTTCATCGAGCCCGTCCCGGGTCAGCTGCAGCTGGGCGAAAAGGTCGTCGTCGCCGGCCAGGCGGGCTTGAAAGACGGCGCCAAGGTGCGCCTGGCGGGCGAGAAGCCGGAGCCTGAGGCCGAAGCCGAGAGCGAGGCGGCGGAGACCGCGCCGTGACGAGCGGCAGCGAGAACGAGCGGTCGCAAAGGAGCTTCTCTACAGATCGCCCGGTGGCGATCCTGATGATCTTCCTCGCCACCGTGGTCTTCGGTTTCCTCTCCTACAGCCGGCTGCCGATCACCTTGATGCCGGAGCTGTCTTACCCGACGCTCACGGTCCGCACCGAGTACCCCGGGGCGGCTCCCGAGGAGGTCGAGAACGACATCAGCCGTCCCATTGAGGAGGCCCTGGGCGTGATCGGCGGGCTGACGCGCCTCTCGTCGATCAGCCGGGCCGGAGTCTCCGACGTCGTCCTGGAGTTCACCTGGGACACCGACATGTCGGAGGCGATCCAGGACACCCTGGAGAAGCTCGACCTCGTCTTCCTGCCCCAGGAGACCGAGCGGCCGCTCATCCTGCGGTTCGACCCGTCGCTCGATCCGGTGCTGGAGCTCTCGCTTTCCGGACGCGACAAGCGCTTCGAGGGCGAAGAGGGCCTGCGCGGGGTCCGCCGCATCGCCGAGCTCCAGGTCAAGCGCGCCCTGGAGCCGATCAAGGGCGTCGCCGCGGTCCGCCTGCGCGGCGGTCTCGAGGAGGAGATCCACGTCCTGGTCGACGAGGAGCAGCTGCGCCGGACCAGGATCTCGATCCAGCGCCTGATCGACCGCCTGCGCCAGGAGAACGTCAACGTCGCCGGCGGGACCTTGAAGGAAGGGCGCATCGAGTACATGGTGCGGACCCTGAACGAGTTCCAGGACCTGGATCAGATCCGCGACACCGTGGTCTCCCGCATCGAGGGACGTGACGTCCGGGTGCGGGATTTGGCCGAGGTCAAGATGTCCCACAAGGAGCGGGAGATCTTGACCCGCACCAACGGCGACGAGAGCGTCCAGATCGACATCTACAAGGAGGCCGACGCCAACATGGTGGCGCTCTCGCGGCGCATCCGTGACGAGCTCGGTGACTTCGACGTCGTGGCCTACGAGGCGGCCAAGGCCTCGGGCGAGCCGGCGGCGCCGCCGAAGAAAAGGGGGATCAGCTTCGGTCCGCCCCAGGAGGGTCCGTCGCCGGCGGGGCTTACGAAGACGCTTTACGAGAACGAAGGCGTCTACCTGGAGGTGGTGGCCGACCGGTCGGTTTTCATCAAGTCGTCGATCGACGAGGTCCGCAACACGGCGCTCATCGGAGGAGCGCTCGCGATCGTCGTGCTCTTCCTCTTCCTACGCAACCTGAAGCCGACGACGATCATCGCGGTCTCGATCCCTATCTCGCTGCTCGTGACCTTCGCGCCTTTGAACCTGCTCGGCGTGACGCTCAACATCATGTCGCTCGGCGGCCTGGCGCTCGGTATCGGAATGCTCGTCGACTCTTCGATCGTCGTCCTGGAGTCGATCTTCCGCTGCCGCGAGGAGGGCGATTCGGTGAAAGCCGCCGCGGTCCGCGGGACGCGCGAGGTCCGCGGTGCCGTGGTGGCCTCGACCCTGACCTCGATCGCGGTCTTCTTTCCCATGGTCTTCGTCGAAGGCGTGGCGGGCCAGGCCTTCGGCGACCTGGGGATGGCGGTGGTGATCTCGCTCCTCGTCTCGCTGGTGGTGGCGGTTTCCTTCATCCCGATGCTGGTGAGCCGCGGTGGCGGCAAGCTCGGCGGCAAGGAAAAAGTGAAGCTCTTCCGCTTCCGCTCATGGCAGGTCTTTCGCGCCGACGTCGCGGCAGCGAACGACTGGCGCCGGCGCTCGCCTTCCCTACGCCTCGTTGCGTTCCTCGTCTTCCTCGCCTACCTCGTGTTGCGTGGGCTGTTGAATTTCGTTTTCGAGCTCGTCGCCGCGTTCCTCACCGGGATGGGCCTGGTCCTCGGCGGCCTCGTGACGCGCCTCCTGTGGCCGGCGCTGGGATTTGTTTTCCGGGGGCTGACGTACCTGCCGGTCCAGGCCGTCTCGGCGGTCCTCGGTGGGCTCCACAAGGGCTACCCACGGCTGCTTCGCCAGGCGTTGCGGCATCCGGTGATGGTGATGCTGCTCGTCGCGGCGCTCTTCGCAGTGACGGTTCAGGTGGCCGTGCGGCTCCCGAACGAGCTCTTGCCCGAAGTCCACCAGGGCGAGCTCACCGTGGAAGTGGCGTTGCCGGTCGGTACGCCCCTGGAGGAGACCGACGAGATCCTGCGTCCCGTGGAGGAGGCGATCCTCGAGGAGATCCGTGCCGTCGAGGCAAGCTCCGGGGAGGCGGTGGCGGACATCGAGTCGCTGCTCGTGACGATCGGCTACGACGCCGCCAACTCCCAGCGCTCCGACGAGGGCGAGCACACGGCGCGCTTCAAGGTGCTTCTAAGCCGCGCCGAGGAAAAGCTCGAGCAGGAAGTGATCACGCGGCTTCGCCGCCGGTTCCTGGATCTCCCGGACCTGGAGGCGCGGGTCACCCGGCCGGTGCTTTTCAGCTTCCGCACCCCGGTGGAGGTGGAGCTCCACGGCGACGACCTGAACGAGCTCAAGCGCCAGGCGGAACGCGTTCGCGAGGTCCTGGCCGCGATGCCGGAGCTAGCCGACGTCGAGACGACGCTGCGCGCCGGCGCCCCGGAGGTCCAGATCGTCTACAACCGGGATCTCCTGGCGCGCTACGACCTCAACATCTCCGAGGTGGCGCAGCTGGTGCGCAACTCGATCAAGGGCTACGAGGCGACGCGCTTCAATTTAAAGGACCGGCGCGTCCCGATCCTGGTCCGCTTCGCCGAGGACGACCGGGCCAACGTCGAGGACGTGAGCGACCTGATCGTCAACCTGGGCGCGTCGGCGAGCGCGCGTCCGATCCGGCTCTCGTCGGTGGCCGAGGTGGTCCTCGGCGAGGGGCCGAGCGAGGTGCGCCGCATCGACGGCCGCCGCGTCGCCCTGATCCGCGCCAACCTGGCCCAGGGGGCTCTCGGAGCGGCGGTGGCCCGGATCCAAGAGGAGCTGGCGGGAATCGAGCTCCCGTCGGGGATGGCGACCTACATCACAGGGCAGAACCAGGAATGGGAACGCAGCCGCGGCAGCCTCTGGCTGGCGCTTGGGCTCTCGGTCTTTCTCGTCTACGTGATCATGGCGGCGCAGTTCGAGTCGCTGCTCCATCCGTTGGTGATCATGTTCACGATCCCGCTGGCGTTTTTCGGCACCTTCTTGGCACTCGACCTTCTGAAGATCCACCTCTCGATCGTGGTCTTCCTCGGCATGATCATGCTGGCCGGGATCGTGGTCAACAACGCCATCGTCCTGGTGGACTACATCAATACGTTGAAGCGCCGCGGCATGAGCCGCGACGAGGCGATCGTCACCGCCGGGACGGTCCGGCTGCGTCCGATCCTGATGACGACGGCGACGACGGTCCTGGGCCTTCTGCCGATGGCGCTAGGCCTGGGCGACGGTGCGGAGATCCGTACGCCGATGGCGATCTCGGTGATCAGCGGCCTGATCGCGTCGACGGTGCTGACGCTTCTGATCATCCCGACGATCTACGCGCTCATCGACCGGCTCCAGGCACGCCTTCTGGGGCAGGGCGAGGAGGAAGCGGCGATCGAGGACGAGGCCGAGGACGGCTACGCGTTGCCGGGTCCGGAGACGGCGACGACGTAGAGCACAGGCCGCCCGGCGGAAGTAAGGCGGAAACGCCTCTATCGTGCCAGCAAGATTGAAGGGTGAGCCGGTTGGCGCTATTGCCGGCGTCCCCTCCGATCCGAAGTAGGCGCATCGATCGGTCTCCCGCGTCAGTCTTTTCTTCCCGGCACGACGAGGTTCAAGACCATGGCCGTCAAGCCGCCGCTGATCAGCCCGTAGCGTAGCATGGTGCGCAGCCACTCCGGGAGGTTCAAGAGGGCGTCGCCCCGCAGCTCGCAACCCAATCCTACGCCCACCGCCACCGCCAGGATCACCATGCTGCGGTGGTTCCAGGGGACGCCGCGGCGGATGATCGACAGGCCGCTGGAGAAGATCATCGCGAACATGATCAGCCCGGCGCCGCCGATCACCGGCGGCGGGATCGTCGCGAAAAGCGCGCCGACCTTGGGGATCAGCCCGAGGACGATCAGGAAGATCCCGCTGATCGCCGTCACGTGGCGGCTGACGACGCCGGTGAAGTTGATGAGCCCGACGTTTTGCGAGTACGAGGTGTTGGGAAAAGTGCTGAAAAGCGCCGCGATCGCGCTCATCACACCGTCGGCCACCAGCCCGCCGCGCAGCTCCTTGTTCGTCGGATCGCGGTCGGCGGCGGCGATCACCCCGGCGATGTCGCCCAGGGTCTCCATCGTCGAGATGACGTAGATGACGGCGATCAAGAGGATCGGCATCAGCTGGAAGCTCAAGCCGTGGGTGAGGGGTAGGGGCAAGGCGAACCACCCCGCTTCGCCGACGGCGCCGTAGTCGACCCGGCCCGTCGCCGTCGCCAGGACGTAGCCCGCCACGACGCCGATCAGAATGCTGGCGTGGGCGAGGAAACCCTTGAGGTAGAGGTTGAGCCCGAGAGTGACGGCGAAGACGAGGAGCGCGAGGCCGAGGTTCACGAGCGAGCCGTAGTCGGCCGCCTTGACGCCTCCCGCCATGTAGTCGATGCCCACCGGGATGAGCGTTAGCCCGATCAGCATGACGACGACGCCGTTGACGAGCGGCGGGAAGAGAAACCTCACCTTGACGATCGAGAAACCGATCGCCACCTCGACGGCCGCCGCCGCGAGGCAGGCGCCGAAGACCGTCGCCAGGCCGTGCTCCCGGCCGATGCCGACGATGACGCCGACGAAAGCGATCGACGTCCCCATGACCATGGGGATGCGTCCGCCGACCGGGCCGATCGGATAGGCCTGGACGATCGTCGCCAGGCCGGCCACGAAAAGCGCCATCTGAATGAGGAAGGCGGTCTCGCCGGTGGCGAGCCCCAGCCCACCGGCGATCAGGAGCGGCGGTGTGACGTTTCCCAGGAACATCGCCACCACGTGCTGGGCCGCCAGCGGGACGGCTTCGCCCAGGGGCGGACGGTCGTCGATTCCATAGACCACCTCGGCCTTCGCGTCGCTCATCGTGGGCTCCCTCGGTAGGGGTGGGCGACCCTAGCACAGGCGCGAGAGCGCGGTCATGGGCCTACCGTCCCCTTGGGGGGAGTGAGGGGGGATAGGGCTAGCCGGGAAGGGTGAAGTGGAACGTGGACCCCGTCCCCGGCCCCTCGGACTCCACCCAGATCCGCCCGCCGTGGACCTCGACGATCCGCTTCGCCACCGCCAGGCCGATGCCGGTGCCTGCGGAGCCAGGATCGAGCTTCTCGAAGAGCCCGAAGATCCGCTCGTGAAAACGACCGTCGATACCGGCACCGTTGTCGCGCACCCAGCAACGCACCTCGTCGCCGTCGCGCCGGCCGCCCACCTCGACGCGGGGCGCTTGCGCCTCGCCCAGGCTCTTCACGGCATTGTCGAGGAGCTGACGGAAAACCTCCAGCAGGCGGGCGCGGTCGCCGCAAACTGCCGGCATGTCGGGGTCGATCGAGACCTCGACGCCGCGCTCCGCGAGCGGTTGGGCCAGGTGCTCCGCCGCCTCACGGGCCAGGCCGGAAAGCTGGAGGCCCTCGGGCGCGTTGATGATGCGGCCCATCCGCGACAGCTCCATCAGCTCGTCGAGGAAGCGCTTCATCCGGTCGACCGCCTCGGTGACGCGGGCGAGGTCGGCGCGCACGAGCTCGACGTTGCCTTGGGCGGCGTTCCTCTCGATGTAGCCCAGGAAGCCGCCGACCGTCAGCAGCGGGCTTTTGAGGTCCTGGGAAAGGGTCTGGGTGAAACGTTCCAGCTCGTTGTGCTTCTCTTCGAGCTTGCGCACCAGGGTGTCACGCTCGGACTCCACCTTGCGCCGCTCGGTGACGTCGGTGGCCACGACGAAGACCCTTCTTCGGCGGCCGTCGTCCGTGCGGGCCCTCCATTCGAGCCACCGGTAGCCGCCGTTGCAGCCGCGAAAGCGGCACTCCCAGGCGACCGGGCCGTCCTCGCGCAGCAACCGGCTGATCTCGGCCCGGGTCCGCTCGCGGTCTTCGGGATGGACACGGTCGATGTAGGGTGTCTCCAGGAGCTCGGAGATCGAAGCGCCGCAAAGCTCTTCCCAGGCCGGGCTCAGGTGCTGGAAACGGCCTTCGAAGTCGGCCACCGCCAGGAGCGCGCCGGAACCCTCGAAGAGGAGGCGCAGCGTCTCGTCCTCTGCGGGATCATTCTGCCGACCGGTCGGTATGTGATTTGGACCTACTGATGCGACCAGCTCGTACTCGCGGGCTAACATTGGCTGGTCCCTCCGTGTCGAAAGAGTCGCGGTTCATTCCTCGGCTCGTTCGACAGAGGTGACTGTAATGCCCAAACGTTACGGCTTTCATTACGGTGGCCGAGGATCCAGGGACCCGTACCGGCCCCTAAGGCTCCGACGCTGCCGCCGGCGCCGAGGTCTGCGGCTTGGGCTCTTTCCGGCCGAAAACGGCGGCGACGCCGACGCCGACGAGGTAGAGCAGGATCGTCGGCACGGCGAAGATGCAGAGGTTCACGACGTCGGGGGTGGGCGTGATGATCGCCGCGACGCAGAAGATGATGAGCACGGCCCAGCGGAAGTGGCGCATCAGGAAGCGCGGGGTCACGAGCCCGACTCGCGCCAGGATGAAGATGACCGTCGGCAGCTCGAACATGATTCCGAGGCCCAGGACCACGGTCATCAGGAAGCTCAGGTAGTGGGTCACGGTGATGGCGGGCTGGAACCGCTCCCCCAGGCCGAGGAGGAACTCGACGGCGAAGGGGAAGGCGACGTAGTAGGCGAAAGCGCCGCCGGCGAGGAAAAGCACCGAGCCGAAGAAGACGAAGGGCACCGCCATGTGCCGCTCCTGCCGGTAGAGGCCCGGGGCGACGAAGGCCCACACCTGGTAGAGGATGAAGGGCGAGGCGAGGAAGATCCCGGCCAAAGCCGCGACTTTGACGTAGAGCAGGAAGGGGTCGGTCACCCCCAGGAAGACGAGCTTCGTGCCCTCGGGCAGGTAGCGGTAGATCGGCCGTGCCAGGAAGTCGTAGATCTCCCCGGCGAAGGCCCAGCAGACCATGAAGGTGAGGAAAAAAGCGATCACGGATTTCAGGATCCGTCCGCGCAGCTCGTCGAGGTGCTCGAAGATCCCCATGCGGGGGAGGCCCTCTTCCTCCTCGCCGGAACCGATGCGTCGCCTCTCGCTCACGGTGTCTTGCCGCTTTCACCCGCCTCGGGATCGGCGGCGGCCGCCTCGCCGTTCGCCTCGCCTTCCCCGGCGGCCGTCGTCCCGGCGGCCGGCGTCCCGGCGCCGGCCGTCGTCCGGGCCACGGTCTCGGCGGGTGCGGCCGGCTCGGCGGCGTCTTTCGCCGGCTCGGCGGCACCTTTCGGCTCAGGCTCCTCGGTGGAGGTGAACGGACGCGATAGCTCGTCGCGCAACGTCCGGCGCGGATCGCTCTGGCGCAGCTCTTCCTGCAAGCCGTCGGTGCTCAAGCTCCGCTTGAGCTCGTTCGTGGCCTTGCGGAACTCCGCCAGGCCCCGGCCGAGGGTGCGCCCGATCTCCGGTAGCTTGCGCGGACCGAAGATCAGGAGCGCCAGCACCAGGAGGAAAATGATCTCGGGAACACCTAGAGAGCCAAACATCTTGCGCCACCTCCGCGTATGATCTGGGTGACGAGTGGCCAAAGTCAAGGGACGAATCGACCTGCGGCGAATTGGCGAGAACATCGATAACGTGGTATCATGCGAAAATGACAAAGCCATGGCGTAACACCGCGATCGTCCTCTTTGCCGCCGCGCTGCTTTTCGGCGGCTTTCTCGGCGACAAGCTCCTCGCCGTCACCGGCGAGACCCAGACGAACCTGCGCCTCTACACGGAGCTCCTTCACCTGGCGCACGAGAGCTACGGCAGCGAGGTCACCTACAAGGACCTGGTGTACACCTCGATCCGGGGGATGCTGCGCTCGCTCGACCCGCACACCAACTTCCTCTCGCCCGAGTCGTACGAGAGCATGCGGGAGCGCCAGCAGGGGAGCTTTTTCGGGCTCGGGATCCTGGTCAGCATGCGCAACGGCCAGCTGACGGTCATCAGCCCCATCGAGGGCACGCCGGCCTGGCGTCTGGGGATCCGGGCGGGCGACGTGATCTCGACGATCGAGGGCGAGCCTACGCGCTCGATGAGCCTCGACGAGGCGGTCTCGAAGCTCAAGGGGCCTAGAGACACCCAGGTCTCGATCGGCATCGTGCGCCGAGGTCTCAAGGAACCGTTGCCCATCGTCGTCACCCGGGCCGAGATCCCGCAGTCGACGGTGCGTTACGCCTACATGCTGAAACCGGGCACGGCCTACCTCCGCTTGACCGATTTCTCGCGCTCGACCGCCGGGGAGATCGAAGAGGCCCTGGAGAAGCTCAAAGGCGAGGGCATGGAGCGGTTGATTCTTGACCTGCGCAACAACGGCGGCGGCCTTCTCGATCAGACGGTGGCGGTCTCGAACTTCTTCGTCCCCGAGGGCACGCGGATCGTCGAGACGCGCGGCCGGCTCGCCAACTCCTACCAGACCTTCTACTCCGACGGCAGCCACGAGGCGCTCGAGCTGCCTCTCGTGGTGCTGGTCAACAACGGTACGGCCTCGGCGGCGGAGATCCTGGCCGGCGCCATCCAGGACCACGACGTCGGTCTCGTGCTCGGCGCCCCGACCTGGGGCAAGGGCCTGGTGCAGACGGTCTACAACCTCTCTTTTGGCGCCGGCATCGCGCTGACCACGGCCAAGTACTACACCCCCTCGGGGCGGCTGATCCAGCGCGACTATTCGTCGTACTTCGACTACTACACGCACTTCGACAACATCTCGGCCTCGGGCAGCGGAGTAGTACCGGAGCTCGGCTCGCTGGAGTTCCCGGAATTCTCGACCGACCTGGGACGCAAGGTCTACGGCGGCGGCGGCATCACCCCCGACATCCTGAAGAACATGCCGAGCGGGCCGGCCGGCCTCCAGTACCTCTTCGCCAAGAACGCGTTTTTCGACTTCGCCATCGACTACCACACCCGTCACAAGATCCAGGACCTCGCCTGGACCCCGCCGGAGGGTCTCGTCGACGAGCTCCGCGACTACCTGGTGGCGGGTGAGGTCCTCACCGAGGAAAACGCCGAGGAGCTTTTCGCCGACGAGGAGCTGCGGGCCTTTTCTCGGCGCCAGGTCCACTCCGACATCTTCACCGCCGCGTTCGGCACCGAGGAAGCGCACCGGGTGCTGGCCGAGGGCGACGAGCAGATCCGGACCGCCCTGGACCTCTTCGACGAGGCGGCGGAGCTCTTGGCCGACCGTCACCAGATGCGCCGCCGGGAGCAACGCGTCGCGTCGCAGCCGGCGGAGCCCAAGGATTCCGTCCGGCAACCGCCGCAATAGGTTGCCTGCTTTGCAGGGCTGACCTGCAAAGTCCGGCGGCAGGCTCCGCGCCCGGCTCGGAGCCTGCTCCTACGACCGTCTGCGATCCCCCCTCCGCAGAGGAAAAATCGCGGCCCTGCGTCTGTCTCACCGTAAGGACCCCGTCGTGGGGTCCACGGTGGGTGTAGGATCGAGCTCAGAGCTCGGTTTGAAGACAAAGCAAACGACCAGGACGTACCTGACGTCCGAGGTGAGGTGGGACGATGCAGACCACTGATCCGCAGGGTCCGAACGGGACCGCAATCGGCCTTCCCACGGCGGATGCCGGAACGCCGGCCGCCGGGACGCCGAAGCGTCTGCTGAATCGACCCGCACGGGGACGGCCGGCACGATTCGTCGCCTTCGCCTTCGTCCTCCTCCTGGCGAGCGCCGCCTCGGCGCAGGGCCCGGCCGACTGCCCGTCGGAGGTGACGGGCTCCGGGACGGTCTCCGAGCTGACCCGCCAGGCTCGCGACCTCCTGAAACGTGGATGCCGTGCCGTGGCCAAAGACCTGGCGGAACCGCTCCTGGCCCGCGCCGAGGGCGAGCACGGGCCGGACTCCCTGGAGACCGCCGACGCCTTGGAGGTCCTCGCCGAAAGCCGCTTCTGGGTCGGCCCGCGAAGCGACGAGGAGCTCGCCTTGGCGCGCCGGGCGTTGCGAATTCGCCAGCTCCAGGCGCCGGTCGACCGCCAGGCGCTGGGGCGTAGCCACCGGATCGTGGGTTCGCAGCTGATGGTGAAACTCGATGCGCGCCGCGCCGTCGAGGCCCTGGAGCACTTCGAGCAAGCCCGCCTCCTGTGGGAGCAAGCCCACGGCACCGAGAGCCTGGAGGTCGCGAAGCTGCTCACCTGGTTCGTCGAGCTCGTCGAGGACTGGGGAGACGAAGGAGAAGTCAGGGCGCGGCAGCTGCCGTGGGTCGCGGACCTCCTCGATGCGCAGACCGCGGTGGGGCGGAGCGTCCGCGGCACCCTGGAAAGCGCCGGCATCGCCACCTTGGGCTCCGAGGTGGTCGCACAGGATGCAGCTCTCGCCATCGCTTTGCGCTCGGTGGCTCTCGCCCGGGCGGCCGACGAGCGCAGCGGCACCTACGCCGGATGCCTGAACGTCGTGGGCAAGCTCTTGAACCGTCGCCAGCTCTACGGCGAGGCGCTCGCGATCGTGGACCAGGCGCTCCAGGTTCGCCTGGACGTCCATCCGGCGGGCCATCCACAGATCGCCCGCGCCTACCACAACCGCGGCGTGGCTTTGATGCAGGTCGGCCGGTTGGGGGAGGCCCAGCAGGACCTTGAAGACAGCTACGAGATGCGCCTGGCGCTCGCCGGGGGCCGCTACATGAGCCTCGTCGCCACGAGCCTCCGGATGCTGGGCAAGCTGTACTTCCTCCTCGGCGACCTCTCGGCGGCGCTCCAGCACTACGTGGAAGCCGTGCCGCTCCTCAAAGAGGGCTACGGCAACCACGACTACTACGTGGAAGGCCTGGTCAGCCTGGCCGAGGTGTACGAGGAGCTCGGGCAGACGCAGAAAGCCGACACTCATTACCGGGAGGCGTTGGCGGTGCTTCAGAGCATGGAGGACGCGATGCAGACGGCCGCCGTCGCCGGCAAGCTCGGGACGTTGCTCACCACGACCGGGAAGCCCGAAGAGGGAGAGGTCCTTCTCGTCGACGCGCGGCGGGCCCAGGAGTCGGTGGAGGAGGAGGTACGGCCCATGGAGGACTACGCACAGACGCTGCGTGGGCTCGCCGATCTCGCCAAGGCCAAGGGCGACCCGCAAGGCGCCCTCGACCTCTACCGGGCGTCCGCAAAGGCCCTGCAAAGCTACGGCGACCCCCATCCCGCCCTCGTCGACACCCTGCTGGTCCTGGCCGAGGCCGAGTTGGACCTGGGAGAGGCCGCCGCCGAGAAGACCCTTGGGCTCGTCGCGGAGAAGCTGCCCGGCCTCGGCGAGGCAGCTTACGCCGCGCAGGCGCGCCACCACCTGTTGCGCGCTCGCCTGCTGGCTTCCAACGGCGGCGCCGCGGCGCTTCAAGAGGCCGCCGCCGCCGCCAACCTCTACGCTCGTCATCTCGCACCGACGATTCGCGTCCTGCCGCCGGACTCGGCCCGGCGCTACGCGCTCGCCAACCGCGACAGCCTGGACCTCGCCCTGGCTTTGCTGGCCAAGGCGGGCGACGTCCCGGAGCGGGTCGCCGAGGTGTGGGAAGCGGTGGGGCGCAACCGGGGCCTTGTCGTCGACGAGCTCGAAGAGCGCTCCGCATGGGCCCGGCAAGCCGGGACCGAGGTGCAAGACCTGCTGGACCAGCTCGGCGTCGCGCGGCGGCGCCTGGCGGCAACGCAGGTCCGGACGCGTCGCATTAAGACGGTGGAGGAGCGCAGGATGCAGCTCCGCTATGCCGACGACCAGCTCGAGGCGGCCGAAAGTGCCTTCGCCGAGAAGGCGGCACCCGCTCGGTCCGGCGCCCCGCGCTCCCCGCTCGCGCTCGACGACCTCCTCGGCGAGCTCCCCGAGGAAAGCGCGCTCGTCGCCTTCGTCCGCTTCGACGGCTCCGGCGTCTTCGGCGAGGGTGGACGCTACGGCGCGTTCGTGGCCCTCGCCGGCGAGGGCCGAGCCCATTTCGTCCACCTCGGACCGGCCGACGAGCTCGACGCTCGGATCCTTCGATGGCGCCGGGTGCTGCTCGAGCTCAACGGCAACTGGCCGCAGAACGAGGCGAGCCTGCGCCGCGAGGGCGTCAAGCTGAAGCAAGCTCTCTGGGACCCGGTGGCCCGGCTGGCCGGGGAGACGCGGCGCTTCTTCGTGGTCAACGACGGTGCCCTCTTCCTCCTCCCCTTGGCGGCGCTTCCGGGGGACTCGGGCTCCGGCTATCTGATCGAAGAAGGCTACGAGCTCCACCGCCTCTTAAGCGAGCGGGACCTCGCCAAGCGCTGGGACGCGACGTCTCGGCCGCAGAGCCTGCTGGCGATCGGAGGCGCCGATTTCAACGCCGGCGCGGTGGCAGACCTCGAGCCGCTCCCGCCTCTTTTCGAGCGCTGGCGCGAGGCGGCCGGCTCTTATTTCCGCGAATTCCGCGAATTCCTGCGCGATCCATGCCGGGGACGTGGATCGCTTTACTTCACCCGGTTGCCGGAGGCCCGGGCCGAGGTCGCCGAGGTCGCGGCGCTCTTTCGCGCCGGCGCCGGAGACGAGGCCCCGGTCGAGGAGCTGGCCGCCGCCGCGGCCACCGAATCCGACTTCAAGCGGCTGGCGTCGAGGTACTCGACGCTGCACGTCGCCACCCACGCCTTCTTCGACCTGGAGTGCCGCGGCGGGACGACGGCGCGCGGTCTCGGGGACCTGACGCTCAAGGACCTGCTCGATCCTGCCGAGACGAAGGGATTCGTCCCGGGGCTCGCCTTTGCCGGAGCGAACCGTCCCGGCAACCCCGCCTCCGGCGAGGACGACGGAATCCTGACCCTCCCGGAGATCGCCGGCCTCGACCTTTCGGGGGTGAGCTGGGCGGTGCTCTCCGCCTGCGAAACGGCGATCGGCCAGGTGGCCTCCGGGGAGGGTGTGCTGGGGCTGGCCCGCAGCTTTCGCCTCGCCGGGGCCGACACCCTGATCCTGAGCCTCTGGCCCGTCGAGGACCAGGCCACGAGAGAGTGGATGAGAGAGCTCTACCGAGCGCGATTTTCCCGCAAAGAAACGACCGCTGCCTCCGTTCGCTCCGCGTCGCTCGCCGTCCTCAGAGAACGGCGACTGGCCGGAGAGCCGACCCACCCCTTCTTCTGGGCGGCTTTCGTGGCGACGGGGAACTGGCGGTGAGCTGAAATCGAAGATCTGACACCAGGAGAGCACGATGAGCGACCCACGAGACTGGACTGTGGAATACGACGCCGCCGCCCCGCCCCTGCCGCGGGAGCTCGACCTCCCGAAGAAATCGGTGGAGAACCTCGCCCCGGGAGCCTATTTTCTGTGGCTTCATCCCAGGGTGGCCTGTGAAGACGGCGTGGAAGCCAATGCCTTCGCCGGCGTCCTGCGAATTCGTTATGGCAAATGGTCTCCGTTCCCGACTCTCTATTCCGAAATCGAGACCCCCGAGGACAAGTGGTGGAAGCGGTGGAAGTGGCGAAAGGTCCGGGTGAGCGGCAGCGCCGACCTCTATTCGTGCAAACCTCACGAGCTCAAAGAGCTCCAACGTGGCTTCAACTTCGACGAAGAAGAGATCGAGAAAAAACGACGTGCAGATGAACGCAGCGAACACGGACGAATCGCAGGGCTTCAGCTGCCGCGAGAAAGCTACCGCTACTACCTCCGTTTGGAAGCCCTGACGAAAAGCGAAGCCTTGACGAAAAGCGAAGACGGCGGTCTCCGTCTTGGCTTCGACACCAGAGCCTACTGTGGCCTCGATTATGGTTGGGAATCGCGCCAGTCGCTCACTTTCCGACTCGACGAGCCTCCACCGGATGCGTGGAAGACGACGCCGGTGCCGAAGACCTACGCGGTCGTCAACGCCCTGGGGACGGTCGTCGGAACGATCGGCATGATCAGGATCTCGAAGCAGGAGGTTCGGCACGCGAAGGTGAAAGTCTACGACCTCTACAAACTCTTGCAGGCCGACGGCCTGTGGAATCAGGTCTGGGACTCGTTGTCCTGGGAAAGGGCGATGAGAGGTGCGGGTTGGTCCGTGGAATTGCCGGAATCGGCCGAGAAAGTGACGAAAGATGCCCAGATCGTCGCCAACAAACAGAGGCCCGAGCATGAAGTCGAGCAGGGCGTTAAACAGAGCGCCGAACAGAGTGCCGATCGGAGCGTCGGAGAAAGCGCCGGCTGGACCCAACATCGACTGCAAAGGTTTCACGACAAATTCATCCCGGGCAAAAACAGCAACAGCTTGCTGGTGACAGAAAGGTTCGAGCCTTGGATTTATCGTTTTCTCATTGTCGACGACATCGAGCTTGGTATGACGGGGAAACCTAAGGGCTTGATGTACGACGCCGGTGGCAACCGTTACGACGTCGGTGACGATCGGCGCGACAGGCCGCGACAGGGTGCCGCGATCGCCGCAAAAGCGAAATTGAACGCGAAGCCGAAGCCGAAGCGGGAGTTGAAGGCGAAGCCGGAACCCAAGTTGGAGACGGATTCCCAGAAGGAGCTGATGGATGATCCCAGTTTCTTCCGCCGGGTCTTGTGGCACGAGCTGGGACATATGCAGGGCCTCTACCACAACCCTATGGAGTCCGGTCTCATGCAGCCGGCTCTCGAGGGGAAAAGGATCGACGACCACTCCTCCTCCGACAACTACCGTCTTTTCCATCTTCCGGATCTATGGGTGAGCCCCGGCGGTGTTCCCTTCGGCCATCGCTACCGGGCCACCGCGGTGGAGGTCCAGGAGCTCATCGACGAGACCAAGGAGCTGCACTTGGAGCTCAATTCGCCCAGGGCCGTGGCCGGAAAATGCACTGAAGAATGTCTGCCAAAATGCTCTAAAGGTTGCCGCAAAAAGCTTTTCCTGAAGAAGCTTACCTTGAAGCTGACGTCGCTGGAGAAACATGTCCTTTGTCCGAACGAGCTACAGGCCGATCTTCGACACGGACGTCTCGGATTAACCCTCCTCACGCCGTCCGCGCGGCGGATCGAGATCTCTCCGACGCGCTTTCCCCGCAGACTCGCGGGCCTGGCGGACACAACGTTGCTGCGCGAAGACGATCCCATCACATACCATGTCCATTTGGACGCTCCCGTAGAATTGAACGAGACGGGTTTCTACAAAGTCGAAGCCCACCTCCTGTGGCTCGTCGACTACAACGACAAGCCTGAGGAGAAGCGCACGAAAGAACGCGATCCCAAGCCTTACCATGTGAAAGCAGAGAAATCGTTCCGCGTGATCTGTCATCCCCAAACAGAACCAAAGACGCCGAAGGGAGATCGTCATGAGTACCACCAAGAAGAATCCCGCACTGTTGCTTAGCAGTAAGCAGGTCAAGATTACCCGAGGGAGAGAGGAGGGGGAAAGCGACCCGGATCGACGAAAGTACGTCCTCCACGTGGGCACGAAGCTACACGACGAGATGGTCAAGGAAACAAATTGGACCGACAAAGAAGTGCCTGGGCGACAGGTTCTTTCCTACCGGGGTGAAAAGGACTACAAGAAGTATCCACTTCGAGGAGAGGGTGTCGAGATTCGGCGTGGGGAGGCTGGAGAGTACAAGATCTACGTTGACGAGTGGCTGCAAAGTGCAATGGTGGATAAAGACTCCTGGGAGACAGTCGAGAAGGAAGTCGTTTACCCCTACATACTCGGCTACGCCGCGGTCGACGACGGTCTGGAGGGAGCGCGAATGGACATACCCTGCTACTGAGGTCAAAGAGCCGATGACGAAAACGACCGCAGAGGAGAGCGCCCCGCCGCGGCCGGCGGTTCGCCGCCCGGCGGTCCCCAGGTTCGTCGCCGGAAACGTCTTGCACCTGATCCTGATGCCGACGGAGAAGTGCAACTTCCGCTGCACCTACTGCTACGAGGACTTCGAGCACGGACGCATGCAGCGGCCGACGATCGACGGCGTGTTGAACCTCCTGGCCAACCGCGTGCCGGCGCTTGATTCCCTCGCCATAGAGTGGTTCGGAGGCGAGCCCCTCCTGGCCCTGCCGATCGTCGAAGAGATCCAGACGCACGTCGGCGAGCTCGCCCGAGGACGCTCGGACCTGCGCCGGCACGCCAGCATGACGACCAACGGCTACCTGCTCGGCCGCGACGACCTCACGAGGCTCTTCCGCCTCGGTGTCACGAGCTACCAGATCTCGATCGACGGCCCGGCGTCGGCCCACGACCGGCACCGCCGGCGAGCCGACGGCGCCGGCACCTTCGAGCGCATCTACTCGAATCTGCTCGCGGCCCGCGACTCGGACCTCGACTTCCAGGTCCTCCTGCGCATCCACGTCGACCGGGAGAACCAGGCCGAGCTGCCAGGCTTCCTGGAGCTTCTCGGCCGAGATTTGAAGGACGACGAGCGCTTCGAGGTCTTCCTGCGCCCGGTCTCACGCCTCGGCGGAGCGAACGACGCCGCGATCCCCGTCCTCGAAGGACGGGAGGTCGACCTCGTCGAGGAGCTCCGCCGCCGAGCGCGGGAGCTGGGGCTTCGTCTGAGCCGACCCCCCGGGCCCTGCTACGCCGCGGCGGCCAATTCCTTCGTCATCCGCTCGACCGGCGAGATCGCCAAGTGTACCGTGGCGCTCAACCATCCCAAGAACCGCGTCGGCCGTCTACGCAGCGACGGGACGGCGAAGATCGACAACGACCTTCTGAACGGCTGGCTCCGGGGGCTCTTCAGCGGCGAGGAGGAAGAGCTCCAGTGTCCGATGAAGGGATTTGCGGATCCTCGGACGGCAGCCGGAGGATTGAGGGTCCTCGCGGCGCAGTAGGGCCGGCTCTTATGCCGAGAACGGCATACGAGCCTGCCCTGGCCAACAGCGGCTCGATCGCCAACCTGGCGGCGACCGGTGCGGACCTGCGGGAAGCCTGGCTCGCCACGGGCATGGCCGAGCCCCACGTCATGGCCTCGGCCACCTGGGGCATCCCGCCGGGCGCAAGATGGCGAGCGAGAGTCGCCGCTACAGGACGGAGCTACGGGCTCTCTGGCTTGCCGTCGGTGGCCGTCGGCCTCTTGGCGTTGGGCGGGAGTGGCGGAAATCCGGTTTGGCCGTAGCGAGAATGCGCCGGAGCCCGAAGCCAAACCGTTCGGCAAGGGCGGATGAGGTTTGGATCCCTGGGCAAACGGGTCTGGCGCGCAGTCCCCGATGGCTCCTCTTTTGCCCGGAATAATCGCGGCCATTTCAGACTTGTAAGTCTTTTATCTGCGGCGAAGAGCGAGAAAGTGGCGATGGGAGGTCTCTTGCTGCGAACCAAGAGCGGCCATTCCAGAAAGGGAAGTCTTTTGCCCAGGGCAAAAGACTTCCAATCGGCGTTTGTTCGTCTTTTGCCCTGGGCAAAACAGCGGCCTTAAAACATTTCGTCTCACATTTCCGGGCCAAAGGCTCGCCAGTGAGTCTGAAAAGACGTTTTGCCCGGCCGAGGGCGTCCCTGTGCCGCCAGATCGCACCGATTTGCCCGCAAAAGAGAAAAATTTCAGGGCTGGATGCTATTTTTTCAGGGCAAAAGACATCCCGTCCTGAAAAATGGGCTCTTAAATCGGGCAAAACGG